>JAFUFU010000048.1 GCA_017469785.1 Treponema sp.
CAACGCCGCGATTTTCGGGCTCACCAAAAAAGAAATCGACAGCAAGGTCGCGGATATCATCGCTTTTTCCGAGCTCGAGGAATTCATCGACAATCCGGTCAGGACCTATTCCTCCGGAATGTACATGCGCCTGGCTTTTGCGGTCGCGATTAACGTTGACGCGGATATCCTTCTTATCGATGAAATCCTTGCCGTTGGCGACGCGGCTTTTCAGGCCAAGTGTTTCAACCGCCTCAAGGAAATCAAGGCTTCCGGAACAACCATAGTCATTGTTTCCCATTCTCTCGGGCAAATCGAGCAAATTTGCGAGCGGAGCATCTGGATTGACGAAGGCCAGATTCGGACTATAGGCGCGCCCAAAACTGTCCACGGTGAATACCTGGAGCAGATGGGCGTACGGACTGAAGAAGACAAGAAAAAGGCCATTGAGTCTTTCAAAAAACTCCCGGCTGCAAGAGCCGTTTTTGACAACCGCTACTGGTCTGAATGTGACGGCGGACATAGCCTGAGGGAGCGAACGGCGTCACTCATAGTAGAGGCCGAAAAAGACCGTCCTCTCTCCGTCTCGCTCCATATACTCGTCAAAGTTCCAGACGCAGCCCTTCGAATCAACGTTGAAGGCAGCGAGCCCTTCGATTCCAAGAGACTGCTTCCCGGCGAGAAAGTCTACGCCTTTACGCTCTCAAAAAACACTCTCCACGCCGGAAGCCGGCTTCACATCGACTTTGAAACGGACGATTTGCTCTTGGGCGGAAACCTCGTGGTGAAGGGGGTAGGGGTAGAGTATGAATAATAGCGCATGGCTTAATACCTTTGGAAACACCAAATTATTTTTCGTATGTCAGTCACCTTTATAACGAATCTGTAAATCATATTATGGATGTGCTTTTTTTTAGAATATGATTTCCCCCATATTCGTTGAAATTCATCAGAACTGACCTTATAATTTGCGAGCATTATGAATCTCAACAAAATTTCTGGTAAAAAAAATTGGGGAATCATGCATCTTCGAAAAAACAAGTCCCTGTCAGCGAATAAAGTCCACGTGTTAAATGACTCGTTGCTTGCCTTTCTGTAGGAAAAAGTCGGAATCTCACTGTAAATCATTCCATATTCAAAGCAGTATTTTGTAAGCAGCGCATAATCAGATGATGGGTAATATTCCTCAGAAAAACCACCCAGATTAATCATTTTCTCCTTTTCAAAGAGACAACCGACTCCAAATCCAGGACTTTGCATGAAAATATCAAAATTTGAATATTTGTGTACATTTCGGATTCTAAAAAACTTAAATAATCTTTCATTTGTTTTTTTCCTCCGTAAAATTGTTCCTGTACTATCAATCGTATTATATGATGCGGTTATGCATTTATCAGGATGATTTTCATGAATACTTAATAGAGTGCTTAAACAGTTTGCCTCAAGCTTATCGTCACTGTGGCAGAATGTTATTAATTCAGACTTTGCAAGTTCAATGCATCTATTCCAGTTCCCAATCATTCCGATATTTTCTTCATTACGGTAATAGTAGATTTTATTTGAAGATAAATCTTCGATTATTTTTTGTGTTTTGTTTTTCCCAGACCTCAGAGGTGTATTATCACAAATGATAATCTCATAAGGAAAATCACCTTCTTGAGAGAGTGCGGACATCAGGGCTTCTTCAAAATAAGGTGAATCATTAAAAGTTGGAATTAGTATAGAAATAACAGGCTCTGGTTCCTTGCTGTTTGGAGAATAGAGGAGATGAGATTTTACATTTGCATATTTCTCAAAATGAGATTGCGCAGAGAAAATATTTGTCATGAATCAGTTTTTACAAAAAGAAATTTGAAGAGTTTTTTTAGTTTCTTCAGGAGACTCCTTCTTTTAGAGTTATACGGAAACATGAAAAAAAGGATAGACTTAAAGAAAGACAATTTTTCTGTGTTTGAGAACATAATTAATTGTGTATAATAAATCTTGTGCTGTTTTTCGATTTCAATTTTTTTTATAAATATGCCGTACAAAATTTCACAGATATATCCATAAATCCGCTTTTTATTTTCATCCGAATAAGAGCTGGCATCAATGAACTTTTCAAAATATCTTATTACTGAAAATTGAAAATCACAAAGCTTAAAAAAAAGGTCTTTTGACATTAAAAAACAATTAAAGCCTGTATATTCCGTGCGTTCAAAATAGCAATTATAAGCCTCTGAATAGTCGGAAAAATGCTTAAAAATTATTTCATGCAGAATATTTATGTCCTTTTCGCATACATTACCAAATGCTAACCATAAATCCAAAGTATTGGATAGCAAGTTGTTTTTATTTTGTAAATTCCATCCTTGAACAGGCGAAGGTTCTGAAACAATGCAGTCATATTTCTCACAGAACCCTCTGATTTTTTCCCCGCTCAACAGGTTGTATTTTTTTGCAGTTTGTTTGTAAAGGAGAGGTTCTTTTACGAAATTTTGCTCATTACTCCTAAATTTTTCATCAGAAAAGGAAAGAAATCTTCTATAATGACACAATCCGTAATAATCGGCGTCCTGGTTTTTCCAAGCCCAATATTGAACCGTGAGTTCAGAGAAATATGGTTGAAGCTCAGAGATGTTATCGCCTGTGTTGTCCCCAAGGAGTCCCGAGTCCTTATGTGGCCTATATGCTCCACAAAGAATATTTATAAAAATCGGGTTTGGAATCTGAAAACTATCTATGTCTATTCTGTGTGAAACGAAGATTTTTATGGATTTCATATCTTAATTTATTTTACTCTATAAATGATTTCATGTTTGTGTCAAATTTATAAACATCACCAAGTGGACTATATATACACAATTTACAAAACTATTACTTTAATGTCGAAATTTTGTCAGAATTCAAAAAAGCATAAATATTACTTACAGTATTTTGTGACTCTTTAATCAAAAAATCTTCTATTGCATACTTTTTACTATATTTTTCTTTCCAATCTCTAAATCTTATATGTTTAAGAATCTTAAAACAAGTTTTTCTTACAATGAATCTAAATTTATGATTACTTACAAATAAAAACAACATTTTTCTTTCGTTTTCTGCAAAATGAGTGTTAATATTCGGAAAATGCGTTTTTTGGAATTCTTGCCGTAAGCACTCAAGTTCTTTATTCTGTAACTCACTCGTTGGCATTTTTATAGCAATCATTTGTGTAAGAATTTCTTCAAAATATGGCGATTGTATTGCAAATTTCCAAAAATATCTTTTCATGTCAGGGACAAACGGAAATCTGTAATATACTCCTCCACAGAAATGAATGATAGCTGGATTCTTTCGTGCTTCATAGTATTTTTCTCGATATTCGTCAGGTAAATAATATTCATCTATATATGGTTCTTTGTTTTTAATCATAACATTCCATTCGATTGGTAATTCAGAAATTTTATTATGAAATTCAGTATTTAAAATATCTTGGTCAAGCCATTTGTATTCTACGGTGGTTGCTATCTTCAATAAATCTTTCATATACTTAGTGTTGATAGCTTTAATATTAAATACAGCTACTCCCATTTGAAAATAATTTTTTGGATATTCTAATTTTAAAACATTAATATTATATTCCAATTGTTCTGTATTCAATCCATTGCAATATGACATTACATGTGTGTCCTTTACTGCTGCAAGAAAATTTTCACCTAAGTCAAATTGGAAAAGTTCATGAACATCTCTGTTCACGATGACATCAGAATCAAGATATAAGACTTTCGTATATAAACAAAATAATTTTGGAATACTTAATCTATAGTATGTGTTTTGAGTAAAATGTGCCCATGTATAAAATGTAAAGTTTTTAATATTTTCATTTATGTTAAAAATTCGAATTTTTATATTAGTTTTGTCTGTCAGCGTTTTTAGAATAAACTGATTTTCATGTGACATATCTGTTGTTAGAATAACTATATCATAATTATGTTCAGAGGAACTGTTTTGGATAAGCGAAATCAATAATAGACTTGCATATTTTGCATAAAAATCACTTACTGATATGCAGACTGCATATTTTTCATTGAAAACCGGCTCAATATCGCTTATTATTGAATTATTATCTTTTTCTATACTTTTGTAGAAATCTTCAAGTGTCTTAGGTTTAATTTTATTGTTCATTTTTGACCTCAGAAATAAAATTTTCTATTATGTTTTTTTTAGATAAAAATGCGTAAATATGAGAATTCTTACCAATATCATTAGGTGGTAAATAAATATCCCCATACCCTTCCAAATATTTTTCACTGTCTGCTGGGACATAAAAGGCCGTATCTTCAAATGGAACTAATTTTAATGGATAAAATTGATTATTCAGCATTAATGGATAAGGAAAGGGATAATTCATAATGGAATAGAAAAGTGAATAATCATTATCTGTATCATCAAATGAAAATGAATTTACAGCTGTATTCAAAATTTTATCAATTTCAATTTTATTCATACCATCATACATTCCTAACATGTAATATCCGACATCAATTACAGGTGGAAGTTTTAAATCATGAAAGTTTTTTAGCATTTGTTTTTTTATCATGTTGAAGTTGTTCCGATGCTCTATAATTTGGGCTGGTGTTTTTGCGTTTGATTTGTCCCAAATCACAATATCAATGAAACAAGGAACTTCATTGTTGTATTTCAACTGATATTGCCTGCTACATGTTATTTGATTATAAAATTCGTTCAGAATAAAATTTGTGTTTTTCTTCAAATGCTCTCTAAGAATATTAAAATCTTCCCGTTCCATTCCTATATCAACATCATCATCCCAGGGAATGAACCCAGAATGTCGCAGTGCACCGATTAAAGTACCCGCATGAAGCCAAAATTTTATTTTAAGAGAATCACATTCTTTTTTTAAATCTTTCAGTAGCTTTAGATTGCATTGCTGTATGGATAAAAGAAATCCTTCTGGTGTCGGATAATTGGTAAACAGTGACTTTTTTGCTTCATTAATTGTTTTTCCCGGAAATTTTTCAAGAAAATCCAAAGTTATCATTAGATTTTTATAATTACTAAATTCAGAACATAGTTTAGAAATGTTTGCATCTATCAAAGATAGATGATTCTCCACATTTTTTTTAAAATCGAAAGATAATAATTGTTTAATAATTTTTTTTAGCATATTTTTATCTCCAACAAATTTTTAACGTCAAAATTCTGATTTTACAATATCCAATGCCAATTCCAGCGCATTGTCCATATTGTAATACTTGAAATCCCCGAGCCGACCGCAGACGACAAGCTGCGAGTATTGCTTTGCTTCCGCTCGATATTTTTCATACATTAGCTGTGACTCTTCCGTAGGAACCGGGTAGTATGGCTCGTTATCTTCTCCTGCTTTATATGGGAGCGGGTATTCCAATGCATAAACCGTTTTCTCGCCAACATTTTGAACAGGGAGTTTTGTATACTCTGTTATGCGGGTAAAGTCTTTTTCCTGCGGATAAGCTACTACCGGAGCATTCTGCAAACTTTTTTTCTTTTCCGTTTTCCACTCAAAGCGGAGAGACCGGTACGGAAGTTTTCCGTATTTGCAATCGAAAAGCTCATCTATGGCGCCTGTGTAGTACACTTTGTCTCTGAACTTTTCTCCGTTCACAAAAATCGCTTTTGATTTTTCATCAAGGCGAACCCAGCCTTTTGCGTCGCATCCAAGGCGAACCTCTATATTCGGATGGTCAAGGAGCTTTTTGAAAAAGTCCGTGAAAGATTTTTTCGGCATGACCTGAAATTCATCGTCAAAATAACCAGTGTCGTAGTTGAAGCGCACTGGAACGCGCCGGAGTACGCTAGGGTCAATTTCCTCAGGACTGATTCCCCACTGTTTTGCAGTGTAGGGCGCGTAATCGTTTGTGAAGAGAAATTGCGCAAACTCCTTTATCAGAGGATTTTTGTGGTTCAGGAGTTCCAGAACTGGCGCAAACTCCTGATCAGAATACTCGTTTTTTATCGCATCCTTAATCTTTGCAGCTTTTTCTGCATCAAAGAAATCGTCTATGGTCTGAAAGTTGAATGGTGTGGGCGTGAACTTTCCGTTTATTACAGCTCCGCAAGTAAGTTTATAATCCTGCCAGTCTGCATATTTACACATATATTCATACAATTCTCGTTTTTTTGTATGGAATGTATGCGGTCCGTACAGTTGAACAAGAACTCCGTTAGTGTCGTTGTAGTCATACATGTTGCCACCAATATGGTCACGACGCTCAATGATGAGGACTTTTTTACCTTTTTCTGCAAGTTCACGGGCTATAACAGAGCCTGTAAGCCCACAACCCACTACAAGAATGTCAAAATCTGCCAAAATAAAAAAAACTCCTTGCACTTTGACATAACTATTTATAAATTCAAGGAGTCAGGTTGTTTTGTGGATATTTAGGGATTATAAGAATCTGAGCATTTGAATATAATTTGTATTTTCTGTAGTTGAAAAACGTTCACCAAATTTAACAAAGCCGTTTCTTTGATAAAATAATATAAGCTTCTCTTTATTTTCACATTCAAGATATACGACATTACCTGCAATTTCATCTCGGATAGTTCTTAGATGATTAAGAACCATCTCCATCATTTCATCTCCTGTAATAACATTTGATTTTGGAATGTTCTGATTTTTCCCGAATTGCGCTATAAGAAAAGCAGAAATATAATATGTGTTTCTGTATTCATCAAAATCTGAATAAATTGAAATCTTTTTTGCATACGTTTTACTTAGATTAACCGCACTTACTTCAAGTGATTTATGAGTAAGAGAATAAAAACCATTTATTTGACTGTCTTCATCAACGATAAGAAATGTTGATGTTTGATGCCGTTTTACAGAACCAATAGCTTTTGTATGAAAGAAGTTATTTATTTCCTCATTTATGGGACAGTTAAAATCCTGAATTTTTTTAGAAACAATACCTTCATCATAATCTCTAAGAAGAATGCCAAGATTTAGAGTATTATATTTATTCATTATTTTTTGCACTCTTGATAAATGAGTCGTAGATTTTTCTAGTGCCGACAGGAAGTTTTATATTATGCTTTACTGTATTGCTGACATTTGATGCAGCCTTTTCTAAAGCATTGATGAAAACTTCTGCTTTTGAGGAATCTTCAATTCGTACGTTTGTAAAAATGCTTGATGTCGCCATATAAAACCTCCTATTATTATATTGCTTTATATAAGAATAGCATGAATAGGAAATAATGACAAGAAACATTTTCCTTTCCCCTGTAACTTATAAATAGAAATGTCAAAGAACTGTTTTCGTATACAGGTTACATTGGTCTGTATACGAAAAATATATTTTCTTACGCTATTTCATTGCTGAAACAACGCGGGCACAAGATGTCTAAAATCCGCCATATTTTTCCATAAATTGCTTGAATGTTTGAAGATTTCTGTCTTTATCAGCAAGAATCACTTTCTCCAAACCACCAACTTTTTCCAGCGGCCATTTTACGGCGATGTCTTGGTCATTCCACATAATTCCGTCATCATATTCACCGTAGAATTTTTCACCGCACTTGTAGCTTACGATAGATTCCTCAAGAACAAGGTATCCGTGGGCACAGCCAGCAGGAACAAGAATCTCATTGTGTTTTTCGCCAATCAAATCAAATCCCAGCCATTTTTTGAAAGTCGGACTGTCTTTTCGTAAGTCCACTACAACATCATAAACATGACCATGGATACAGCGAACAAGTTTTGGCTGCTGCTTTTCGCGCTGAAAGTGTAGGGCTCGGATAACACCCTTATATGAGGTTGTATAAAAAACTTCTGCAAGGTCATGCTTTATACCGTTTGCCTCAAATACTTCCTTTGAATAATCTTTCGTAAAACACCCGCGAACATCATCTGCATTGAAAGGAGTAACTTCTATTAGACCTTTAATTTCTGTTTCTTTAAATTCAAACTTCTGAATCATCTACAGCCTCTATTCCGCTTTTTCTGATTTGATAAAATCCATTGTCATTTTGATTCCATCCTTAAATGGAATCTTATTTACGTAGCCGGTATCTTCCTGTACCTTTTTTAGTTTGAACTGGCTGTAATCGATATCGATTCCATTGAACGGCAAATCCCCCAGTCCAAGCTCGGCTCCAGGCGCGACTACATCCTTCATCTCCAGAAGGAAATCTCTTAGCGGCTTTGGGGCGCCGCTTCCGATGTAATAGCGGTTAAACGGCTTTCCCTTTTCTGCAACCTCAACAATAGAAGCGATTGCATCTGTGATATAAATGAAGTCGTAAGTCTGTTTTCCTTCCGTAAAAGAACAATGCTCACCGTTAAGGAGTTGCCGTATTGATGTGTTTACAAGTCGGGCAGATTTTTCTCCTGCACCATAAATGTTTGTGATTATTACCGGAATGAAATCAATACCATTCAGTTTTGCGACTGTCTCACTCATAAGATGAGCCGCAAGCTTTCCTGTTCCGTAGATATATCCTCCGCTTGGATTTATGTCATCGCTCTGGAGATATTCATAAGTTTCCATTTCATTGATGCTAGATGCATAAATAAAACGTTTGCATCCGGTTTTTGATGCAAGAACAACATAGTCACAGGCAAGCTTTACATTATCAAGCTGTACAGAGTAATCTGAGCGCATCGGTCCAGAAGTGCCGGCCCAAGCAAGATGAAAGAAAGTATCTGCTTGAACCGTCTCAAGCTCTTCCCGTAAATCAAACGGATTTTTATCCTTACAGTTTATACATGTAATTTCTTTATTCTGAAGAAGAACATCATCAAACCTGATATCTATTGCAACAATCTTGACATTTCGTGAAAGGAGCTCATTTATAAGCTGTTTCCCGATAAATCCGCTTGCACCTGTTACGATTGCTTTTTTCATTATTATGCCCCAAAATATTCCTTTATCTGCCTGTCAGTGACTTCCGCAGGCGATTCTCCGCACTGCACAGCTTTTTCCCATTCGACAATCTTTTCTATTGCCTGCTTAATGCCCCACTGAGGGTACCAGCCTAAAACAGACTTTGATTTCGAGCAGTCAAGTTTTAGGAAGTTTGCTTCATGAGGTGCATTAGTTTCACTTACGTTTTTCCAGCCAGCACCTTCTCCCCATGTGTCGCAGAAAAGTGTTGCAAGGCCGCCTGTTGTTACACAGCTTTCATCATCGGGTCCAAAATTGTATGAACCAGCGAAAGAAGCCTTATCCTCATACTGAGCTTTAGCCAAAGTGAGATATCCTCTCAGACATTCAAGTACATGCTGATAAGGGCGGGTTGAATTAGGATTACGAAGGATTATTTCTTTTCCATTTTCTACAGCGCGTATACAGTCCGGAATGATTCTGTCAATAGCGTAGTCACCACCACCGATTACGTTTCCGCTTCGGGCGGTAGAAACTGCAGGTGAGTTTTCTTCAGCAAAAAATGAATTACGGTAGCTGTAAGTAACAAGTTCTGAACAAGATTTACTGTTTGAATAAGGATCAAAACCGCACAGTTCTTCGTTCTCACGGTAGCCCCATGCCCATTCACGGTTTAGATAAACCTTATCTGTTGTAATATTTACGAATGATTTTACAGATGGAGTTGCTCGAACTGCTTCCAGTATATTTACAGTTCCCATTACATTACTTTCATAAGTACCGACAGGATCTTTATATGAAGTACGTACAATCGGCTGAGCTGCAAGGTGTAGTACAATGTCCGGCTTTGCTTCAATCATTGCAGCTTTGAGTTTTTCACCATCCCGTATATCACCAATTATTGATTTCATTTGTGAAGCAGTCTTTGTCTGTTCAAAAATACTAGGCTCTGTAGGAGGCTCAAGAGAATAACCTGTAACCTCTGCTCCCGCAAGAATCAGAATGCGGCTAAGCCAGGTTCCCTTAAAGCCTGTGTGCCCTGTGAGGAAAACTTTTTTGTTTTTATAAAAATTTAAATCCATGTTTAAAAATCCTTGTGATTCCATACACACCATGGTGCTTTTCCGCTTGCCCACAATTTTTCCAAATCTTGCTTATCCTTCAACATATCCATAGGATGCCAGAAACCGTCATGTTTATAGGCATGAAGCTGACCGTCTTTTGCAAGATTCTGCAGAGGAGCGCGCTCCCACATCATTTCATCTGCTGTTTCTGGGGCGATATAATCAAGGGCTTTATTTTCGCATACAAAGAAACCGCCGTTTATCCAGCTGTCCGCAGGCTTTTCCTGAAACTGACTGATTGTTCCGTCAGGAGAAATATCTAGAGCACCGAAACGGCCTTCCGGTTTTACAGCTGTCAGAGTCACGAGTTTTCCGCTCTTTGCGTGTGAATCTACAAGTTTTTCAATGTTCACATCTGAAACTCCGTCTCCATAGGTAAGCATAAACGGCTCGTTTCCAATAATCTCTTTAGCTCTGAAGATGCGGCCGGCAGTGAGAGTTTCTTCTCCTGTGTACAGCATTGTTACAGTCCACGGTTCTGTGCGTGAGTTATGAATCTGAACATCATTATTTGAAAGGTCGATGGTCATATCTGAATAGCGGCTTGTGTAATTCAGGAAAAACTCTTTGATGATATGGCCTTTATACCCTGTAAGAATCACAAAATCTTTGTATCCGTAGTGGCAGTAAATTTTCATGATATGCCAGAGAATAGGATGGCCTCCGACTTCTACCATTGGTTTAGGAATTTTTCTTGTTTCCTCTCCCAGTCTTGTACCAAGACCACCTGCAAGAATTAGTGTCTTCATAATTAAAAAAAAAGTCCTAGAACCTTTCCCCCTCAAATTTGCTATGGGGTAATATAACATTTTATTATTTTTGTTGCAATAGTTTCAGATTTCTTAAAGTTTGGGGTAAAAGAGAACGATTACAGTATGTCAAATGCCTTGGCATACGCTAAGTGGAAAACATAGTTTCCTCCCAATTTTACGGGCGGATTCATGTTTGCATAGCTTCGCTCTTTGTAAGACCAATACATTCTCCAATCATCACGTTTTTCTTTGTATCCTATGATATTAGTGTCATACAAAAGTTGAAGCGCTTCTCTGGCAGTCTCCATTCCGGTTGGAATTTCTCGGTTTAGCTCATTCAGGTATTTTATGTATAAGAGATGCTTTTCTACGAAAAAATCATAATCAAAATCCCTATGTCCCGCAAAATAAGCAAAAAAAGACCTGAAATCAGAAAAATTTGAATCACTCATGTAGATAAGGAGATAATCTTTTAACTCTCCCTCAATGTAGCGTGAATAATCCGACAACATTGAAAGAAAATCGCTCTTTGTAAAGGAATCGCCCTTTGTAGCCTCGATCATTTCGTTTAGCATTGTGAGGATATCACGTGTTTTTCTGCTATTTTAAAAAGCTTAGAGCGGACATAACTTTTATACGATGTCTGTCAGGTCAGAAGAACGGAGTTTTCACGCAATTTCTGATTCATATTGTGAATGCTAAGATGGTACATTACATCAGGACGCATCAATGGCATTATCTTGATTTTTTTGCCGGCAAGAACTGTTGTGTTTATTTCCAAAACTGCGTTGGCCAGGGCTGATATACAATCAAAATACAGGCTGCTTTCAATTTCAGACGGACGTGCATCGACTCCATCAACGAAAAGAATGTATGGCTTTGAAAGAGAAAATTCATCGAATGCTTTTTCAAAGCCATCCCTGATTTTCATTAAACTGATTTGATAACTTTGCTCTACATATTTTTTTTGTTGCTTGTTTTCGATTTCATTCCCAAAACTGAAGACGCCTGCTTTTATCATTTCATTTATCGAAGCAGATGCATTATCAATAAATTCAAAGGCGTTGACCAATTCGGGCTTGAATGCGTTGCTGTAAAACTCTGCTATAGATTTTGTAAGACCTTTCGTCTTTAACCCGCCGATAAAAGTATTTGAATAAAGAAGCTTAAGTCTTTCTGCCAGAACGAGATACAGAAGAGTTATCCACACATCCTTCATTTCTGAAAGGTCAAGCATTCTTTGTTTTTTCATATTTATGAATTTTTGGTAAAATGTATTTTGAACCAGAACAATGCTGCTATCTGTCGGAGAGTCGTTTTGGCGCGATATATATACTGAATAAGCTGTTTTTCCAGAGCCTTTTTCTCCAATCAAAAAGTAAGTGTCTTCCCTTCGAATATTGTCAAGAACGTCATCGACAATAAAAATTTTCTCAAACAGGTCTGCGTTGACACCTTCTGTATAATAGTCAAATGCATCGCCTTTAACTTTTGAAAGCTCTTCAATTTTTTTCATAGTTACATGGTTATTATATCATAAAAAAAGCCATAGATGCAAATAAACCGTTGCCTTTTTTTGATTTTCTAGTACGCATTTTGTCTTTATGTGGAACAATTCAAACACGCTATCACAAACATAACGGAGGTTTAATCATGGGAAAAAGCGTGCATATCAGAAATCGGAACGGCAGGCTTTACATTGAGACTTATATTTTCGGGAAGCAGTCAAGGAAAAGCCTGGGGCTCAGGCTCACGGGGAACAAAAAACAGGACAAAAAGGTGTTCATGCTGGCTGAAATTATTCGTTCCAGGCGTGAGATGCAGCTTGCGTGCGCGGAATGGGGCATCCCGGATTGTCTGAGCAGTGACAAGGCTCTTCATATTTATATGGAAGAAAATATGCGGAAATCGGGGAACGTCACTCTCAAGAACTGTCTTTCATATCTAAAGAGATACAGGTACGGGGAAATCAGGCTCTCGCAGATTACTCCGAAATGGCTTGAGGATTTTCAGGAATGGCTCAGGTCGGATACGGGGCTTTCGCAGGGCTCGGCCAGTCTCTATTCCAGCGCGCTGCGGCATCAGCTGAGGCTGGCGGTCCGCGACGGGGTTCTCACACTTAATCCGGCGGACTTCGTGAAGAATATTAAAATGCCGGAGTCAAGGAAGCAGCCCCTGTCACTCCAGTCGCTCAAACGGCTTGCGTCCATTCCGATCAATGGGGCACTGGGCTCGGAGGTCAGGAGGGCTTTTCTTTTTTCGTGTTTCACGGGGCTCAGGATTTCCGACTTGAGGTCCCTGGAGCGGAACATGATCGTCACCCGTTCGGACGGAATCATGTGGATATGCAAGGAACAGAAAAAAACAAAGACTATGGTGAACATCCCCCTGAACGTTACGGCGCTTTCTATTCTGGGGCAGGAGACGGCAGCTGACGGCGAGCGTTTTGTATTCCCGCTCCTTGCCCGCTCAAAGGCGAACACTGACCAGTATCTCAGTAAGTGGGGAAAAATGGCCGGGGTCGAGCATGTGTCCTGGCATACGGCCCGGCACACCATGGCGACGATTGCCCTTGAGAACGGCGCGGAGCTGCGCACGGTAAGCGAGCTTTTGGGGCACACCGACATCTCCACTACGCTCCGGTACGCGAAGGCGACGGACTCGCTGAAAGTGAGCGCGGTCGGCTCGATGCCCGGCATTGAAATCGAGGTCGAAAATCCCGCTGAAAGCAAGTGATATGTAGAACAGAAGCTTTTCAGGCCCGGCTATGTCCTTGCGCCGCGGGGAGATGGCCGGGGAGTGCAAATTTGAGGGGGAAAGGAGTCTCAGATATTTTGTAAATGACTGGCAAAAATTACTACAAAAAGATTCTTACTGATTCCGATTTTAATAAAGTCACTTCTGCGCAATCCGCATTGGAATCTTCCGATAATTCTGCTCTTGCTGTTACAACCGCATATATTGTTGCACCCGTTTTGTTCGATTATGTTAATTGGGTTATTTGCAAGGCCGTTCAGCAAGGCGTGAAAAGGTTGTTTTTTCTTGCGCGCGATGGTTTTATCTTATATAAAATAGCACTTCTTATAAAAGACAAGAGAAATATTGATATTGACTGCCGTTTTTTATACATTTCTCGTTATGCATCAAGGATTCCATTATACGGACTTCTTGGTAATGCCTGCTGGGATATCATCTGTGAAAAGAAAAAGCGCACTACCCTTCGTACGGTTTTGAGAAACATAACTCTTGTGCCGGAAGAACAGGATTTTCTTATCAGCCTGCTTGGCAACGACCTGACTTTTTCGCCGGATGAGCCGCTGGATATTGAGAAATTGAGTAAGCTGAAAGACGATTTTCGCAGAAACCAGAAGATTATGGATTTTATTAATCAACGTTCAGAAGAGACTCGCAAACTCATTTTGCTTTATCTCGAACAAGAAGGCGTTCTTGACACAATAGATTCAGCATTTGTGGATGTTGGTTGGAGAGGAACAATACAGTCCTCATTGAACAAACTGACTGGGAAAACATTTCTTGGTTTTTATTTCGGGTTATATGAGACTGATGTATTTGGATTGGATATATGTAATGCCTGTTCCTATTTGTTTTCCAGCATAAATGAATCTTCATTTGTTCGTCACAGCTTCAACAACTCATTATTCGAGGTATTCTGCGCCGCTCCTTACGGAATGACTACAGGATACAAAGAAGCCGATGGAGAAATAATACCAGTGTTTGAGCATGAATATAACAAAAATGCATCTAACTGGAACCTCAACGGACAAATTCAGACGATTCTTGCCTATACTGAAGCATATTTGGAAGCAAATCCAATGTCTAGTCCGGACAAGAAAATGACCGAACGCTTGCTTAGAAAAATCATGGAAAAGCCGTCGTTTGAAGAAGCGAATCTGTACGGTGATTTTCTATTTTCTGATGAAACGGACGAGGAGCTTCTTGTGCGTCTTGCTCCTCCGTTTGACGCCCGCACAATTGTGTACAGGTCTTTTGTTCCTAACAAACTGTGGCACAAACTTTTTGCCATGTTTCGAATTCCTGTAAAAGATACAGATACATTCTGGATGCAAGGATCGTTGGCACGGTCAAAAACGTTGAAAATTCTTCGGGCTTGGTACAGATTTTACAACTACTACCACACCTTCCGCAAATATTTGAAAAAGGAAAATTAACATGTATTCCACCATTAAGGAAAAACTATATTATCTTCTTGTCGCTAGAAACAACAATATCAACTATGAGTATAGCACTTATAAGCGTCTCAATTCTGAAAAGCACAGCAAATTTCCCTGCCTGAGCATTTATAAGCTTTTCCGGCTGAACCTTCATTACAGGATTTTTCGTTGCAAAAAACATCTGTATTATGAACGCAAAACACGTCTTCCATATCTGGATGGTTCTGAAAGTGAAGCATTTAAGCGTCAGAATGTAATGCATTTTGCAAAGGGATTGTTGCAGTATGATGTAATCTCGTTTGATATTTTTGATACTCTCATTCTGCGCCCTTTTGCAAATCCGACTGATTTGTTCCTGCTTATAGGACATGCCCTTGAGATTCCGGCTTTTTATCAGATAAGAATTAATGCTGAAAAAAAAGTTCGTCAAGAAAAGTTTGAAAAAACAGGAAATTATGAAATAACTATTAGTGATATTTATAAAGTTATTGAGCGGAGAACAGGAATTTCTGCAGATAAAGGAATTCAAACTGAACTTGAATATGAAAAACGCTATTGCTTTGCTAATCCGTATATGAAACGGGTTTACGATATGCTCGTAGAACTTGGAAAAAAGATAATAATAACTTCGGATATGTATATTCCTGGTGAGCAGATGAAAGAAATTCTTACTTCATGCGGTTATACAAATTATGAAAAACTTTATGTTTCCTGTGATTATGGCACAAGTAAGCGTTCTGGCGGATTATATGAAATTGTAAAGTCTGATTATGAAGGAAAAACAATAGTTCATGTTGGAGATAATTATGAATCTGATATAAATTCTGCAAAAGACTGCGGTCTGGATACTCGTTTTTATCGTAACTGTCATGAAATCGGGAATAAATATCGTAGTGAGGGCATGTCTGAAATAATTGGATCTGCTTATGCAGGAATTATTAATACTCATCTTCATAATGGCGATAAAACATATTCCCCTTATTATGAATATGGTTTTATTTATGGCGGACTTTATATTTTAGGTTACTGCCACTGGATTCATGAAAAATGCAAGAAAGAAGGAATTGAAAAAGTTCTTTTCCTTGCCCGTGATGGTGCAATTTACCAGAAAGTTTTTAACATGCTTTATGATGATGTTCCGAATGAATATGTCCTGTGGTCTAGAATTGCAAATGCTAAGTATTCGCTGGAATATGATAAGAATGATTTTTTGCGAAAAGTTGTTTTGTATCGTAGTTTGAATAAAAATGCTTTAATGACAGCAGGTGAAATTTTAAATTCAGCTGGTCTTCAGAAGTTGATACCATTACTTTCTGATTTTAATATTTCAAGCGATGAACTTATCACTATTGAGAATGAACAGATTTTTGAAGAGTTTATTTTAGAAAATTGGAATTCTGTTTTAGAAGTATTTAAGATTCAGAAAGAAAGTTGTAAAGAATATTTAAAGAAAATTATTGGAAGTGCAAAATCAATTGCGATTGTTGATGTCGGTTGGCAAGGGTCTGGTCCTCTAGGATTAAAGAATCTTATTAAACATGAGTTTTGTATGGATTTTAACATAAGGTGTTTTATTGCTGGTTTTAGAACAAATAATGTAACTGATAATCTTTATATGCTTTCTACAGGGGAACTTGAACCTTATATGTTTTCGCGCAATTTTAATCAATCACTTTATATGAGTCATAAAAATACAAATAAAGGATTGAATAATATATTTTTTGAAATGTTTACTCAAAATTTGAGTCCAAGTTTTAGTGGCTGGGACAATAGGAATAATTTTAATTTTGATTTTCCTGAAATTGAATCTTATTCTTATATAAAGAAAATACATGCTGGGGTGTTTGATTTTTGTAAGTATTATCAAAAAAAATTTATGAAGGATCTGTTTCTTTTGAATATATCTGGTCATGATGCGTATTCTTCTTTTAAATTTATTCTGAAGGATTTAAGACTTATAAAAAAACTGTTTGGAAATTTACCTTATTCTCGTGGAATTGGATTTGACAATATGAAGTTAAAAGATTTAATTGCAGGAGTTGGATTATGATAATTTATGAAGCTGTTTCAACTTATCATTTACTAAGAGCTTTATTACATTGCAAGAAAAATAAAAAGGATTCAATTCTTTTGATTGCGCAAATAAGAATTCACCTTCTTGGTGAAGAGTTAAAAAAATATTTGAATGAAAATTTCTTAAAAGTTATTTCATATGATATTTCTTATGCTAATAAAAAAAATGATAAGGCTGTAAAAAAATATTTTCAGTCTTTATTGGGTAATATAAAAAAATATGAAACAATTTATTGCGGGTGCCCACATTTTGCATTTGGTTATTATCTTTCTATTACGAATACACCTTTTGTTTTCTGTGAAGATGCGGCTGGTATTCTTACCAGACCAGAGATTATTAAAAATCTTAATGATGAGATAGAGTTAAGAAAAGAGTTTAATAAAAAATGTATAGAGCACGGACTTTATGATGGTAATAATAAAAATATTGTAAATTATTTTTGTAATTTGACGGCACAATGTGATCTAAAAAATATTCCTAAGGAAAAAATTGTTGATTTTGATGTGGTAAAAGAACTTTCTTTACTGCCAGAATTAGAACGCAAAGAGCTAATTTCAGCATTTATAGGTGATATAAAAATTAATTGTCCAAAGGATAGTTCAGTTATTCTTACACAGTATTTTACAGGGCATCAGATTCTTACTTTTGAAGCGCAGATATTGGTGTATCAACTTGTAGTTGATTATTTTTTTAGTGATGTAAAACTTGTGTTTAAGCCGCATCCAGATGATATTTTATATTACAAAAAGCTTTTTCCTCAAAGTGAAGTAATACGTCAGGTTTTTCCGTCGGAGTTTATTCCCTTTATTTTTGATCCAAAACCTAAATGTGTGGCAACGGTTTCTTCAACAGGTATTTATAACTTGCGTGGTCATTTTGAAGAATGCTTTGAACTTGATGTTGATTTTGAAAAACGATTTCCATTTATTCACAGATATTATGCAGCGTTCCGTATTTATGATGCTCTTAAAATGAATGTTAATAAAATTGGCTGCAACGACATTCTTCTTGAACAGTTCGAGAACAAATATGGCGCTTCAACAGAAAAACAAAATACAGCCTGTGTAATTGATGACATAAAATCAGAAGAAGAGGAAGACAGAAATAAAATCATAAGTCTTCTGGATAATTTGAATCCGAATGACTGCGCTATTTTTATTAATTCTACAGGTGATTTCTGCTGGTATGATTATTTCCGTAAGGATTTATGGCAGAATATTGTGCCTGTTGTAATTCAAAAAAGTGTAATCAATCCTAAGAAAGAAGATTTTTATGCTTCACCTGATGAAGAAGTTATTTATGTTTACTCAAAGAATAAGGAGATTTTGAATATGGCAAAAGAAATTCATATTGAAAAAGATTTGACTAATACAAATTTAAAAGTAACGACTGCAGAGTTATCTCATGAGCAGGAAAGAATAAAGATTCTTGAAGGAATGCTTGCCGCTACGGAAAGAAGGCTTTTACTTTATATTAATAAAGAAAATGAAACGGAAAAGTGATTCTTAAAGAATAGAATAATTGAAAAAATAAAGCAGTGTTATTATACTGAAAAAAAGTGGTACATATACCGTTTTTTTTCAGTGTGAGGTTATTGTGAAAATACTTCGTCCAAGATATATCGAAGCCCTTAAGAATCGTATGAACAACGGTCTTATAAAGGTTGTAACAGGAATCAGACGGTGCGGAAAATCCTATCTGCTGTTTAATCTGTTTGTTGACTTTTTAAAAAGTACCGGTGTTTCTGATGATTGTATTATTGAATTGGCTTTAGATGATGACTTGAATGAGAAATATAGGAATCCGGAAGAGCTCTCGGCTTATATTCGTTCTTTAGTGAAAGATGCTGACAAAACTTATTATATTTTACTTGATGAGATTCAGTTTGCAATAAGTGATGAAGAATACAAACATCCTGAAAAACCAATAAAAATATACAGTATGCTGAATGGCCTTTTAAGACTTTCGAATGTAGATGTTTATATAACAGGCTCTAATTCAAGATTTTTATCTAAAGATATTCTTACTGAATTTCGCGGACGTGGTGATGAAGTTCATGTTCTTCCATTTTCGTTTAGTGAATATTTACAGGGCTATAGTGGAGATGTTTATCACGCATGGTCAGATTACATTGTTTATGGCGGCTTACCTCTTGTGCTGAACATGAAAACTGATGAGCAAAAATCTTCTTACTTGATAAATTTGTTCACAGAAACATATATTAAAGATATTATTGCAAGAAATAAAATTGAAAAAACTCAAGAGCTGGAAAACCTTATAGATGTTCTTGCTTCCAGTACAGGTTCATATACAAATCCAACACGGATCTTAAAGACGTTTCAAACGGTTCTGCATTCAAAATTAAGCATTAATACTCTTATAAATTTTTTTGATTATCTTGAGGATTCCTTTATTATAAATACAGCAAAGAGATATGATGTAAAAGGTCGAAAGTATATAGGCTCGTTGAATAAGTATTATTTTGAGGATGTTGGATTAAGAAATGCCCGTTTGAATTTCAGACAGATAGAAGAAAGCCATCTTATGGAAAATGTCATTTATAATGAATTACGTTATAGAGGCTTTAATGTTGATGTCGGTATTGTTGAGAAACGAGAGCTTGATGATGGCAAAAAGAAACGGGTACAGTACGAAATTGATTTTATAGCAAATCAGGGAAGCAGAAAATATTACATACAGTCTGCATTAAATATCTCATCAATTGAAAAATCAGATCAGGAAAAGAAATCTTTGAAAAGTGTAAATGACAGTTTCAAAAAGATTATCATTGTAAAAGATATAATAAAAACATATATGGATGATGATGGTATAATGATTATCAGCCTTTTTGATTTTTTACAGGATGAAAATAGTTTGAATTTTTAAATGTTATTGATAATTCTGTTTCTTTTAAGATATAGAATTTTTATTGTAGGAGGAAAAGTTTAATGAAAATTGTTGGTGTAATTCCATCTCGTTATGCTTCTACTAGATTTCCTGGCAAAGGGCTTTCTGACATTTGTGGAAAGCCAATGCTTTGGTGGGTATATAGAAGCTTAAAAAATGCAAAGGGAATTGATGAGGCGTATGTTGCAACTGATGATCAAAGAATTATTGATGCTTGTAATAAGTATGGAATTCCGTCGGTTATGACATCTGATTCTTGTCCGACTCATCTTGAACGGCTTTATGAGTTTTCTGAAAAAATAGCAGCTGATTTTTATATTAATGTAAATGGCGATGAGCCTTTGATTGAAAGTTCTGCTATTGAAGCTCTTATTCCATCTTCAAATATAGATTCGAAAAGTGATTATTTTGCAAATGGTATGATGATTTTAAGAGATCCAATTGATGCTTTCGACAGTTCTAAAATTAAAATTGCTACAGATATGAATGGTTATGGATTATATATGGCCCGAAGTCCAATTCCTTATCCAAAAGCAAGAAGTAATTTTGACTTAAAGAAATTTGTTGGAGTTCAGTGTTTTTCTAAAAGTGCATTAGATTTTGTTAATAAAACTCCGCGAGGCTATCTTGAAAGTATAGAAGATATTGATGAATTTCGATTTATAGAAAATGGATTCAAGATAAAATTTATTATGACTGAGGCTACAACCCTTTCTGTTGATACTCCAAAAGATTTGGAGAAGGTTCGAGCAATTATGGCTAAGAGGCTGGAGTCTGAAAAAACTGTGGGGGGGGGACAAATGTAGAGTAGTTTTATTATGCAACTTTCCATTTTGTATTCCAGGGGAGGTTGCATAATGAAAATTGTTGCTGTTGTTCCAATGAAATTGACTAATCGTCGTTTACCGAATAAGAATACAAAGCCTTTTAGTGATGGAACACCTTTATGTTCCTGCATATTAAAAACATTGGCTTCGGTAAATGAACTTGATGAAGTATATGTTTATTGCAGTAATGATGAAATAAAAGATTTTTTACCTAAAGGGATAAAATTCTTGAAGCGAAGTTCGGCTTTAGATCAGGATACTTCAACTATGAATGATGTTCTTCAAAGCTTTGTAAATATCGTTCCTGCAGATATATATGTGCTTACGCATGCAACTGCACCCTTTATGAGTGCAGAATCAATTTCAAAAGGAATAGATGCTGTAAAAAATAAAGGGTATGATTCTGCTTTTGCAGCAAAAAAGATTCAGGAATTTTTGTGGCAGGATGGAAAACCTTTAAATTATGATATAAACCATATTCCGCGCACTCAGGATTTGCCAGTTCTTTATGCGGAAACTTGTGGTCTTTATGTTTTTAAGAATGAATTGATAATTAAAGAAAACAGAAGAATTGGAGTTAATCCATACATTGTGGAAGTTGGAGGCTTTGAAACAATTGATATTGATGAAGCTGATGACTTTGCAATTGCTGATGCTGTTTTCTGTTATAAGAAAACTTGTAGGTAAGGAGAATTATCTCTGCAATGAGTAACATAAGCATTCTTGATTGTACCCTGAGAGATGGCGGATACATCAATAACTGGGAATTTGGACATGACTCAATAAAACAGATTTTGCATAGTCTTTGCGAATCTAATGTAGAAATTATTGAATGCGGTTTTTTACGTGATGAAGACTATAATGTAAACCGCTCGGTTTTTTCTTCAGTCGAACAGATTGCAGAGATGATTCAGCCTAAAAAGGAATCTGCAATGTATGTTGCAATGATTGCTTTAGGGGATATTGATGTAAACAAAATATCTGAAAGAACTGAAAATTCAATTGATGGAATCCGGCTCACATTTCATAAGCATCAATGGAATGAGGCAAAAGAATCTGCAAAAATCCTTATGGAAAAAGGGTATAAGGTTTTTGTTCAGCCAGTCGGTACAACTTCGTATTCAGATATGGAACTTTTAAAATTAGTTCTGGATGTGAATATTTTAAAGCCGTTCGCTTTTTATCTTGTAGATACCCTTGGTATAATGTACAGAAAAGATTTACAGCGTTCATTTTTTTTGATTGATAATAATCTTGATTCAGAAATTTCTGTCGGCTTCCATTCTCATAATAATCTTCAGCTTTCTTTTGCAAATGCACAGGAATTGATGCGTTTTCATACAAAGCGAAAAATCATTATCGATGCTTCAGTATATGGAATGGGACGTGGGGTTGGAAATCTTTCTTCTGAACTTTTAACCCAGTACATAAATGCAAATGTTGAAGAGCGTTATTCGATTTTGCCGCTTTTAAAAATTGCGGATGAATATTTAATTGAGATTTATAATAAACATCGCTGGGGATACAGTCTTCCGTATTTTTTATCCGGCATCGAAAAATGTCATCCTAATTATGCTTCATACCTTATGGAAAAGGAAACACTTTCCATTGAATCGATTTCTAAAGTTTTAAGTTTACTGCCTGTAGATAAAAGAAATCTTTTTGATAAAAATCTTATTGAAGAATTATATCTGGAATATCAAAAATCAGATATTGATGATAATGATGTAGTAAAGGAACTAAAAGAAGTTTGCGAAAATAAAACTGTTCTTTTGCTTGCATCAGGAAAATCTATTCTTCAAAAAGTTGAAGAAATCAAGACTGTTATTAAGAACGAGAAAGCCGTTGTTTTTGCGATAAATTTTTCTCCAGACTTTTTTAAAAGCGATTATGTTTTTGTTACAAATCAAAAGAGGCTCTCAAATTTAAAAAATGTAAATTCTGCAAAAGTGATTGCATCAAGTAATCTCAAAAACGAAGAATTCAGTTTTGATTATATAATCAATTATTCTTCATATCTTGGAATCGGTTCAGGTTCTGACAATGCAGGTGCAATGCTTATAAGACTTCTATCAAAAATAAATGTTGGAATGTTATATCTGGCTGGTTTTGATGGATTTAACCCGAATACGGTTGAGAACTACTGTGTGCAGAATAACTCTGCCATTTTGGAATCTGAAACTGCAGCTCAAAAGAATCAGTCAATTTCGACTCAATTGAAAAATGCTTTGAATAAAGTCTCGTATAAGCTTCTTACACCAACAAGGTATGAGATTTAAGGATTTTGATTGTATGAAAAAACTTGTTTTATTTGATTTTGACGGTACCCTTGCTGATACTTCGGAAGGTATAATTAACTCTCATAAATATGCTCATAAAATGATGGGGCGGGAGATTCCTTCTGATGAAGTTCTTTATTCTGTAATTGGCGGTCCATTGCTTCAGACATATATGAACCGTTTTGGTTTTAATGAAAATGAGGCAATAGAAGCTGTAAAGTATTATAGAGAGTTTTATGCGAAGCAGGGAATTAATGAGGCTCAGCTTTATCCTGGAATAAAAGACCTTCTTATTACCTTAAAACAGAACGGCATTTTTGCTGGTGTTGCTACATTAAAAGCTGAAAAGTTTGCAAAAATAATGTCAGAGAATCTTGGTATTGCTGAATACTTTTCAGTAATTCACGGGATTGATGCTAATGATAAAAGTTCAAAGGCTGATATTATAAAACGTTGCCTTGCAGATACCGGAATAAACTGTACTGATGCTTTGATGGTAGGTGACAGTATTCATGATTACAATGGTGCAGTTGAGGCCGGAATTGATTTTACAGGTGTTACTTATGGATTTGGCTTTGCTAATAATTCAGAAAAAAAGAGTTTTGTAACTTCTGCAAAAGAACTGAAGCATTATATTTTGAAAGAGTTTTGATTGGTATAACAAAGTAAAAACTTGCTCATGAAATGAAGTTTTATTACACTCTTTGTACTTATATTTATTATTATTGAAAAAATATTTTTATTATAACGATAGAAAAATCTTAAAACACGCTCTCAAATTCCTCGGTTGTAAGTGCTTTCCAAGTGAGATTCGGCTGTAACCTTGCTAAATGGGAGCGTGCTTGGGCTATGCACTTTTTGGAAAAAAGAAAAATATATTCGTTATGAATCTTTGAAACATCTTCAGAAAAAAGTCCTTTACTTCCGTCGATTTTGTCTTTTAAATCACTCTTTCTTATATTTACAGGTGATTTATATCGGAATCGACATTCTCCGAGAAGATATTTTCCACTCCTCTTGCCTGTAAGATTAATGCCGATAAGGAAATCCATTGTGCTTGGTAAAGGATTCTTCTTCTGTAAAACTGCGACTTTATCGAGATTTACGACTATATTGCTTGCTTTAGCTGAGTCTTCACCTTCATTTTTGCAAAGTTCAGAATATGAGATTCGTGCTTTCAGAAACGTCTTATACAACTCCGATTTTTTGGTAACTTCCTCATCATATTTGTATTGAGAAGCGAGGTTAGTCATCGAATTGTCCATACTGACTTATCCTTTCCAGCGCAATATTAAAAGATTCAAAAATAGGTTCTATATCATCTTCTAGATTCCTAAAAGAATATTTTCCGAAATCTTTGTCGGATACTTTTTCAGCCAAATAGAATGAAGTTTTGACACCTTCTTTATGGGAAATGTACTTTAACGCACTTATCATATCAGGGCTGTGACTTGCCAATAAAATAGTGCAATGCAACAATTTGTTAATCTGAATTATTACTCGGGCATAATCGACAATCCATTTTGGATGCAAGTGAACTTCGGGTTCGTCAATTATCAGCAATGTGTCGGAATTCAAATGACCATTTTTAAAAAGCATCTCCAAAGTTGCGAAACACTTTATGCCATCCGCTGCCTGCGACAAAGATATTTTTGAGCCGTCTTTTGATTTATAAACGAATATTTGGGAGAAAAGGTTTTCCTCAAGTTCTATATCTCCGTGAAGTATTTCAGAGAAAAGATTATTTAGAACTCTAGAATTGGAAATATGCTTTTTGTTTGCATAGAGCAGTTTAGAATTGGGATTTAGATGTACAATTCCGTCATCTCCCATCATATTTGAGTCAAATATTGTTGGTTGACCGATATAAATAACATCTGAAAAAGATTTTGGGGGAACGATATAGTTCTCGCTTTTGTTTATAAGCTGAACACCGTATTCGGAAATATTGAAATTCCAATCTTTTACCGACTCACCAAAATAGTTCATGTATTGTAAATCATAAAACGACTTTGTCCGTGAAACTTTCTGCTTTTGAATTTTTCCTATCGTCGTAGCAATAAAGTCTGCAAAATCGGAAATCAAATCAATAAAAGATGTATATCCTGCATTGCTCCTTGAGAATTTATCTCTATATAAATTACAAAGCCGTGTAAACTCAAAAGAATCTATTTTTTTTTCAATCTCCGCATTCTTTATTTCTGGAATGAAATCTTTGGTTATAAACTCCTGCAATGTGTCATAAGTTGAGAGGTATTTGCGAATAAATGTAAAAATTTCACGGTTTGTCTTTAGCTTTGAAAGAGAAACTTCACTCCTTACCATTAGCTGCAATATTTGTGATAAAAATTCCTGAATTTGCTGTAATTGTTCTTCATAAAAATTTTCAACTAATTCGTCAAAATTTATGGAAGTATATAAAAAACCGAAGAGTAGTTTTGAGATTGTCGTTTTTCCAGAGCCATTTTCACCAGTCAGTACGGAAACAGAATCCAAATTTATGGTTGCTTCCTCGATCGCTCTTGTATTCTGAATTTGAATTGAAAATTTAGGTGAATCCACAATTTTTCCTTTTACTATTATATTCTATTGTGATTGAGCAGAAAAGTAAAGTAAAAAGTCTGTCTGTAAAAAATACCCCGGGACAAGTACTTTGCGTTTTGCAAGCTGCTTAACAGTTTCCAATTTAAGCCGAGAATATTGAGCAATTTTCTCTAAAGAAAGAGCACCTTCTTTGAACATCTCTTCTGCAATTTCTGTTCGGTCTTCAGCTTCCTCTTCTGCTGCTCATCTCTGAAGTCTTACTACATGAAAAATCGTGCATCAGGTCGCCAATAGGATCATTTTCCCTGTACTTTCTATTTACATAAATTATATGCGAGCCGTTATTAAAAGGCTTTTTGCCATTTATATAACGTTCAATTTTATATACTCCAAGACCATCGCCGTATATGTTATTCTCCGTAATGAAAATGACATAACTTTCTGGCAGAACGATCTTTTTCTGACCGCTTACAGTCTCATTCGCATCCATCAAAGCTGCATTGTATCTGGCTCTTTGAGCTCCAGCACCTTCGTTTGCACGCTTAATCTCTATGTCGTAAGCCTTGCCAGTCGAATTTTTTGCAAACACATCAAGCCGAACAGAGTGCCCATGCAGATTCTTTATAACCTGCTGTCCTTTAGCCTCTGTAACAGTCAAATCAGACTTATCAAGCAAAATCCGCAGGACTTCCTGAATACACTCATTTTCACCGTCAAAGAAACGAGTCATAAAATCATCGTCCATAAGAGTGAACTGCTGGATCCGTGCAATCATTTTCTGGCGTTTCGATTGTTATTCTGCATTCAAGTTTAAAATTTAACACAGAAATTCAGAATCAACAAGATGCATATGAAGCAAGATTCCCCCAAGTTTAAGTATATGTCATTTAACGAAGAAAAGATAAGAAAAACATTAGTCTAAATTTTTTGTGAAATCAGCATTCATTAGTACAAAAACATTTCTTTTTCAATCCAATTCTTTTTACGGTAAGAAATTAGCGGATTGTAGCAAATTTGAGGGGGAAAGGTGCAGTTTTTTGCCTGTTTTGTTTATGAAAAGACTCCTTTTACAAAAAATACTTTTACCGAGTGACGAACGACTTCAGATTCACTGGGGGCTTTTCTATCGCGCGCCACGGCTCTCGTTGAGCGCAGACTGCAAGCGCTTGTACATTCCGTCTGGAGTCTCTGTGGATTTCGCGACCTACCTTAACGGATTTTCGATTCAAAAATGGAGCCTATACAGCGACTTGAAGAATGTCACGCTGAATATAACGGCAAAAGGGCATTTTTTGCTTAAAGCCGTCGGCTATCACCTTAATCCTGTCATGCCGGACAGGGTTGAATTCTCTTCAACGGAATATAATTTTTCGGAAGATAGTCAAATTGCACTTTCTTTCCCTGATGATACAAAAGAGCAGCTTTTTTCATTCGAGATTATTCCTTTTTCAGACTGCGAAGTTTCAAACGGTGCTTTCTATGCTGATTTTGAGGATTCATCCGTGCGCGGCATCAGGCTGTGCCTTGCCACAACCACAATGAAGAAAGAGGAATTCATCAAGAAGAATGTGCGTCTCCTCAAGGAAGCGCTTCTGTCTGAAACGTCCGAAATCCGGGACAATTTCTTCGTTCATGTCGTTGACAACGGAAGGACTTTGCAGAAAGAGGAAATCGAGGGATTCCATGTAACGCTGCACCCGAACAAGAACGTCGGCGGTTCAGGTGGTTTTGCACGCGGAATGATAGAGTCAATGCACCAGACGCCGGAAGCGACACACGTTCTATTGATGGACGATGATGTTCTTGTGTTACCGGAAAGCATACGGCGGACATACGCGCTGCTTACAGTCCTCAAAACGGAATGGCAGGATGCCTTCATAAGCGGGGCGATGCTGGAAATGGAAGCCAAATTCATTCAGCATGAAGCATTGGCTATCTTATCTGATAAATGTTTGTTTTCATCTGTTCAGCCAATCTCAGACCAAAATCTTCTTGAGAATGTAATCCGAAACAATATTGAAATTTCAAATCAGAGTTTTGTCTACGGCGCATGGTGGTATTGTTGTATTCCTATAACAAAAATAAAAGAAAACGGTCTTCCTTTACCTTTGTTTATCCGAGGAGATGATGCGGAATATGGTCTAAGAGCAAAAGCCAAATGTATTGCGATGTCAGGATTATGTATTTGGCACATGGGTTTTGCAAACAAATACAACGCATTTATGGATTTGTACCAAGTGTTCAGGAATCTTTTGATAGTTTCAAGTATAACGGAAGAGCTTAGTGTCTTAGCGCAGGCAAAAAAACTCAGAGCTATGTTCTACAAAGAATTACGGGAATACGCATACAACGGAGCAGAATTACTTTGCTTGGCACTTGAGCATTATCTAAAAGGTCCAGCGTTTTTAGAAGAAGATAAAGGCGAAGCAATTTTAAAAGAGTATGGCAGGTTGAATGAAAAGTTAATTCCAATCTCTTCCTATGATTTGAATGAACCGTTGCATTTGTTATTTACGAATCCAGGCTTATCTTTGCCTAGACGGATTTTGTATCGTCTCACGATAAATTTTCAGAGATTTTGTCCATTTTCTTTTACAAAAAAAGAAATAGCCAATGTCATTTTTGGTGGAAAAGAATTTTCAGGAAGACAATATCGTTGTCGCAAGATTCTTGCAGTGAATGAATTCAACTACACAGGAATTCTTCGAAAACAAAACCGAAAGGTTTTTCATAGTTTAATGCGACGGTTTTCAAATGATTGGAAGCGATTTAATAAAAAATATAAGAAATTAGCAAAAGAATATTCCGCTAAGCGTGAATGGCTCACGAGTGAAGAATTCTGGAAAGACTATTTGGGGATATAACCTGTTATAGGTGTTTTAAAGGAGACACCGAATGAACGATATTTTGCATATAGCACTTCCTGCCTTTTAGTAAAAGAATTCGATTTGGTAGGTATATCAGGAGTTTTTTTTATTTATGAACATCATCTTAATCTTGTCCAGTGTTTTACTAAACTGCTCTGCTCAGCTTTTAATCCGAAAAGGAATGCTTGTAGCTGGAGATATGGGCCTTGTGGCAATGGCACATAATGTCGGCTCACTCATAACTAATGTATGGTTGTGGTTTGCCATGCTCTGTTATGGTGTGAGCATACTTCTTTGGATGAGCGTACTTTCAAAAGTAGAGGTCAGTTTTGCATATCCGTTTCTAAGTATCGGCTATGTTATTTCTGCTGTAGTTGGATTTTTCTTTTTCGGGGAAACACTCACTGCAATTCGTGTTGCGGGGATAGCAGTGATTTGTATTGGTGTTGTTCTCATTTCAAGGAGCTAGTGGAAAATTATGTTCTATATTTTTGGCGGAAATGGCTTTGTCGGCCGATATTTGGCAAATGAGCTTGCTGGGCAAAACAAGGAAACGACTGTAATCGACTTACACGATTCTCTTGATTCCAGAATAGATGGAAAAGTTTCCTATATAAAGGCAGACATTCGTAATCTTGAGGAAATGCGTTCAATTTTATTTTCCGAGGCAGATACCGTGATAAACCTTGCGGCAAATCAGTATCATACAAAAGTTCCGAAGAATCGACATGAATACTTCTTCAATACGAACACTGTTGGAACAAAGAATATTCTCACGGCAATGACCGAGAAGGGATGCAAAAAACTAATTCAGTTCACGACAGACATGACTTATGGGAAACCCCAGTATCTGCCAGTTGATATAAAACACCCTCAGAATCCGTTCGGTCCTTATGGCGAGAGTAAGAAAGCCTGTGAGGAAATATGCCGTGATTTCAGAAATACTAGTCTTTTGTCGGGGGGGGGTATAAATATATGCATATTCCGACCTCGAATGATAAGCGGTCCTGGAAGACTTGGAATTCTCGTGAAATTATTCAAACTGATAGACATGAATCTTCCTGTTCCGACAATCGGGAATGGAAGAAACCATTATCAGATGATTTCCGTATTCGATTGTGTTTCTGCAATTATGGCGGCAATCGAAAAAGGAGTTCCAAACAAGGAATACAACCTCGGATCTTCAGAAAGCCCAGACATAACGACACTTCTCAAAAGTGTGATAAAAACGGCTCATTCTCATTCATTTGTAATTCATACGCCAGGAAAACTCGTAAAACTTGTTCTGAAGTTTTTAGACAACATCGGTCTTACCATCATGTACCCGGAACAGTTCATGATTGCGGACGAGGAATACATTCTAGATATTTCGGAGACTCAGAAAGATTTGGGCTGGAATCCGAAATACAACGACGAAGACATGCTAATTCAGGCATACAAAATGTACAAGGAGGGAAATTCCTAAATGTTTATTTGCCTCTGAAGTTCAGGAGCATTGCATGAATGTATTACTTATTCTTGCAAGCGTGTTCCTGAACTCATCGGCACAAGTTCTTATGAAAAAAGGCATGGCACAAGCAGAAAATATGAATATTTCTCAGATGCTTTCAAACATATTGTTTTTTATCAAAAACGGCTGGCTTTGGTGTGCTGTCAGTGCGTATGGCTTGAGTTTCATCCTCTGGCTTGGTGTCCTTGCAAAATCTCCGGTTAGTTTTGCTTTTCCGTTTTTAAGCATCGGTTATGTTCTTGTTGCGCTTGCCGGGCATTTTTTATTCGGCGAACATATATCCTTTGTGCAAATAATTGGTTTTGCGGCCATCTGCATGGGGGTCGTGCTTATTTCCAGGAACTGAAATTAGGATTTTTAAGAAATGAAAAATATAATCAGACTTCTTCGTATAAAACACTACATAAAGAATATTCTCGTTTTGGTGCCGCTCGCATTCATGGGGAATAATATTGAATTGGCTAGCCTTACGGCGTCCCTTCTTGGCCTTGTGGCTTTCTGCCTTATTTGTTCGTGCATTTACATAGTAAATGATGCGAAAGACATTGAAAAAGACCGGTTACATCCAACCAAGAAAAATAGACCAATGGCAAGCGGAGCAGTGTCTGTTAAGCTTGGAATTTTTTTTGCAGTTCTCTGTTTCATAATTTCTTGTGGAATTGTTGCTTATCTTATAATATTCAAAAATGTTGGCAAAGCCTCAATTGTCTGGTTTCTTTTATATTTTGTTCTAAATCTTTTGTACAGTTTCGGACTAAAAAATATTCCAATTATAGACATAATAATTCTCATGTCAGGTTTCTTGATTAGAATTCTTTTTGGAGCCGTGATAGCTAATACCTTCGTTTCCTCGTGGCTTTATCTTACTGTAATGTCGGGTGCATTTTATTTTGCGTTAGGAAAGAGAAGGAATGAGATCCTGAAAATATCTTCATCAGGTCAAACCAGGAAAGTACTGGCCGTTTACACTCACAATTTTCTGGATAAGTTCATGTATGTGTCTCTTGCGATGGCGAATGTATTTTATGCTCTCTGGGCAAAGGAATATCCGAAAAAGTACATGATTTTCACAGTTCCTTTAGTCGTTGTTATCTGCATGCAGTACTCCCTTGATGTTGAAGGTGATAGCGACGGAGACCCGGTTGAGGTTGTTCTAAAGGATAAGAAGCTTGTTGTATTCTCAATACTGCTGGCAATTATGATGGGCGGGATTTTATTCGTATGAATGTCTATGATTTTGACGGAACAATTTATAACGGTGACTCATCCATTGACTTCTGGCTTTTCTGCATAAGAAAGTATCCTGATATTCTGAGATTCTTTCCGTGGCAGATTTTTGGAGGATTGCTATTTTTTATGAAGCTTATCACAAAAGAAGAATTCAAAAGCCGTTATTTTAGTTTTTTTGGAGGAATTTCAGACATCGATTCTGCCGTAAAGGAGTTCTGGAATGTAAATGAACATAAAATCAAGAATTGGTATAAAAATCAGCAGAATGAAGATGACTGTGTGATAAGCGCATCTCCAAAGTTTTTACTTGAAGAAATATTTAGTCGGATTGGAATAAAAAATCTGATTGCAACGGAAGTGGATAAAAAAACAGGCAAACTTCTTGGAAAAAATTGTCATGACAAAAACAAGGTCGTTTTTTATCAAGAAAAATTCAGGGATGTTGAGATTGAGTCCTTTTATTCGGATTCGCATTCAGACAAACCGATGACAGAGATTTCAAGGAACGCTTTTTTTGTGAAGGGCGATAAAATAAAAATATGGAGATAAGAAAATGAATGCTATCGAGATAATAAAAAAATGTTTTGAAATAAAATTAAAAATTTCTGACAGGTTTATAGCAAGTGCTGCTTATCTTTATATGATTGTTCCTACACTTATTTTCTTTTTAGGTTGGCTTCGCCTCCCTCTTGGAATTCTTTTTTCAATAATTCTCGCATTCGGATTTATTTGGCATATAAAGAAAAATTATTCGTTAAAAAACACATCTGTTTTTGAAATATCTTTAGGAAATCTCGCTGTTATTACTGTTTTGGTTTTATTTTGGGTTTACATGTCTGGAATTGGTGGCTACACATTCCAAAGATGGGATTTTCATTTCCGAAATGCTGTATTGCGTGATTTGACAGAATTTTCTTGGCCTGTAATTTATCCTGAAACAAATAATGGTCTTGTCTATTATTTTGCACATTGGTTAGTTCCAGCCTTAGTCGGAAAAATTTTCGGCTATGTTGCAGCAAATTTTGTCCTTTACATTTGGTCTGTACTTGGAATCTTTATAAGCCTTATATTGCTTGCAAAACTTTTGCGGATAAACAATTTTCGAAAATTACTTACGCTTTGTATCTTATTCATGGGATTCGGTTTTCCAAGACAATTTATTAATTTGACTAATAATATTTTTGCAGGAACAAGATTTGAAAACTTTTTGCCATATAGATTTACAAATCACTCAGAGGCAATCGTATGGGTTTTCAATCAGACAATCGTCCCGTTTGTAGCTACAGCACTTTTTCTAAATGAAAAAAGTATTTCTTCTCTTGCATTAATAGGCCTGCTTGTTTTGCCTTTTGCACCTTTCCCATTTATCGGGATTTTTATGATTTTTGTTCTTTGGGGAATAGTAAAACTTATTCAAAGTCTGAAAGAAGGTACAATAAAGATTTTTTTGAGAAGTGTTTTTAGCATTCCTAATTTGTGTGCAATTTTTAGCATATTCATTGTGTTCTTATTTTTCTTTTCATGTAATAGTGCAACAAATGGTGTTGAAGGCATTGGTGGTATTCATCTGAACATTCCAGAACTTGCTTTTACACAAAAGAAACGGTTTTTGTTCTGGCTGTTTGTTATCGATTTTTGTAATTTTGGAATTTTTGCACTTTTATTGTTTAAGGAAAATAAAAAAAATCCACTTTTTTATATTTCATTACTATCGATAATCATGCTCCAATTTATACAAATCGGAACAAGCCAAGACTTCTGCTGGCGTTCAACTGTACCTGCTATGTTTATACTTTTTTCAATGATAACAAAAAATATTTTGACGACTAATATAAATTTCTCATTTAGAAGATTTATTCTTGCATGTACTATTGGAATTTCATTTGTAAATTGTTTTTTTGTAGATTTTATGTACACAACAAAGCAGATTGTTCGTAGTCATTTTACTCCAGTCAATTCAGATAGTATTTATACTTTTAGTGACAAAAATCTTCATTCTTATTGGCACTATTATAATTTTTTGTGTCCCCAAGATAATGAACATTTTTTTTATAAATTCTTATCAAAAAGAAAAGATGAAAAATTAAAAAACAAAGATTTGTTAAAAATTCAAGAACTGCAAGATAATCGAGGGCTTTTTCTATCCGAAGGATTTTATTCGATTTCACCGAAACAAAACAAAAATCTTTATCTTTCTCTAAAAACAAATTCTCAAATTTTGAATTACGACGGAAAAGATTTAGTTTTCTCCGAAGAAAAAACTGATGTTTATATTACACATGTTATTTGCACTTGGGAGGAAAGAGATAGACCTTTCAATGATACGGATAAAATCAGAATTTCATTTCCTTCTGAAAATTCAAGTGAACCTTTATGGAATGCGATTCGACTGGATATTCCATGGGGAAAAATAAATGATAAGGGCGAAGTGTCAGCAACTTATCCCAATAATTCTGGTGCACAAAGATTTAAGCTCGTAAAGAAAGGGGAATTTTTTAGTATTTGTTACGGAAATTATGCGCTTGCATTTGATTCTGAAAATAATTCCGTAAAAATGAAAAAGTATGAACCGAATGATGAAACTCAACTTTGGTATATAGCCCCTAGTAACTAATATAGAGGTCCTATATTAAAACTCCTATTATTTGGAATTTTAGTTCTTTGACATTTCTATTTTTATTGATAATTTTGCCTTTTTGCATATAATGTAAATTGACTGAGTAAATTATATCAATCAATTGAGTAAAAATACTCAGTCTTGTAAGTAATTTTACTCAATCCATTTACAAGTCTTGGAGCAAGTCATGGAAAGGGAATTTTATATTTCTGAACTTGAAAAAAGAATCTCGGAACCGCGGAAATTCATTCAGGTGGTGGCAGGTCCACGGCAAGTCGGAAAGACGACCATAATCAACCAGTTCCTTGAGCGGAATCCGTATGAGTACATTTTCGATACCGCTGATGCGCTGGACGGAAACGGTCAGGTTTGGCTTGAGCAAATATGGAACACTTCACGCTTAAAAATCAAAAGCGGAAAATCGGAGATTCTTCTTGTGATTGATGAAATCCAGAAAATTGCGAACTGGAGCGAATTCGTAAAGAAATTCTGGGATGAGGACACAAGGCTCAATCTGAACATAAAGGTCATTCTGAGCGGCTCATCCCGTCTTTTGCTAAAAGAGGGGCTTTCCGAATCCCTGCAGGGGCGTTTTGAGCTGATTCAAGTGCCACATTGGTGTTATTCCGAGATGAAAGAGGCTTTTGGATTTACGCTTGATGAATATGTTTTTTTCGGCGGCTATCCTGGAAGCGCATTCCTCGTAAAAGACGAAAAACGATGGAAAAGTTATATTCGTGACGCGATGATTGAGACGAGCATTTCAAAGGACATCCTCATGCTTACCACAATAACGAAGCCCGCGTTGCTTATGCAGCTTTTTGATTTGGGAACCGCATATTCCTCGCAAATCATGCCCTTCAACAAAATGCTCGGAACTTTGACGGATGCGGGAAACACGGTGACGCTTTCCCATTATCTGACTCTTCTTGACCAGTGCGGGCTTTTGGGCGGAATCCAAAAATATTCCGGGAGCGTGCAGCATTCTCGCTCGTCAAGTCCTAAGTTCCAAGTTTACAACAATGCCCTCATGTCGGCCCTTGTGAGCAAGTCGTTTTCCGAGGCAAGGGAAACACCGGACTTGTGGGGACGATTCGTCGAATCCTGCGTGGGAACGCATCTCATCAACAACGCCCCTTTGTGCGGTTGCAGATTATGGTACTGGCGCGATGGAAACGATGAGGTGGATTTCGTGATTTCAAGAAACGGCGAAATTTGCGGAATCGAAGTAAAAAGCGGATCCCGCTCAAAGGGAAAAGGGATGGAATCTTTCAAGAAAAAGTTTCCAGATGCAAAACTCTATGTAGTTTCCGCAAACGATTTTCCAGGTTCCGCCTGCATAGGCCTTGAAGATTTCTTGAGCATGAAGGTGGACTCACTTTTTTAATCAGTAAAAATAGAAATAGTCAAAGAGCAAACAAAACAAAAAACTGCATCAAAACGATGCAGCGTAAATATGAACAAAACCGCTTGCGTTTTTGTTCAGGTTCTTTGACATTTCTATTTTGGATTCAAGTGTTCCTTCTGCATTATTGCTTTACGATTATTATACTTTAGAGTATAATAATCGTAAGTGTATAAATCTATAAACAGGAGAACGTATGTTTTTTGGAAGGGAAAGAGAGCTTTCAATTATGGAAGAAGCCTATGCTTCAAATTCATTTGAATTTCTTGTTCTCTATGGACGCCGGAGAATCGGAAAAACATCACTTTTGAAGGAATTCGCAAAGAGGCACAGGATACTCATGTATTCTGCGCAGGAAAAAAACGACTCCTTGAATCTTGCGGATTTTTCAAAAGCTGTCCAGCAATTCTTTGATGGACGGGGGTTTGGAGTTTTTTCTGATTGGGAAGCAGCTTTTTCCTACATAACGGGAAAAATAACCGAAGAAGAAAAACTTGTGCTCGTTATCGATGAGTTCCCTTTCATTGCCGCTGAAAATCCTTCTATAAAAAGCATACTTCAGCACACAATCGACCATGATTGGAGCGAAAAAAACATTTTTCTTGTCTTGTGCGGCTCCAGCGTGAGTTTCATGGAAGACGAGATTCTTGCCCATAAAAGTCCTTTGTATGGAAGGTCAACCTGCCACATCGAACTTAAAGCGTTTGACTATTTTGAAAGCGCGGCTTTTTTCCCGAATTATTCCCACATCGACAAGCTGATGGCTTATGGAATACTTGGTGGAGTTCCATGTTATCTGGCTGCCTTTGATAAAGAAAAATCCGTGAGACAGAATGTCGCTTCAAAAATCTTAAAGGAAGGCTCCTTCTTGAAAGACGAACCTTCTTTCCTTCTCCGTCAGGAATTGAGGGAGCCTGCGGTATACAACAGCATTCTTGAGGCAATAGCGGCCGGAGCCACTAGGGTCAATGACATCTCCTCAAAAATTCATGAGGATGTTCAAAAATGTTCCAAGTATCTTTCCACCTTGCAGACAATCCGTCTCGTGAAGAAATGCCTTCCTTGCGGTGAAAAAGAATCTTCAAGGCGTACCCTTTACAAGATTTCCGACAGCTACTTTTTGTTCTGGTATCACTTCCTTTTTGAGCGAAAAAGTTATTTTGAGCTTGTCGGGGAGGAGAATGCCGCAGATGAAATTTTCAGGAGCGAAAACATCAACATGCATTTAGGACGCGTGTTCGAGGAAATCTGCCTTGAATACATGGTTCGTCTTGCAAAGACCGGCCGGCTGCCGTTCGTTCCAGAAAAATACGGCAAATGGTGGGGAAACAATCCTTCACGGAAAATGCAGGATGACATCGACCTTCTTTTGCTCGACAGGACTGGCGAAAAAGTGATTATCGGCGAGTGCAAATTCCGAAACGAGCAGTTTGACAAAGCCGAATTCGAGACAATGCTTTCAAGACGCGCTATTTTCCCTTTCGCAAAGGAGACTGCCTTTTATGCCTTCAGTAAGAGCGGATTTTCAGACTGGGTGCATGAGAACGCGGCAGCTGCCTCCGTGACGCTCATCGAGATTTCTGACCTGTTCCAAATCTGAACGGAATCAGTATTCCGATATTTTAAAGAAACTTCCTGAAACTCCAAAAATAGAAATGCCGCATTGCCTTGCGATGCGTAGTCAAAGAACAGAATGAATTTGGTTATTATCCGTTTTTGGAGGAAATATGTTTAAGAAAATAAAAAATTTTATAGCGTTGCTTCGACGTATAGATAAAAGGTTGGAAGCTATCGAACAAAATGAAAAAAAGATTTTGGCACAGCTCACAGACACTCAGATACGCGTGCATGACGTGCAGGACAGATGTTACGATTTGCTTGCAAAATCAAATGCGTTTTTGATAAGGAAACTGTAGCATGTGGCACAAACTGGAGGCGAAGGGATTAAACTGCACGGGATGCGGAGCGTGCTTCAATATTTGCCCGAAAAATGCAATCACAATGCGAGAAAACCCACAAGGATTTCTTTATCCGCACATAAACACCACGCTCTGTGTGCATTGCACTCTCTGTGACAGAACATGTCCAAAGCTCAATTTCGCTAATCAAAATTCATTTCATCCAGATTGCTATGCAGTCCGTGCAAGCGACGAAGTCAGGGCTGTTTCCTCATCTGGTGGAGTTTTTACTTTATGTGCAAATTGGATTTTAAATCAAAAGGGGATAGTATGCGGTGCTGCCATGGAAAAAGATTTTTCTGTGCATCACATTATTGTGGAAAATTTTGATGATTTAAAAAAGCTACGCGGCTCAAAATACGTTCAAAGCAACACAGAACAAGTATATAAAGAATGTGAAGTATTCCTACGTACAGGACGAAAACTGCTTTTTACGGGAACTCCTTGCCAAGTAGCAGCAGCCCGAAACTATTTCGAAAAATACAGGGACCAAGTCTTTTACGTCGATGTGTTCTGCCATGGGGTGCCATCTGAGAAAATGTGGAAAGACTATGTGCAAGAAAATTTCGGCTCGCCAGCCGTTGAGCGGATTGAATTCAGAAGCAAGCTCAACGGCTGGCGAGCCGAGCAGCTCCGCGTATTCTACGCGGACAGCTCCTCGGAGCGCATTCAATGGGGAGAAAGCGCATACGAAGAAGGTTTTCAGCGGAACATTGCATTACGCGACGGCTGCGAAGACTGCGAATTCTCAGGATTTCAAAGGACCGCGGACATATCAATCGGTGACTATTGGCATGTGGAAGACAATTACCCAGAGCTGAACGACAAGAAAGGCACAAGTGTGGTTCTTGTAAACAACGCCTACGGTGTGGCACTTTTTGAAGCAATAAAAGACACTATGTATCATTGCAAAAAAACAAGCATAGAGGATGCCGCGAGATTCAACAGACTGCACCAAAAATATCCGCCCCACCCACAGAAAAAACGCTTTCTTGAATTTTATCCGTCCAAACAGGGATTTTCAAAAGCTGTATGGCAGGTACGACACAATCTATTCGACATTGGCCTTGTTGCTCCATATCAAGTACCGAATTATGGCGGAGAACTCACGCAATTTTGTCTGTATACGGTGCTACGAGAAATGGGATACTCTGTCATCGTTGTGCCTCCTCCAGAAAACACTGAAAACGGCAGAATTTTGGAGCGGTTCATGCTTTTTAGGGAAAATCCGTATCCAAGAGAATATCTCGCACCATTCTATCCAGACATATCCGACATGAAATTCCTGAATTTGCAGACAGACACATTCATAGTTGGGAGTGACCAGCTGTTCAACAACAATCTGTATCTAGGCTGCGGAAAATATCAGGCACTTGGATTTGTAAACGACAGCAAAAAGAAAATCGCCTATGCAATGAGTTTTGGGCATGAAAAAATTTGGGGAGAAAAATGGGACAATGCCGAAGAAGCCTATTATATAAAAAAGTTCGATGCGATTTCCGTGCGTGAAAAATCTGCTGTATCTCTTTTGAAACGAGAATTTGACGTGCATGAAGTCACATTTGTACTTGACCCCGTTTTTCTTATGAGAATGGCAGACTATGAAACGCTGATGACAAAAGCAGAACCTTGTCAGCAAAAATACCTTATGTGCTATATTTTAAATGGAAGCGAGGAAATTGAATCCCTTGTGAATGATTTTTCCGCCACTCATAATCTCACTGCCATCACAGTCTCTGATTTTGAGGACTTGAAGTTTGGGCGTGAAATGTATAAATGGAAAAACGCACCTATATATCCAAAACTGGAAGATTGGATTTCACTTATAAAAAATGCGGATTTTGTCATAACCGATTCTTTTCATGCCACATGCCTTGCAATACTTTTTCACAAACCTTTTTTTACACTTGTGAATCGACTGCGTGGAGAAACGAGGTTCAAGTCAATTCTTGAATTACTCAACCTTACGAACAGAATGTTTTACAGTGAAGCTCAATTAAGGAAGCTTGTTGAAACGGTTCCATCAATTGACTGGGAATATGTTGAAAAAAAACTTTCCGCAGAGCGAGAAAGGTCTATGCAATGGCTAAAAAGCAAAATAGATACCCCTCTGAAAAAGAAAGCACTCTCTTCCTATGACATTCTTGACAAGCGAATCGATGGGTTAAGTTCATACACAGTGGATTATTTAAACGAATTGAATCAAAAAGTCTGGCAAATGCAAAAACGGATATTTGATTTAGAGCAACAACTACGTTTAAGCACAAAATGAGGATGATAAAATTTATCATCAAGAATAGTAGGAGAAACACATCATGTACCCAACACTTTTGGTCCTCGCAGCGGGCATTGGAAGTCGCTACGGCGGAGTCAAGCAGATTGATGCTGTAGGAAAAAACGGAGAGTGCCTTCTGGATTTCTCTGCGTTCGACGCAAAGCGAAGCGGGTTCGGAAAAGTCGTCTTCATAATAAGGAAAGATATTGAGAAGGACTTCCGGGAGCGGCTGTTTGACAGAGTGGCGCGGAACATGGACGCCGAATACGTCTTCCAGACGCCGGACACGCTTCTCACGGCGGAAGAGCAGAAAATTGCGCAGGAAGCGAACCGCGCAAAGCCGTGGGGAACGGTCCATGCGGTTTTGTGCGCGAAGGAGAGAATCAAAGAGCCTTTCGCGGTCATCAATGCGGACGACTACTACGGCAGGAGCGCGTTCGAGACGCTCGGATGCTATCTTTCTTCTATTAATAATGACTCTGCAGAGCACGCCATGGTCGGCTATATTCTCGGAAACACAATGAGCCGAAACGGTTCGGTGAGCCGCGGAGTGTGCGAGGTTTATGACGGCTGTCTGAAGTCAATCACCGAGAACACGAAAATCTACTACACCGGGGAGAATTTCAGCGGCAACGAAATCGAGTCAAATCTTGACGGAAAAATCATCAAGATGACGGGGAACGAGACCGTTAGCATGAACCTGTTCGGATTCTCGCCGAAAGCGTTCGAGAGCTTCGAGGAATATTGGGCAGATTTCAAGAAAGGCTCTCTCGCACTTCCAAAAGCGGAGGCCCTTCTCCCAGTCGCCGCAAGCGAAATGATTGAGAAGGGAGAAGGCAGAATCAAAATGTTCACTTCCGAGGAAAGCTGGTTCGGAATGACATACCCGGAAGACAAGCAGGTCGTGAAGGTCGAAATTGCAAAAAAAACAGAATCGGGATATTATCCTGATAAATTGTGGGAGAAATAAAATGAAACAACATTACGACTATCTTTTCGTCGGCGCGGGGCTTTTCTCGGCGACAATGGCGAACGAGGCGAAGAAGAAGGGAAAAAGCTGCCTCATAATAGAAAAACGAGGCCACATCGCGGGGAACATCTACACGGAGAACGTGGAGGGAATCAATGTGCACGCTTACGGGGCGCACATCTTCCACACGGACTCGAAGAAAATCTGGGACTATGTGAACGAGTTTGCGGAATTCAACCGATACACGAACTGCCCGGTCGCGAACTGGAGGAATCAGCTGTACAATCTTCCGTTCAACATGAACACGTTCAACAAAATATGGCCGGACGTGGTCACCCCGGAACAGGCAAAAAAGCGGATTGAAGAGCAGGCGTCCGTGATGGCGGGGAAAACTCCGCAGAACCTTGAGGAGCAGGCGATTTCCCTCGTGGGCCGGGACATCTACGAGCGGCTCATAAAGGGCTACACGGAAAAGCAGTGGGGGCGGCCATGCACGGAGCTTCCGGCAAGCATCATAAAGCGGCTTCCGGTCAGGCTCACGTTCGACAACAACTATTTCAACGACCGCTACCAGGGAATCCCGATCGGAGGCTACACGCAGATTGTCGAGAAGATGCTTTCGGGCTGCGACATTCTCCTGAACACGGACTTCTTCGGCGACAGGGAAAAGTGGCTTTCCATGGCCGACAAAGTCGTCTACACGGGCACAATCGACCGTTTTTTTGATTATTCACAAGGCGAGCTTGAGTACCGCTCGCTCAGGTTCGAGACGGAGACGCTCGGTTGCGAGAACTTCCAGGGGAACGCGGTCATCAATTATACCGAAGCGGAGATTCCGTACACGAGAATCATTGAGCACAAGCACTTCGAGTTCGGAACTCAGCCGAAAACCATAATCACGCGCGAATATCCCGCCACGTGGAAGCAGGGCGACGAGCCCTACTATGCCGTGAACGACGAGAGGAACACCGCCCTCTACGGAAAATACAAGGCCCTCGCGGAAAAGCAGGACAAGGTCGTTTTCGGCGGCCGCCTGGGCATGTACCGCTACTTCGACATGGACGACACGATTGCCGCCGCATGGGAGCTTGCGGACAAAATCCTATAGGGCGCGAAACATTCTGATTAAGCACGGATTATTTTCAGTGCTTAATCATTGCGCCAAGCCGTATTTTTCTCTATACTGTTTACTGTATGCTTCTTTATCTCGCATTTAAGAACATTATTTCAAAAAAAAGTTCTTTCGTTATCATTCTTTTTATTGCTTTCGCCGTCATGATGCTTGTCGTCACGAATGCCATATTCGACAGCACGGAGCAGGGGGTACAGGAAACTTTTGTCTCTAGTTTTACCGGCGACATCGTCATCAGGCCAGCCTACAAGTCACCTCTTTCGCTTTTCGGTGATGAAACTCCTGTTACGGGCAAACTCACGGAGCTTCCGATGCTGGCACCATACAGCGAAATCAATTCTTTTCTTCAGGAGCATCCGCTGATTACAGATTTTGTCCCACAGGTTTCCGGCATGGCACAGCTTTCAAGCGACGAAGAAGAAACGAAGTGCTATATGTTCGGTGTTCCCGCAGAGAAATACCTTTCTCTCATGACTTCCATCAGCATTGTTGAGGGGCAGCCTTGGATAGACGGTGAAAAAGGCATCATGCTTTCCCAAAAATATGCCGAGAGCCTGAAGGCCAAAGTGGGGGATACGCTCCAGTTTGCTATAAGCGAGGGCTTCTCTTCCAGGCTGCGTGCTGTTCCCCTTGTCGCTATCTACGACTATTCAGTGGAAAATTCCATCCTTGACAAAATCGTCCTGACTAACCCGGAGACAGTCCGTGCAATCATGGATATGGCCGACCTCTCTTCATCTGACAAGGTCGAGTTGTCCGAAAATGTCGAGGACTTGCTTTCTGCCGATGATCTGGACTCGCTTTTCTCTGACGCCGAGGATTTGACGGATTCGGTTCATACTGATGAAATCATTATATCGCAAGAAGATATCGAAGCATACCAGAACAGCTATTCCGACAGCTCATCATGGAATTTCATCATCTGCCGTACATCCGATTCAAAGCATGTCAAAAAACTCATAAAATCACTCAATGCCACCTTCAGGGAGAAAGACTGGCCGATTGAAGCTGTCAACTGGCGTTCTTCTGCCGGAAATACAGCCTTTTACCTCTACATTCTCCGCCTGATTTTCAATATCGGTATCATCATTATTCTGGGGGCTGGCTTCATTGTAGTCAACAATACGCTGGTCATTAATGTCCTTGACCGTATCCGGGAAATCGGGACAATGCGCGCAATCGGAGCCAACAAGCGCTTCATCACCAAGGAATGTGCCGCCGAGACAATCATCATGGCTTTCATTGCCGGTATCATCGGCTGTCTGCTTGGAATCATCGGTTCCGTTGTCGTCTCAAGGCTCCAGATAACTTTCTCGAATTCTTTCCTGATCCAGCTTTTCGGAGGAACGGTTCTCCACACTTCGGTCAGACTGCCGAACCTGATTTCTGCCTTCTCACTTTCAATTTTCATCGGTCTTATCGCATGGATTTATCCGCTCATTAATGCACTCCATGTAAATCCGGTTGAGGCAATGCAGGGGGTAAAATAATGTATCAGATAATAATTGCGCTTCGCTCGCTTATGTACCGGCGTTCTCAATACGTCAGCCTTTTTTTGGTCTGTATGTTCGGTGTGGCGGTTTCGCTTGCCTCGATTGCCGTTAGCAGCGGCATGATTCACTCCCTGAATCAAAAGGCAAAAATCTATTACGGCGGCGACTTTGCGCTTATGTGTTCTGTCAATGATGAAGGTCTCGACATCTACAACTACAAGGAAGCCCTGGACCTTGTAAAATCCAAGCTTCCTGAGGATGCGGTCGTGGTTCCGCGCATGGATTTCGACGCTCGCTATGCTTCCTTTTATTTTGAGGGAGTGCAGGCTTTGCAGAACACAATCAAGGGCATACACTTCGAGGCTGAGCGGAATTTGATGTCGAGCTTCAACTTCCTTGAAGGCGGCTTTGAAGGCATGGACGGCTCGAACGGCGTCCTCATATCAGCTCCAATCGCGAAAATCCTCAACGTGCATGCCGGAGACGAAATCACCTTTCAGCTCCGCACGATAAACGATTATCTGAATACCGTCCCAATCATTGTAAAGGGAGTCTTTCAGGATTCCAGCGTGTTCGGAATGTACACGTCCTACATGGATTTCGACTTCCTAAAGGAAGCCTACGGAAGGCCTGAAAACTACGCAAACAGAATCTGCGTGAACTTCCCGAACCGCAAGATTACCGAAAAAGACCTGCTTTCTTTCTACGATTCCCTGTCGTCGGTGATGAACTTGTACCCATGGATATCTGACAAAAGCGACTATATCGACGCCACGGATAATTTTAAGGTCGAGACATGGGGCATGATTCCATTGAGCGCCAATCTCACTGATGTTGAGATTATGGAGCTTGCAATGGACGCAGTGATAACCTTTATCGTGGTGATTCTGACTGTCATCATAATCGCCGGAATCGGAAGCACTTACCGGGTCCTTGTCATGAAGCGTATCACTGAAATTGGAATCTATATGGCCCTGGGCATGAAAAAGCGTTCAATCATTTCGACTCTTCTCTTTGAATCCCTCATCCTTCTTGTCATCGGATGCATAGGGGGAATTATCCTTACATCATTGTTCTGTGCCTTGCTGTCACAGTTTGATTTTTCATTTATTCCGTCTTTTGATATGTTCCTTGAAAACAGTAACCTAAATCCCAGGGTTGATGTTATTAAGAGTGTAGCGGTTATCGTATCGGTCATTGCCTTTACGATTCTTGCGGTGTTATACGCAACGCTCAAATCCATCAAGATTATGCCTGTTCAGGCTCTGGCCGTTACGGAATAGGGTTGAGTCAGGCAAAGGAGTTACATATGAAACTTAATTTGAAAAAGATATCTATTACCTTGTTTGCCCTTACAGCGCTTTCTTTCTCTGCGAATGCAATTTCTTCTTCTGACGCCTCGCTTCTCCTCAAAAAAGCCGAGGACGCCACTGCATTCTACGGAACGGATTTCACCGCTTCTTACGAGATTGCGCAGCAGAAACCAGGTGAGGGCAGAAGTGTCACCAATGCCACCATCTACCGCCGTGACGATGAGTCAAAATGGACGATTCTCATCACCGCGCCTTTGAAGGACAAGGGCAAGGGTTATTTGCAGACCGACAACAGTATCTGGTTCTATGATCCTGCAGACCATCGCTTTACTTTCTCAAGCTCAAAGGATAAATTTCAGGGAACAAATGCGAATACTGCTGATTTTGCCCCCCAGCTCTACAACCAGAATTACAATATAGAATCTTTTGAGGAAGTCTCTCTCGGTAAATTCCAGTGCGTTCTCTTTACGCTCAAGGCAAAATCAAAGAGCGTTGACTATCCAACAATAAAACTCTGGGTCACAAAAAACGACGGCCTCACACGCAAAAAGGAAGACTTTTCGCTTTCAGGTCAGAAACTCAGGACTACGGTCATTCCGTCGTATCAGAAGGTCAGCGGAAACGGCAAAGATTATCATATTCCTGTCAGCATGGTAATTCAGGACAACCTGAAAGGCAAGAAAATCAACGGCCAGATGAGCTATGAGAAAACCACGGTATCAATTTCTAACGCGACTCTTGCAAAACAAGACAATGCCGTTTACACTAAGCCGTATCTCGAATTGATGAGCGGCAAATAAAAATGGCAAAGCATAAAAAAAGTACGATTCTCTTATTTCTTACTGTTTTGAGAGTTTCATCTCTGTTCGCCCAGACGGCGGACTCCGATGAAACTTCTGATTTTGACGATCTGGATTCGCTTTTTTCTGAAGCGGAAGATGTTTCTGAGCCTGTAGTATCTGAGGATGTTTCTGTTGTGACAAACTACAACGTCACACTTGGCAATCTTACGCTTCCCCTTGAATTTTCCGGTAAGATGCGCGCAGAAGCTGGCCTTGCCTTCATCAAAGAGGATTCAGAGTCCGATGCCGCGGGGTATTTCGATTTCAAAAACTATCTTAATTTCACTTCACGTCCTGACAAATACATAGCTCTCAAAGGAACGTTAAAAACAAGTCTCCCGGCTGATGATGACGATTTGGACGGGCAGAACAACTATCTGTATATCTACGAGCTGTATTTTGATTATCTCATGCTCGACAGGATTTATCTGACAGCAGGCAAGAAGAAATCTGTCTGGGGCAATATCCGGCTTTTTTCGGACACAGAATCATACGAGGGTGACGATAACGCCCTTTATACAAATATTCTTTCTGACTCACGCGACCACATCTCCGGCATACTGAAAATTCCTGTCGGCAATCATACTTTTACCGGCCTTGCGATGTATCGGGGCGGCACCGGCAACGATTCTCCAAAAACAAAGGATTTGTCTTTAGCCGCAAGCGCGGAATTTGTGTTCATGGGAACTTCACTCAATTTTTTCGGCCGGCGTTTCCCTACGGCGGACAGTGAAATCGTACAGACACGTCCTTCGCTCCATAAGAATACGATTGTCGGCGCTGAACTCAAGCGAACAATTTTAAGCTTTGACTTGTATGGTCAGACGCTGGGCCGTATATCTGAAAATGAGGACAGGGAGCTAAAAAAAGTATTCACTTCAAAATTTGATGACCTGACGGCTTTTAAAAGTATCGTCTCTACGGTCGGATGCTACCGGATTTGGAATGAAAATATTCCCTACGTAGGCTTCAACGTTGAATTCCAGAATATTTATATCCCGGAGCCGGGGGATGATGAAAAATACTTCACAAACAGATTTGCAAGCTATTGCGGCATCGCGAAACTCGGTCCCAACAAGGATCTCAGCATCGGCTTTCAGTGGAATCACAACATCACGCAGAAAACAGGATTTTTCCAGCCGGGAATCAACGTTTCAAAGATTCTGCCACACTGCGACTGGCGAATCGGAGCTAAATATGAATACGGCCTGAACAAGGATGAGAAGGGCTACGAGAAAAAACTTACTGTCGGAACTTATCTTACAATCAGCATGGATTACTAAGGACTGCCGGAGCGGGTTGCGTTATTCGCTCTGGATTTTGCCGTCCCTGATTTTGATGACATGGTTGCTCAATGCAACGATTTTCGCATCATGGGTTGAGAATACGAAAGTTGTATTCAGCTCCTGATTGAGATTCTTCATGAGCTCGAGAATCTGGTCCCCGTTTTTTGAGTCAAGGTTTGCCGTAGGTTCGTCAGCAAGGATAATCGGTGCCTTTGTAACAAGAGCCCGGGCAATAGCCACGCGCTGACGCTGACCGCCAGACAACTCAGAGGGTTTGTGGTTTTTCCAATCTGATAGCCCGACTTTTTCGAGGAGAAAAGCAATCCAGTCCTTTTTTTCTGCGGAGGAAAGGCTTGTGCTTGCGACTGACTTACCCAGAGTGAGAGGAAATTCGATGTTTTCCCAGACATTGAGAACAGGAATAAGATTGAATGTCTGAAAAATAAAGCCGAGATGGCTGCGCCTAAGCTCGGTGAGCTTTGAGTCAATCTTAAAAGGGACGTTTTTGGATTTTTCAAGATTGATGTCCTTGTAGACATCTGTTCCTTCGAGGATAATTGAACCGGCGCTTGGCAAATCTATGAGCCCAATCATGTTGAGAAGGGTGGACTTTCCAGAGCCTGACGGACCTGAAAGCGCCGCAAATTCCCCCTGTTCGATGCGGAAGGAAGCGTTGTCAACAGCCTTTACCTGGACTTTTTCCATCTGATAGATTTTGCTTACGTTCTTTAGTTCAATTACTGCCATAAAATCATTATATAGAATTTCGGCTTGTGTTACAATGAAAAAAGACTCGTGAATATTGAAAAAGGAATTATTTAACTTTATAATGAAAACGATTCGCTATGAAAGGTATTATTTTAGCCGGTGGCAGCGGTACACGCCTTGCTCCTATTACGAAAGCCGTCTCAAAACAGATTTTACCGCTCTATGATAAGCCGATGATTTATTATCCGCTTTCATGTCTCATGCTCGCCAAAATCCGTGAAATTCTGATTATCTCAACTCCCCGAGACATATCTCTTTTTAAGGAATTGTTCGGTGACGGCTCCTGGCTTGGAATGCGTTTTGAATATGCCGTTCAGGAAAGCCCCCGTGGCTTAGCAGATGCTTTCATCATAGGCAAAGACTTCATAAAAAACGATGATGTCGCGCTGGTGCTCGGTGACAATATTTTTTATGGACAGGGATTTACGAGCAGCCTTGAAAATGCAGTGAAAAGGCTGCAGAGCAAGGAAGGGGCAACGATTTTCGGATACTACGTCAAAAATCCCACGGCTTACGGTGTCGTTGAATTCTCTTCTGACGGAAAGGTTCTCTGCATTGAGGAAAAGCCAGAAAATCCCAAGTCAAATTATGCCGTCCCGGGACTGTATTTTTACGACAACTCCGTCGTTGAGATTGCTGAAAACGTAAAGCCCAGTGCCCGTGGCGAAATCGAAATCACGTCTGTCAATAACGAATACCTGCGTCGCGGAAAACTCTCTGTAGAGCTTTTGGGCCGAGGCCTTGCCTGGCTTGACACTGGGACTTATGACGGTCTTCAGGAAGCCGGAAATTATGTGGCGACCATTCAGAAGCGTCAGGGCCTGTATGTGGCCTGCATCGAAGAAATCGCCTATCGCAATAACTGGATTTCAAAAGGACAATTGCTTGAATTGTCCTCTGAATATAAAACTGATTACGGCGTTTATTTGCGCATGATTGCTGAGAATTTCTGATGCTGCAAGTCCAAGAGTGCGGAATTTCAGGGCTTTTAGAGATTCAGCCTGCCTTTTTCACCGATGAGCGCGGGTATTTCTTTGAGGCATACAATCAGGCAGAATTCGCAAAAATAGGGATTTGCGAGCCTTTCGTTCAGGACAATCAGTCCTTGTCTCGTAAGGGAACTCTCAGGGGGCTGCATTTCCAGACACGGCACCCGCAGGGAAAACTTGTCAGGGCTGTGAGCGGCAGGGTTTACGATGTGGCCGTGGATTTGCGTTGTGATTCCGCCACTTTCGGAAAGTATTACGGTGTCATCCTCGATTCCAGCCGTCAGAACATGCTTTTCATTCCGAAAGGATTCGCCCATGGTTTTTTGGCTCTCACGGCGCAATGCATTCAGTCCTACAAGTGCACCGACTTCTACGATCCAAAAGGCGAGGGCGGTCTCATGTGGAATGACGAGACAATCGGAATCGACTGGAAGGCTGTCGCTCCAGAAATAGAGCCCCTCCTTTCTGAAAAAGACGGCAAGCACCCGAAATTCGACCCAATGGGGCAGTATTTTGACTTAAAAGGAAAGTGGATTCGTAATAATTAGAAAAGACGCAGATGCACGCAGATAGACACAGATTAAATATTTTTATATCCGCGTTCATCGGCGTTAATCTGCGTCAAAAAAATGGAGAAGAATATGTCTAGAAAATTAAAAAATATACTTGTAACAGGCGGGGCAGGCTTTATCGGCTCTAATTTTATCAACTACCTCTTCGGGCTGAGCGCGACAGGAAGCAAGGAATTCATGGATTCAGGCTTCAAGGGAAAAATCGTCAATGTGGATTGCCTTACTTATGCCGGAAACCTTGAGAATCTTTCCGGTGTGGACGCTAAATTCGGCAGCGGAGCGAGCGAGGGCGAGCGGAGATATTTCTTTGAGAAAGTTGACATCTGCGACAGGAGCGAGATTGAGCGGATTTTTAAGGCTTATGACATCGACACGGTGATTCACTTTGCCGCTGAGAGCCATGTTGACCGCTCGATTTTGGGGCCGGAGGCCTTCATCAAGACCAATGTAATGGGAACTTTCACACTTCTTGATGTTGCGCGGAATTACTGGGGAGTCTCCCTTGACAATAAGCGGGACGACGTTCTTTTCCATCATATCTCAACCGATGAGGTTTACGGCTCTCTGGGTGAGACCGGCTACTTCACTGAGACCACCAATTACGACCCGCGCTCGCCATATTCTTCCTCAAAGGCAAGCTCTGACCATATCGTAATGGCCTACTATCACACTTACGGTCTTCCGATTACTCTCTCAAACTGCACCAACAACTACGGCCCTTATCAGTTCCCGGAAAAACTTCTTCCCCTTATGATTTCAAATATCCGCGACGGAAAGAACCTTCCGGTCTACGGCGAGGGAAAGAATATCCGCGACTGGATTTATGTCGAGGATCACAATCGGGCAGTCTGGCAGATTGTAAACGAGGGCGTCGCCGGCGAAAAATACAATATCGGCGGAGAGAACGAATGGCAGAACATCAAGCTTTTGCACAAAGTAATTGAGCTTACCGCTCCTAAAGTCAATAAATCCGCCGAAGAGGTTGAAAAGACAATCGTTCATGTAAAAGACCGCCCCGGCCACGACGCCCGCTATGCCATAGACTGCTCAAAAATCAAGAAAGAGCTTAAATGGGAGCGAAAAATGACCTTCGAGCAGGGCTTAGAGCTTACGGTCAGCTGGTACCTTTCCCACAAAGACTGGGTAGACCACATTTTAAGCGGCGAGTACAAAAACTGGATTAATGCAAATTACGGCGAGCGGAAGTAAATGGTTTGGGTTATCGGCTGTAACGGCATGCTGGGCAGGCAGCTGTGCCATACCTTTGAAGAAAAAAATCTCCCTTACACAGGAACTGACAGCAGTGTCTCTATCCTTGATTATATTGCCCTTGAAAACTTTGCCTCCGGTAAGGAAATTTCCTTTATCGTAAACTGTGCGGCTTACACGGCCGTGGATAAGGCTGAGACCGATGCTGATTTTGCCCGTGCCCTCAATGAAGAAGGTCCCCAAAATATAGCCCGGATTTCAAAAAAAATAGGATGCCCGCTGATTCATATTTCCACTGACTATGTATTTGACGGCACGGCATCTTCACCAATCAGAGAGGACGAAGAAATCAATCCCATCGGAGTTTACGGAAAGACAAAGGCAGAAGGTGAAAAAGCCGTAATCGCAGAAAGCGAGGATTTCTACATTCTCAGGACAGCCTGGCTCTACGGCTTCTACGGAAATAATTTCATCTATACGATGATCAGGGCTATGAATTCCCGTGAAAGCGTCAGGGTGGTTTCTGATCAGAGGGGCTCGCCCACGGACTGCCGTACTCTCTCGTCCGTAATTTTCTCGATTGTCCAAAAACGGCTTTCTGGCGGGAAAATCCCTGGCGGAATCTACCATGTGACAGACAGCGGGGAGACAACATGGTTTGACTTTGCCTGTGAAATCAAAAAAAACGCCTTGGAGGCGGGAATCCTCATGAATGAAAACTGCGCCATAAATCCCTGCATCACTGAAGATTATCCGAGCCGGGCAAAACGACCGGCCTTTTCCGTGCTTGATACTTCAAAAATTCAGCAAGCCCTTGGAATAAACCTTCCTTTCTGGAAAGAAAACGTAAAATATTTCATACATTCCGCACACTTTGACAAGATTCGCGTACAATAGTAAAATGGAATGTGTTTTTAGTTTTATTTATTACTGCACTGTGCCTTTTTATTCTTGTCCGCTTGCTCGTTGTCTTTCAGGTTCCCATTCAGTTTTTCATGATGGGGCAGGATAAAGGCTTTAAATTCAACGAAATTACCTTGTTGTGGAAGCTGGCAAAAGAGGCAGAAATCGAAGAGCCCATGCAGCTGTATGTCTCCGTTCCCACGCTGAACATGGCAATCTCTAAAATCATCCTGAACTCAAAGGAAAACGGAACGGAAAGCCTTGAGGCAACCCAGAATTTTATAGCAAAGCTCTACGAATACCGTACTAAAATCGATCTTGAGCACGAAAACAAAAAGGGGCTTGATTCGACAAAGTACCTGGAAAAAGGACAGCGGCTCAGAATCATCCTCAAAGGAAAAGGAGTATTCGCCTCGGAAATCCTCAGTGTGGGCCATGAGATTATCATAAGGCTGCCTCTCCAGAAAAACGTCCGTACTGTAGATTCCGGAGACTGGGTCACAAAAGATGTCAGCGTGTATTTGTGGCGGAAAGGGGACGCCGGATATGTTTTTGATACCCGTGTCACAAATGCCGGCATGTTCCAGGGGCAGAACGTTATTTATCTTGCGCACACGAATCAGCTGGAGCGTGCCCAAAAACGCAAGTCAGTCAGGGCTGCCTGTGAAATTTACGCAAACCTGTACTTTATCGATGCTTCTGAGGAACCTGACTATAATGTTATCGAAGTCGATTCCGGATACAAGTGCCTGCTGGAGGATATTTCTGAAGACGGAGCCATGATTCGGATAGGCGGGAAGGGGCGGCAGAACGTCAAAATCAAGATTCAGTTTGACATTGACGAGCGCATCATTGTCATGTACGGCATTATCCGTGCGGTGGAATACAACCAGATTGACAATCAGTCCCGGCTCCATTTTGAATGTCTCCACATCGAAAAAGAAATGCGTAACAAAATCCTCGAATTCATTTACCGTGACTTGTCGGAAGACAAAAAAGATGAGCTTACGGCCCTTGAGGAGATTGAGCAGGAAAATCTTGACGACAGCGAAATCCACGACGGGGAATATGGCCAGGAAAAGGATAATGAAGTTGTTCCGGAATCAGGCAATGTCCCCGGTCAGGAAACTTCCCAGCCGGAAATACAGACAGGAGCGTAGAATGGGAATTCGTACAGGCTGTCTTTTCTTTATCCTGATTTTTTTTGCCGCTTCTGTTGTCTCAGCATCTGTTTCTGAGAGCACAAAAAAATTCATCAAGGGAAGCATTTCTGACAAGATTCATGTCGTTCAGACAGTTGAGCTCAAGGAATCAATTCCTGTCATTGAAAAAGCCCTGGATTTTGTCATAGAGAATACGCCTGCATTCGGTTCCGATGAGGACTTGACCCAGCTTGCCCTTGTCTCCGTTAATACGCTCCCTTCTGACTCGAAAATAATCAGCCGAATCAAGGAGTCTTCCCAGAAGTCCCTTTCTGAGAAGCTTATGGCCATCTTCAAAATCCAGAAAGACAAGAATCTGCGCGCCGCGATCATGAAAATTCTCCCGGCCTATGCCTCAGCTGACAAAAATCTTACGGTGAATTTTTTGAATGACTACCTTTCTACAGCTTTCAAGGCGGATGAAAAGGCCGAAAATGTCCTTGAGCAGGCAATCGTGACTCTTGGAACCATCGGGAATCAGGAGTCACTGACAATAATCTACAACATATGGTCATCAAAAATCTGGAAAGAATACAGCGCGAGTACGGACGAGGCTCTTGTGCTTCTTTCCCAGGATTCCTTCACTGATGCGATTAAAATATTTTCAGTGTCAAAAATCGAAGATTCAGCCCATTATTTCTCTCTTCTTCATAAATCTTCAAAAATTTCGCAAAATTCTTTGTGCCAGATTGCCGAAACTGCACTTTTATTTGCTATTAATAATGCGGAGAAACTGAAAGCATCCGGTAAATCCGCGGAAAGAGCATTTTTTGATTTTCAGAAAGAAACCCATGAGCTGCTCGCTGAAAACAAGTGGTCTCATGCCTATTCTGTCATCAACAGCAATGTGATTCTCGCAAAGAAATCGTTTGACGAAGGAAAGATGAGTGAATCTGATTTTTCATCATTGATTTCTTCTGCCACTGCGATTCCATCCCATGAGCTTGCGCAGACTTTCACGGACATGCTTTCGGAATGCAATGGTATCCTTGAGAACAACAACAGGATGCCGGCCAAGAGCGTTGTTCTTGCTCTGATTTCTGCATTAGGAGTGCTGGGGGATAAGACTGCCTTTGACACCCTTCTATATGTAAGCTATCTTTCATATCCGCTGGATGTCATCGATGAGGCCAAAAAATCCCTTGCATTATTACAGTGGTAAAAAATCCAGTATGCATTTCCGCACTGATTCTCGCATTTCTGTTATATTCGGGATTCGTGCGCGCGACAAATCGTCATCCATTCAGGTGCCTTGCGCCGGCAGATGAAATCATATCAATGAGCGGAACGGTCTGCTCGAATCCCGTGAAAACACCTCTCTTTAACGGCTCCTATAGGATTATGTTCATGGTGAAAGAGGCTTGGACAGACAAAGGAATTTTTGAAGCCTGTGGAATCGTGAATGTGCTCATACCTGCCGCTCTTTTAGAGTCCTATTATCCGGGGAAACTTTACAGTCCTGTTTCTGCTTGGGCATCGAATGGGCTTTTTATCGAAAACGGCCGGAAGCTGAGACTTTCCATTTCTTCAGTCAGCCATGGGCCGGAGAGTTTTTTCCTTGCCTCATCAGGAAGGGAACTCGGCTGGGAGGGAAACGGCCTTACGGGCAGGATTATTCGTTTCCGCGGGCTCTGCAGGCTCCAGTTCAAGAGGCTCATGTATTCATGGGGAAACGCGGGCGGACTCTTGCTGGCCCTCTTGTCTGGAAGCCGCGAATACACTGAGAAATCCGTATCGGATGCATTCAGGGCTTCAGGGCTTTCTCACATCCTGGCACTTTCCGGGATGCACCTCGGCCTGTTCGGCTCAATTGCCAGGTTTTTCGGAAGAAAGGCGAGCGGAAGGACGCTGGGCAATGCCCTTCAGCTTGGCGCGGTCTGTTTTTTCGTCTATTTTGCAGGGATGTCTCCGTCCCTGTTCAGGGCCTTTCTTGCCGCCTTGATTTTATACATCGCATCGCTTCTCAGGATGAACAGGCCTGATTCACTGGCTCTTCTTTCAACCTGCTTTATAATCCATCTAATCTTTTTTCCAGAGCATTCAGGAGAAAGCGCATTCATGCTGTCATACGCATCTCTTGGCGGAATTATAATCTTTGGCAGGATGTTCAGAAAAGTGTATCCTGTTTTCATTCCCCGCAAATTGCGTCTTTCGATTGCCGATTCTTCGGCGGCCCAGCTTGCGACCGCTCCCGTTTCCCTGCGCTTTTTTGGTTCACTTGCCCCTCAGGGAATCATTGCGGCTGTTTTTGTGTCCCCTGTCGTGTTCCTGTTTTTGTACGCAGGGCTTTTTGCCTGTATAATTTGCTTGTTCCTGCCTTTTCTTTCTGGGCCGATAAGTGCTATTATGAACATGCTTTATTTTGTGATAAAGAATCTCGTTATATTTTTCAGTTTTGAATAAGGAAAAAGAATGGAACATCCTGATTACAACAGTCCTCTTGCATTGAAAGCCTTTCTTGATGAAAATGGCATGGCCATGCAGAAAAAGTTCGGACAGAATTTTCTCGTAAATGCGGACGCAAGACGTAAAATCGTTGACCAGCTTGACATCGGGCAGGGGACGTCCGTATGGGAGGTGGGCCCCGGCTTGGGCTGCATGACAGACGAGATTCTGGGCAGGGGTGCGCGGCTTACAGCCTTTGAGATTGACCACGGTTTTTCACGATTGCTCAGGGAATTTTTTTCTGATTTTTCCGCAAAGGGCAATTTCACTCTTGTAGAAGGCGATGTGCTTAAAACATGGAAGGCCCACGCCGATGAATTCGGTGCCGCCCAGCGTTTTTTTGGAAATCTTCCCTATAACGTTGCCGCCATGATTATTGCCGACACCATAAACAAGGGGGTCCGTTTTGACCGGGCTGTCGTTACGGTTCAGAAGGAGGTTGCCCAGCGCATGACGGCTGCTGCGGGAAGCGAAAACTATTCTTCATTTTCCGTTCTCTGTCAGTGGGCATACTCCGTAAAAAATATCATTGATTTAGCCGGTGGAAATTTCTGGCCTGTGCCGAACGTTGCGAGCCGGGCTGTTCTCATGCTGAGACGGGATGATTTTCCGCGGTGCAAGGACCCGCAGTTTTTCATGAAGATGATTCGTCAGCTTTTTTCTTCGCGGCGAAAAACAGTCCGCAACAATCTGCTTCCCATCGCAGGTGCTGAAAAATCAGACCTTGCACTTGAGGCGGCAGGCATCAAAGCTTCTGAGAGGGCAGAAAACCTCAGCATCGACCTCTTGCTAAGACTCTCAGACGCGCTTACCGAGGTTTTAAAATAAGGAATGAAAAAAAAGATTTTCTGCCTGTTTTCAATTCTTCTCATCTCATGCCTCTCTTTGCAGAAGCCTTTTGCGGCCGACACTTCCGCCTCAAGCAATTACGATGACATTTCATTTCCACAGTGGGCAAAAGACTTGCGTCGCACGGAAATCATCACCCTTGGCTCCCTGCCATTTGTCACCTTGTGGACGACTGTCGGCTATTCGCTTTACGAATATGGTGAATTCCGCAATCCTCTTGATAAAAGCACTGATTCATTCACCGAAGACGACCAGTGGAAAATCATAAAACTTTCCGCCGTGTCCTGCCTTGCCCTTGGGCTTACAGATTTGACAATAAACCTGATTTCACGGGCGCACAAGGAAAACAAGCTGAGAAAATTACGCGAGCTTCAGCCATACACGATTACCGCCGGAAAAGACCGTGAGCCTCCGAAAATCCACGAGGATGAGACCGATGAGCAGGCGGAAGAACGGTTGCGGCATGAAAATGGCATGGAAGGAACCCCAGAGGGTGAGTGTTTTATTGAAGGTGTAGAAAGTGCCATATTTTAATCTTCGCGTCCCCGCTGATTTTTCGGAATCCATCCGACTGGACAAATATATCGCATCCCTTCCTCCGGAAAGCTTAGGCACAAGCATGAACCGCTCGAAACTGAAAAACGGCGTCACGGAGCTGCTTGTCAACGGGAAAAAAAGCAAGATGTCCTGCAAGGTGCGCCGGGGAGATGAAATCTACCTTCAGTGGGAAGAAAGCGTGCCGGAAAACATTGAGCCTGAAAATATTGACCTCGACATCCTGTACGAGGATGACTGCGTTACGGTCTTGAACAAGAGACAGGGGATGGTCACCCATCCGGCGGCAGGCAATTGGAACGGCACTCTGGTAAACGCGCTTTTGTATCACTGGGGGCGTCAGGCTATCCATCAAAATGTGGCAGAGTCCGTAACGGAAGCCGTCCTTGCAAAGCGCAGGCCCGGAATCGTGCATCGTCTGGATAAGGATACGTCCGGCGTGATTATCACTGCCAAGAACCGTGCGGCTGAGGAATTCCTCCACGATGAATTTTTGCACCACAACAGAATTACAAAGGAATATATCGCAATATGCTGCGGCCATCCCCAAAAACTTGAAGGCAGGATTGAGACTCAGATTATTCGTGACCCCAGGGACAGAAAGCGTTTCAAAGCGGTGGTCGGTACCGATGAAGGGAAAAAGGCTGTTACGATTTACAAATGTTTTGCCACATACGGTCCTTTCTCGCTCATGAGAATCAGGATAAAAACCGGGCGAACCCATCAGATTCGCGTGCACATGAAATATCTGGGCTGTCCGATTATGGGCGACCCGATTTACGGCAATTTTCTGAAAGGCTCTCCTTTTCAGAGCGCATCCCTCATGCTGCACGCATATCTCCTTAAAATAAGGATTCCGTCTCATGCAGGGCAGATGACCTTCAAGGCGCCGGTTCCATTGAGGTTCAAGAAAGTGCTTCGGACACTGCATGAAAGATACGGAAAATCAAGCGGAAAAAAATGAGCGTCAAAAATCTTCAAATAATTCATGCCCCTACAAGCGAATCTCCCTTTCTCGTGATTGCAAAGCCTGCCGGCCTTCCTTCCGCGCCCCTGCGCGACGGTGATGAAAGCGTCCTTGCGAGAGCCATTGAAATGTTCCCTGTAATCGCAGAAATCCACGGAAAAAAGGAAATCGAGCATGGGCTTGTCCACAGGATTGATACGGAAACAAGCGGACTCGTGCTGATTGCATCAACCCAGGAAAGTTATGACGCCTTGATTTCATCACAAAGAGACGGTCTTTTTGAAAAATGGTACCGGGCTGACTGTGACTTTATTCCAGATTGCGCCGAAACGCTCGGAGCTTTTCCTCCGTATCCTGCCATGGAAAAAATCTTTGAAAAGACGGCTCAAAAAGCCCTGACGCTTGAGGTAAAAAGCGCCTTCCGTCCCTTCGGAGAAAAAGGCAGGGAAGTGCGGCCCGTGACCGAAAGCTCGGGCAGGGCGGCGCTCAAAAAAAGCGGGGCAAGGCTTTACAGGACAGAAATACAGATTGACGCAAATGGCTCAGCCCTCTGTCACATCAGCGCTGGCTACCGGCATCAGGTTCGCTGCCATCTGGCATGGTGCGGATTTCCGGTAAAAGGCGACAGAATCTACAATCCAAGGGACAGAAAACTGAATGAATCAAACGGTAAGGAGCATGACATGCGTTTTGAGGCTGTCAGAATCAGCTTTCCTCATCCGCTGACGAAAGTTCCGCTAGCCTTTCAAATGTAAAGAAACAGAATGCCTTGATACGGCGGTAGAATGCATTGTCAATCCTCTTGTTGAGAAAGGGAAATCTTATGGTGTCAACGCCGCCAAAAGCATAAATAATCCAGTTATCCCCGTAACGGAAGAGGGTGATGACGGCAATCATCTTTCCCTTGCCGATTGCGCTGATGATATTCCTGTAACGGACTTTATCTGTATTTCGCATCTGATAAAAATAATAATTCCCCAGCTGCTCCGACTCGATTCTTCCGGTAAAATAGTCAAGCGGCCTCATCAGAAATCGCTCGGTGATAATCTCCCTTCCGTTTTCAAGCTCTATGCTTTCAATCGTTGCGTCTGAATACAGATAGCGGATTCGCCCGTCGTCATCGTAGTAAAACGGAACTTTGGTATAGCTTTCGCTCTCCTTCAGCATGGCGGATATTATGTCAGTGAGGTTTTCAAAATCTTTGTAGGGCAGGATTTTTATAATCTCCACAAGATGATTCGGATTGACTTTCTTTATGGAGGCAAGCATCTTTCTGGTTTCTGGAATTTCATTTATACGGGAATATTTGAGTTTTCCGATGCTGTTGCAGACGACCTCGCCGTTCCTTAGCGCGATTATGTCACGTCCTGTCAGGCGTTCGTTGAAAAGATAGTTGAGCTCGCCGTCCATGATTTTTATGGATTTTTGGGCCTGCAGCGAAAAAAACATCGAGAAAATTAAAAAAAAGCGCAAAAAAATTCTCTTCATTATTTTCATTACCAATGATATACTATAATAACCATGATTGCAAAACATATTCAAGAAACAATAAATTCAAAGGGCGCATCCGTTATCCGGAAGATGTTTGAAGAAGGCATCGTGCTCAAAAAACAATACGGCGAGGAAAATGTTTTTGACTTTACGCTTGGAAATCCAGATTTGGATCCTCCGCAGAAAGTCATTGATGCAATTCAGGAAGAGGCGAAGAATACTTCCCACGGTTGCCACGGCTATATGCCCAACGCCGGCTATCCCTACGTGCGTGAGGCAATTGCTCAGAAAATTACGAAAGAGCAGGGGCTTGCCATAACCGGAAGCAATGTGATTATGACCGTAGGAGCCGCCTCAGCGCTTAACTGCGTGTTCAAGGCTCTTCTCAATCCCGGCGACGAGGTAATTGTTCCGGCTCCTTTCTTTGCGGAATACCGGCATTATGCGGTGAATCATGGCGGTTCATTAATCGAAGTCCCGTCAAAAAATGATTTTTCCCTTGACTTGGACGGAATCAAAGCCCGCCTTTGCGAAAAAACCGCCGCCGTCTTGATAAACAATCCCAACAATCCGACCGGAAAGATTTATTCAGAATCTGATATCAAAGAGCTTGCATCTGTTTTGAACGAACATAACAAAAAAACGGGAAGGGTCACTTATCTTGTCTGTGATGAGCCATACCGTGCGATTTCCTATGACGGTGCAAAAGTAGCGCCAGCTTTTCAGTTCTACGACAATACTGTCATCGTATCGTCCTTTGCAAAAGATTTGAGCCTGCCAGGCGAGCGAATCGGTTACGTTGCAGTCAGCCCGAAATCCGACAATCCCGAGGAATTCATCAAGGCAGTGACGTTTTCACTCCGGGTGCTCGGTTGCGTGAATGCGCCGGCTTTCTTCCAGAAAGTCATCGCAAAATCATGGGATGCCAAGGTTGACTACTCAAGCTATAAAAACCGCCGCGATAACCTCATGGCAATTCTCGACAGGGTCGGGATTGAATATTACAGGCCGCAGGGCGCTTTCTATCTTTTCTGCAAGGTTCCAGCACAATTCAGTGGAGATGACGGTGATTTCTGCGACTATCTCAAAAAATACCTTGTTCTTGCAGCCCCGGGTTCTGGATTTGGCGGTAAAGGCTGGTTCAGGCTGGCCTACTGTGTTTCGTCAAAAACAATCACTGGTTCCGAAAGAGCTTTTAATGAGGCCATGAACCAGCTGAAAATCCAAAACAAATAAGCACAACGAATTACCTTATGGAGGAATAATATGAAGATTATGATGGTAAGTTCTGAAGCGGTTCCCTTTGCAAAAACCGGCGGTCTGGCTGATGCGGTGTCGGCACTTGCTGGGAACCTGAGTCTTTTGGGGCACGATGTCAAAATCGTTATTCCCCGATACTATAAAATTGACCGAAAAAAACTCACCGCTCTTGAAGGTCCCATGGGAGTTCCTGTTGGAACAGGGCAGGAATGGACCGAAGTGTACAAGACACCGCTTCCAGGATTTCCAAAAGTCGAAGTGTATTTCATTGATCACGAAAACTGTTTTGGCCGTGATGGAGTTTACGGAACGAAAGCCGAGCCGGACTTTTCGGACAATACATACCGCTTCTCTCTTTTGTGTCATGGCGCATTCCAGATATGCAATAAGATTCAGTGGTTTCCGGACATCGTTCATGCCCATGACTGGTCTGCAGGACTGGCTCCGGTGCTTTTAAAGCATGTCTGCCGCTATCAGGAGCAGTTCAGGCATACGGCCAGCGTCTATACAATCCATAATATCGGCTATCAGGGCGTGTACGGAAAAGACAAATTTCCTGACCTTGGAATCGACTGGAGCCTTTTCTATGGAGCGGGTTTTGAGCGGAACGGAGCGATTAACCACCTTCAGGCCGGAATTACATGCGCGGACATGGTTACGACAGTTTCTCCGACTTATGCATACGAAATACAGACGCCTGAAGGCGGATTTGGCATGGACGGCCTTCTTCGGGTTCGTGGCGATGTCGTTCGGGGAATCATAAACGGAGTGGACGTATCAACTTGGAATCCAAAAACAGACGCAGCTCTTCCGGCAAACTACAGCATTTCCGACATGAAAGGCAAGGCAGAATGCAAAAAAGCACTGCAGGAAGCCTTTGGGCTTGAAGTCAATCCTGACATTCCTCTTATAGGTATGGTTGGACGACTGGTCAGTCAGAAGGGAATTGCAGAGGTTTTTGCCCCGACATACGGCTCAATCTACAATATCTGCCGTGACATGCGGGTTCAGTTCGCTATTATTGGAACAGGCGAAAAATGGTGCGAGGACGAAATAAACAGCCTTCAGGCAAAACTTCCGAATTTGCGCGCAAAAATCGGCTACTCTGAAAGCCTTAGCCATCTTGTCGAGGCTGGAAGCGATTTCTTCCTCATGCCGTCACAATACGAGCCATGCGGCCTTAACCAGATGTATTCAGAATTGTACGGAACGCTCCCGATCGTACGCCGCACCGGCGGCCTGGCAGATACAGTCGAAAACTACAATCAGGAAACCGGAGACGGCACAGGCTTTATGTTTGACGCGCTTACGCCGAATGCGATTTACAACACTGTGGGTTGGGCTGTCTGGGCATATTACAACCGTAAGAATGACATCAAGAAAATGCAGAAAAAAGGCATGAGTCAGGATTTTACCTGGAAAGCCAGCTGCAATAAATATCTTGATGTATACAAGGAAGCGCTTGCCCGTGGCTGCGGCCTGTAAAAAAGTAAAAACGCTGCTTGTTCGCATTGACCAAGCGGCGTAAAAAATGATATAATCGTGTCCAACCCCTTGAGTCTGCGTATGCGGATTCCAAATGTCCATAAGGAGAACATACAGAAATGAAAAAGTATGAACTCATGACAATCTATCCTATCGAGGATGAAAAGTACAAAGACGGCTCAGAAAAAGTAAAGGCCGTTCTCGCACAGTTCGGTGCAACAATCGAAAAAGAAGAGTCTTACGGAGACCGTGACCTCGCCTATGAAATCAAAAGAATCAAACGTGGTCGTTTCGTTCTCTTCACAGTAAAAGCACCTCCTGCAAAAATCGTTGAAATCAACACTCAGTTCCGCTTGAATGACAATTTGCTCAAGTCTCTTTTCGTAAAAATCGACGACAAAGAAGCAAAATAAGTCTGCATTTGCACCACACATCTTACGGAGGCTAAAAAATGACAGATATCAACAGTGTTACAATCGTAGGACGCTTGACCCGGGATTTAAATGGAAGTGACCAGCGTGAATATGCGTTCACGCCAAACGGACAGGCGCGTGCGAACATAAGCATTGCAGTCAACCGCAGCCGCAAGCAGGGTGATCAGTGGGTCGATGAGGCGAACTTTTTCAATGTCACAATCTGGGGAAAACCCGCTGAAAATCTGCTCCCGTATCTTAAAAAAGGCAAGCAGATTTGTGTTGAAGGGTACCTCAAGCAGGATCGTTGGCAGGACAAAACTACAGGGCAGACAAGAAGCAATGTTTCTATCGTTGCGAACAATGTTCAGCTTTTAGGCGGTAATTCGGGAAGTGCCGGCTCACAGCCGACAGGGGGTTATGCACCGAAATTTCAGCCACAGGCTCAGCAGAACAGTTTTGCTCCAAGTAATGATGTTCCCAGCTATGACGACCAGAGTTTTGGTGGTCCTCAGGATTCAGGTTTTCCAGAAGACATTCCATTTTAATTTTTGATTTATCCAAACATAATAGGAGAAAACTATGTCAGACGAAGTTACAACAAACGAAGTCGAACTCAAAGTAGATACACAGGGCGCATCTGAAGGTCGCGACGGCGAAGAAAAAGGCGCTCGCGGTAAGGGCAAATCTTTCTTCCGAAAGAAGGTCTGCCGTTTCTGTGCAAACAAGGCAAAAATTGATTACAAAGATGCCGATGGTCTCAAACGCTTCACAACTGAGCGGGGCAAGATTCTTCCACGCCGCATCACTGGCACTTGTGCAAAACACCAGCGCGAGCTCACTGTAGCTATCAAGCGCGCTCGAAATATCTGCTTGTTGCCGTTCGTAACAGAGTAATCAAAAAAATCAGCCCTACGATCCGACTCCTGGTGACGCTGGGCAAAAATAAAGCAAGAGGAGCTTGTTAAAATGAAAGTTATTCTTTATACAGATGTTAAACATCTTGGTGAAATGGGTGATGTAAAGAACGTTGCTACAGGTTATGCCCGCAATTTCCTTTTCCCGCACATGTATGCTGTTCCATACAACGATCAGACTGTCGCTTACTTTGACTCTCGCAAAGAAGAAATTGAAGCTCGCAAAGAGCAGAAACGCAAGGACGCTGCAAGCCTTAAAGACAAGCTTGAGGCTATCACTGTCGAGCTTAAAATGCCGGCGGCTGCGAACGGAAAGCTTTTCGGTTCTGTTTCTGCTCTGACTGTTTCTGAGTATCTTGCTAAAAACGGCTATGACATTGAGCGCAAGCGAATCGAGATTCCTGGCGTTACAATCAAATCTGTTGGTAACTATCACTGTACAATCCACCTTTATGAGGCTTCTGTTGCCGAAGTGAAGATTTCTGTAACTGCACAGGAAGACGCTTCAGCTAAAAAAGATGCTTCAAAAAAGGCTGAAAAACCAGCAAAGGAAGAAACAGCTGAGGCCGTATCTTCTGAAGCATCTGAAGAAAAAGCTGAGTAATTGTAGCGGAGATTACTTTTAGTAGTTTCCACTTCGAGAGAATTTTTGTCCTTGTGGCAAAAATTCTCTCACGCTAAAACCTTGCAGGTATGCAAGGCTTTTTTTTTACTTTGGAGAAAATAATGGATTCTGTTTTAAAAGACACCGTACCACCACATAACGATGAAGCGGAACGCGCCACTCTTGGCGCAATGCTCTTGAACTGGGGAGCTGTTAGTGCAATTGCTACGCTTTTAAGGGCTGAACATTTTTATGTCCAGCAGAATCAGGTCATTTTCCGTGCAATGATGAAACTTTTTTCCAAAGGTGAGACCTGCGATACCCTTTCTCTCGTAGAAGAGCTTTCACGGACCGGGCAGCTGGAGGCGTCTGGTGGGGCGGCTTACATAGCTTCCCTAACGGACGTTGTTCCGACAGCCGCAAATATCGAATATTATGCAAAAATAGTCTTTGAACGCGCGACCAGACGCAGTCTGATTGACGTCTCACAGAAAATCAAGGCTTCGGCATTTGATGAAACTCGTGATGCGAAACTTATTCTTGAGGAGGCAGAAAAGCAGATTTTCGATTTGGCCGATAACGAGCAGACTACGGTGGTTCATTCCATGGGTGATATCGTTCCGCTCACCATGGACATGATTGAAAAAAATTACAAGAGCAAGAATACCTTTACGGGCATCCCCTCAGGATTCTCAAAGCTGGATACAATGACAAGCGGCTTTCAGAAGGCAGAGCTTATCATTATCGGTGCTCGTCCTTCTATGGGTAAAACAGCCCTTGCCCTCAATATGATGGAGCATATCGCCGTCACAAAAAAGATTCCATGCGGATTTTTCTCTTTGGAAATGTCTCACGCTCAGATTGGACAGCGCCTTCTTTCTCAGAATGCCCGCATAGCCGGTACAAAACTGCGCACTGGTATGCTAAAACTTGATGATTTTCAGAAAATCAATGATGCGGCAGGACGCTGCTATGACGCTCCTCTTTATATCGTGGATACGCCGAACATGCAGCTCATTGACTTGCGGGCTATGGCGCGAAGGATGCGCACGAATCAGAAAGTAGAAGTTATTTTCATTGACTATATTGGTTTGATTGCGACGGAGAACAGTGCCGCCCCTGTTTACGAGCAGGTGAGTGAGATTTCAAAATCACTGAAATCCCTTGCCAGAGAACTGAACATTCCGATTGTCGCGCTCTGTCAGGTGAGCCGCGATGCAGAAGGAAATGAGCCTTCACTAAATCAGCTTCGGGGTTCTGGTTCCATTGAACAGGATGCCGATGTCGTAATGTTCATTCACCGTGAGCGAAAAAAGCAGGAAGACGGCGAGGCCGAGCCTGTGCAGGATGCAAAGATTATCGTAGCGAAGCAGCGAAACGGTCCTATTGGAGACGTGCCGTTGCTATTCCTCAGCTCAATAACTCGTTTTGAAAACAAGACCGGCGAAGAGGACTGAAATAAAACCAAATGTTCCGGCTGGATACAAAAAACGGTGGCTGCCCGAAAAGTAAAGGACAGCCACCGTTTTTTTTAAGACGGATCTTATTTTGCGTCGTTATTGTAAAGGTTTGAAGCCGCGTTTACGCTTCGTTTGATTATTGAACTGTTGTCTGGACTTGATTCTGGAGAAAGACTTACAAGGTCACTTGTTCTGAGGAGAACTGGAACGCCATTTGCGTCAGTGACGATAAGCCCCTTTGCAGTAATCGTAATTGGAGTGGCTGCCTTTACTTTTACTGTAGATTTTCCCTGATTCTGAACTGCGCTGTCGAATTTTCCGATATAGAAATCGCTGCCGTCCTGAATTGTACAGAAATAGCTGCCGTCTCGTTCAACAAGAACGGAAAGTTCGGAAAGTTTTTCGGAACTTTCATTTACCATTTCTAGGGTCTTTTTGTCGATTGTGACGAGACGAACTGCACCGACACCGATGTTTGAGCCTGCGATTGCAATGAAATGATCTCCGTCATCGAAAACCGTGCGACCGCGAATAAGATCTACGGGAGATTCCTTGATGACAGTTCCGTTCTGTACATTCATACGGACGATTGCACTTGTAACGCCTGCGTCGTCAACATTCTTGAGACCGTACATGATTGTCTCGTCATTGCTAGTATATGAAGCCTCTCGGATAAGCGTCTGCTGATCCTTTGCAATTGATGCCCGCTCTTCCTGAGCTTCATCGCGCTTCTGGTCGGCCTGACTCTGGATTGCATCAGCTTCGCTCTGAGCGCTTTCGGCGTTCTGAGCCTGCTCCGATGTTTTCTGAGCCTGACTGTCAGCTTCCTTCTGGGCTTCAGCAGCTTCCTTCTGGGCATTGTCAGCTTCCTTCTGAGCTTCAGCAGATTCTTTCTGGGCTTCCGCAGATTCTTTCTTTGCCTCATCAGCTTTTTTCTGAGCCTCAGCTGCATCTTTTTTAGCCTGCTCGTTGCCTGGATTTGCCGCTGATTCTTTTTTGGCCTGATCTGCCTGCTTTTGAGCATTTGCCGCATTCTGCTTTGCCTTTTCAGCATCAGCTTTCGCTTTTGCGGCGTCTGCCTTTGCCTTGTCAGCGTCAGCTTTTGCCTTTGCGGCGGCGGCATCAGCCTCGGCCTGTTTTCGCTGCTCCTCGGCAAGCTTTGCCTTTTCAGCATCGGCCTTTGCCTGGGCTTCGTCAGCCTTTTCCTGAATACTGTCGGCTTCACGCTCCTTTAAATCAACCATGTCCTTGCGGGCATCAACACCCTTGTCGTCTTCGCCCTGCATTGACTTGACGACTTCCTTGTCCGAAATGAGGGACGTGTCCACAGTGCTGAGACCGCCGTTCAAGTCTGAAAGAGGAATGACAATTTGGGTTTTCCCTGGCCAGTCCTCATAGTTTGTAGAGAGACCCACGATTGAAGCAGAAAGATTCTTAGTGACTATTTCTTTGTATTTTGAAGCGAAGTAGTCGAGATTTCCGCGGTATACGGCGTTGTAAACTGTGACGAAAGTGGCGATAGTATCTGCGTCCCGCTGTGAATATCCGTAAGCGGCGGAAAGATAAGCAGAAATTATTCGCCGCAGGTTTGTGATATGGTCAACTGTCGCATTGCGTCCGATGATAAAGATATCGGCATCGAATTTCTCTTTTGTGTCTGGATCAACAGCATGGATAACAGCGTAACGATTTGCAGAGCCGATGAGCCCCTTGTTGTTCGGCTCAGCTTTAACTGAGTTGCCGAGAGTAGAACCGATTTCACGGATTTGCTCGATTGTATTAATGACTGAATGAGGGCCGGAATAGTTTCGGAACACCACCTCATTTGCGTTGGAGACGCTTTGAATTTCATCGCGGTCTACTCCAATAGCATTTGCCGCGGAAACAGCAATCCCTGCAAGCAGCGCAAACAATGCCTTTTTAAGCACTTTTTTACTGTTCATGAAAAATCCTCCTTGAACGAACTTGAAAATTATACCATAGAATTAGAGTAAATTCCATAAATTCTTTGAAAATATAAAAAAACCTTATTTTTTTTCGAGATCCATCATTCTTTCCAGAGTGACCCGCGCATAATCACGGACGTTTTTATCGTACTGGGGATAAAACAGATGGGTAAGGATGTTCTTGCCGCGGCGGTTAAGTGCCGGTCTCCCCATGAAAAGACAGATTTTGTAGGTGGCATCACAGATTGACTTGAGGGTTGTCGTCTCTGTGGGCTTGATTACATTTACTACAAGATTCTCAATGGCCTCAAGTGTTTGTCCGTCCTCATCATAGCCCATGTCTCCGGCATAAGAGATTATTGAAAGAAGCTGTCCGCGCTCGATTTGAGACGAAAGAAGCCGTGAATAAAGCGTGGAGAATTCCCTGGTGCCTGTTTTTGACATTAAATATAGAAGGTTCTGGGTGTAGACTGCGTTTTCGGAAAAGAAATTCTCCGAACTGTCAGAGAAGTTGGACACCGTTGCATACGACGCAAGGAAATTTCCGGCCTCGGTTTTTAATAGCTCAAGATATTCCTGCTCTTGCTGACCGTAATCTCCGGCTTCAAAAGCCTGCGAGATTTCTGCCATTTTCTGGTTAGTGAGGGGACGGATTCCAAGCTCCATTGCCGTTGAATCGTAGGCTCTGGCCTCAACATATGAAATCTTTTTTGGGGATGAAATTTTTCTGGCGGAATTTTCCGTGGTCTGCTTCATAAGGAAGCCTTTCATTGACCAGTCTTTCATGGCAAGAATTATGTAATTCTTGTCCGTGTAGAAGATTGAATTCCATTTTGCAGCAGGCGGGAGACTTGCGGCATAGAAAATTGTGCCGTCCTCGCTGAATTCACAGGCCGAATAGGTGCCGCTGATGAAATATCCAGAGGGCGTTGCCCGTGCCAGCCTGAAATCTGAGGAAGCTATGCTGCCGACTTGAAAGCGGTTCAAGATTTCTCCTGAATCGGTCCGGACTATGACCGCCTCTGTCCTGGAGCCGTTCTGAAAGAAAAATGCCGTGTTTCCGCTTGTTCTTGAATAGCAGATTTTAAATGCTCCGTTAGTGTTTCCAGAGCCGTTGACCCATTTTGAAGCAGCATTAGCGCTGCCATCGGAACAGACAAGCCCCGTGGAACCGTTTTTGAGCGAGACAAGGACTCCTTTTTCGCATGACTCTGCGCTGGAGACGATTCCGGAAAATGTGATGTCCTCAAGCCATTGGCCGAAGGGGGAGTAACGGCTCGCGACTGTCTGATTGCTTTTAGGGGCTTTAAGGAAGGCCAGGAAGGTGCCGTCGTTGAGGAGTGAAATGGAGAATGTGCCAAGCTCGGCGGTGGATTTCTGCCATTTACGCTTTCCGTCCAGCCCGTAGCAGGCAATTTTATTTTTTCCCTGGACAAAGACACGTCCGTCAAGGGCGACTACGGGGGATGCTGTAATCTGGAACTGCGTGTTTGCTGTCCAGATTGTCTTGCCTGATGGATTTACAAGGTTCAGTTTTGTGCCGTCCGTGACAACATAAAGAAAATCACCGAATGAGGAGATGTAAGGAGAAGGCCTGCCCTTTATGCTCCGTTGCCAGATGACAGTGCCTGAGCCGGTGCAGGCTGAAAGCAGACGGCCGTCACTCAGCAGGGCTACCCCATAAGAGGTTTCGATGCATGGGGAGACTGCGACACCGCCGATGACAGCCTGCCATGAGGGTTCCCGGCTGTTCAAATCCGCCGTATGAAGGGCTTGCTGAGCGGGTAGAGTGAGAATTAAAGATTGAAAAACGAAAATCAGAAAAACATTTTTTATGAGATTTTTTTTTGAATGGGGAGAAAGCTTCATTTGAGAGAAAGTTTTTATGAGAGTATTGAAATCGTTCATTTTTCTATTCAGTGTACTCGAAAGTCGCCAGAGATTCTATGTGGGAGGTATGGGGGTAAAAATCCAGGAGATAGAGCTTTGAGAGTTTGTATCCTGCTTTTACGAGAAAATGAGCGTCCCGGGCGTGGGTGCTTGGATTGCAGCTTACGGAGCGGATTTGGGGGATTTTTGACCGGCAGAGCCACTGGCAGACAGCCTTTTCCATGCCAGAGCGGGGAGGGTCAATCACCACGGCTTCAAAAGTACCGTTGTTGACAATGTAATTTTCCGCGCTGAATTTAATCCAGTTCTCGCCGCTCATTCCGAAACTCTCGTGATTCTTGCCCCGGAGGTTTTCCTCGGCAAAGACGATTGCGTCCCGGTTATGCTCCACCATGCAAACCTTGTCGAAAAAATCCGCAAGGAAGACAGAGAAAGTGCCGCAGCCGGAGTACATGTCCAGCAGGTTTCGGCCTCCCATGTTGACCGAGATTTCTGAAATCGTTTTTTCAAGGACAGAAAGATTTGACTGAAAAAAGCCCTGCACGTCAAAGGCAATGCTTTTTCCCAGCAAGTTGACTTGGCAGCGGTTATTCTGATTCAGGGTAGTTCCCGCAAAGTGACGGTTGGACTGCAAGCGGAGCTTTTCTTTACGTCTGGAACTTGCTCCCTGCACTTTGATTTCTTTTTGAGCCTTTTCCCGCTCCTGGGCGACGATAACTTTACTTGCAGACGGATTTTGCGAGAAAATTTCCTCCGTTATGACCCGCTCATCTCCGAAGATGTGGACACGGCCCCGGGGTCTGTCAGTTTGAGCCGTATTTTTTAGATAGCCGTTGATTTCTTCCGTGGCGATGGGGCAGCTTTCAAGACAGATGATTTCATTGCTCATTTTTTTGTTGAAGCCGCCGTCGGTGAGCTGAATACGGGCGCGGTAATTTTTGTCTCCGGCCGAAAGAACTTCGATTGGCGGGCATTGGATTCCCTCACGCTCGAAAGAGTCTTTTAAAATCGCTTTCCTTAGCTCAATCTGGTATTCAGAATCAATATGCTGCAAGTTACAGCCGCCGCAAGAGCCATAAAGAGGGCAGAAGGGTTGGACACGGTGAGGGGACGGCGTGATGATTTTCGTGATTTTCGCAAGGTCGTAGTCTCGGAAAGACTTAGTGATTTCGATTTCAAGATCTTCATCAGGAAGGGCATAGGGGATAAATACATTCTTTCCGTTTACGCGGGCAAGGCAATCCCCGCCGGCGACCATTTTTTCAGTGCGAATTATACAAGACATTGCATGAGTATAACAAAATCTTACAAAATCTGCTAGATTTATTTGAAAATGAGCCAAAATAAGCCACGACTGAAAAGTTATAGGCTATCAACTTTTTTACGGACACATATACGATGGAAAAGAATTCATCTCCCTTGTCGCCGTTCTTGGCGGAATGAAAAAAGGCTTTTCGCTTACCGTCTCCAAGCCCAGAGCCTGATTCAGGCCGGCATCCTGGGACATTGCAAAGCGGAAGGCATGGCGGAGTTCGTCAAAATTGTTTATGACAAAGGCATACCAGTTCTTTATGGAAAGTTCCAGCAGTTTTTCCTTGTAAAGGAATTTTCCTTCGTTGGCAAAAAGCTTTCCCAAAATCGTTACTGCGAGCGAACCGGGAAGTCCTTCCGAATACTCCGAGCCGTCTTTTCGCTTTCCAGTGATAACAGTCCTGAGCCTCTCGTAAGTGATGTCGCAGCAGATTGAGTTTTTATTGTTGGTGCAGAGAATGAAGCGGCGGTGTCCGCCGTCTTCCGCATTGAGTTTGAGGACTGCGTGGGCTGAGGTAGATTCGGACATTTTTATCTTGGTGCATTAACTCCTCTTGATTTTAAATTAGCACCTTTCTTAAAATATCCGATTTCATCTTCTTCCCATTTTGAAAACTCATCATCACTTTCATCTATCTAAAAAAAGCCTAGATTCTCAATAGACTTATTTCTTGCATATACAAGTGTATATTCATGGGTTCCTGCAAATCCATATTCATCTTGATTGCCTTTTAAATTCATAATGGTTGGAAGACTTGCAACAAAGTTTTCTTCACCAAAAATTTCATTGCAGATTACTCGTAAATCAGATTGTTTCGGCAGCATAGAATGCGGAAAAACAATGCC
>JAFUFU010000049.1 GCA_017469785.1 Treponema sp.
GTTGAAATTGCAAAAGAATTTGCAGAACAGGGCTATCCTCTTGTAGGAGCGGAAACTCCAGGATTCAAGGGAAACGCCTACAACGGACATGAAATTGTCGTAAAAGCGATAATCGACCAGTTTGTTGGAGACGCAATTCCAAAAGTCGAAAAAGGCCTGGTGAATGTTTTTGCTGATGTTCCAGCCCAGAATCCGTTCTGGCGTGGAGACTTCCAGCAGCTCAAAATCCTTCTCGAAAAAATCGGGCTTAAAGTGAACATTCTTTTCGGTTTGACATCAGCAGGCGTTTCTGAATGGAAAACCATCCCGAACGCTGAATTCAACCTGCTTGTTTCTCCGTGGGTCGGACTTGAAATCGTCGAGCACTTAAAGAAAAAATACGGCACTCCGTTCCTGCATTATCCGATTCTTCCGATTGGTTCCGTTCAGTCGAGCAAATTCCTTCGCGAAGTCGGAAAATTCGCTGGAATTGATTCGGCAAAACTTGATGCAGTCATTGCGCGTGAAGAAAAAATCTATTACGAGTACTTTGTTGATACGGCAGATTTCTTCTCAACGCTCCAGAACAACCTTCCGTATGAGCTGTATGTTTCCGGTGACAGCCTTTCTTCTTTTGGCGTAACCAAATATCTTGAAGAAGAAGTCGGCTATATTCCGAATGCCGTGTTCATAACGGACAATCCGAACCAGAAGAACGAAGATTTGCTTCGGGCAATTTTTGCTTCAGAATTCCCTGAGTATAAGAAGAATCTGTTCTTTGAAATTGACTCAGAAAAAATTCGTGATAAAGTCGAGCCGGAACTTAAAAAAACGAACCGTGCGCTTGTGCTTGGAAGCGATTGGGAAAAATCGTACACAAAAGCCAGTGGAAACCTTTTCCAGTATTTCAGTTCGCCGATAAATCAGCAGCTTATAATTTCAAAAAGCTATGTCGGTTATGAGGGCGGTTTGAATCTGCTCGAAGACATTTACAATACACTCTTCGAGGGAAAAACAGTCACAAATCAGACCTATCAGGCAAAACTCGCATAGTCAAAATATTCCTCATGTCGGGGCACAAGTGTGCCCCGTTTTTTTTTTAATAACCTATTGCATAACTAGGTAAGAAGATGTTATATTATCTCTAAACCTACTAGCTAAATAGGTTTAGACTAACGCCACATTCGAGAGGTACTAAATATATGGCATTAGACGAAGAAACAATTTACCGCGAGCATCCGTGTTTCGGGCCGCATAAGCACAATAAGGGACGAATCCATCTTCCGGTCGCGCCGGGCTGCAACATTGAATGCCGCTTCTGCGATAGAAAAATCAACGAAAGCGAAAATCGCCCTGGAGTTACCAGCACCGTCATCAAGCCGGAGGAAGCATGCGAATACATACGCCGTGCGCTTGAACGATGCCCTGAACTTACTGTTGTCGGAATTGCAGGACCAGGCGACACGCTTGCCACAAATTACGCGATTGAAACATTCAAGCTCGTCAAAAAGGAATTTCCGCAGCTTATCCGTTGTATGAGTACGAACGGACTTCTGCTTGCTGAACGTGCACAGGAACTGATTGATGTCGGAATCGATACGCTCACTGTCACGGTAAATGCCGTAGATCCTGAAATTGAAGCTCAGCTCAATAACCGGATTATTTACCACGGCCAGATTTACACCGGAGTCGAAGCGGCAAAAATTCTCATCAAAAATCAAATCGAAGGAATCAAAAAAGTTGCTGATTCCGGCATGTTAATCAAAGTAAATTCGGTTCTCTGCCCTGGAATCAACGATCATCATATCGAAGAAATTGCCTACACGGTCAAGGATGCAGGCGCACACATCTATAACATCATTCCGCTTATTCCGCAGAACGAACTCAAAGATTTGCATGCACCGACTTTCACCGAACTGGACAACGCACGAAAAGCGGCATATCCGTACATCAATATTTTCACGCACTGTGCTCACTGCCGTGCCGACGCAATCGGAGTTCCGGGCGAGTACGACATTGGAAGCGACATCTACATGGGACGTGTTAATACAAAGGAGACGTTTAGTCATGGCTGATACAAAGTATAAGGTTGCTGTTGCTACCAGCGACGGAAAAACAGTCGACTCTCATTTCGGGCATGTTTCTAACTTCCTGATTTTTGAAGTCGATGAAGAAACAGGCAAATTCGAAGACATCGAAGACCGCGATGTAAAGGCTGCCTGCTCAGGCGGTTCCTGCGCGGGAACTCAGAGCGCTGAAGAATCCAGCGGCTGTGGAAGCGGGGCAGGCTGCGGCGGTCACAATGGTGCAGGTCACGGTGACTCAAGCATGGACTTAATCGCAAAGGCTTTAAGCGATGTTGATTATGTTCTTGTAGCCAGAATCGGCCCTCATGCCGTGCGTGCCCTCGCAAAATACGAAGTAACCGCCTACGATATCGTTCTTCCGATAGACGAGGCAATCGCAAAAATCAATGAGTTCAGATTAAAAATAAAAGAGCGAAAAGCAAAATTCGCAAAAAAAGAGGTATAAAATGGCAAAGATTCTTGACCAGCCGCGTTACAAGTGTGCGTTGGCTGCTATGCAGACGGTGCAGTCGATTCCGGGAGCGATTCCGGTTCTCCATTCAGGTCCAGGCTGTGCTTCAAAACTGAATGATAACAACGGAACGAGCGGCCGCTATAGCCCGAACATCTTCCCTTGTACTTCAATCAGCGAAAAGGAAGTCGTTTTCGGCGGTGCAGAAAAACTCCGCTCAACGATTCACAACGCACTCCGAGTCATCGACGCTGACTTGTTCGTCGTACTTTCAGGCTGTACAGGCGAAATCATCGGTGATGACATCAAGGAAGTTGCCGAGGATTTTGAAAACGAAGACAAACCTGTCGTCTACGCAAAGACTCCGGGCTTCAAAGGTAACAACTATGTCGGTCACGACTGGATTTTGAAGTCAATCTTCGAACAGTTCCTCAACCGTCCCGACATCCGTGAGGAGCGGGAAGAAAAATCGCTTGAAACAGGCTCACTCACCGAAAAAGGCTTGGTCAACATCTTCGCAGGTCCGCCGCAGCAAGACCCGTACTGGCTTGGGAATTTGCGCGAAATTGAAAGCCTCATCTCTGCAATCGGCTTGAAACCGAACACAATTTTCGGATTCGGCCGTGGAATCGAAAACATCAAAAAGATTCCTAACGCTCAGTTCACGATTCTTATTTCACCGTGGGTCGGTCTTGAAAGCGCAAAATATCTTGAGACAAAATTCAAGATTCCTCTTTTGCATTACCCGGTTCTTCCGATCGGTGCTACAGAAACAACAAAATTCCTTCGTGCAGTTCAGGAGTTCACTGGCGTTGACAAAGACCTTGTTGAAAAGGTCATCAACGAAAAAGAAGCTGAATTCTACTATTATATCGAACGATTTGCAGACACTCTCCTTGAGACCCGAATCCTCGGAAAACGATTTACAGTGGCAAGCGACAGCCAGTACACGATGGCAGTCACAAAATTCCTCGTTAATGACATGGGCTTGTTCCCGGAAAAAGTCTTCATCACTGATGACGCACCGGAAGCTTTCCGCGACAAAATTGCCAACGAGATTTCAACGCTCAACTACGGAATTCAGGCAGAAGTTCAGTTCACAACCGACGGACACGACATCCACGAGCAGATTAAAAAGACCGACTTTGCCGGCACTCCGCTCATCATCGGTTCAAACTGGGAGAAAAAGCTTGCTGCGGAACTCGGCGCACATTATGTAAATGTAAGCTATCCGATGCTTGAAAAACTCGTCATCAACGACCACATCGCCGGCTATTCGGGAGGCTTGCACCTCCTTGAACAGATTTTCACAGCCGCAATGAGCAAGCTCAAACTGTAGTAAAAAGAGGAGAATTCTATGCCGTTTAATTTTAAAAATGCAAATCTTGCTGTCCGCGAAAACCGACTTGGTTCAATCACAGGTTTCGTGGGCGATTTGGAAACATTGGTCTATCGTTCAGAATGTGGCTCGCTCAAAAACCGTGAGCGATGCTTTTCACAGTCAAGCTCTTGTCTTTCAGGCTGTGCTTTGAACGCACTTGCCGCAATCCGAAATGTCGCTGTCGTCTATCACGCACCGGCCGGATGTACTGCAATGGCTTCAAACGACAACGTAAAATTCGGTCAGATTGCCGCACGAATCAACAAGACTACAAATTCAGTTTTCGTATGTACTGACTTGAACGAAAAGGATACCGTATTCGGCGCAATGAACGATTTGCGCAAAATCGTCGAGCACACATACAACACTTACAAGCCTGATGCAATTTTCATCTCGACAAGCTGTGTTTCAGGCGTTATCGGTGAGGACGTTGACGGCCTTGCTGACGAAATCAACGAAGAACTTCCGATTCCTGTAATTCCTGTTCACTGTGAAGGTTTCAAATCACGAATCTGGGCTTCCGGCTTCGATATTTCTGACCACGCAATTTTGCAGGGCATCGTAAAGCCGCCTAAAGAAAAGCGAAGAATCATCAACATCAAAAACTTCTATGAGAGCGCACGCCCTCAGATTACAAAGATTTTCAACGAAGTCTTTGATGCCGAGCCTCAGTTCCTTTACTGTAACTCAACGATTGAAGAACTTTCTCACTTGAGCGAAGCTCTTGCAACGGTCTGTATCTGTGGTACTCTCGGAACATACCTCGGAAACGCACTCGAAGAGACTTACGGAGTTCCTTATGTCCGCACAATCAACCATTCGGGCGTTACAGGATTTGAAACATGGCTCCGGGGAATCGGTGACGCAATCGGCCGCCGCGAGCAGGTTGAAGAATACATCAAAAAACAGCGTGAAATCTTCATTCCTCAGATTGAAGAAGTCACAAAATCACTCCGCGGTCTTCGTGCTGTAATCGGTATGGGCCCGGGCTTCACATACGAAATCGCACGTGTTTTGCAGGAATTCGGCATGAAAGTCGATTATGCCCTCGCATGGCACTACGACTACAAGTATGACAATGGCAAAGTTCCGCCGGCTCTTGAACACCTGCTCAAAACAAGCCCGAAGGACATGAAGGTTGCAGTTGCTGACCAACAGAACTACGAGGTCTTGAACATCTTGAACCGCTACAAGCCTGATGTTTACTTCAGCCGCCACCCGGGAACAACTGTCTGGGCAATCAAACAGGGATATGCCGCAGTCTTCGTAGCAGACGAATACACAGTCTTCGGTTATGAGGGAACATTGAGCTTCGCAAAACTCATCCGCGACACTGTAACAAACCGCTCGTTCGAAAAGAACCTCGCCGCGCGAATCAAGCTCCCGTACACAAAATGGTGGTACGAGCAGCAGAACGACAAATTTATTAATGCAGAAGGTGCAAGATAATGTCAAATATACACGAATCGTTGACCGAGCTTGTCGGACATACTCCGCTTGTCCGGCTGCACGGATATGAAAAATTGCATGGATTGAAGGCCCGCATTCTTGCGAAAGTTGAATACTTCAATCCGATCGGCTCAATCAAAGACCGAATCGTCCTCCGTATCATCGAGGATGCTGAAAAATCTGGAAAAATCATTCCTGGAAAAACAACTCTCATCGAGTACACGAGCGGTAATACGGGAATCGCTGTTAGCGCAATCGGTGCGATGAAAGGCTACAAAGTCCAGATTTACTTGCAGGAAGGCGTAAGCCGTGAACGTCTGCAGGTAATGAAGGCTTTCGGCGCAAATGTTACAAAAATCGGCGATGTTCCTGAACTTCAGGAAAAACTCCGCGAGACAAATAATGACTTCGTTGCCGCAACAAACCTTTTGAAGCAGCACATTCGTGAGCGTCAGGCAGCAGGCGACAGCATTTATTTCGTTGACCAGATGATTAACCCGTTGAACCCGGTCGCTCATCACGACACAACCGGAAAAGAAATCTGGGAAGATACTGACGGAAAAGTTTCTGCAGTTGTTGCTTCTGTCGGAACTGCGGGTACAATCCGCGGAATCAGCGATTACATCCACGAGCAGAGCAAAGACGTAAAAATCTTTGCAGTTGAACCTGCAGAAGATGACAAAGTCCTCACCGGAATCCATAACTTCACCGACGTTCCGATTGAGCGTGTTCCTCCAAGCCTCAAAGAAAATGATGCGCTTTTGAAGGGCGTTTATGACGAAGTTTTCATCGGCGACCCGAAAGGTGCATTCCAGGCAGCACGTGATGTTGCAAAAGCAGACGGAATCTTAGTCGGAAACTCAAGCGGAGCCGCTCTCTGGGGAGCAACAAAAATCGCACAGCGCCCGGAGTTTGAAGGAAAAGACATCGTAGTCGTTTTCCCGGACACAGGCTTACGTTATTTGAGTACTGATTTGTTTGGAGAGTAAAAAATGGCAAAAATATATGATTCCTTGACCGAGCTTGTCGGCCGTACACCGCTTGTTCATTTGAAGGGCTATGAAAAACTTCATGGGCTCAAAGCAAGTATTTATGCGAAAGTTGAATATTTCAATCCGATTGGAAGCGTAAAAGACCGGATTGTACTGAAAATCATTGAGGAAGCTGAAAAGGCGGGAACAATTTCCCCTGAAACAACAACCCTCGTTGAATGTACGAGCGGCAACACCGGTATCGCCGTTTCTGCATTCGGTGCAATCAAAGGCTACAAAGTCCAGATTTACATTCAGGACGGAGTAAGCAAAGAACGCACTCAGATTATGAAGGCTTTCGGTGCTTCAGTTACAAAAATCATCGATGTTCCTGAAGTCAAAAAAGTCCTCGAAGAGACTGGCAATGACTTCGTTGCAGGAACAACCCGTCTTAAGGAAATCCTGCGTCAGGAAAAAGGCATTTTCTTCGTTGACCAGCTGATAAACCCGAACAATCCGCGCGCTCACTACGAGACAACCGGAAAAGAAATCTGGGAAGATACAGACGGAAAACTCGATGTTGTCGTAAGCGCTGCCGGAACAGGCGGAACCCTTCGCGGTATCAGTGATTTCGTAAAGGAAAAAAATCCTGGCGTAAAAGTGATTGCCGTTGAGCCGACTCCAGACGACAGAATCCTCACCGGAATCCACAACTTTACCGAAGTGCCGGAAGACCGTATTCCTGCAAACCTTAAAGGTAAAGAAGGAATCTTCGATGAAGTTCTGATTGCACAGCCTGAAGGTGCATTCAAGGCAGCTCGTGAAGTTGCAAAATCGGACGGCGTCCTTGTCGGAAACTCAAGCGGTGCGGCTCTCTGGGGAGCAACTCAGATTGCACAGCGTCCGGAGTTTGAGGGAAAGAAAATAGTTGTTGTCTTCCCTGACACAGGCCTTCGTTATCTTACGACGGATTTGTTTAACGAATGACACTTCAGCAGATAAAGTATATTCTTGGCGTAGCAGAATGCGGCTCTCTCAACAAGGCTTCGGAAAAGCTTTTTATATCCCAGCCTTCGCTTACAAGCAGCATCCATGATCTGGAATACGAACTTGGATTTCAGATTTTTACCCGAAGCGCGAGGGGAGTCAGGCTGACGGAAAAAGGCGAATCCTTCATAAACGATGCCCGCTCCCTTTACAAAGGCTACGAAGAGCTGCTCGAAAAATATTGCGGCAAGGCAAAAAAAACTTTCTCCGTTGCGACCCTTTACTATGCCTTTGCCCGAAAAGCATTCGTGGAAGTGGTAAAAAAATTTTCTGCCGAGGGCTATGATTTTGCTTTCCGAGAGATGAAAGCGGAAGACATAATTGACGATGTGCATAATCAGAAAAGCCAGCTGGGACTTCTCTATATGAGCGAGGCAAACAGGACTCAAATCCTTAAACTCCTTGAAGCACGCCAGCTTGTTTTTCATCATCTTACGGAATGCAATGCCTTTGTCTATCTGCACAAAAATCATCCTTTGTCTCAAAAAGAATCGATTTCCCTTGACGAGCTTTCCGCCTACCAGTTCGTCACTTTTGACACTGATGATGTGAAATCTTTTTTCTCAGAGGAAGTTTTAAATCGTCATGAACTGAACAAGCCGATTATGGTGGCAGACCGGGCAACGGAACTCAATCTTCTCAAAAACCTGAACGGCTACACCTTTCTTTCGGGAGTTTTCGGCGAAGAGGGGGATGAAGACTACATTACGATTCCACTGAAAAATCTTGATGACAACGTTAGCTGCATTTTTGAGCTGGGCTTCATCACTCAAAAAGACGCCCGCATGAATGACATCTGCCTGACTTACATCGACAATGTGCGCCGAATCCTGCATATCGCGGGGTTTGCCTGTTAGGCCTTGGCTCTTGCCCTTGCTGTGGCTTCTTTTGTTAAATCTTTGATGATTTCTCCTGCAATTATAAGTCCTGCCACTGATGGAACAAAGGCCGTGCTTCCGGGGATGTCCCGGCGGTCAGTGCACTTGTGTTGCGAGCCCGGAGGACAGATGCAATGAGCCCTGCAGCTGATGGACATATCCTCGATTGGGCGCATTGGCTTTTCTTTTGAATAGACCACTTTTACATTCTTGATTCCACGCTTTTTGCAGGCCTGCCGCATCACCCTGGCCAGGGGGCAAACGCTGGTCTGGGAAATGTCGGCTACTTCAAATTGTGTTGGATCCAGCTTGTTTCCTGCTCCCATGCTTGAGATAATCGGGATGCCTGCTTCTTTCGCCTGCAAAATCAGCTGGATTTTTGCCGTCACTGTGTCCACGGCATCAACTACATAGTCATATTTTGAAAAGTCGAACTGATCACGGGTATCAGGCAGATAAAAGCACTTGAAGGTGTTCACTTTTGCGTCTGGATTTATGTCCAGAATCCGCTCTTTCATGACATCGACTTTATATTTTCCCACGGAACTTCTGGTGGCGATAATCTGCCGGTTCAAATTGGTGAGACACACCTTATCGTCGTCTATAATATCAATGTGCTGAATTCCGCTTCTTACAAGGGCTTCAACGGCAAATCCGCCGACTCCACCCACTCCAAATACGGCAACATGGGCGCTGTTCAAAATATCCATGGCTTCCTTGCCTAACAATAATTCTGTGCGCGAAAACTGATTCAACATAGGCGATATTTTAACCCATAAAAGGGAAGAAAATCAATCTATTATTTAGGTAGGCAAAAGGAAATGCGAGTTATAGTTTTTGTCTATAACATATATAGAAAAATTATATTAGCAATTTTTTTTCGAAAATACTATAACATACTATGTTAGTGGGTAATACCCTAATCCATAGCCTTTCGGAGAGGGCTTATCTTTTAAGAGGTACACATGAATCAAAGAATTCAGAATCTGTTGCGGAGGGGGGCTCCAGTCGTTGGCATTTTGCTTGCGCTTCTTGTGCAGCTTGCTGTTTCCGATGATTTTTCCCATCCTGTGGCGACGAAGCATTATTACAATGACCTTCTTTATATTTTGCTTACGGTCACGATTCTTTTTTTCGCTCTTTCTTTTTTTTTCAAGAGAATCAGGGATTCCCTCACTGAAAAGGGACCGTTTTTTTTCGGTTCGGCTTGTCTTGTCATCATCATCAATCTGATTACGGCAAAATTCGCCCTGCTTCCCGTGATTTTCTTTCCAACCTACGACAATATTCTGGCGGTTTTCCTTGAGCAGACACAGCTTTTGCTCAACTGTATCTGGCATTCATTTCGTCTTCTGATTCTGGGCGTTTTTTGGGGAGTTCTCCTTGGCTTCATTACGGGAGTTTTTCTGGGATTCAGCAAAAAAGTCTACTATTGGATAAATCCATACATCAAGCTGATTGGTCCTATCCCGGCAACCGCATGGATTCCCCTGGTTCTAACCACCTTTCCGACGCCTTTCGGTGCCAGCGTTTTTATTATTGCACTTGCAGTCTGGTTTCCGGTTCAGCTCATGACAAGTTCAGGCATCCAGAATACGAGCAAAGTCTATTTTGAAGTTGGAAAAACTCTTGGTGCGGGAACTTTCTTTCAGGTCTTTAAAATCGCAGTCCCGGCCGCATTGCCGAACATCTTTCAGGGCGTGTTCAACGGAATCTGTGCCGCGTTCATCGCCCTCATGACGGCGGAAATGTTCGGCGCGAAATACGGAATCGGCTGGTACATCAGCTACCAGAAAGCCATGATGATGTACGCTGGTGTTTACGCCGGCCTGATAATGATTGCCGTCTTCTGTACCGTAATCATCACCGCTCTCTTCAAAGTCCGAAAACGCCTCTTGGGCTGGCAGAAAGGGCTTATTAAATGGTAGCGAGCGTTAAAAAAACTCACGAGGTGAGTTTTTAGCGAGTCTCGGAAAAATCTATGATTTTTCCGCGGAAGGGAGCGTTAAAAAAACTCACGAGGTGAGTTTTTAGCGAGTCTCGGAAAAATCTATGATTTTTCCGCGGGGGGGAGCGACGGCGAAGCCGGGAAAAGGAGATGCTATGTCTGGAGAAATAAAATTATCGAACATAAAGAAAGTATTTGGCGGTGGCGAGGAAGAGGAGGTGATCGCGCTTAACGGCGTGGATTTCACCATTCCTGCGGGAAGTTTCGTCTCCCTTATCGGGCCTTCTGGTTGCGGTAAGACGACCTTGCTCCGCTGTATCGCCGGCCTTGAGACTCCGACTTCGGGTGAAGTTTCTGTTGACGGAGTGAAAATTACCAAACCGGGCAGCGACAGGGGCTTTGCCTTTCAGCAGGCGAATCTTTTCCCCTGGCTCACAATCCGGGACAACATCGCATTCGGACTTAAGGCTAGGCATATCTACAAGGAGCGAAAGAACGATGTGGATGAATTCATCAATCTTGTTGGCTTGAAGGGCTTTGAAAAATCCTTTCCTCACCAGCTTTCAGGGGGCATGAACCAGCGAGCCAGTCTTGCGCGAGCCCTTGTCGGGCATCCCAAGATTCTTCTTTTGGATGAGCCTTTGGGCGCCCTTGACGCTTTCACACGGATGACCATGCAGGACGAAATTCTCCGTCTCAAAAAAGAACACGATACGACTATGGTAATGGTCACTCATGATGTGGACGAGGCCGTTTACCTCAGCGATTATGTGGTGGTCATGTCGCCCCGGCCTGCAAAAGTCGAGAAAATCATCAAAATCGACTTGAGTCATCCGCGTGCCAGGGGACAGGATGTATTCCTTAAATACCGCACTGAAATTCTTGAAATCCTCGATTATGCAGGAAAAGTTCAAGAAGTTGAATATTCGATTTAAAAAATATTTCCACAGGAGGAAAATATGAAAAAATCACTTTTAATTGCCGGGACAGCCCTTGCGATTGCCTCGCTCTCGTTCACAGCCTGCAATAAAAAGGCTGCAAAGGCTTCTGAAAGTCAGAAAGTCGTGAGAATCAATTTTCAGACAGGATCCCTTTGCGGTGCACCTGTTCATGTAGCTTGGAAGATGGGCTTTTTTGACGAGGAACTTGCCAAAATCGGCCAGAAGGCAGAATATGTTCAAGTGGTTGAGGGCGGTGCGACTCTCGCAGAGCTGATTGGTTCCGGCAAAGTCGATGCTGGCTACGGACTCTATGCAACCCAGCTTCAGGCAATGGAAAACGGTTTGCCAATTTCCTATACTTCAGGAATCCATATCGGCTGTACAAAATACTATGTCCGCGGTGACAGCCCGATTAATTCAGTCGCAGACTTGCGGGGAAAGAAAATCGGTGTTCCGGGGCTGGCCGACTCAAGTGTCATGAACTTGAAGCGAAAACTCATGGATGTGGGAATCGGCGTTACGGCTGACAACAATGAAGTGGAATTCGTCGCATATTCTTCCGCAGACCTTGCAATTGCCCTTAATAACGGTGCGGTTGACGCAATCGGCGCTCACGATCCGATCGCAACGAAGGGTGAGCTTGCCTATGGATTCAAGAAAATTCTTGATACAGGTACAGATGAGAAATTCGTCAAAGAATATTGTTGCCAGCAGTTCGTAACCCACAAGCTTCTGAAGGAAAATCCTGAAGGAGCGGCAGCTGTCACACGTGCATTGCAGAAAGCATCGGCTTTTGTCGAGGCAGAGCCACGTCAGACCGCGCAGATTCAGATTGAGAATAATCTTGTTGCCGGTGATTTGGATTTCAATGCAAAGCTTCTTGATGAATTGAACTTCATTCCAAGTCATTCTCTTGGCAAGAAAACATTTTCTGATGCGGCACGACAGCTTCAGAAAGCAGGAATCCTGAAATCATCAACAGATATCGACAAATTTGTTGAAAGAGGCTACATAGACCTTCCTGATGTTCCCGACGGATACACTTACGATTCTGCCACAAAAACTTACAGCGAAATCAGAGACTCGCGAGTATAATTCCGAAAATCATTTAAGAATAAAAAATTCTGTCTGGCAAGTCCGTCTTTTTGGGATTTGTCAGATTTTTTTTGTCTTTTATAGAAAAAAAATGACGAAATCTGATTTCCATGCTAAAATAAATGCAACTTTTTCTTTCATGTTGTGTCAAACAATATGTAGAAAATTTTTGCCTTTTTGGGCGGATTATGAGGTTTTTTCAAAATGAATTTTTATTCAGATTACGTAGAGAATGGAACAGTTTATACTAATTACGAAGATTTAAAAAAGAATTTCAAAATCAAAGTTCCTGAGAATTTTAATTTTTCTTACGATATTATTGACCGTTATGAGCAGCTTGAGCCCTCCAAGCGGGCCTTGGTATGGTGCGATGACTCTGGAGACGAAAGAATTTTCACTTTTGCAGACATTGCCCGGGAATCACGTCGTACGGCAAACTACCTCGTCTCAAAGGGAATCAAAAAAGGCGATGCCGTCATGCTCATTCTGCGCCGCCGCTATGAGTTCTGGTTCTTCATTACGGCCCTTCACAGAATCGGTGCCATTGCCGTTCCTGCCACAAATCAGCTTCTCCAGAAAGATCTTGAATACCGAACGAACGCAGCCCAAATCAAGATGATTGTCTCTTACGACGACACCATTCAGGAAGAAATCGAAAAAGCTCTTCCAGCTTCTCCCAGCGTAAAGACTCTGGTAACTGTCGGCTCGGAGCGAAAGGGCTGGGTTTCTTACAATTCAGAAATTTCTTCTTTCGATGATAACTTTCCCCGTCCAACCGGCGAGAAGGCGACTCACAACGAAGACGTCATGCTCCTTTATTTCACTTCTGGTACATCCGGCTATCCAAAAATGGTACAGCACAATTTTGCCTATCCTTTGGGTCACATCGTCACGGCTAAATACTGGCAGAATGTCATCGATGACGGCCTTCATCTCACTGTGGCAGAGACCGGCTGGGCAAAATCGGTCTGGGGAAAGCTTTACGGCCAGTGGATTTGCGGTTCGGCGGTTTTTGCTTACGACATGATTCAGTTCAACCCTGGCGTAATGCTCCAGAAGGTCGAGCAGTACAAAGTCACAACTTTTTGCGCTCCCCCGACTGTCTACAATTTCCTTGTCCGCGCCAACATCAAAAAATACGACTTGTCATCTCTTAAATATCTCGTCACCGCTGGCGAGGCTTTGAATCCTGAAGTCTATAAAAAAGTCTATGAGTCCACCGGCCTTAAAATGTTTGAGGCCTACGGTCAGACAGAAGCCACCGTCATGGTCGGAAACTTCCCCGGCATGGAACCGAAGCCAGGCTCAATGGGAAAGCCTGCTCCGGGCTATGATGTTGCTGTTGTCCGTGAAGACGGTACAAAATGCGATCCAATGGAACAAGGCTCAATCGTAGTCAACCTGGAAAACGGCCGTCCCTTTGGTCTCTTTACAGGCTACTACCACGATGAGGAAAAAACAAAATCTGTATTTGAGGGCAACAAATATCTCACAGGCGATACGGCCTACTACGATGAAGACGGCTATATCTGGTTTATCGGCCGCAACGACGATGTAATCAAAAGCTCAGGCTATCGAGTCTCCCCCTTTGAGATTGAAAGCATTCTCCAGCAGCATCCGGCCGTTCTGGAATGTGCCGTTACAGGCGTGCCCGATCCCCGTCGTGGGCAGGCAATCAAGGCGACAATCGTCCTTACCAAGCTCTATGAGGCAAGCGAACAGCTCCGTATTTCAATTCTTGACTGGATGAAAGAAAAAACTGCGACCTACAAGCATCCGCGTATTATTGAATTCGTCTCGGCGCTGCCGAAAACAATTTCTGGCAAGATTCGCCGTGTTGAAATCAGAGAGAATGACGAAAAAAAGGAATAATTAAAATTAGTAATCAGCAGTTATCGGTGAGCAATTGTAACAATGTTTAACAGAGTTAATTGCTCATTCCTAATCGCATTTTCAAAGTTATCTCTAAAAATTGCAATTTTTAGAGATTCCCTTAAAAATCAATCCCCTTCAAGAATCTCTGCTGGAATTCCGGAATTCCGGCGAGATTGATTTGTATGGATTTTTTTGCCAGAGACCGCGCTTTTTCCCGGAGAACATTTGAGAATAGCAGGGCACTTGCTCCTGAAAGCGCGGCATTACCGAGCTGGACCGTGCGTTTTTCGAGCTGAGTCGGCAACAAACCGATGGCTGTAGCTTCTGCAAGATTGATTTTTGACCCAAATCCCCCTGAAATGCAGAATACGGGCGTTTCCTCAATGTGTTCGAGCAGAAATTCCAAACCGGTTTTGACTGCTGATTTTGCCAGCTGAAGATTTCTGATATCCTGCTGAGAGAGATAGACGGCTGGGGTAAGTTCTATGCAGCTTGTGCCGTCGCCAAGCTTTGATTTTTCACGGATAATGATTCCGTTTTTGTCGATGTATTTGTTTTTGAGCATGACCGCAGCCGCGCTGATAAGGCCTGTTCCGCATAATCCACGGGGGTTTTTGTCTCCGATAGTGTGGCACTGCAATTTTTCGTGAACGTAGCTGATTTTGTCGATTGCGCCCTCGATTGAAGGCATTCCGCAGCTGATATTTGCCCCCTCAAAGGCAGGACCGCTGGCAGCCGACGTGCAGAGAATCTTTCCGGGCTTTTCCGGTGTATCTGGGATAAAAAGACATAATTCGCTGTTTGTTCCGATGTCGGCTAGCAAAAGGGGGGCTTTTACTTTTGATTCCCATGGACGGAGCGTTGAAGGATCATTTTTGATTCCTGGAATCGGAAAACCTGCCGCAATCATGGCGCAGACCGCATCGGCTCCTATGAAGGCTCCGATACAGGGAGGAATGTACACCTCTGTTTCTGGCGGAATGCTGCTTGATTCAAATAATTTAATCAACTCCGGCGTGGGCTTGTCCAAAGTGACGCTGTTCTGAAAAACCTCGCCTTTTCTGATTTCGGACCATGTAGTTTTTGTGTCAAAAAGCGTTGCCGGCGTGAATGGAGCTGAAGCCATGTTGCTTACCGAGGCCGCAGCCAAAAAACTGAGCATAGTAGTGTTTCCCGTGATGACTATGGACACCGGTCTCGGCTGATAGCCTCTGGGAAGACGGCTGGCGGCTTCAATGACAGCCTTTGAGAACATTTTTTCAAGCTGGCTGACAATGCAATAGTGAAGCGCAGAAGGACCGCTTTCGACTACTGCCGAAGAGCCTGTAAGCGGCGGGCGAACGGCAAAAGCGATTCTGCGGATGATGTCATAACCGTAGCGAACCTGATTGTTTTTTTCGGCAATTGTCACAAGGTGCTTGCGATGCAGAAGTGACCAAACGCTCACCGCGATTGTCGTGGTGCCGATATCAACGGCAATCCCGAGTTCTGCAGGAGACTTTTCTGATTCAATGGTCTCTGGAATGTCCGGCATTACACCTTCTGTAACAATTTGCATAAAATCCTCTGCGTATAAGAATCTCTTACAGAATACACCGAAAAAGAGGAATTTTCAATATTTTTTTATAATATAATGAAAACAGAGCTATTTATGTTTTGTAAGTTTCAATGAAACGCAAAAAATCGTGTCTCTGGATCCGCCACGTGGCATACTTTTCAGACTTGCCGCGATAATCGGCGCGAATGAGCTGAGGTGATAGGAAAAATCATAGCCAATGTCAAATTTGAATCCGTTTCCCCATTTTGTGCTGTCGTGGTCCTTATTGTTATCGAAGGATATGAAATCCGTGCGTCGTCCGAGAGCATAATTTACAGATGCAAAAAAGCCTCCCAGATTCGGATAAATCCTAAATCCGGCGAGAAAAGCGTAATCTATCATATAAATGTGGTCTGAGCCTTTCCATCGCAAGTCAAAAAGTGCATCTCCGCCAAAAGAAAAGATGAGATTTTCATTCATCTGCAGCAGGAATGCGGCATCCGATGCGATGACCGATTGATTCTCCTTGCTCAATAAATTGTTTCTGTATCTTGTTCCTGAATCTCCGTAAGAAACATATCCAGAACCGATACCGAATTCAAAACCTGTGTTGGAGAAAGCGGGAAGGGCAAAAAGAGAGAGAAGGGCAGATAAAATCAGAAATTTTTTCTTCATATTGATATTATCGGCAGGATTTTACCACTTGTTGCGTCGAAAATCTTTTGTTTGAATGATTCAGAATCCGTCTCTGCGATTTTCCCCTTGATTGTGATAGTCTCGCCGAAATCCTCGGAAACATCGTAAAGAGTGAAATCCTCAAAAATCTTTTTTATGATTTGATATTGCTGATAGTCCGCGCAGAGAGAAAAATCCGATTTTTCCACCAACTCTTCAAATTCCGCCTGAGCCAGCACATTTTTGACTCCGTTTCCGTAAGCGTGAACCAAGCCTCCCGTTCCCAAAAGAGTGCCGCCGAACCATCTGGTGACCGTGACCAAAAGATTTGTGGCTCCGCTGCCTTTTAAAACATCCAGCATTGGCCGCCCGGCTGTTCCCCCCGGCTCTCCGTCATCGCTCATTCCCATAATCTCCGCATTTTTTCCGCAGATAAAAGCATGGCAGACATGGGTAGCGTCAGCATATTTTTGTTTCTGTGCCTTGATTTTTTCCCGCACTTCAGCCTGAGAGGAAATCAGGAACAATTCAGAGAGAAAGCGCGAGCCTTTTATTGTTTCTTCGCAGAAAGCGTAATTTTTAGGTATTTTCATATTTGAACTTCCTCTGTGCGCTCTGGAAGGGACAAAATTTCTTCATATAAAGTCGGTACTGTAAGGTAGATTCTTACCATCGCGGTGTAGAAATTTACGAAGTAGGCGATGTTCAGCAAAAAGACGAAAACCGAAAGACCGGAATTTTTTGTTTCTGGAATAAAATTTCCGATTGCCGCAAGCACAATGGCAATGGCAAGCTGTTTTCCGCCAGATTTGAGAGCAAAAAGAATCAAGCGGAAGACATTTTTCTGCATTAGTTCAGCGCTTTTTCGGAAGAGAGAAATCACTCTCATGTTTGGATTGTCAAAATGCAAGTGGAAAACAAAAACGAAGCGAATCAAGACTGCGAGGGCAAGAACAAAAAGAATCAGCAGGAAAAGCCCGATAAAAAGCAGAGTTTGAGTTGCCGACTGGGAGAGAAGTTCCGCATTTTCGCTTGCGGCCTGTAAATCTTCAATACTGGGCGTGGCAAAAGAAAAATCGGGATAAATTTTGAAGAAAATGAATTTTGCGATAAAACGGGCAATCACCGCCAGCAGGGCAATCAAGGCTCCGAAAGAGACGATAATCTTTCCCGCAGGATTAAAGCGCTTGAATCCGATGAAGATAAAGCCCAGATTCGTGTTTTTCCGCCTCGTCATCTGTAAAAGCATGACCGCAAACCCGAACTGGAAAGTGAGCCAGACGCAAATGGCAAGAAAAGCGAGGATGAAAGTTCCTGTCCTGAGAGCAATCGTACTCACGCCGTTTTGAACCATGCGCATAACCGGAGACAAAATCACAAAAGATGCCAGCGTGTCCAAAATCGACATAAAAAGAAGGGCGTACATGATTTTTCCGAGATTTTGAGAGGAAATCTGATTGAGTTTGACCATGAGGTGTTTGATATCCATATCATTTCCTTTTTTTTCAATTATTACAGCCCCAGTTCCAGTTGCGCTCCGTCAACCTTAATTGACTCAACTTCGTGGGTGGAAAGCCGTACGCCAAGTGTCTTCAAGCCCTTTTCCTCAAAATCCTGCGCCTTGAACTTTTCTTCGGTAATCTTAACCCGGGGCTTTTTGACATAATTCAGGGTGAAAGTGAATTTTTCCCGCGTGTCGATGTGAAGAACTTCCATACCGTCGGGGGCAAGAAAGTAGTCGCGGTTCATAATCCAACTGGGGATTCGGCAGCGTTTGATTGAGGCATAGCCGGTCTCCGGGTCTTTAAAAATCACCGTGAAAAGCACTTTCGGGAGTTTTTCCTTGTCGGCGAGGGCGCAAAACCACATTCCTTTGTCGATGAAGAGCTTGTCGGGAACATCGGTGATGGTGTACATGCCGTTCTTTCGCACATAAATGATTCGGTCGTAGGGAGAGACTTTCATCAGCTCGCTTCCGCCAGAGACATTGATTCCAAGATAGCCCTTTTCGTCGTAGCGCAGCGAAAGATCCTGGCGGGCAACTTCTTTTACATCCGTCGCGCTGAATTTTGCCACCGTTGTGTTCCGCTTCAAAAGCTCCGGTGCGATTTTCTTGAATTTATCCAGCATTCCGTCCAGATATTCAACGGCACAGCCAGTCAAATCCTTCAATCGTCGGTTGATTTCCTTGAGCCGGTCTTTGATTGCCTTAACCTGATCGCGGTTTTTCTGAATGTCGAAAAGCGAGATTCGGCGGATTGGAATCTGAAGCAAATGCTCCACATCGTCGTCGCTAACATCGCGGACGAGCTCGGCCTTAAAGGGCTTGAATCCGTCTTTTACGGCCTTTGCCACGGTTTCGGCAGTGCGCTTGTTTTCGATTTCCTTGTAAATGCGCTCCTCGACGAAGATTCGCTCCAAAGTGCGCAGGTGCAGCTCGTCGGTGAGCTTTCGTTTTTCAAATTCCAGCTCGTCCTTAATGATTGCGGTGAGCTTTTGCGCATAGTATTTGATGATTTCGGTCGCCGTCATCACCACAGGCATATTGTCCTTGATGACAAGCATTGAGCATGCAATCGTTTTTTCGCAGTCTGTGTAGGCGTAGAGGGCGTCGATTACATCTTTTGAGTAAACGCCACGGGGCAACTTGATTTCGATGTTGCAGTGGTCGGTGGTGAAGTTGTCAACCGAGCTGATTTTGATTTTTCCCGCCTTGTAAGCAGAATCGATTGATTCCAAAAGACCTTTGGCGTTTGTGTCCAGAGGCAGCTCCGTGATGATGATTCGCTTCTCGTCTGAGGTGTCGAATTTGGCCCGGGTGATGATTTTACCGTTTCCGTCCTTGTAATTTGAGACATCAATAAGACCGCCGGTTGAGACATCAGGGAGAATCGAGAATTTCTCGCCCTTCAAGCATTTTATCTCGGCTTCAAGAACTTCTTTTAAATTATAAGGCAAGATTTTCGTGCTCATGCCTACGGCAATACCTTCCGCCCCGATTAAAAGCGTGATTGGCAGTTTTGAGCGGTAGACTTCAGGCTCTAAATCCCGGCCATCGTAATTTGGAACATAGTGGGTGATTTCTTTATTTGTGACCAGAAATTCCTTGGCCAGCGGATGAACGCGACACTCAATGTAACGGCCCGCAGAAGCACCGTCGCCAGTGTATTTGTTACCGAAGTTTCCCTGTTTTTCGATAAAAATTTCTTTATTGGCAAGATTTACCAAGGCTCCGTAGATTGAAGCGTCTCCGTGGGGGTGATATTTCATCGTACGCCCGACGACAAACTGAACCTTCTGGAAAAGCCCGTCATTCACCTCAAAAAGCGTGTGCATGATTCGCCGCTGAACCGGCTTTAATCCGTCCTCCAAATCAGGAATCGCCCTGTCACGGATAACATAAGAAGCGTATTCAATAAAGTTTTTGTCAAATAAGTTTTTTACAAATGCCATTTTTTTCCTCTTTTAATTTTAGGGGAAAAGCCTTTCCCCTAGGCTCAACTAAAGTTTCGCCATACCCCATTCTCCTAAGGGGCAAGCCCCTTAAAATCCCCGATTAGAATTCATTTTTTATAGTTACAATATTAAAATCAAAGATTTTCTTTGTCTTTTCTAATATAAAATCACGAATTTCAGGAGTAGCCCCCGTTTCGCAACCAAAATCGTTTTCAATGGCGTTATCTACAATATTTTTTTCAATGAACACTTTTGCTGTTTTTGATAGTGCCTCCTCTGCAATTTTCCAAATTGAATCTTCAAATGAAGAACCTGCTCCACAAAGAACGATTTTTTTCCCATCACAAATTACTGTTTTAATATCATATTTTGTAAATGATTCTCCATATTTAAGCATTTCAGCCTCTGTTTTAAAGGTTTTCATTTTATCTGAACCTCACTTGGAAATTGATTGCGATAAAATACTCGCCATTTTCCTCAAAAACAAATCCACAATTTCCCTTTTTATCTTTCTTGTTTTTTATTTCTTTTACCTCATCATCTGTAACTATTCTATTTTCAAAATATGCTTTAGCTTTTGCAATAGCAATGTCTTTATTATGTCCTCGATCAGGTCTGTCAATAAAGGTGTTTTCATAAAGATATGAGCAGAAAATCTCATTTGAAATTGCACGGTAATAAAGAAGTTCACCGTCTTTGTTCACATCAATGTAACCGCCTGTCATTCGGGTTTTTCCATCCCATTTTTTTGAGGCGGTAAGTCCTGCAAGCGAGGCAAACAAGAAATCCTTGAATTTTGCTTCGTAAAAATGCTCTGGGTACATAACATTCAAAGGATTTATTTCAGAGACAACATTTATGATGTCTTTTACATCTCCCGATTTTGCTTCCTGCAAATATTTTGTTTGAACCAACATTGCAGTGGTTATAACATCTATCATTCGCGTGTCGATGTATTCCAAATTTCCTGCAAATTCAGTTTTTCCAGTCTTAACAAATTCAAGCGATAAATTCTCGTCATTTTTTATTGCTTGTATTATTTTCAATTCGTCACCGACAAGATTAATTTCATGCATCCGTTTTTCCGTACAGCCATTGATTTTAAAAATCAAGCGTGAACCGTCGCCAGCATTGAATAAGCTTGAAGGAATTGCGACTGTAAAATAACCGCTTTCATCAAAATAATATTTTTTATCACTTTTATCTAAAAAAAAGTCAATTTCTTCTTCGGGAATGTCACATTTTTCAATATCATATCCCAATGTTTCCCAGATTTGATTGTCAAAAAATTCAAATGCTTCATCTTTTGCGCAGAGTTCGGGGCTTCCATACGCTTTCCCGGAAGCTCGAGCATACAACATATCCCATGTATACAATTTTTCTGGCATAATCTAATTCGCCTCCAAAAATTTCTGATGATGAAAATCCAAAAATATTTTTTCTGGGAAAAATCTTGTCGGCAAATTGATTTTTCGATGATTGATTTGGGAGAGCATATCTGAAATTATATGATTTTCTTTCTCTGATTCCAAGAATTTATCGGAAACAAGAATTTCATAATTGGGAGAAACAGAAATCAGAAAATTGTCATACGCTTTGTGCATAAGCGAATTCATACAAAGTCCGTTGCTCGGATTCGTGCGGTTTTCCGTATCTTTCGACCAGTCTGCAATATGGCAGGCTTCAAGCAATTTCGGATTTTTCAAGCCTGTTATGCAGCAAGTCGAAGAATAAGAAGCCAAGACCGCATTTCTGAAAAAAGACTGATTTATCCGTTGTTTGACAATGACCAATTTTTCTTTTCCTTCGGGAAGATTTTTTATTGAATCTTCAATCTGTGCAACATCTTCGATCGCTTTATTCTCGTATTTTGAAATCAAAATCTGAGCGTCATAAGCCAGTTTATCCCAGTGATTGAAGTATTCATTCCAAACTTCTTCATCAAGTTTGCTGATGTTTGACAATCCGACAATTCCGTGTTTTTTCAACTCGGGGTCAAAATTGCCGAAGTTGCCAATTTTCATTTTTACGGAAGTCACAGAACGCCCGATTAGATTTGCGACTCGTTGAATGTCGGGATTTGAGTTTGTCGCCTTGTTGAAAGGAACTTTGCAATATAAATCCAACGCGATTATCGCCTGTTCTTTAGTCCACAGATTTTGGCTCATGCGGAAAATCTCCCCTTGTCGTGAATCGTCAGCACATTAACATTCTCACAGAAAATAACTTTTGGCTTGTGATATTCGCAAATTCGCGCCACATCCATAAAAAGAGTTCCTCGACAGATTCCCTTATAATTGTCGTTAAATCCCTGATGTTTTCCCGCCATACTGAATGCCTGACACGGAAAACCCGCTAGACAAATGTCAAACGCTGGAATTGATTTTTCGTCAATTTTTGTAATATCGCCTGCGATTTCAAAATCATCATTGAAATTCGCTTTGTAAGTTGCCTGAGCGAATTTATCCCACTCGGAAACGAAAACTGTCTTTGAATTTTCACCAAAAGCCCTCTCAAAGCCGAGCCGAATACCGCCGATGCCAGCGAAAAGGTCAATAAAACTAAATTTTTGAGAAGGTAGGTATTTGTTCAAAATTGTATAATTGGCAATTCTTGGCATTTATGTTTTTCCCTATAATTTTTTTCTAAATTATATCCCATTCACAGTGTCATAGAATGGCACTATGATAAAATCTATGCGTTAAGGATTGTAGCACCGCCGAAGGCGTACCGCGCAAGCGGTATGGAGCGACAGCGTAAGTGCGGAAAGCCTGACCGCTCGGTTTTCGAGCGGAAACGCCCAATTTCTTTCTCCTCTTTTACAAATCATCTGCGTGTATCTGCGTCCATCCGCGTCAAAATTTAAGCATCAGCACTTTTCTGCTCCGGCCTCCTGCCTCCGCAAAAAGTGGCCGACCTTTGTTCCAAAGTTCGCTTTGCTTTTCGCTGCCTCCTTGCGGCGGTTTTGCTTGCTAAGCATCAATCTCAGCGTTTGTCAGCAAATTATTCTCGATGAACTTCCTTCGTTCCGGGGTGTTTTTACCCATGTAGAATGACAGAAGCTGGGGAATGATTTTAAGCTGGCTGATTTCCACCGGGGTCAGGCGGATTGTGTCCGGGGCTATGAACTGCTTGAACTCGCTGGGGTTGATTTCGCCCAAACCTTTGAAGCGGCTGGTTTCGCATGATTTCCCCAGTTTTGCCTGAGCCTTGTCCCGCTCGTCCTCAGAGTAGCAGTATATGTTTTCTTTTTTGTTTCGCACGCGGAAAAGGGGCGTTTCAAGGATATAGACCCTGCCGCTTGTGACAAGTTCCTCAAAGTAGCCCAAAAAGAAGGTGAGAACCAGATTTCTGATATGGAAGCCGTCGTTATCGGCATCTGTCGCGATGACGATTTTTGAGTATTTAAGGTCTTCCACGCTGTTTTCGATTCCGAGAGCCATCATCAGCTGGTGAAGCTCGTCGTTCTTGTAGATGTCGGTCTGGCGTTTTCCGTACATGTTCTCTGGCTTACCGCGAAGGGAGAAAATCGCCTGATAATCAGCGTTCCGTGAGTGGGTCATAACGCCCGAAGCAGACTGTCCCTCGGTGATGAAAATCATGGAATTTTCGCCTTTTGTGCCGTCTTTCAGGTGAAAGCGGCAGTCATCCAGCTTTGGAATGCGGATGCTCATCTTTTTGGCGGCTTCCTTCATCTGCTTTTTGACGCTGGAAAGTTCCGTGCGGAGTTTTTCGTTGGCTTCGATTTTTGCCTTGAGCCTTTCTGCTGCCTTTGGATTTTTGTGAAGCCAGTTGTCCAGCCCGCTCTGAACTTCCGCTACAATCCAAGGGCGGATGTCGGTGTTTCCCAGCTTGTTTTTGGTCTGGCTTTCAAAAACCGGGTCTTTTACTTTTACAAGAACAGCCGCCGTGATTCCTTCCCTTACATCCTCAGACTTGTAGCTTGACTGGAAGAAGTCATTCACTCCCTTGATGAAGCCTTCCTTAAAGGCCGTAAGGTGGGTTCCTCCGTCGCTTGTGTACTGACCGTTTACGAATGAGAAATAGTTTTCGCCGTAAGAGTTTGTATGTGTGAAAGCGAACTGAAGGTGCTCGCCTGTGTAAGAGCCGATGGGGTAGATTGTCTCGGATTCAAGCTCTTTTGTGAGCAGGTCTAAAAGTCCGTTCTGGCTCTGGAAATCCTGACCGTTCAGGCGGAGAATGAGTCCTGAGTTCAGGTAAGCGTAGTTCCACATTCGCTTCTCAACGAATTCCATGTTGAACTCATATTTTCCGAAGATTTTTGTGTCAGGAACGAATTCAAAGTAAGTGCCGTTTTTAGTTCCGGGCTTTACCGCGCCGGATTTATTGCTCTGGATTTTTCCCTCGTTGAAGACCGCCTCAACGCATTTTCCGTCACGGATGGAGATGACGCGAAAATATGAGGAAAGGGCGTTAACTGCCTTTGTACCGACGCCGTTCATACCCACTGAGAACTGGAAGACATCATCGTTGTATTTTCCGCCGGTGTTGATTTCAGAGACACATTCCACGACTTTGCCAAGAGGAATGCCACGGCCATAATCCCGCACCTTTACCCGGTTTTCCTTGATTTCAACATCGATTTTGTTTCCGAATCCCATGATGAATTCGTCGATTGAGTTGTCAATTATTTCTTTTAGGAGAATGTAGATTCCGTCGTTCTGGTTTGAGCCGTCGCCAAGCCGGCCTATGTACATTCCGCTTCGTAAGCGGATATGCTCCAGGGCATCAAGATGGCGGATTTTGTCGTCTGAATAGTCAGCGGCGGAAACTTCCTTTTTTGCAAGCCCTGCATTGGGATCGGCCTTTTTTGCCGCCGCAAGTTTTTTTTCGGCTTCGGCCGTGGCTTTTTTGTCGGTCGCCCGCTCTTCTACGCTGCTTTTCGGGGCCTCGGCTTTTTTTGATTTTGCCACGCTTTTTGCGTTATCCCAGGCACGGAAAGTTCCGTTTTCGTCGATTCCAGCCACAGGCTTTTTGACTTTCGTGGCAGTAGATTTTATGGCGGTGGTTGAGCCTGTCGAAACCACTTTCTTTTTTGTCATTGTCGCCCTTGACCCGGCAATCTCTTTTTCTTCTTTTTTAATTCCACCCATAGCATACAATTATAAACTATTTTTTTTGCTTTGAAAATAGTTCTTTTCTTCCATAAAAATATTGTGTTCCATGAAACTGAAATAGTCTGACTTCGTGATGATGATGTGATCAAGCAGGGCGATTCCGAGCAACTCCGCGGCTTGCGAAAGTCTTATAGTAGTCTGGATGTCTTTATCAGATGGCCTTGGATCGCCGCTGGGATGGTTATGACATATTACGATGGCCGAAGCGTGTTCTTTCACCGCTTCTGAGAATACTTCCGACGGCCTGATTACAGCCATATTGCTTGAGCCGATGCAGATTACCCTGATTGAGAGAATCTCCATGGCGCCGTTCAGGGATACGCAGAGAAAGTATTCCTGCTTTTCCATGGCATAATTCTGTATGTAGGGAACTATGTCCTGTGGGACTGAAAGAAAACCTTCCGGATTTTTGTTGACACGCTTTCCAAGCTCCAGGGCCGCTGCAATCATCAGGGCCTTGCTTTTTCCCATTCCGTCGAGCTTCAGCAGATTTTCGACCAGATTTTCATTGTTGGATGACATTACGATTTCAAGGACATGTCGTGCCAGCTCCCTGACAGGCGTTTTTCTCGTCCCGCTTCCGAGAATCAGCATAATCAGCTCCTCATTGCTTGGAAAGGCCAGTCCGTGTTCCAGCGTGCGTTCTCTGATTTCAAGTCTGTGGCTGTCTTCCCATTCTGTAAGTTCTGGAAAATACTGTTTCTTCTTCATTGAAAATCTCCTGCATATATATAGCGAAAAAAAATTGATTTTTGGCAATCTGTGATGAAAAATCTTACAAATTGTTATGGAAATGACTGAAAATCCGATAATGAAGCATGGAAAATTTATTTTTGAAAAGAAAAATCACAATGAGACAATGCGTAAAGGCATTTTCCTTTTTCTGCATGTCCTTTATTTTGACCTGTGTCTTTTTTTCATGCGTGACACCGCCACAGCGTGAAGAATGCTCCCGTGAGCTTTTGGGAACAGGAATAAAGGGAAAAAATGAGCTGATTGCTTTCTTTGTTAGCCATTCTCCTGCTTGCGACAAGGAAAAAGTTTCTCGGCTTGCGGACTACTATATTGAAGAGTCAGCTATCGAGGGAATTAATTCGGACGTAGCTTTCGTTCAGATGTGTCTTGAGACAGGTTTCTTGGGATTCGGGAATCTCGTGCTCCCGGAGATGAACAATTTCTGCGGACTTGGAGCCATGGACGCGGAGCATCCCGGCGAATATTTTGAGAGCGAGCAGATTGGCGTACGTGCCCACATACAACACCTGCAGGCCTATGCAACCACAGCCGATGTGGAGCTGCATCAGGAGTGCGTTGACCCCCGATACAGCTGGCCGCATAAAGCCAAGCTTGCCCATACCGTCCATGAGCTTACCGGAAGCTGGGCCACAGACCCCGAATACGGCATAAAACTGGACAGGCTGCTCTCGGAATTGTCTAATTTTTAATAGTTGTGCCTGTGTAAGCCTTTCCTTCAAGGATTGCACGGGTGTTCTCTATGTTCTTCCCGCCAGCACAGATAACCACCAGACCCATTTCCTGAGCCTTTTTGCTTGCAATTGGGTCGAAGGGGCAGTTTTTACCTGGAACCCACTCATCTCCGACCATTTTGCGGAAATCAGCCCATGAAATTTCATCCAGCGGCTTCGCTTCAGGATTTTTTCGCGGGTCATCGGTGTAGACTTTTTCAATATTTGAGAGGTTTACGACCGTGTCCGCGCCGAATTTTTCTGCCAGAAGGACGGCATCGTTGTCTGTAGAAAATCCCGGCTTCCATCCGGCGGCAAGAAGGATACGGCCTGTAAAATCTTTTGCCACTGTTGGATCGGTAACGACTGCTTCCTTGCACAAATCCCCGAAGCAGGCCTTCACGAACTGGGCGTTCAATCGGGTTGCCATAATGCCAATCCAGTCTGCGGCATCAGTACCATCGCTTTCTGTAGTTCCGGTCACTTCGCGGAATGCCTTCTGATAGATTCTGGCTGGTCCGCCACCGCCCACAACTAGGATCAAGCGGTCATCAGGATTCTTTGAGAGAAAATCCTTCACCATCGAGACAAAATTTGACACAAAGTCAGTGTCCGGATACTCTGGCGCTACGATTGAGCCGCCGACTGACAAAACCTTAGTAGACATAAAAATCTCCTCATTCAATTATGCGTTCAGCATTATGAATTATGCATTAATATAAGCCGAGTACAATCGGGTCGTTCCAGAGGGAGCTGTAATTTACGTTGCCCTCACTGGACTCTTCCCAAATTGATTGAAATGCGTAGGTTTTTGGCCTGTAGACAATCTTGCTGTTCTGAGAGATTGTCTGTTTGATTTCATTCCACCCCTTGGAGAAGGCAATGTGCTGGGAATCAAGATTTCCAAAGTAGAATTCTGCCGCGTTTTCAACAGATCTGAAGGATTTGTAATTCATTCCCATGGCCAGCGCCAGGTCAACAGGAAGCCAGCCGAATCCTTCGATATAAAATTCCGTCCACCAGTGAGCCCTTGTCTTCATTTCTGAATCCACCAGAATTCCTGCCACGGGAAGGGCCGGAATCCCTAGGGCTCGGAGAAGACTTGTGTAGAAAATCGCGAAATCATAAGGGTCGCCTTTCTTGTTTTTTACAAGGTCCAGGGGGGAGGCATCGGCTTTCCGCAGTTCGTCACGCAGTTTGTAGTTCTGAAGCAGATAATCGTAGGCGAGTTTTGCCTGATTGTAGGGATTTGTGCCTTTTCCTGCAATTTCCTGGGCAAGGGATATGACTTTTTCGTCATCGCTTTTAATCAGGGCATCAGCTTTTGTCGCATTTTTAAAGAATACCCTTGATTTTGTAGACGCAGAATATGGTCTTACAGATTTTTCGTTTATAGAGCTTTGAATCGCGTAAGTTGAAAGCACGAATGTATGGCTGAATTTGATTTTCTCACTTTTTGAAGTCGCTCTCTGCAATTCCAGCTGGTGGATAACCGTGTTTTTGTAATCAGAAATTACAGGCTCGGGTGAACATTCCGTCAGTTCTACCATGGGTTGCCATGAAGTTACCATCGGGCGCGGAACTCTCAGCGTGATTGCTGTTCCCTTTTTGGTATCAATGGAGTCGAGGTCAGAATTTACCTGCAGGATGTAAGTTTTTCTTGATACATAATTTTTTGTTCCTGCTGAAAGCTTGATTTCTTCCGCAACCGTATTGCTTTTTCCTTTTTCAGTTTCAACGTATACAGGACCTGTCGCGGCTCCGTCTGGAATTCGTACTCGGATTTCAGAGTCACTCCAAAATTCGTAATCGTAATCAGACTCACTTGCACAGACTTCCGAAAAATTAAAGTCTGCCGCTACTTCTCCCTGTCCGCTTCCCAACGCTGAATTGTGCGCCGCCGCTTCTGCGTTTGCCGTAAAAAACACCTTGCTTTCGCCTCTTGCGGTTCCAAAATCTGAGCCTGTTATGGTCAAGAGCGTTCCGTATGCGCCGCTTTGTGGAGATATCTCGCTGATTACCGGCTGAAGTGTTTTTACGCTCTGTGGAACCGCCACGGGAATTCCCGCCTCGTTTGCAAAAAATCCCGGCTTTGAGCGGCCTGCCTTTGTCGAGACGATTACAAGCCCGTCCTGCACGTTTGAGGGAATCGTGAGTTTTATGAGATTTTCAGTCCATGTAAGATAGCCGGAGGCCGTGATTCTGTTTCCGCCGATTTCGACATAATTCGTTCCCCTGATTGCTCCGAAATTTGAGCCTCGGATGACCATCGTGTCCCCGGCAGAGCCGACCACGGGAATCACCGATGCGATGACTGGAATTTTTTTAGATTTTACGGTTGCCACTGATAGACTTGAGAGAACGACTGCAATGATAAAAACATAAGAAAGCACCCGGAAGAACGAGTACTTTCTGAAGAGAAGAGAAAAAGTGCTTTTAATTTTCAAGATTAGTTACCTGATTCATTTGGAAGTTCCATTATCTCCATATTATTACCGATTTCATTAAAATTTGGAACAGAAATCGTAATAGAAGATGATGAAAAATCCGGAATGAAAGGGTCAACGGCTGTAAGTCGCTCTCGGAATCTGCGTCCGATTGGAGGATTGGGAGCGAAAGAGGTTCTTGCCCCGCTGCTTGAAGCCAAATTCGTAGCATAGATTGTCTTCTGCTCGACTGGGAAATTTTCTTCTATGATAGAATCCGTGGATTCGTTCTGCTGTGGAGCTGTTTCTATCTTTGCGATGGCTGAGCTTGCCGGCTGCTGGATTTTTGACTCTTTAGCAGGCTGAATCTCTGTCTCGGCAGATTTTGCAGGATTTACTGCCAGTACCTTGGAAAGGTCTTCTTTTTTGATGTTACCGTCAACAACGACTTCGTTTTTTGCAATCGGCTCAATGCTCTTGTTCTTCATGATGGAGATTGCCGCTACAGCTGTTTCTTTTGCATTTGAAACTGAATTGTAGTGAACCGGAATGAATACAAAAGCAAAAACTGCCGCCGCCGCCGCAAATGAAGAGGCGTATTTTATGAATGGCGTTACAAATGATTTTGGCTGGGAAGAAAGGCTGACATTCTTTGAATAACGCATTTTCGTCTGCAAGCGCTTAAAACTTTCTTCCATGAAGTCTGAGGAGACCGTCTTTTGCCCTGAATCCTCCTGCAAGAGGGAATGAAGAACCTGCATCTTTTCGAGACGGACTTTTTCTTTTGAGTCGCTTTCGACAATGCTTTCGTACTGAGAAAGAAAACTTTCCGGCATTTCGCCGTCGATGTAAACAGAGTGTAAATCTTTTTCAAGAGATGTAGACATCATCAGCCTCCAATATCTTTTCAAGCTGCTCCCGGGCACGGAACATGCGGATTTTTACATTGCCTTCCGTGATACCGAGCACCTTGCCGATTTCCTTGTAGTTGAGGTCGCCGTATTCGCGCAGGATAAGGACTTCCCGCAGGCTTTTTGGCAGTTTGTTCAGGGATTCAAGGGCGATTCGCTTTGCGTCTTCCTTGAGCAGAGCAGTGTCCGCGCTTTCGGAAGATTTTTTGCTTTCGTAGAGAACCTTGTGATAGGCCTTTGCCTCACGAGTCTTGCGCTTTGCATAATTGAGGCTGGCGTTTTTTACAACGCGGATAAGCCAGAATTTTGCGTCGTCAAGGCTTGGAAAGACCATGTTCTTTTCGCTTGCCTTGATGTAAGAGTCGTGAACAAGGTCTTCGGCGGCCTCTTCGTCATTTACAACCCGCCACGCCACACGATAGAGAAGGGTGAAGGTTTCGTTGTAAATAGCCCTGAAGTCAGACGGATTGCCAGCCGCATAAGTTTTATGAATCTGTGAATCCGTCATTTTCCTTTCCTCGCTATTCAAACAATGATGATGTCAGTAGGTTACAAAAATTTGTTATTTTTTTAGGGCGTTCAAGTAACGCCGAGAATTAAGGGCGTTCAAGTAACGCCGAGAATTAAGGGCGTTCAAGTAACGCCGAGAATTAAGGGCGTTACCGTCGCTTTGCGACGGTCGGGCTTTGCGGGGTTTCGCTACCGCTCCATTCCTCCGCTTCCTACGGTCGCTCTGGAACGGCTTCGCCGCCCCTTCAATCCCTAACGTTTAGCCCCTTTTCCAGGTAGGGCCTTGCGGCGTGTCGATAATCGTGATTCCACGGGCAGCCAAGTCATTTCGGATTTGGTCGGCACGGGCGAAATCTTTTGCCTTTTTGGCGGCACTTCGCTCTTCAACCAAAGCCGTGATTTCTGCCGCTTCCGGGTCTCCTGCGTGGTCATCGCTATGAGCCTTTGCTTCCTCTGCCTGTTTTTTGGCTATTGCAATGGCGTTTTCAATCACAGAAAGGGAAATCACTTTGTCCATGGTGAAGATGTCGGCCAGAGCCTCGCTTGCCTTCTGATTCTTGCCGTTTGAGGCCTTTTGCAGGGCAGAGAGAGCCACAGGGGTGGCAAGGTCATTTTCAAGCCCTTCGCGGAAGCATTTGATATTTTCGCTTTCTTCTATTGAAGAGGCGATTTTACCGAGAATTTCAGCGTAATTTTCTTTAGTAAGCTCGATTTTCTCTTCGTCCTTTGCTTTTCTGACGAGTTTTGCCACTCGCTCGTTCAAGGCGGCCCGGCCGTTTTTTGCGGATTCAAGGGCATCAATCGAGAAAATCAGCGGTTTTCTGTAGTGGCCGCCCAAAAGGAAGAAGCGGTAGTCAAGGGGGGCAAAACCCTTGCTGGTGAGGGAAAATCCCTTTTCGGCCGGCAAGTCAGTCTGCAACGTGATAAAGTGCCCGCTTGACTTACTCATCTTTCCGCCTTCGAGAATCAGGAATTCGTTGTGGAGCCAGTATTTGACCCAGGGGCCTTCAGCGGCTTCTTCAGGAGTAAAGCTTCCCTCGCTCTGGGCAATCTCGTTGGTGTGGTGGACAGGCACATGGTCGATTCCGCCAGTGTGGATGTCGATGTGCTTTCCAAGATATTTCATGCTCATGGCAGAACATTCGATGTGCCAGCCAGGATAGCCCCTTCCCCAGGGAGAGTCCCAGGTCATGGCCTGATTCTCAAATTTTGATTTTGTGAACCAAAGCACGAAGTCGCCGGGATTGCGCTTGTTTTCGTCGATGACAACTTCCTTTCGCTTTCCCTTGCCCGCAATCAGTTTGTCTAAATCAAGATTAGCCAGCTTTCCGTAATCATCGTAGGTCGAGATGTCAAAATAGAGGTTCCCGCCCGCCATGTAGGTGTGACCGTTGGCCTCAAGCTTTTTGATAAGCTCAATCATTTCATTGATGTGCTCGGTGGCCTTGCAGATTACATCTGGGTGGCGGATATTGAGGGCATCGATGTCTTTCATGAAAGCGTCGGTATAGAACTGGGCCACTTCAAGCACGCTCTGGTGCCTTTCCGCAGCCGACTTGACCATTTTGTCGTCACCCTCATCGCTGTCGCCGGTCAAGTGTCCCACATCAGTGATGTTCATGACATGAGTGATGTCGTAGCCGAGATATGAAAGGGTTTTGTCGAGAATGTCAAGGAAAACATAAGCGCGGAGATTGCCGATATGGGCGTAATTGTAAACCGTGGGGCCGCAGCCGTAAAAACCGACATGATTTTCATGAACCGGTACGAAATCCTGCATTGCGCGTCCCATTGTGTTAAAAAGTCTTAAAGCCATATTTCTAAAATCCTGTTTTCTTTCTATAATAAATGTAATGGAAACTATAGCCCAAATCTCACAGTTTTTCAATGACAGCGAAGATTTTCACGGCAATATCAAGCTGAACGAAAATCTTTCCTCACACACCACCATGCATGTAGGCGGCGAGGCGAAAATCTTTCTTGAGCCAGAAGATTCCGACAGCATGATTTTCACGCTGAACTATCTAATAGAAGAAAAGTGCGGATTTTTCATCCTCGGCGGCGGCTCCAATGTGATTATAAGCGACGCGGGCCTTCCCCTGGTGATTTCCACTCGGAAAATGAATAAAATAAAATTACTCACAAGGCACACAGAGGTTACAGAAAAAAATCAAAATGACGAAAAAACTTCCCTAAAAAAAGACTCTCTGTGCCCTCCAAAGCCCTACGAGCATAGCTCTTCGGGAGACTCGCTAAAATCGCGTTGCGATTTTTTGACGCTCCCTATCTGTGAGGTACAAATTGATTCTGGCTCTAGCTGGGGAAGCGTGATTTCTTTCTGCAAAAAAGAAAATCTGGGGGGCTTTGAGGGCTTTACGGGATTGTCTGGAACCGTGGGCGGCGCGCTTTTTATGAACGCCACCTGTTTTGGTCTTTCTGCCTGCGACAATCTTATTTCGGCAGAATATTTTGACAGCCGTGACGGCAAAATTCATGTTTACGAAAAGAAGGAATCTGACTGGGGCTATAAAAAGTCTCCTTTTCAATCCGCAGATTGCACAGATTTCACAGACGGGGGCGTTGCGGGGGACTCCCCGCAGAGAGGGGAGCGAGCAACGAAGTGCGAGAGAGGGGAGAGACTTCTCCCCTTTGTAATTCTCTCCGCAAAATTTGCCCTAAAGCCGGGATTTGACTCTGCCTTTTCAGAAAAGTGTATGAGTGAACGCAAAGAAAAAGGGCATTTCCGCGCCCCAAGCTCAGGCTCGGCTTTTAAAAACGATTCTGCCCGTGGAATCATCGCGGGAAAGGTAATCGATGAGTGCGGCTTGAAGGGATTTTCTGCAGGCGGCGCTCAAATTGCTCCCTGGCACGGAAATTTTATCATCAACCCTGAGCAGAAGGCCACGGCGGCGGACATAAAAAATCTTTCCGACCAGGTGAAGCGGATTGTCCTTGAGAAAAAGGGGATAAGTCTTGAAAACGAGATAATTTTTGCGGGCGTTATATGAAATTTTGTGAGATGATTTTTTTCTTATAGATATAAAAATAGAGACAATTTTTCATAAATGGGTTATACTTAAAATAAGGCGGATAAAAAAGTGCTGCAGTTATCTTTTGTAAATTTTAAGAAAGACACTTATGTTCTGGTCGAAGGAAAAGAAAATCCTGACCGATTTTTCATCATTCAGAGTGGCCACGTAAAAGTTTCTCATCAGACCGACCTGCCGGGTGTTCAGCCCGTGGTTCTCGGCCCAGGGGATTTTGTCGGTGTCATCTCATGCATGGCGAAACGCGCTCAGTGCGAGACCTGTGTTGCCATGTCTGATGTCGTGTGTATTTCTGTTATGCGTGAACAATATATCGAATTGATAGAAAAAAATACTGCTGTTGCCTTAAAGATTATCCGCACCTTCGCAAACAGAATGCGTACTGTCAATGAAAAACTGATGGAAGTAACTCAGAGTACCACTTCCCGTGAAGATTATGAGCAACTGTTCAATGTGGGCTCTTATTTTGATTCCTTGCAGCAGTACGATATCGCTTTTTTTGCCTATTACCAGTATATCAAGATGGAAAAGAATTCAGAGAATTCAAAAAAGGCATTAAAACGCGTCGCTGTCCTTAAACCTCGCGTAAATGCACCATATATTGAACCGAGTCAGGATATGGTCAGAAAATATCCACGCGGTTCGATGGTTTTCTCCGAGGCTCAGAAGGGGCTTGACATGTTCATCATAAAATCCGGCTCAATAAAGATTTCAAAGGTCGTTGACGGTACCGAAGTTACCCTTGCCATGCTGAAGCCCGGTGACATGTTCGGTGAAATGGCCCTTCTTGAGCGAAAACCCCGGTCAGCAAACGCCATCGCTACCGAAGATTGTGTCCTCATGTCAATCAACATGCAGAACTTCAATCAGATGGTCGCGACTCAGGCCCAGATGGTCGATCGTCTTACCACGACTCTTTCAGAGCGTCTTTGGTCAATGCAGCGTCAGCTTGCAAATACTCTCCTGCGCTCAAATCCTGTCGCTCAGATGACGGACATGCTCGCACTCCAAATTGAAAAAATGAGAATCTCCGTCGGAAAGGGTACCCAGTTCATGACAAATTTTATGATTGAAGATATCGCAGCCATGTGCGGCCTTTCAAAGAACGAACAGGCACGGTGCTTGTACAGCTTCATGAATTCACCTCTCATAAAAATCGAAAAAGGCAAAATCTTCATACCTGACTGTCTTGAACTTCTCAAACAGGCTGAGTTCTACAGGAAGCAGCAGCGGCGTCAGAATCAGAATCAGAACTAAAATTTTTCAGGAAGTTTTCCGAAAATAAAAGGGATGAAAAAGATTCTTTTTGCGATGTTTGTCGCTTTTCTTGCAGTTCCGCTTTTTTCTCTTCCGAATGGATATTCTTCCGCAAAGCTGGGAATGGACATTGACTCTCTCAAGGACGCCCTGAAAAACGACCATCAGTTCGGCTATCGAGGCGAGCGCGATGTTTCTCTTTCACCATCGGACGGACAGTATTTGATTGAAACGGACGGCTCCCTTTACGGCTATTCTTTTCTCGGACGTTGTTGGTTTCAGTTCTCAGAGGAAAAACTGTATATAATCACTCTGAATCTGGACAGAAGCAAAGTTGACCACTATTCTGTCTTTTCAAAACTTTGTGAGAAATACGGGAATCCGGATGAGCTTTCCCCGCAAAAATCCGTATGGCGGGACGGAAGTGTCATCATGTCGCTGGAAAAACCCCTGACCCTCAAATATGTAGATGCAAAAACTTTTGAGGGCAAAAAATCTTCTTCAAATGTGCAGAAAACCACTGCTGAGAACGCCCGGGATGATTTCCTTGATTCTCTGTAAAAAAATGTTTTTAATATAGGACTCTGGCTATGCGGAAATATACGTTCGCTCTTTTGCTTTTTCTTGTTTTTTTTGTGTCGGCCGGATGTGCCTCAAAATCAAAACTTCCCGTCAAAAAATTGACTATTTTAAACTCAGAAGGAAAAGCAATCCATGTCAAAGCGGAGATTGCATCGACTTTTGAGGAGCGCAAGAACGGATTCATGTTCAGGCAGACGATTCCCGACGGAACAGGAATGCTTTTTGTCTTTGAGGAGGATCAGATTCTTGATTTCTGGATGAAAAACACTCCTCATCCGCTTTCAATTGCTTACATCGATCGCAATGGAAAAATCCGTGATATCCTTGATATGACACCTTTCAGCCTTGCCGATGTCACAAGCTCAGTCGAAGTTCTTTATGCGCTTGAAGTGCCGCAGGGCTGGTTCCACAAGGTGAAAGTGAAGGCCGGAGACAGTCTCCTCCTTGATTTTTAGAAATCCAGTTTTGCCAGTTCCATGGCGGCGATTCTGTCATCGGGATCGATTTCAAGCACTGTCTGGAAATATCCTGCCGCAACGGATGGATTTCCTTCCTTGAGGGCGACATATCCCAGATTTGAGATGATTTTTGTGTTCTCGCTGTCTTTTGCCAATGCCTTTTCCAGCAGTTTTTTTGCGCCTTTAACATCGCCTGTTTCAAGAAGGCAGATTGAAAGCTCGTTGTAAGTGTCGCTCGTTTCGCCGCCATCCAGGCTGAGGGCTTTTTCAAAAGCCATTTTTGCTTCTTCAAAGCGGGAGAGTTTTCGCATGCCCCAGCCGAGCATGAACCAAGCGTTCCATACGTTTGGATTCTTTTCGATGAATTTTCGGATTTCCTCGAGTCCCTTTTCTTCTTCTCCCCGGTTGATTAAATCGTAGGCGCTTTTGAAATGCTCATCGTCCATGTTGCGATTGGCGATGTTATCGAGAATCTGCTGGGCGCGATTCTTTTTGTAGATGCCGTTCTCACCCAAATCCTCGTCCTTTGCGTCACAGGTGAGGGCAAGATAAGTCTCAAATACGTCTTTTGCGTCTTTGTAGTTGTGCTGCTTGAGGTAGAAGAATCCCGCGTTGAAAAATGCATCGGGAAGAGCAGGCTCGGCCTCAAGCGCTTCACGGTAATAATTGAGGGCATCTTCATCGTAAGCGTCGGCATCGTCGTGGAGACCTGAGCGCCGGTAAGAGTCGGCCCGCTGGTCAAAGAAAAGTGCCATGTTCAGCACGATGGTCATATCTTCAGGATCAAAACCTCGAAGGGCTCGGAAAATTTCTTCGGCAAGCTCGTAATCTTCGTTTTTGGCCTTGAGAATGGCCGCTTCACCCAGCTCCTTTTTAAGGTTCGGGCGGGCATGCTTTAAAATCGAACGGTAATAAAGAATATGCTCATTTTTGGGATCATAGGCCATGATTGTGAGGAGCCCCGCCAGAATCTGCTCCTCGGTGAGTTCCTTCATGTTGAAAGTTCCGGGGGCATCAGTTTCTTTTTTTTGGACTGGCAGAGGAATTGTAGTATCCAGATGAAAAGCTCTGTCTGAGAGCGAAAAATTCTCAGGAATATCAATAAAATAAATTGACTCCAAGGGAGAGACTGGGTTCATAAAAACTCCTGTTTATTGAAAAAAATAGCAGCAAAAAAAGAAAAAGCAGATTTACTTATGCCTGCTGAGCTGAAGGCTCCGACTGTGCCTGCCCCTGAGCTTCCTGAGCCGCTCTTTGCTGGGCGACTTGCTCAGATGCCGAAAGCTGAACCTTTCTGACAGCAGTTAAGTATGTGTTCAGGTGCATTTTGAATGATAGCGGCAACGAGCCTTCGTCAAATTTAAGGCTCGCGATACAGATATCCTTGCGACCTTCAATCAAGTCTGCGGCGACAATAGTTCCTCTGATGGAAAGAATTTCCGAAGGTTCGTTGAATTCGAGACGGAGAACCGCTTCCTTGCCGGAAAGATACTGTGAAAGACCGATAAGAATGACCCTGGCGCCAGAAAAAGAGATGTCTCGGACGACACAGTGACGCGGAACGCTCTGGACGATTACATTACATTCTTCTTTTGCAAGGTTGAGCTTGCGTTTTGAATCTTCGTTGATAGGGATGCGCTCTTCGCGTCGGCGGATTGCGTTTGCGTTCGCTTCAAGCAGTCGGCCGCAAATTTCGATTAAGTCATCCGGCGGACGGGCCGTAAACTGAAGGGTAACAATGACCAAATCTTTTGAATTCATGTAAGGCCGGATTTCTGCGACTCGGGATGATACGAGAAATGTGATTATTCCGTCACCTTCCTGCTCGTTGAAGCAGAAACGAATATTTGCTGTCGGATTATCTTTTGCGGCAAGCGCCTGAAAAGCACCGCCTTTTGTGCCGACTATGATTTTTGCGTGCTGAAAAGACGTTGAGTTGATGATACAAGGCCACTGTCCGCCATTACACTTTACGTAGACTTGTCGTGGATCCAACCCGAGGGCGCGAATGATGTCCTTTGTAAATGTGATTTCTGTATCTCGGTATTGATCGTAATATTTAGTAAGCTGTTGGCTAGTAGCAATTCCCATACCCTTAATAATATCTTATAAAAGCGTTGTCGTCAATAAAATCGTTTTAAGAACGCTGAGGAATTACTAAAGTTATTTCATTGAAAAGCCGATAAATACAGCATTTTTCCTGATGGAAGGATAGGACAGGAAATTTTTCCCGTTAACGAAAAGGGAAGTGGAGCCTCCGCCGTCCATCTGAATGGCGTCCTTCGCTCCGGCGGCAAGGAGGATATCGCTGGAGTCTTGGTATGACAGTCCGACGCTTTTTCCCCTTCTTTCACCCTCGGCGCAAAGCAGGAAAAGCGTTTTTCCGTCTTCTGAGAGCGCCAGTGCCGTGCGGGAATCTGCTCTCCTTGCCTGGAATTCCTGCTTTTTGAAGTCCTGGAGAATAACGAAAAAACCTCCGAAAGCATAATCACATTCCTTGAAAGACCCCGCTTCCTGATTCTTAAGGATTTTCCCTGTATAACCGTTTTCGTCTTCCAGGAAGCAGATTGCGCCGTATTTTTTTACCGGCGGGGAAAACTGCTCTTTTGAGACGATGTGAATTCCGCAGATTTTTCGGATTGAAGAGAGGAGGGCGAGTTTTTTTGATTTTGCCTTTCCTTCAAAAGGCGTCGCGTTCACCGTTACGGCCGAGTCAAATTGCCTTGAGAATTGTTTTGCCGTGAGTCCTTTGAAAAACTCCGTCCGCCTGTCATCTTTGAGCATGAAGTCTTCTTTTGAATTCGGGTATGTCAGAATTTTAAGGCTTGGGTCAGAGAGATTGATTTTAAGGCAGTGGTAGCGCAGGGGAATATTTTTGTTTTCAAAGAAAAAATATTCGGCAAAATCAAGGTCTTTGATGCCCTGCCATGAAAATTGACTTGGAATGTATGAAAGATTTTTTGATTCAGGCTGAAAATCGCTTAAATTGCCTGAGCTGGCGCATGAGAAGAGAAGAAGGCTGAAAAATAAAAAACCTCCAGCCAAAGCCGAAGGTTTTCTGAACTTAGTAAGAAGAACGTGAATCATGTGATTTGCGAGTTTTCTTCATCATTTTGCGCTGAAGAGTCTTGTTCTTGCGGTTCAGGATTGTAGATGGTTTTTCGTAGTATTCGCGCTTTTTGTATTCGCGGATGATACCTTCTTTTTCAACCATTCTCTTAAAGCGTTTGATTGCTTTTTCAAGGTTCTCTGTATCTTCAACCAAGATTGTTGCCATTTGTGTTCACCTCCTGACCCCGGAAGAATCCGTAAGTTCGATGAATTTATCAGAAATAAGAAAAAAAATCAAGCGTTCACCATGGTCGTTTCTGAAATATTTTCGTGCTTGTACAGGTCTTTTTCCTGTTTTTCGCGGTTCATGTCAATTACGAAGCTGATGAAGTAGTCTTCAAGAGTTTTGTGCGGCCCCGGAAGATTGAGGCGTTTTCTGGCGCGGGCATTGTCACGTCTGAGCGAATACTGCTGGAAAAAATCCCGGTAATCTTCACTGACATCTGTTTTGACATCGGTTCCAAGAAAGGACGAGACTTCCTCACGGCCGATTGCGGCAATTCCCTGCTCCCTGAGAAGACTTTTGAGCTTTGTAATCTGCTCATATGAGATGCCGAAGAGGAATTCTTCCATTGCCTGATTGACGCCCTGTTCGCCCAATTTGGTTTTTATGAACTGGGACCACTGCTCGTCCAGCTGGAATGAAATCATAATCAATTCGCTTGTTCCCATCATGGTGCCGAATGCCGGAGCAAGACGGGTGCGGGCTTTCCATACAGACTGAAGGACTGGCGAAATGTCAGAGATGTTTTGGTCGGCGCGGTGTTCCCACAAAAGCAGAAGTGCCAGGGCAAGCTGGCGACGGGTTTCCATGGTGAGGCTTGTATCGCGAATGAGATTGAGGTATACGTCTTCGGCAAGCAAGAGGAACATCATGGAGATGGTCTCGTCGTGGACTGTGGTGACGAATTTTTCATCCATGCCGGCTTCACGGGCGAGCCGCTCCATTGATGAGAATGTGTGCAGCTTTGCGACAAGAAATCCCTTGCCCAGAGTTGCCTTGGATGGAAGCTGCAGGGTTGTGTCGCCCTCCCGGTTTGAATTGACGAGAGAGTCAATAAGCGAGGTCGGCGTTCTCGTGCCTCCGGTCAAATTTGCACGTTCCAGAAGCGACGGAAAGTTTGCGATGGCCGCGGCAAGCCGTTTGAGATCTCCTATGCGCTTATTGAGAGGGGCAAGCTCTTCTTTTTTTGTGAGTGCAAGAGCGTCACGAATGGCATGGACCAGTTCTTTTTGATTTTCTGTAAAAACAACGATACCGGTATCAATGGATTCTTCCTGAGACGGTAATTCAGTTTTATCAAAGAATTCGCTGATATCAACATCAGTGAATTCTGTATCTTGTTCGTTCATTTGAAGTTCCGTAAATTTCAAAGTCTGAGTAATTAGTGATTTTCAGACATTTTGATTATACCATAGTTTTGTCTAAATTCAATATTCTTTCGTGCCGATTGTTAGAATATGAGAAAATATGTCCTTTTTATTTTTATGCTGATTCTGGCTCTGTCTCATAGCTTTGCGGCGGAAGATATTCTCATTCACCCTGAAGATTTGCGCCTTGTTTATGATGACGGCGCTCATTTTGATTCGGTTAAGGGCTATCATCTCTATATCAGAAAAAAATCACGAATCGAATCTGTCATGCTCGTTGAGACGACGAAAGACCCTGAGGGTAAGCAGGACAGCTACGCCTATCGCGCCCTTGAGTATAATCCCATAAATGGTGATGAAATACGTTATCTCAACGGGAAGATTCTCGAATCGGAAGGGGCAAAATATCCTCTTATGGATTCGACTCCGGAGCCTGACAGTCAGTTTGGGGAAGCCTTCCATATTTTCATTCCGTCGGAAATTGCTTACGGATATCCCTGGACGCGAAACGGGCTGGTTAAAATTGACCGGGGAACCTTCATCAATATCCGCTCGTTTGAGAAAAAATACGCAGACTATACCGGCGATTATGCGGACAACCCTTTTATGTTTGACTTGGGAAAAGCCCGGAAAAGTGAAAAGAAAAAGGAAGAGCCTGAGAAAAATCCTCCTCTGCCAAAAAACGTTCCTGAGCCTGTTGAGCCAGACGTAAAAGATGTGGAAGTGCCTGAGGCGGATCCTGTTCCCGAAGCTATCGAAGAAGTTCCTGAAGAGCCTGTCGTTGAGGAGCCGGAAACGATTGTTCTTACCGATGACTACAATCCTGACGCTGCTGAAAGTTTCAAGAATATCGCGGCTTTCGGCGGCGGTGAGATGGTCTATTCAAAAGGTCCTGAGACTTTAAGCGAGGACATTATGGCGGCAATTGACAGAATTCAGAACAAGGACTGTGCCGATGTCGTGTTCGCCATTGATACAACCGGAAGCATGAAAGACGATATTCAGACTTTGCGCAAGGAGTGGATTCCTGCCATGTTTGAAAAAATAAAAGAATTCAAAAGCCTTAGAATCGGACTTCTTTTGTACCGGGATTACGGTGACACATATAAATGGATGAATCTCCCGGTCAAGAAATTTGAATTCACGGACCGCGTGGAAAACCTGCGCAAAAACCTGAACGGATTTTATATTCACGGAACGGAAGGCGGCGATATTCCGGAAGCGGTTTATGAAGCTTTATTCGCCTCACTTGAGTATTACAAGTGGCGAGCGGAAGCGGAGCGCAAGATTATTTTGATTGGCGACGCTGAGCCTCATCCGGTTCCCCGGGGAAGCGGAAAATACTCCAGAGAGCTTGTCGCTTCGATGTCAGAGCAGAAAGGAGTTATGATTGACGCTATAATCGTGCCGGACAACAAAAGCGACCGTGGACGCTAGGTTTTGCGGGGATTGACATGCTGGATGAAAGGCATGTCATTTTTTTTCAGCGATTTTGTCCATGCCGATTTGCGACAGTTTCAGATATGCTCCTGGAAGGGTTCCCGGTTGGGCGACGGCGTAAATGTCAAGGATTTCCTGAAACACGGTTTCTGCGGCGTTGTATTTTTTTTGCTTCATGTAAAGATGGCCGATTTCGTATTTTGCTTCAAGATAGACATCGGGAGAGCCTGAGTATCGCTCTACAACGGTATTATAATATAGAAGAGATTCTTTGTAGTGCCCGTTTTCAAAAGCAAGCTGGCCTTTTTGAATCAGCTCTTGCGCCGTTAAATCTTCCGGAATCTCTTTTGGAAGCGATGAACATGCTGCAAAAAAAAGTGAAACAATCGTGATAAGAAAAAGTGTTTTAAATGATGTGACTTTCATACGCCTATAATAACAAATCGAAGGAAAAAAAGAAACAAAAAAACGTGCCTGAGAAAAATAAACTGATTGAATCTGTGGATATGTTTTGCTCTTTTTGATAGAATCAATCCATCATTCTTTTTGAAATTTGGAGAATAACATGGGAACCCCTTTGGAAAATTATCTTTCGTCTTGCGGTAACAAACCAACTGCCGCAATGTGCGCTTATGTTGCTAATCTGCAGCAGGTTGCTTCTGTCAATCCGAATATTGCGGCTTCTGTCGTAAATGAGATTCAGAATCAGCGAAGCCACCTCAAGCTTATCGCTTCCGAAAACTACTGCTCTCTTGCCGTTCAGTCTGCGATGGGGAACTTGCTTACTGATAAATATGCCGAAGGTTATCCAGAGCACCGCTATTACGGCGGTTGCGTGAATGTCGATGCCGTTGAAATGGAAGCAGCCCGCGAGGCAGAAGAGCTTTTCGGGGCAGACTACGCTTATGTCCAGCCGCACTCAGGAGCTGACACGAATTTGGTCGCATACTGGGCAATTTTGAGCGCAAAGGTTGAGACTCCGACCCTCGAAGAGCTGGGCGTAAAATCTCTCAACGATTTGAGTGACGCTCAGTTCGCAGAGCTTCGCAAGCGATTCGGAAACCAGAAATTGATGGGCTTGGACTATTCTTGCGGCGGCCACCTTACTCACGGCTACAAAATGAACGTCTCTGCCCGCATGTTTGAGAGCCATCCTTATGGTGTTGATAAAGAGACCGGCTTGCTCGACTACGACGCAATCGAAAAGCAGGCAATGGAAGTCAAGCCACTCATTCTCCTTACCGGATATTCAGCTTACCCGCGCAAAATCAACTTCAAACGATTCCGCGAAATCGCCGACAAGTGCGGAGCAGTCCTCATGGTAGATATGGCTCACTTCGCTGGTCTCGTGGCAGGAAAGGTCTTCACCGGCGACTACGACCCGGTTAAATGGGCTGATGTTGTCACGACCACAACTCACAAGACTTTGCGTGGTCCTCGCGGCGCTATGATTCTCTGCAAAAAAGAATTCGCTGACTATGTAAACAAGGGCTGTCCTATGGTTTTGGGCGGACCTCTCCCACATGTTATGGCCGCAAAAGCAATCGCTTTTAAAGAAGCAAATTCAAAGGCTTATCAGGAATATGCACAGAAAGTCGTGGCAAACGCACAGGCTCTGGCAAAGGCCCTGCAGGATTTGGGCGTTCGCCTGCAGACAGACGGCACGGACAACCACCTCATGCTGGCAGATGTCACATCTTACGGGCTTACAGGAAAGCAGGCTGAGGCCGCAATGTTCGAGTGCGGCGTCACGGTAAACGCAAATGCCCTTCCTTACGACAAAAACGGTGCATGGTGGACAAGCGGCCTCCGCTTGGGAACTCCAGCCCTCACAACCCTCGGTATGGGCGAATCTGAAATGAAAGAAGTCGCTTCAATCATCGATCAGGTTCTCAAAGGAACAAAACCAGGTCTCACCAAAGAAGGCAAACCCGCAAAAGGCAAAATCGACCTTGATCCGGCCGTTAAAGAAGCCGCCTCTGCTCGTGTTCAGGCCCTTTTGAGCAAGTTCGTTCTTTATCCTGAGCTGGACTTGGATTTCCTTAAAAAAGAATTTGTTAAATAAATTCCTCACGGAGCTTTGGAGCACACAGAGTTTTATTCTGTGTGTGAAAAATTAACACCACAGTCATGTTGCTTTTTATGAGTGATTTGACTGTGGTGTTTTTTTTGAAGAATTACAAAATCTCTCTGTGGCTCTGTGAGGAATTTTTAATCGCTTATCGCTGATTTCTTAATCTGATACTTGCTTCCGCAGCAATGGCAGACAACTTCCAGCGGTTCGGGGTCGTGGGCGATTATGTCCTCAAGCTCTGCCTTGGGAAGGTGCTTTATATGCTGGGCGAAAGTCTCCTCGCTGCAGGGGCAGTCAAAAATCACGTCGCGGTTTAAGACGGCCGTGGGCTTGAACTCACGGAAAAGGCCGTAAATCACGTCTTCCATGTCGCCGCCATCTGCGAACCATTTTCCTATTGAGGGCATGGCTTTAAAAGCGTTTTCTGCCCGGCGAATCAAATCTTCTTCGGTTTCTTTTTTGTCCTCTGCTCCGGAATTCTCCGTTTGTGCGCTGATTATGCTCTTTCCGCCGGCTCCAGGAACATGCTGCAGGAACATTCCCCCAGCGCCGATTACCCGGCCTTTTTCGTCAAACTGAATGCTTGTGTTGAAGGCTGTGTGAATCTGCTCGCTCTGGGCGAAATACCATGCCAGATCCTTTGCGATATTCTTGTACATGATTTCGACCGTGCCGACTTGCGGGGCCTTCATTCCCTCACCGATGCGGGAAATTGTGAGAGTGCCATCCCCAAAAAAAGGCGACAAATCCCAGTTTTCAAGGGGCTTTTCAATGGGAATCCTGTCCTGGAGCAAAAATCCCCGCACATAGCCGGTGGAATCAGCCTCTACGGAAAAGCCTGCCGCAGGACCGTTGGTGTCGTAGCGGAAAGTCAGGTGTTCCCGGCCTTTCATCGTTGGAATCAAGAGGGCGGCGCAGAGCATGGCCTGGCCTAAAACCATTGTCTCCAAAATGCCTAAGTTGTGCTGAATGCGCATCTGGTTTACAAGCCGGGTTCCGTTGAAAAATGCGCCTCGGAAGCTGCCGTCTGCCATGACGAACATGGTCATCTCGTCTTTATGAATTTTTGCCAAGTGGGCCAGCAATTCTGAATCTGTAAGTTCCTGTTTAATCATGCATGCATTATAGCAGAAAAAATTCTCCGTGCATATTATTTTGTTTCGTGCTATAATATTCTGATTCTATTTTTATTGAGGATTTTTATGAAACTTTATGTAGGTAATTTAAGCTATGAGACAACTGAGGCTACCTTGAGGGAAGCTTTTTCAAATTATGGCGATGTTGTCTCTGTCCAGATAATGCGTGATCGTTTTACAGAGCAGTCAAAGGGATTCGGTTTTATTGAGATGGGAACTGACATCCAGAGCGAGCGTGCTATCGGCGGCATGAACGGAAAGGCCGTTGACGGTCGCAGGCTTCGCGTAAATGAGGCGACTGAAAAGACTCCGAATGGTGGCGGCTGGCGACGACAACCCAGAAAAGACAGGAATTTCGGCGACCGCCCGTTCAAGCGTGACGGGGAATCAAGGGAAGGCCGTGATTTTGCTCCCAGGAATTCTCACTTCAAGGGAAGAGAGCGCCCTGAGCGTGGTGAATTTCGCCCCCGCCGTGCGGATGACAGACGGGAGCGAAATCCTTCTGCAGAAGAATATTAGGGAAACTGGATCACTGAAGCTTTTCGGACTTTCCGTTAATCTTTAGGAGTGCTCGTCCCATGTTTTTCAGATTTTTGCAAAAACGTTATTTTCATAGAGAAAAAGAAAACGTGTGCCGATAATCAATAGAATAGAAATAAAGTAATTTTAGGGGGCTTTATGTATAAGACTCAAAGGCGTATCGCTTTGGTAATAATAAATTTTATAGCGGCGCTTGTATTTATCATTATTGCAGTTAATCTTGCTCCGCAGACCAAACTGACCGATTACAAGACTTATTCCAACTTGTTCCCGATTGCCGTTACAGGTCTTCTTTTTGCGATTTTGCTTTTTACGAGCCTTACCATCTTTGAAAATGCCCGAGGACGTATTGAAAAACATTCAATGGAAACCGGTGCGACTGCATATCTCACGAAATTCATTGAAAAACTCCGATTCTGCTATTCTCTTGAGGATCTGACGACTGCCGTTTCAGAAATCCTTGAACTTGAAGCAGACTGTTCTGTCCTTTACATTGACCGGAATGCGAATTATGTTCTCTATAACAGCCCCAATAGAATCGTAAACAGCCCGAAAGTTCTGACAAAGCTGGAGCAAAACTACGGAAGCGAGTGGCATGACCCGATAAACTTTCTTGGCGAGAATCTGGGTCTTGTTACCCATCGAAGAAAAGCCAGAGGATTCTTCTTTGCCAGTGATGGCGAGCATTTTTATGTCTTCAACCGCTACACCTATCTTTTTGACAGTGAAATCTACGAAAAAATGTACGAGGAATTCGTGCGATTCCAGAACCGTTCGCGAATCATTTCCAGCCTTTCTGAAATCTCCGAGCTTTCAACGGAATGGCAGCAGCTGGCCGACGCGCAGATTTCCTTCCTGCCCAAAAAACTCCCTGAAATCAAGAACCTCAAGCTTGGAGCTTATTTCCGTCCTTTGATTAACGTTTCCGGCGACTATTACACAGTTCTTCCTATTGATGAGAACAAAACCCTGCTCATGCTGGGAGACGTTTCTGGTAAAGGTCTTGCGGCGGCTCTCGTCATGGGCTTGGTAATGAACACCGTCAAAATCAAGGAGAACAAAGAAGATTTGGTCGGCATGATTATCTCGGTTGACGCGGCTATCAAGGGAATGCACCTGCAGGATAAGTACACGGTTCTTTTCATCGGCATCGTCGATACAGAAAAGATGAAAATCACTTACGTGAACGCATCGATGTCCGACCCGATTATCGTAACCCGCTCTCCAGAAGGCTACCGAATCAAATCCCTTTCATCAAACTGCTCGGTCGTGGGAATCATCCCGATTGAGCCGGGCGACGTGCAGGTTTCAGAGCAGCGTCTCTTTTCCGGCGACTTAATCATGATGGCCTCGGACGGTGTGTCAGAAGTCATGAACGAAGACAAGGTGGAGCTGGGCGATACCGAACTCTTCACTAATACAATCAAGGCAAGTGCGTCAAAAGCGCCTCAGGAATTCGTAAATGATATTGTAAATCTCGTTATGAGCTATAATGCTGACACAAGACTTCATGACGATTTGACAATGCTTGTTGCAAAGGTAGAAAGGTAGGTGGCAGATGATATTTGCATTGATTAATATTGCGTTTGCGCTGTTCATGACTTGGCTTGCGATTTTCATCGACGCCAAAACCGGTAATGAAGGTAAGAACCCTGTCATTTCCCTTAATGTTTTTCTTGCGCTTTCCTGCGCTGCCATGGGATTGACGATTTTTGCGGCTAACGGCGCCCCTGACAGGCTCACGACTTTTTTCGCGGAGCTGACTTATATTCTTTTTGGCGTGTACTCGGTAAGCCTTTCCGTGTACTATATTTTCTATCCGGCACACGAAAAAAGGCTTCTCGCTCAGATTTTTTCACTGGCTGGCGCAATTTGGTGTGTTTGGGCAGTTTTCTTTCATTTTACTGGCGTTACAGTCACAAATTTTGTCGGTATCCGTATCGAATCAATTTCAATCTTCTCTCACAATCTTGCGTCAATGTTCCCTTACAACTGGCTGCAGTTGTACAGCGTGATTATTTTCTTTATATTGCCATTTTTTTCCGTTCTTATCATGCTTCTTCGGGCAGAAAACCGTGATGGACGTCTTGATCATCAGAAATCAGTCATGAACGCTTGCGCCCTTATTGCGGCGTGGATTGCCCTTGCCTTTATTTCCAAAGCAAGTGACCGTGTCGCGATGTTCTCGACGCTGTTCCTGCTTCCCTATGTTTTCGCTCAGTGGATTATTGCCCGGGCAACACTTGTCGACTATCTGTATGATTTATATTCAATGGTCGGTTTCGTGCTGAAAGGCATTATCTGTTATATCTTCCCGGCTTTGATGATTGGCTTTGGTTTTGCCTTCTTGTGGTCACGAAGCATGTATCATGGCCCTTCTTTCTATTTCTTCCTGCTGATTTTGCTTGCTCTGGTGGTTTTCATTGCATATCACCTCATGAAAGTCTTCAGCCGTCGTTCGGGATTCCGATCAATGAGATACGCTTCGCTGTTCGAGGAAGATTTGTCAAAATTCGACTTCTCTGATGACCCGGAAAACATCGTAAGAAACATGCAGCAGATTTTTATCAAGAACATCGGTATGTCTTTCATGCGTATTCTTGTTGATAACGGTAATGAAGAAATTGAATCAGTGTACGACCTTCCTGAAGAAAAGAAACTCACTTTCTCTGTGCGAACCAAGATGTTCGATTCTCTTTTGAACCAGAATCGGCATATCATTTTCAAAAGTGCCCTTGATACCGGATACTACTATGTTGATACAAAAAATGATATTTCGAAGTTCTTTGAAGAAACTGATTCTGAGGCATTTATCATCCTGAACGAGGGCCGTCATATTCTGGGCGTTATCATTCTAGGCCAGAAAGCCGGCGGCAATGTTTATAACACATATGACCTTGATGTATTCACCAAACTGTACTCATACTTCTTCGTGTTCGGTTACTATATGAAGAATATCGGTAACGAATCTATTGTCGGTGTCGTAAACCGCGAAATCCGTATGTCTGAGCAGATTATCGAATCTATTCAGGGCAATATGGATCCAATACGCAACAAGCGTTATGATTCCGGCACTATGATGGTTCACGCTCACAACATCGGCGGTGAATTCATTGACCTTATCAAGCTTTCTGAAGACCGCCATATTTTCGTAATGGGAGACCTTTCCGGAAAAGGTATCGCGGCTTCAATGAGCATGGTCATCGTGAAATCCGTAATCCGAACCTTCCTTCAGGAGACGAAAGACTTCAAGCTGCTCGTTGAGAAAGTCAACCAATTCATACGTTTCAACTTGCCGCGGGGAACCTTCTTTGAGGGGGTTTTTGCGCTCATAGATTTCACTGATAACACGGTTTATTACATCAACTGCGCGGTTCCAGCTTTATTCCTTTATAACCGTGCATACAATAACGTCATGGAAATTCAGGGTGAAGGTCACGTTCTTGGCTTCGTAAAAGATATTTCTCCTTACATAAAGGTCAAGAAGGTCAAGCTGAATCCCGGCGACGTTCTTTTTGCTTGTACCGATGGTCTTCTGGACTCAAAATCCCTTCGCGGTGAGGCATTCGGAAAAGACCGCCTGCAGAAGTCAATCATCGAAAATACTTCGCTTCCGGCACAGGGCTTGATTTCCTCTGCCTATAACGCCTTGCTTGATTTCCTCTCGAAGGAACTTGATGACGATGTAAGTATTTTCACTTTAAAGATGCTGAAGTCATAGGAGAATTCATAAATGGAACAGCTGTCGATTACGGAAAAACAGGGCGCGAACTATGTCCTGTACGAGGTTTCAGGCGTTATGAATACATATACGCTTACAGAATTGGCTGAAAAGCTTGACGAAAATATCAAAAAGTCCAATATCGTGGTTGATTTGGAGCGGGTCGAAGCGATTGATTCGGTCGGTGTCGGTCTTATGATGGCAACTTTCAACGACGGAGAGGACTGTGGATATCGTTTTTATATGATGAATCCTTCTCCAACCGTGCGAATTGCACTTGAGGAAACCGGATTTTATGATGTGTTTGCGATTATTCATGCGGTAACAGAGGTCTCGTAAAATTGAAAATGAAAAAATTATTGTTTGCATTATTTTGCTTGGTCAGTCTGTGTTCATGCAGCAAGAAAATTGCCTTGGCACAGTCTGCTTCTTCGGAGCGGAGTGTCGCCGCTGAGTCAAAAACTGTCGGAAGCCTGAATCTTAACCCGGAAATCGAAAAATTGGGTCGCGTTCTTTCTTCAATGAGCGACAGGGCTAAGGAAGCCATTCCCAACGGGAACCCTGAGGAATTTTTGGCAGATTTGCACAGGGTTCTTGAAGAAGAGAAAAATACCCATCGCTCAGACGACTTGGATCTGCTCTATTTAATCGATAAGAAGCATAATGTTGGCTCGGATTATGTTCCCAAGGATTTAAAACCCGTAAAAAACAATGATTTGTGGAATGTGAGCCGAAACGACCTCTCTCTCCGTCCGGAAAGCTACGCTGCCCTTGAGGAGCTATCGAGAGCCGCCCTTGCTGACGGAATCAAGCTCATGGTTTCTTCGACCTACCGCTCATACAAATATCAGGACGGGCTTTTTAAACGCTATGTCGCTCAGGACGGACTTGAGCTTGCCGAGCGATATTCCGCCCGGCCGGGAACAAGCCAGCACCAGCTTGGATGCGCCGTGGATTTCGGCTCAATCACCGACGACTGGGGTGACACAAAGATGGGCAAATGGGTTTACAATCATGCCGCAGAGCATGGCTGGTCACTTTCTTTTCCCCGCGGCTATGAAGACATCACGGGCTACATGTGGGAGTGCTGGCATTTCCGCTATATAGGCAAAGAAGCTTGCCGTTTCCAGAAAAAGTGGTTCAGCGATGTCCAGCAGTTCATGCTTGAATTCATCGATGCATGGAAAAAATCTGAATAAAAATTTAAAGTGCAAGACCTGCTTTTGGGCACCAGCGGCTACGACTATCCTGAGTGGAAGGGAGTCTTTTATCCGGCTGATTTGAAACGTTGCGATTTTCTCATCTTTTATGCGACACAGTTCAATGCGCTGGAAGTGAACAATACTTTCTATAATATGCCCACGGCAGAGCGGCTTTTCTCTTTTTATGAAAGGAGCGAGGGGAAGCTGCAATTCAGCATAAAAGCGAACCGGCTTCTGACCCACGAAATTTCTGGCGGCTGGCAGGTGGTGGCGGATGATTTTAAGGCGGCGTTAAAGCCCCTTCGGGAAAAAGACCGCCTCTGTGCAGTCCTTTTTCAGTTTCCCCAGAGCTTTCATTACACTGACGAAAACCGCATTTATCTTGCCAGATTGATTTCTGAGTTTGAGGGATTTCCTGTGGTGATTGAATTCCGCCACCTGGAATGGATTCGAGAGAGCGTGTTTGCGGGGCTGGAGGAGAGGGGCGCAAGTCTGGTTTTCTGTGACATGCCTATGCGCCATTTGGCGCAAACGTCAATAACTTCCAATTACGCAAACGGAGCGGAGCGACGTATGCCAAGGCTAAATAATCTACCTGCAGGAGATTTTTCCGGGGGAGAGACAAGGCTAGCCCCAAGTCCCTTTATTGGAAAGACCGCCTACATCCGCCTGCATGGCCGGAACGCGGAAGCCTGGTACTGCCATGAAGAAAGGGAGGGCGAGAAAAACGGCAGTGGCCGCTACCGCTACGACTACAGCGATGCCGAGCTTTGTGAGTTTGTTCCTATCGTGCAGAGTGCCCTTATGGAAGGAAAGAGAACAGCCGTCTTTTTCAACAACCACCCCGACGGCAGCGGCGCAAAAAATGCCAGACGGCTGAAGGAGATGATTTTGGAAGGCAGATTGATGCTACACTAAAAGTGGACACTAACAGGTAGAAAACTGTTGAAAAAAATAGGACAATAAAGACAGTTTTCTGCCATGGAGGTGTACATGGGAAAACAGCTTAGTCCGCTGGAAAAAGA
>JAFUFU010000050.1 GCA_017469785.1 Treponema sp.
AGATTTCTTACTTCATAATCAAGAATTGCATTGATTCTTGTCTCGACTGGTACGCTTCCGCTTTCCATTTTGTCCTCCAAAACTGTCACCTTTTTGGCACCAGTCGATTTTAAATGTGTTACTTTTTGGGGGTGCAGATCAAGTTGATATTTCTTGTAAAGTGAGGCTTACCAAGTGAAAAAAACTACTAAAATCCTTTTAGGAGTTGTGATTGCGATTGCGGTCATCTTTTGTGATTTTTTTATCGTCAACAAGATTGCGCGGAACACTTTTTCCCTCAACGTAAAAGACGATATGGAAATTCATGCGCGAATCCGCTCTGTTGAATTTGAGGCTGCCATGAACGAGCAGCTTACTCTTGTCAGGCAGATGATGAAAATGCCTTCCATAAAAGACTATCTTATAAATCCTGATGATCCTGTCGCCCGTGAGGCGGCATACCGTGATTTCGGCTCATTTAAGGAATCTTTCCTTTCAAAGTCAATTTTCTGGGTTTCTGATGTAAACAAAGAATTCTGGAGCAACATGGAGTATGGTTATGTCGTCAATCCGGACAGTCCCGACGAATACTGGTACAAAATGGCCATGTACGAAACGGATGAGTACAATTTTAACATCAACTACAATCCGTCGCTTAAAACCACCAATCTTTGGGTAAACGCGGTCGTAAAAGACAACGGAAAGCCGGTGGGTGTCGTTGGCACCGGTATTCCGCTTACGAATATGATTAAGCAGATTTATGACGGCCTTGATCCAAGAATCACCATGTATCTCTACAATGATGCCATGGAAATTACAGGCAGTCTTGACGAGGGCATCCTTGAGAAAAAGCTTTCCGTGATTGATGAATTCCCGCATCTGGCGGAGATAAACAATAAGCCGAGTGAAATTGTTTTTGAAAGCACTTCAGCCGGTGATTATATTCTGGCTCCTATAAATCTCGTCAACTGGCACATGGTTCTTTTTACTGAGTACACGATGGCAGAGTTCTGGAAGAACGCGATGGTTCCTTTTGTTATCAGCCTTGTGATTGTGCTTGTTATCGTCGTCCTTGCCCTCGCAATGGTAAATATCATTTCCCAGCTTACGATTTTGAACGATGCGGTTTCTGAGCTTTCCAGCGGAAATGCGGATTTGACAAAGCGGGTCACTATGAGCACAAAATCCTGGCTCCCGGTCTTTAATCAGCTTGTGGAGTCAGTCAATAAATTCATCATCAAATTCCAGGGAATCATCGGTAAAGTTAAGGATTCCGAGTCGACTTTGGGTGCGGTGGGAAGCGAGATGAGCCTTTCAACAGAGAATACGGCCAGCGCAATCAGCGAGATTATCGCGAACATTGAAAGCGTGCACAATCAAATCAATCATCAGGCAGAAAGCGTGCATGATACGGCTGGCGCTGTCAACGAGATTGCATCTAACATTGAGAGTCTGGAGCGCATGATTCGCGGTCAGTCTCATGGAGTTCAGCAGGCTTCCAGCGCGGTTGAGCAGATGATCGGAAACATTCACTCCGTCAACAAGAGCGTGGATAAAATGGCGGATTCATTCTCCCAGCTCGAAGCCCAGGCTCAATCTGGTCAGACAAAACAGAAGGCCGTTAACGAAAAAGTCGGTGAAATCGAAGAAAAATCAAAGATGCTGCAAGAGGCAAACAAGGCAATCGCAGATATCGCCAGCCAGACGAACCTTCTTGCGATGAATGCGGCGATTGAGGCGGCTCACGCTGGCGAGGCAGGAAAGGGCTTTGCGGTCGTTGCGGATGAAATCCGAAAACTCTCGGAAACATCAAGCGCCCAGTCAAAGACGATTGGTGAGCAGCTAAAGAGCATACAGACATCGATTATCGAGGTGGTCTCAGCCTCACAGGAATCAAGCAAGGCCTTTACCACTGTTTCTGAAGAGATTGACTCAACGAATCAGCTTGTGCGGGAAATCAAGCTTGCTATGGAAGAGCAGAATGAAGGTTCAAAGCAGATTGTCGATACCCTTCACAGCATGAACAACAGCACTCAGGAAGTCACCAATGCTGCTCAGGAAATGACCGAAGGCAACAAACAAATCCTGCAGAATATGCATAATCTGCAGGATTCCAGCGACACCATGAAGAGTAGTATGGATGAAATGGCGATTGGTGCGAAGAAAATCAATGAGACCGGTTCGGAGCTCTCTGACATCTCAATCAAGATGAAAGATTCAATCTCCGAAATCGGTACTCAGATGGCGCAGTTTACTGTTTAGAAGATTCTTCTTTTTTACGTGAAAGCAGGATGTTGGTGATGATTCCCAGAATCAGGGCGCAGGCAACGGTTCGGATTTCAACTTTTCCGAATTTTACGACCATGCCGCCGACGCCCGTAATCAGAATCACGCTGGCAACGAAAAGATTTGAGTTTTTGTTCAAATCGACCTGCTGGAACATCTTGAGGCCGGAAACCGCGATAAATCCGTAGAGGGCAACGCAAACGCCGCCCATGACGCATGACGGAATTGTCTCAAGGAATGCTACGAGAGGGGTTATAAGACTGAAAAGAATGCAAAGGATTGCGCAGCCCCAGATTGAGATTGTAGAGGCGTTTCTGGTGATTGCCACGCAGCCGATTGACTCGCCGTAAGTTGTGTTCGGGCAGCCGCCGAAGAGGGTAGAAACGAAAGTTCCGACACCGTCGCCGAGAAGGGTGCGGGTAAGACCCGGCTCTTCAAGAAGGTTTACGCCCACGATGGCGGAAAGGTTTTTGTGGTCAGCCAAATGCTCCGCAAAGACTACGAAAGCCACGGGAACATAAGCGGCGAAAATCGTAAGAAGGTAAGTTCCCGTGACGCCTTTGAGCCCCTCGGCTCCTCCAAGAACAAAAGTGAAGCGTGGAAGGGAAATATAGCTTGAGAATTTTGAGAAGTCAAGTTGGGTGAGGGCAGAGTAGTTGATGACGATGAGGGAAGGATTGTTGGTGGCGTGGCCGATGATTGCGAAAATCGAAGCGAGGATATAGCCTGCCAGAATTCCCTGAATGAAAGGAATGAGCTTTCCGATTTTGCTTCCGTAGGTTGAGCACATCATTGTTACGAAAAGGGTGAAAAGGCCGCAGATAAGGGCAACGTAGGAGCTTCCGCCCTCGATGTTGCTCTTCATCAAGTCTTGAACAGCGTTTCCTGAGAGGGAAAGACCGATGATTGCCACTGTCGGTCCGATGATGACCGGCGGCATGAGGCGGTCAATCCAGGCGACTCCGCAGAATTTAACCACGAGGGCGATGATGATGTAAACGATTCCCGCCATGAGAGAGCCGATGATTAAGCCCCAGTAGCCCACGGTGACTGATGCCGCACCGCCAAAGGCAGAGAACATGGAGCCGATGAAAGCGAAGGAGCTTCCCAAAAAGACCGGGCTTGCGCTCTTGGTGAAGAGAAGATAGACGAATGTTCCCACGCCCGCACCGAAAAGGGCCGCAGAAGCGGTGAGTCCGTTTCCGACGATTGCAGGAACTGCGATTGTAGCCGCCATGATTGCGAGCAGCTGCTGGACGGCGAAGAGAAGAACCTTTCCCAAAGAAGGGCGGTCTTTGATTCCGTAAACTAATTCCATGATATTACCTCACTTTTTATATTAATCGCACTAGGGATTGTAGCCCCGAAGTTGCGAAGCAATGAGCGGTTAGCGAAGGGCGAAAAGCCCGACCCCGCGAAGCGGGGAAGTGCCCGATTTCTAATTGCTCATTGATAATTCCTAATTTTTTAACCAAGAACCGTGCGTTCGATTTCGAACATCTGGCTTCGGTAAAGGGCTGAAATGTTGTGGCCGTAGTCGGCGAGAAGCTGGATGATGTTGCGGGGATGGTCTTTCGTGTCGCATCCGTTGAGACGGTCGCCCGCGTCACCAAGACCCGGCATGATGTAAGCCTTTTCGTTCATCACGGGATCCATCCAGAGGGTGTAGCAGGTGAGATTTGGCAGGGCGCGCGTGACCCGGATTGAGCCTTTGAGGGTGGAAATGGTGTTGAAGAAAGCGATTGAGGCCGGTTTTATGCCCTGATCCTCAAGGTATTTTACGACAGTGACCAGGGAGCCGCCGGTTGCGTTCATGGGGTCGGCGAAAATCAAATCCTTGCCGTTCAAATTTTCGAGATTGAAGAAAGACTTGTCCAGGTCAAGGACGTATTCCATGTTGCTTTCGTTTTTGGTGTCGTTGCGGCTGATTTTAAAGAGGGCGAAAGGAGTGAGGTAAGAATCGGAAGAATATTCCTCGATTTCCTTTGAAACAATCATGCTAGGAAGAAGGGCGCCTCTGAGCATGACGCACATTACAGTATTATGGATTTTGTGGTCGATGTCCGGGATTTTGTGAACCGCGTAGTTCTGAACCGGGAAAGTTACCGGCGTTCGCACGATGATGTGGCCTTTTTTGTCGGTTTCCTGATTGATGTAAGCCATGCGGAAAAGCATTTCGTAAGCCCGCTGGCTGTAGTACATGAACTCCTGATGGTCGGTTTTCTCGTCACGGAGCTTTGAAATGACCCGGCTGGCTTCGGCCTGAGCCTGCACGTCGGTTTCAAAGGAATAGACCTTAATCCGCGGGTGTTTCTTGCAGATTGCGTGCATCTCGTGACCCATTTTGTCGTAGCCTTCGATGATTTTGTCCTTGTTGACCGGATCGAATGATTTCATGGTCTCCTTGAACATTTCGTCGAGGCGTTTGAGGTCGGCTGAGTCTTCGTTGGTGAGATAGCCGTCCAAATCCTCGGCTTTGAGAATGATTTTGTTGCTCATGTATGCTCCTTCTTGTTTATTTTTCGAGAATATACTTTACGACTTTTGAAATGTCCGTATCTATTGAAAGTTTTTGTGCCCGGGAGAGGCATTCCTGATATGCCTGAGGGCTTGAAAAAATCTGGTTTATTTTGCGGAAGATATCGGCCGAGTGACGGATGAAAAAACCGCCGCCCCTGACAACGAAGCGCATGTTTCCCAATTCCTGGCCGTGAATGTAAGTGTTGATGATAAAAGGTTTTTGCAGGGAGACGATTTCCATGACTGTGGATGCGCCAGCTTTTGAGACGACCAAATCGCTCATTTTAATAAGACTGTCCATGAAATCAACGAACTCGAAAACATGCAAGTCCAGAAGGGCATTGGCTTTTGCCAGCAATGTCAGGGACTTTTTGAGAGCTTTGTTCCGGCCGCACACGACGGCAACGGCAAAATCCGCCCGGTGAATGATGCATTGATTTATGATTTTAAGCGTTCCGGGCAATCCTTCGCCCCCGCCGGCCAGAAGAACGAGTTTTTTAGTCTCGTCGAAGCCATATTGCCTGCGGAGGGCCCGTTTTTCGGTCTCGGAAATGCCTGTACGGAATTTTTTATTCAAAAGGAAGGGCATGACCGTGACATTCTGAGGAGAGACGCCGCATTTTTGGATGGCGAACTGGCGGAATTCTTCAGAAGCGACAAGATAGTCAAGCTTTTTGTTGAAAAACCAGGCTTTGGGGCCTGTAAAAGGGTCAGTCGCAATGACAGTGAAGCGTATATTTTTATCAACGGCCTTGATTGCGTCGTAAATGGAAGGGGACAGGGCAAAATGAAAACTTACGACATCTGTGATTTGTTTTTCACGGAGCAGTTTTTTGAGCCGCCCTAGCGTTTGGAATTTTACGGAATACCGTACAAGTTTTTGGAAGGGGGCGAATTCTCCGAGCCCGTAAATAATCGGCCATGCTCCATGGATGTAATTACACGCCAAACCATAGAAAAGCTCAAGAATCTTGTGAGAAAAATGCTCGTGTTCGGAAAATCCATTCTGCAAATCAATATGAACATCTGGAGCGTAGTCCAAGACTGCTTCCTTGAGGACTTGTGCCTGCGCCCTGTGACCGTTCCCTGTGTTCAAATAAATGAACATAAATCGTCTGCCAGAATGTGTAGTTTCGTTCATTCGGTAAAGCCTAAAAAAGATAGTCCCCTCTAGTATATCCCATGACTAGGGGAACTGTCTAGTTATAGGCTAATCTTTCAGGATTGCCTCGATTTCTGCCAGCTCTTCCGGGGAAAAATCAAGGTTTTCAAGAGATTTTACGTTTTCCTCAATCTGGCTCGGGCGGCTGGCACCGATAAGCACGGTTGTAACTGCTTCATTGTGCAAAAGCCATGCAATTGCCATTTGAGAGAGTTTTTGTCCGCGTTTTTCTGCGACAAGATTCAGTTTTTTTGCCTTTTCCAGCTTGTCCTGACTGAATCGGGTTACGAGAGATGTGTTTGCTTTTGCGAGCCGTGAGTCATCAGGGATTCCGTTCAGGTAGCGGTCAGTCAGAAGCCCCTGAAAGAGAGGTGAGAAAAGGGAAAGACCGATGCCATTTTCCTTTGCCCACTTGTCCAGTCCATCATCCTCGACCCAGCGGTTGAGCATTGAATATGAAGGCTGGTTCACGATGAAAGGCGTGTGGAGTTCCTTGAAAATCTCGGAGATTTCGGCCGTTTGCTGACGGTTGTAGTTTGAAACTCCCACATAAAGGGCCTTCCCTGAGCGGACAATCTGGTCCAGGGCGAGGGCTGTTTCTTCAAGAGGAGTGTTGGGGTCAAAGACGTGATGATAGAAAATATCGACATAATCCAAGCCCATGCGCTTTAGGCTCTGGTCAAGGGAAGAAATCAGATATTTTCGGGAGCCATTTCTGTCACCGTAGGGACCAGACCACATTTCGTAGCCGGCTTTTGTTGAAATGCACAACTCGTCACGGTAAGCGCGAAGGCCACGGTCAAGGATTTTCTTGAAGTTTTCTTCTGCAGATCCGTTGAAAGGATGACCGTAATTGTTCGCAAGATCGAAATGAGTGATTCCCAAATCGAAGGCCGTGTGGCACATTTTTTCGGCAGTCTCAAAAAGCGAGCCGAAGCCGAAATTCTGCCAGAGCCCGAGGGAAATGGCAGAGAGTTTCAGACCGCTTTTCCCGCAGTGACGGTAAACCATTTTTTCATAACGTTGCTCATTTGCTGTGTACATTAGAGCCTCCTTTTTATTTATTTTCTTTGGCCTGTAATTCCAGTTCAAAGAGAAGTTCTCGCTGGGCATCGAAATCTTTAGGGACGGTGACTTTTTTAAGCGGCCGGGGGGGCTTGCCGTCTGAGCCTTTGTTTTTGGCCGCGTCCTTCCGCTCAAGATAGTTTGCATAGAGTTTTTTGATTTTCGTGTGCTTCAGGTCGCGGCTGCTCAGGGGGCGGAAAGGGGAGAGCAGTTCCTTTATAGGTTTTTCAGCGTCCTTTAAAAGCTGCTGCGTGACCAGCATGGTGAAAGTCGCGTCCGCCTTGCTGTCGTGGAATTCCATTCCATGGGTGTCGATTCCGAATTTTTCAATGAAGGAGCCTAAGGAACCTTTCGTTTCATAGAATTTTTCAAGGGCATTGTGAATATCGTGACATTCAAAGTCGATGAGTTTTGTTCCGTAGCGGATGCATTCACAGGCAATGGTCGCCACGTCGTTCAGGCAGCCGAATCCGAATATGAGCCTGTCTTTTGCCTCAAGAAGTGACTTGATTTTTGAATAATACTGAGAAAATTTCGGGTTGGCTATATAGTCTTCCCGACGATAGGCCAGCTTGCATTTTGCATTTTTGGAGAACAGATACCAGTCGAATGGGGCATCAGGGTTCATAAGCAAGTCTTCGCTTTCAATGATTGAAAAATCCTGATTGCACAGAACATAGCCGAAAGAGCAGATTTTTCCGATTCCGCCGAAATTATTCGCACATTCAAGGTCAAAAAAAAGATATGTCATTCTTTAATTATAGCATGAAAGGCTGTTTTTTTGCTATAATACAGTCATCTTTGAACTTTCTGTGGATTCTGTGAGGATTTTGCATATATATGGAAGAAATTGAAAACAAGAATATTGCGGTTTTGATTGACGCTGACAACACTCCCGGGAAAAAACTCCGTGCTATCCTTCAGGAAATTGCGGTGCACGGCCACATCATAACAAAGCGCGCTTACGGTGATTTTACCATTCCCACACTCAAAAACTGGAAAAACGAGCTGAACGACAACGCGATTATTCCTGTCCAGCAGTTCGCCTATACGCAGGGAAAGAATTCCAGTGACAGCGCCATGATTATTGACGCCATGGATTTGCTCTACACTGACAAATACGACGCCATAGCCCTTGTCACCAGCGATTCTGATTTCACAAAACTCGCCACCCGTCTCAGGGAAAGCCAGATTTATGTCTACGGGGTAGGGCAGAAGAAAACTCCCCAGTCTTTTATCAGTGCCTGCGACGATTTCATCTATATCGAAAATCTTGTCAGCGAGGAAGAAGAGGCAAGCCCGGAAGAAGACGCCGCATTCGCCGAGCAGAAGCGCAAGAGCCACAAGGCTGCCGACAAACCGAAAAAATCATTCCTTGGCATTTTGCGAAAGAATGCCAACGGCGAGGTTGCCATGAGCGACCGCCAGTTCAGGAAGATTTTCAAACTTCTCAACACGGCCTACGACAAATATGCTGACGAAACCGGCTGGGCGGATGTGAGCGCGGCAGGTTCCTTCTTCAAACGGCAGGACCCGGGCTTCGACACTGTTGATTACGGATTCCGAAAGCTCACAGATTTAATAGAATATTTTGACGATGATTTTGAGATGAAAAAAGAAGCTGGAAGCAGCCGCCGTCATGTGACTTTCTATTACCGTCCGGTTGAAAAATAAAGAAACGCTTCAGCTATAAAGAAACCGGCATTTTCCACAACTTTTGAATTAAATTTCAATAAACTTTCCTTTATTTTCAGCGGGAAACGCGTTAATATGGAAAATATTGAATACTTTCCAAAAGGGGTGCATAAATGAAAAAATCATTGCCGGTTACTGTTTTTTTCCTTATTATTGCGGCAGCAGTTCTTGTTTCATGCTCTGGAGTCACTGCGTCTGATTCTGCTGCATCGCTTCTTGTCAGTCTCCCGGTACCCCATTCTCGTACTGCCTCGTGGGTGACAGAAATTGATTCTTATTCAGTTACCGTGAAGGGTTCAGGGGCAGAATCATATTCCCAGACGCAAAAAGTAGGACAGAATGCTTCCGTTGCTTTTTATAATCTTCCGGCAGGTAACTGTTCTGTTTCTGTCCTTGCGCAAAATCAAAATGGCGAAGAAATCGCCAAGGGTTCAGGCGAAACGCTCATTCAGGAAGAAAAAACTGCCTCGGTGACAATCAGGCTTTCATATATCGGCACGGAAGATGAAGATATCGACGCTGTGGAAGAAGATATCGACGAAAATTCCATTACTTATGGCGGAACGGTTTCTCTGAACGGCCTTGAATACAAAACCCTGTCCGCTGCTCTCATTGCGGCAAATGAAAGCTCATCAGCAAATAAAATCGTCTTCAACGGAAACATAAAAGAAAATCTTCTTGCCACAAGCGGCGATTCAAATCTTTCCATTAACGTGAACACGACTATTGACCTGAATGGCTATGTATTATCATGGGCCGAATTTGATGAAAGTGCAATGGGCGACTATGACGCGGAAGAAATCCCGCTTTTTGAAATCAACGCTAGTAATGTAACCCTCCTTATAACTAACGGAACTATCATCAGTCCTGATGGGGTAGTGCACAATGCTAATCTTGTCTCAACCGGCTCCAGCCTGACTGGCTCGAATATCGTCCTTTCCAAATTAAAGATTCTCAACATACATAGCTCGTACAGTCTGATTGCAATGGACGCAAGCGGGGGCGGCTTGTATATGGATACTGTTACCATGAAAAATTCTTCCTGCTCGCGTGAAAGTACTGGGGCAATTTACGTCACTGAGGCAAGGTTCAGTGCCTTGAACACATGTCTTGAAAATGTTCTCGGTGATACGGCTTCCGTATATCTTTACGGACTGACGGATGGTGCATTTGTCGGAGGTTCAATTATACTTTCTTCAGATGAAAGCCTTTCTGCAGCTACTGCAACGGAATCTCGTGATAATGCTATATATATTGCCAGATCTTCTAATTTCTCATCCTCAGCGTCAGCACCGTTTGCAGTCTCATCGTCCGTAATTTATTCAAATACGGCAGCTCACGGCTATCCAGTGGCAATAACTGACTCAGAAGCTTTCAATCTTTCTGACGGAGTTAAATTTTACCGGTTCAACGAAGACTCTTTTGAAGTGGAGCAGATTACGAAAACAAAGTCTGATGGCTCAACAGAAGAATATGTAACCATTTCTGATATTGATTCAAGTCTCTCTGCGTCTGCAAATATTCTTGCGGCGGCTCAGTCAAGTGAGCTTACGAAATCCCTTGATTCTGAGGAGACGGCCATTTCTTTGGGATACAGTTCGGCTATGTATATCAGCGGTAATTCAGAAATTTATGGTACGGTAGAAATGAATTACAACTCTGTATTAAATTGTGCTTCTGCAATCGCCCAGACCGGTGAAATCACATCAGATGTAGTCACAAAAGTTGATTTTGGCGAAGTCTCCAACATTTCATATTATACTAATGCAAGAAACAATGCGCCTTTCTATTGGGCTGGAGGAAGCGAAAGCAGTGATGACATGCAAAATTCCTTTGATCTTTCTAAATTTCAAATCTATGACCCTGATGGTGATTTTTCTTCTTATTTAATTTCTGCAACTTCTCGCACTGTCACTGATGCAGGGGAAAGCAGCGGAAATACAATTTATGCGCCGATAGAACAATAATGGAATTTTATTTGCGGATAGCTGGAACTCATGGTATTATTATATAAATGCTCTGCTGGTAGATAACTTTATACCGGGGGGGGGTATAATACGGGGGCTTTATTTGAATCTTTCTAAAAAATTTTTAAATAAATCTATTCGCACCATCAGGAAAATTCTGGGGCTTCAAGGATATAGCGATTATTTCAAGCGTTATTTTGATATGGATAACGCCCGTTCCGGCATTGTAATCTCAATCATTGTCATTATTCTTGAATTTTTCATGATTTCCTATGTGACTTATCATATCATTGTCGGCTCAACATCCCGCTCGCTTTTATGGCTGGTCCAGCATCTGGGGGCATTTTTCGTTCTCCTGTCATCTGCCACCGTTCTTTACATCCAGTCAAAACGTAATCTTGACGGAAACCAAAAAAGACGCATTTTCGGCAAGATAATCCGGATTGTGTTCGCAATTATTAGTCTTATTTTTGGAATATATATTTCTTATCTTGACTATCTCAAGGGCGAGCAGGCTTTTGTTTTCACGACCATGGAGATTTTTATTTTCGGAATTCTCCTTTGGCGGCCGGCGGTCTCTCTTGCCTTGTCTGCCATTTCATGCCTCTTTTTCTATTTTCTTTGCAGTTCCGCAGTCCCGGCATCATTTGCATTCAAGATGAATTTGTTTACTGTCTGGCTTGGTGTCTTTGTCAGCTCAGCGGTTCGTTTTCAGCAGAAATTCCTTGAAGCAAAAAAATCCGAGCATATCGAAAATCTCAACACATATCTGGGGGAGGTTGCTGTCACGGATGAAACTACTGGCATCGGAAACCTGCTTGCATTCAGAAACAGGGTAGGGGAGATTCGCACTGGCAATCCGTCTGGTTTCCTGCGGAGTATCTTTCTTTTTCTGAACGTGTCGAATTTTTCGAGTTATAACGAAAAGCATGGTTTTGATGAAGGAAGTCAGTTCCTCAGCTCAATTGCGCACACTCTGACCTATACCTTTACCGGGGATCCTGTTGCCCGTTTCTCAGACGATCATTTTATTGTCTTTACCAGGAATGACAAGCTTGAGGACGGTTCATTCGGTTTTCAGCGAAAACTTGAATCTATCCGCAGAAAAATTGTGGTGGCCGATAATGACGTAAAACTGGGGCTGAAAGTCGGTGCCTATATTCCGGAAGATGTCTCCTGCCACACCAACACGGCCTGCGATTTTGCTCGATATGCCTGCGACAGCATCCGAAAGAAATATGACGTTGACTATTGTGAGTACACTACGGCCAGCGCGGAAGATTTTGCCCGCCGCCAGTATGTCATCAACAATATCGACAAGGCAATCAAGAACGGATACATTCATATTTATTATCAGCCTGTGGTGCTGTCCAAAAACAAAGAGCTTTGCGGATTCGAAGCCCTTGCCCGCTGGATTGATCCCAAATATGGTTTCATGCCTCCATATGCTTTCATCTCAACCCTTGAAGAATACCGCCAGATTCACAAACTTGACGCATATATCGTCAAAAAACTCTGCGAAGACATTCTCGAAGCTCCTGCAAAGGGTATTCCCGTGCTTCCGATTTCAATCAATTTTTCACGCCTTGATTTTGAGTTAATGGACGTTGAAAATCTTCTGGAAGAGTGCATTGAAAAGAACAACATTGATAAAAACTTGATTCATATTGAAGTGACGGAAAGCGCTCTTTCGCAAAACGACAAGAATCTCCAGGAAACACTCCGCCGGCTCAAAGGAAAGAATTATTCTCTCTGGCTGGATGATTTTGGCTCAGGATACTCCGGACTGAACATCCTCAAAGAATACGACTTTGACATGATGAAAATCGACATGGCTTTCCTGCGTAATTTTTCGTCCACGCCAAAAAGCCGACCGATTCTTAAAAATATCGTTACCCTTGCAAAGGACATTGGAATGCACACTCTATCTGAGGGCGTTGAGACGGAAGAAGCCTTTGAATTTCTCCGTGAAATCGGCTGCGAGCGGATTCAGGGGTATCTTTTCGGAAAACCCATGCCCAAGGACGAGATTGTCAGTAAAATCAAGAAAGGCGAGTTCTTGATTTCATAACGGGAGAGGAGAATGCAGGATTCCTGTGTTTTTGTCGTTTGGTAGACAGAACGTGCATTATGGAAAGTTGCTGGATATTACTTGTGAGTCCCTCACAGGATAAGGCTTGTCACAGTTGCTAGAATCACGGTTAAAATTGTCGTTCCGTACATCAGCGTATTTGCCCGCAGGATATCCCTTGTTTCAAACTCCCTGACCCTGTCCCCGATAAATTCTTTTTTTTCGACGATGCCGCCGTAAACTGTGTCTCCTGCAAGCTGAACGCCCAAGGCTCCGGCGCACACGCTTTCTGTCTGCGCTGAATTTGGGCTGGCATGTTTATAGCGGTCCCGAAGAAAGATTTTCAAAGCGTTTTTAGCGGATAATCCGGGCAGAATCGCTGCGGCAAGAATCATAAGTCCGGCGGAAATTCGCGCCGGAATGAAGTTCGCGATATCGTCTAGTTTGGCGGCGCAGAATCCGAAGTTATAATAACGCTCATTTTTATATGCAATCATCGAATCAAGGGTGTTTATGGCTTTGTAGGTCATTCCGCCGCAGGCCCCCAGAAACATCATAAAAAATAATGGCGCGACTACTCCATCGCTTGTGTTTTCCGCAACTGTCTCCACGGCCGCCCGTATGATTCCTTTTTCGTCGAGAATGTCAGTGTCCCGTCCTACAATCATTGAAACGGCCTTTCTTGCTGAAACTATGTTTTTTTTCAATGCCCGGTAAACTTTCACGCTTTCATGGCAGAGACTTCGTGCTGCAAGGCATTGGTAGCACATGAGAGACTCAATTGCAAGAAAAAGAAATGGATGAATGAGTTTGCAGACAAAGAGAATCGCAGCAGGAAATAGGAAAGAAAGAGAGATAAGGCAAAAAACCAGAAAAAATCCCTTGAAACGCTGCTTTTTTGCCGAATCATCAGTCTTGTTGAGTCGTCTTTCGAGGAAAGAGATGAGCGCGCCCATAAAACGCACGGGATGAGGAAAAAAATGTGGATCTCCGAGAATGCAGTCCAGTATAAATCCCGCAAGAATAGAAAAGAGCCTGTGATTGGATAAGATAATTTCTGTCATGAAATCCTCTCTGCACGCCCACAGAAAATACGCCACAGTTCGGCTTTTTCCGCGATTTTCTGGAGGGCAAGACCTGTCTCTTCCCGCCATTTTCGTTGGAAAGCGTCAATCGGCACTACCCCGCAGAAAATATCGTCACAGATAATGATTTGAGGAGATTTCGTTTTTTGCCCGGGGGAATCGTCAGAATCGTCAAAAAAATCCGTCCGAGGCGAAAGATTGTTTTTTAGGCAATAAGCCACATAATTTTCATAGTGAGCGAGACATTTTTTTGAGAAATCCGGCATAGAATCAGGCTCGCATACAAAAATATCCTCGTCCGAAAGGGAAAATTCCCGCCTTGCCCAAGCAGTTTTCCCTTGGTAAGAGCCGCCGAGAATTAATTCATAATTCATAATCTTTAATGCATAATTTTTGTCTAAATCCACGCCGTTTGAAAGTTGTGCATTCTGCATTGTGCATCCTGCATTGCCAGCCACCATTTCCACCACCTTACCGCATTTTTGGGCTATGAAGTTTTCTGTTTCTGCTAAGATTCTTCTATATAATTCCGTTGCCTCATCGTAGATTTTGCCGTCAGAGAAGATGCCGTCGCTCACGAAAATGACCGAATCGGACTTTTCGATTAGAGCCGTGAGGTCGGATTTAATTTTTTCGGGGAGGGATGGATTCCGAAATAAATTCGGAATGACAGTATTTTCAATTGGAATGACAGAGGCTTGTTCCATTTCAGTCAGATTGTCATCCTGATTAAAAAGTTCGTTGGCGATTAAGGCCGTGAGGCTGTCAAAGAGAACTACCCTGCCCGATTCCATATTTTTTATCGTCTCGCTGAGATTTTTTCCACATTCTATTGTCTGAAAGCCCAAGTCTTTTCGGTCGGCACGGTGTTTTTCAATCCGCTCCTTGTCTTCCCTGTCCTGGGGAATCATCGTGGCAAAGTAAATCGGACGGCTGCCAGTTTTTCTGGCATACTCACAGGCCAGATCCTGGGCAAGAGAAGATTTTCCGTTTTTGCAGCCGCCTGAGATTAGTATGTGCATTATGTCTCCAGCGGGGGTGTGGCGCAACGAAGTGCGGCACAGGGGGAAGGCTTTCCCCCTCGAATTTCATCCAGATAATCGTCGTTGATTTTTGCCTGCCGGAAGGTGGCCATTTCGTTCATAATCACGCAGGCGGCATCCATAATCTCAAAGGCAAGGGGGCAGCCGCTTCCTTCGCCCAGCCGCATCCGCAAATTCAGGTATGGAACTAACGAAAGTTCGGTCATTGCAAGCTTGTAACCCGCCTCTTCTGAAAGGTGGGATGGGAAAAAATAGCCAGAAGACAAGGGACAGAGCCGAGCCGCGCACAAGGCCGCCACGATTGAGATGTAGCCGTCGATGACCACGGGGATTTTACAAGAGGCCGCCCCTAAAAACACGCCGCACATGGCCGCCAGATCAAGGCCGCCAACTTTTTGAAGGACATCGACGACATCATTTTTGTCAGGCTTATTGAGGACTATTCCCTTTTCGATGACTTCTTTTTTGTGAGCGAGCATTTTGTCTGTAATGCAGCCGCCCCGCCCGGTGATTTTTTCGGGAGGAATTCCTGTCAGCACAGAAAGAACCGCCGTGGAAGTCGTGGTATTCCCGATTCCCATTTCGCCCACGCCCAAGACTGAAACTCCGTCGTTTTTTGCATTCCGGGCAAGCTCGATTCCGATTTCAATGGCACGAAGAGCCTCCTCTCGTGTCATTGCCTCGCCATGCAAGAATGAATTTGTGCCTGCCCTCACCTTTTTATTTATGATTTGCGGACAGTCGTAGTCATATTTGATTCCCACATCGACGACCTGAACTTCATTGCCGAAGTACTTTGCCAGCGCGCTCATTCCGGTAAGGTGAGCCGTCATATTGATTGCCTGAGAGACAGTGACCGACTGGGGAGCCGAGGAAACCCCCTCTTCCGCAACTCCATTGTCCGCGCAAAGAACGATAATCCGCTTTTTTGGAAGAGAATTGTGCAATTTACCTGTGATTCCTGAAAGCCTCTGTCCGATGGCAAGAAGCTCGCCCATACTTTCAGGCGGCATTGCAAGGCTAGACTGGTAAGAGGCGGCTTCGCTCATGGCGGCGGCGTTCAGCGGGGAGACGGAAGAGATTGTTTCGGCGAGGAGATGGGGGGAAGTTTTCATAAGGTATTTAATTTTAGAATTCTTTTTAAATAATCTTCTTTTATTTCTTCGTTGTCAATCTCAATTCGGCGATTTTTGGAAAGTTCAAGGAATTCCGTTTCCCTGTCGATTCCCAAAAAATTACGGTTTAATAAACAGGCGGCTATCCCTGTGGTGCTTGAACCTGTAAATGGGTCTAGAATCCAGTCATTTTCTCTTGTACTCGCCAAAATGATTCGAGCAAGAAGCGGCAGCGGTTTTTGCGTAGGATGCTTACCGCAAGATTTTTCCCACTTTGAAATTGCAGGCAAAGTCCATAAATCTCGCATCTGAGTTCCGCCGTTGATTTCTTTCATTAATTCGTAGTTGTAATAATGAGTGACTTTCTTGTTTTTTCTCGCCCATAAAATGAATTCTGTTGAATGTGTGAAAAACTTACAACTTAAATTCGGCGGTGGATTAGTTTTTGCCCATGTAATGCAGTTCAAAATTCTGAAATCCAGTTCATTGAGCATTTGAGCAACAGAGAAAATATTATGATAAGTTCCAGAAATCCAGATTGTTCCGTTTTCTTTTAGTTTTTCCCTGCAAAGCGAAAGCCATTTATAATTGAATTCATTATCTTTTTCAAAGCCTTGAGATTTATCCCAGTCACCTTTGTTCACGGAAACCTGCTTTCCGCTCTGCACGGATATTCCACCGTTGGAAAGAAAATAAGGAGGGTCGGCAAAAATCATATCGAATTGAAAATTGATATTTGGAAGTAATTCCAAACAGTCGCCTTTAGCGAGAGTAAAGTCTTTATTTTCTGAACGATAGTAAGCTGGGATTGAAATTTTAGCCCACCTTATTTGAATACTTTTCTCATCACACCATCTTCCATATCATGTATACAATAGATATGTTCCATCACATCAAATGTTTCTTCTAAATTGTGGCGCGCACTTCTCCAGCCATTACCGTCCGTGAACCATACAAAAGTTACCCCGTCTATTGTCGCAACTTCCTGAGCAAGTGTCTTGTAACTTCGTGCCGTTTCATTCAGTTTTGAACCACCACTGCCATAAAAATTGGTTTCAATGACATAAATTTGATTCTCAGTTTTTACGACATAATCAAAGCGTTTTTCCATTTTCCCCTGATTTGAAATTGCTGATAAATCTACATTCCACTTTTGTGTGATTTCATGAATGTACATTTCTTTGAAGTAGTTTTTATTTTTGATAAAGCCCGCTTTTTGGATATATGATTCAACCAAATCTTCCATCAAATGACCACCACGATTCTTGCGACCGTTAGAATCTAGCCCTGTTTCAACACCGGTAACATAATCAAGCAAATTGCCAATGAGATGATTTTGAAGCAAATTAAAAAGACCTGATTTTTCCATGAAAACAGAATAATCAGAAATCGTTCGTGTTTGTGTTAAAAAGTCAAAAACGAAACTTCCATTTTCATCCGAAACTGCTATTTCAGAGTTTCTTACTGCAAGCAAAATAGGAACACATTTTAGCGTTTCAGGATATTTTTGTAGGATTTTCTCAAAATCTGTTTTGATATTCTTTGAGCCAATCAGAGAATTAAGAATATTTAATTCAATCTTGATACTCTCTACATTACCGTAAACTTTATTAAAGTCGATGTAATAATTGTAAGTCGCAATGCTGTCTCGAAAATTGGCGAGGAAAGAGTCGAAATTTCTCATTTACTAGTACCCCCCCCGTTCGTTTGTATAGTTTAGTATAAGAATTTCACTTATGCTGCCCCTTTTCTTAGCATTACTATTTATCATACGCGAGGCAGAAATTCGCTTGATTTCAAAATTCGAGTATAATTCATCGAAAAAATTATCAGATGCATCAGCATTTTTTGGATCAGAATTGCTTGCCAAAATTTTCGCTCCTTTTGCAGAAAGCACTTCGATAAAACCAGCGAGTTCAGTCTGCTCTTTGTCTGAAAATCCCTTTTCAGAATATGAAGTAAACGCAGCTGTAGATGTAAGCGGTCGATACGGTGGGTCTATGTAGACAAAAGTATTTTCATCTATAAAATTTTTACATTGTGAGTAGTCTCCGACAGTCATCTGAACATTTTGCAAGAATTTTGAACAGGCTCTCAGATTTTCTTCATCGCATAAAAGCGGATTTTTAGCATTATTGAATGGCACATTAAACAAACCTTTTGAATTTACACGATACAGACCATTAAAACTTGTCTTATTGAGGAAAATAAATAATGCGGCTTTTTCAAGATTCTCAGAGTCATCGCTGCGCAATTTCAATTCATTATAACGTTCGCGATTTTTATAGAAAAGATTTTTGTTTCCTTCGGGTGAGCAATTTTTATATGCTGATTGAATTTCTGATAGTCGTGAAATTAAAAACTCACAATTATTTTTTATTTGAGAGTATGTATTTATAAGTTCTTTATTAATGTCGTTTATTAGGATTTCTTCTGGTTGAAACTTGCCTATTACATCAAATAGTACTGCTCCGCCTCCAACAAATGGCTCACAATACTTTTTTATTTTAGAAGGATACTCTTTTCTGATTATTTCAAGAAGCTGGCTTTTTCCACCCGCCCACTTCACAAAAGGCCGGGCAAGTCTTTTTTTACTATTCATTTGGATCGGATCTTTGATCGAAATGAAAAATAGATCAAGTACTTAGGACAGATATTTTTCCTAGATCTACTCCTTCCCCGACAAAATTTCAATCAAGCGCACATTCTCTTCATGGGTACGAACTGCCGTTCGGTAGAAATTCTCTCTTAAGCCAGGGAAATTCCCGCAATTTCGGAAGGAAAATCCTTGTTTCAGCAGGATTTTGTCTAAATTTTCAGACAAGTTAAGATTGTTTCCAGAAAACCGAACATCTGCACGGTCATCTTTCTGTATTTTCTTCCTTTCATCGCTGAACAAAATAAAATTCGCCTCACTGGGGAAGGTGTGAAAACCCAAGGCTTTGAGTTCTTTTGAGAGATATTCTCTTTCTTCTTTTATAAGGACGCGCGTTTTTTCAATATATGCTTTTTCGTCCAGTGCCGATTCCCCTGCGATTTGTGCCAGGGTCGAAACATTCCATTCGGGGCGGAGAGAGTTGATTTTTTGCAAAATCCCCTGGTTTGAGGTCACGAGATAGCCCAAACGCAAGCCCGCCATGGCGTAAATCTTGGTGAAGGCGTTAATAACGATAAGGTGGGAATTTTCTTTCGTAAATTGAAGGGCGCTTTCCTCAGTCCGCTCCGTAAAATCGATAAAACACTCATCGACGACGAGGAAAATTCCCTTTTCTTCACAGGCGGTGATGATTTTTTTGAGCAAGTCCGGTGAAATCATCTGTCCGGTGGGATTATTGGGCGAGCAGAGAAAAATCATGTCGGGGGGAATTTCTTCCGACCTTCCCTGCCCGCTACGGCAAACTTCCGTCTTTCTTTCAATCGAATCCAAAATCTTTTCATCAAAGGCAAAATCATTTTCTTCGCTTAAAAAATGCCGTTGAATTTTACAGCCGTTTGCTTTCAACGCCCGCTCGTAGCCCGAAAAAGTCGGCTCGACAATCAGGGCATTTTTGGGGGAAATGGCTTGGACCAGAAGGGAAATCAACTCGCTGGCCCCGTTTCCACAGACGATGTTGGAGGCAGAAATAAAATCGACATGGCACTTTTCTTTTAGCTGGCAAGCGATTTTTTCTCTTAAACGAGTGCAGTTCTGGTCAGGGTAGATTTCACATTGGTTAAGGGCGTTTTTAAGCGAAGATTTTACTCTTTCAGGCAGCCCCAGGGGATTTGTGTTCACGGAAAAATCAAAGATTGTCTTTTCTTCTCCCCCGTGGTGATATTCTTCTGGCGGGATTTCGTTTTTTGTCACCCGCAAAAGATTCATGATTCTTTCATAATTTTCGCTCTTGTGGGGGAAAGTACAGTCTGTACAGCGTTTTATGATTCTGCCGTCTGCTTTTTTGATGTAGCTGGGGTTTCCAGGGCAGACTTCCCGATCGTAAAGGGGGCAATAGCAAAAGAGGCAGTTGAATTCGTCAGAATCAAGCCCTTTATGGCAGGGAAAATATGAGCAGGCGGTGTTTTTGAAAAAGCGCGATGAATTTTCCATATTCGTGTTATTGTCGCTCGTAAACATCTTCTCTAATATTTTTATATATGTCAATCTTTCTTACAAGATTCCAAGAACCACTCCACAATCTTTGGATTTGAGCGGTAATACAAATGAGGAAAGCCCGCCAGCATTTTTTCCGTGTGAATCATGCAATCCCATGAGCGGGAAGAAAGTGGCTTTTTTGCCGTGAAGTCCGAGCCATTGTTCGTGCTGTCGAAATAGTGGAATTCGTGGCCGCGCACGGAAAGTTTTTCCCATCCGCCCTCTGTTTTTTCTTCTTCTTTCGATGCAAATTCTGCGTAACCGAAGCGGACAAGTTTTCCTGTGTAAGTGCACTCGCCTTTTATCGCGCCGCACATTTCGTAGAAGACGCCGTCTTTGTCGGTCAATTTTTCCTGAAGATACATGAATCCGCCGCACTCTGCCATGACAGCGATTCCGTTTTCCACGGCCGATTTGATTGACTCACGCATGGAGCGGTTTGCCTCAAGTTCCGCTGCGTGAAGCTCAGGGTAGCCGCCCCCCAGTAAGATTCCCCCGATTCCAGAAGGAAGGGCTTTTTCGTGCAAGGGCGAAAAGTAAACGAGGTTCGCCCCAGATTCTTCCAGCAAGCGGAGATTTTCATCGTAGTAAAAGCAAAATGCCTCGTCGCGAGCGACTGCTATTTTTAATGCAGAATTAGGGATGGGGGAAGTCTCCCCCTTCGCGCCAACTTCGTTGGGCGCTACCCCTTCTCCTAAGGTAGGGAACGGCACTGCAATGCAGGGCAAAAACTCACAAGGTGAGTTTTTAGTGAGTCTCCCGAAGAGCTGTGCTCGTAGGGCAAGCCCCTTAAAATCCCCGCGGGCTGAGAATAGATTTACTAACTCGGTAAAATCTGTTGTTTCATCGAGGATTTGGGAGCTTTTTTGAATCCGGCTGTTTAAATCTTTTATTTCATCAGGCAAAAAAAGACCTAGATGCCGGCTTTCCAAGGCTATTTCTGAATCTTTAGGCAGAAAGCCTATGACTTTGACTCCGTAGCTGGCAGATTCTTCTTCAATAAGAGTTTTTAGGAGCTGGAAAGAGCCTTTTGTGACCTTGTTTAGGAAAATTCCTTTGATAAGATTCTCGCCATTCTTATGCTGAAGCCTGTCGTAGTCCAAAAATCCTTTTACCAGAGGCACTATCGAACGGCTCATTCCCGAAGCGTCGACGCAGAGCAAAATCGGCGTGTTCGTAATTCGGGCGATGTCGTAGCTTGAGGCTTTGAGCGATTTTCCCGCAAGACCGTCAAAAAGCCCCATAACGCCCTCGATTACGGCAAAATCTGCCGGCTTTTTTTCATTCTGGCTTTGAGAAAAAATCTTTTCGGCAAAAATTCCGCGTACTTCTTCTTCGTCAACAAAAAAACTGTCCAGATTGGTGCTGGGAACGCCCAGAACTTGCTCGTGGAACAAGGGATCGATAAAATCAGGGCCGCACTTAAAGGAGACTGGCGATTTTCCGCGATTCTGTAAAAGACGGAGCAAGGCACAAGTGAGGGTGGTCTTTCCGCTGCCACTGGCCGGGGCGGCAATCATGAGGCGGGGGATGTTGAAAATTTGTGACTTAGACTCTGAATCAGGCTTCATTTTCATGCCCCTGATTTTCTTTTTTTTCTATTTTTCCTGAAAAACTTACAATCCACACGGGATTCATGGCTTTCATCAAGTGAAAATTTCCAGCTTTTTCAGCCCGGCTTACGGAAATCTGCTTGATTTCAAGATTCTCGATATGGATTTTGCCACAGTCCGCTTCAATAAAAGAGCCTTCTTCAAGGTTTTTCAAGCAATTCTGCATCTCGGTGAGGTTTTCAAGGCTCACGAAATTGGCCACGATTCGCACGGAAGGATTTTTTTTGAAGGCAAATTGAATTATTTCGGCGAGATTTCCTTTGCTTCCCCCGATGAAAACATGGCTTGGCGGGGGCAATTCCGCGTTTTTAAGGCAGTCAGGCGCGCTCCCCTGCAGGAAAGTCACATTTTCGAGGCAGAATTTCTCTGCATTTTTTTTCGTGAGCGCAAGGGCGTCGCTGTTGGAGTCCACGGCGATGACCTGCCCTTCCACAGCGATTCTGGCGGCTTCAACCGTGATGGAGCCGGTGCCGCTTCCGATGTCGTAGACCACCGAGGATTTTGAAAGCCCCAACTCGGCGATTGAAAGATGGCGGACTTCTTTTTTTGTCATGGGGATTTTTTCGGCACGGATAAAGTCTTCGTCTTTGAGATTCGGGCTTTCGCTTTCGTTAAGGGCATTTTCGTTTTCGACCAAGAGGACAAAAAGTGATTTTTGAGGAGATTTTACGCCCGAACGGCCGGTAGTTTCGTTGATTTTCGGGCTGTTCCCGTCGAATTTCGCTTTTATTTCCGCGTTGCCGACAGATTCCTGAAAATCTGACATCTCTTTTGGCTGAATCTGTATGATTTTTTCGACATTGTAAGAAAGATTTGAGCCTAAATAGCATTTTACGGACGAAAGCACGCCATTTTTCAGGGCTTTTTCAATCTTTTTGCCAACCATTCTGACATCTTCGATTCCAGAAAGAATGAAAAAACAGGCGGGATTTTTACGAATCTGCTCAATCGTGTTGCATTTTGCGCCGTGCAGGGAAAGCATTTTCCACTTCTGCCAGGACTTGTGCAATTTTGAGGCAAAATAAACCGGCGAGGCAATTCCCGGCAGCAGCACAATTTCCCAGCCAGCCCCAGCCTCTGTCATTCCGGGTAACACTTCTGTCATTCCGTGCTTGACCCGGAATCTCTCACAAAAAGCCGCCGCCCCGCTGAAAAATCCCGTGTCCCCGGAAAAAACGACGGCGGCATTTGATAAATCTTGATGACCTCTTAAATATGAAAAAATTTCATCTGCCCTGTAAATCGGCTCGAAAGGAATCTTTTTTGAAGGGGCTTCCGCGTTTTCTGACGGATTCCCCTCTTCCAGAAGGATTTTCCCTGCGATTTCTAAGATTCGCTCTCCGCCGAAGATGATTTGGGCTTCTCTAAGTGCATTTTTTGCCTGCGCTGTGAGAAAATTTTCATCTCCCATGCCGAGACCGACTAAAAATAAGTGTTTTTTTGCCATCATTATGATTGATTATAGCAGAAAAGTCGAATGTCGTTAATTACGCTAATCTTTTTCCCCAATGATTCTTTGCAGCAATTCTTTTATCGAAGAAAATCGCTCTTCTCCCGCCTCTGCGTCACTTTCTTTTTCGGGATTTTGAATCACCGCGACACGAATCCCAAGTTTTTTTGCCGCCCGGATTTTCTCAAAGTAACCGCCCCTCTTTCCGCTTTCTTTGGTCAAAAGGATTTTGGCCCCGCTTTGGGCAAAGTGCCTTTCGTTTTCTTCCTGAGAAAAAGGCCCCTGCATGGCGATAATCTGATTTTGAGGAATGTGACAGTCAGCGCAGATTTTAAGGCTTTCTTCGGCTGGAAGAACCCGAACGAAAAGCCGTGATTTGTCGGAGATTTTTTGCGTAAGTAAAGGAAGTTCCTTGCTGCCCGTTGAGACAAAAATCACGCCCTCTTGATTTTGCAGCCATTCTGCGGCGGAAGAAATGTCCGGGAAAAAGAAAAGGGATTCCGTTTCCGGCTCAGGAGCACAGGCAGTTTCACGGGCAAAGCGGATGTAGCGTTTTTTCGTGAGAGCGCAGGCTTTTTTTATCTCCTTTGAGACTGCCGTGGCAAAGGGATGGGTCGCATCGATGACGAAAGCATAATCCTTCTGGGAGAGATGCTCCGCCATCTGAGCGCTTGAAAGCCGACCCTGTAAGACCGTGAGATTTTCTGCCTTTGGAAGCAAGGCCGCTCCGTATTCAGTGGCCACGCTAACGGTAGAGGAAAAGCCTTTTTGTGAGAGAATTTCCGCGATTTCCCGGCCTTCGCTTGTTCCCGCGAAGATGAAGATTGAGGTCATTTGATAATATAATAATCAAATAGAGAGAAAAATACCATCTGCAATCATAAGCTCTATTGAGAAGGAGCATACATCAGGTTTAAAAGTTGCATTCGTGAATTCACGCCTGCTTTATTGAAAATATTATAAATATGTTTTTTTACCGTGGAAACGCTCACATGTATCTGCTCGCTTATCTCATTATTGGAGCGACCATCGGCAATAAGGCGTAAAACATCAGCTTCTCGTTCTGAAAGTGCGAATTTCATTATTGAATGTTCGAGACAGAATCCAACAGAGTTCTGGACAGCATTTGCATTCATCAAATCTTGAATCATGTTTTCAATTCTTTTCAACTCAAGCAATATATCGTTGACAGTCTTTAATTCGTCTTGTGAGAGCATAGCCACCTCCATAAAAAAGAAAGAGCCGCCTTAGATTTTGCTCCAAAGCGGCTCCCTTGCCAAAAAAAAAGAAGCCTTTCCGTTCAAAATCGAAAAGGCTTCCTTGCCAATGAATAGGATTATCATGATTATACATCATTTTTATGTTTTTGTAAGACCTTTTTGAGTTGATTTTCCTAGAACTAAAGTTGAACAAATACAAATTGACAGAATTTTCCCATGTCGATAAGATTCTCACCGTAACGAGCAAGGGAGCTGTGAAGATTCACGGCTCCTTTTTTATTTTGGAGGCAATTATGGCATGTTTTTTAGTTCCGCTCGGCGAGGCACTTGCAGTTTCAGCGGCAAGGAATTTTGGATTTAAAGAAAAACCTGTCTGGAAGGAACGATTGTCTGCGCTGGAGCAGATGCTTTACGGCGGAAGTTTTTTGCTCGCCATTGAGCATGTTTATCATGGTGAAGTCGTGTTTTATCCGCCCTTCCTCACCGCGATGAAAAATCCTGTGGATACCAGGGAAATGCTTCATGAGATGGCAACTGTCGGCGTTTCAATGGCAATTGTGGTTACGGCAATCTGGGGAATTGCCGAACTAATAGCGCATCTTATTAACAAAAAACAAGAAAAAATTACCTTACAGGGGGCGATATAATGTGCTTGATTCTTACGATTTGTGCAGCCCTTGCTTTCAGCGGAGTTTATTTCTACCAGAAGAAGAATTCCGCTGTTTCAAAAAATGTTTTTGCGACGATGCTCATGTTCTGGGCAGCAAGCCTCATGTGGATTATGGACGGAGTTGCTTCGGTTCTTGAGGGCGAAGGATTTTTTGACCTCAGCGTTGAAGATTCAATTCTCGGAGCAATAATAGTTGCAAGCGGAATGCTTGTTTTCGCAGTTCTTTCTTTTATACAGAAGCGAAAAACTGCATAAACAAAAACTAATTAAAAAAATTTTAAAACAATAAAGACAATGGGGTCTCTGGAACAAAAAATACTTCCTTGTATTTTTTTGTTCCTACGAGAAAGTTCTGTTCACCTGCCGGCAAACAGAACTTTCTCTCTAGCCTTAAAACCTGCATCCATGCAGGCATGGTTAGAAAAAGAGATGCCATTTTTTTTATTTTAAAATGATTTTGGAGGAAAAACTATGAAAAAGACAATTAACGGAATCATCACAACTGTTCTGGCGGCCGGTGCTGTTTTGGGCACACTCACCCTCTCTTCTTGCGAGAAAAAAGAAGAGTCAAAAACCGTCAAAGTCGGAATCTTACATTCTCTAAGCGGAACAATGGCGATTTCAGAAACTTCTGTCCGCGACGCAGAGCTTTTGGCAATAAATGAAATCAATGCGGCGGGTGGCGTTCTCGGAAAGCAGATTCAAGTGATTCAGGAAGACGGCGCAAGTGAGCCTCAGATTTTTGCAGAAAGGGCAAGAAAACTGATTCAGAACGACAAGGTGGCGACAATTTTCGGCTGCTGGACAAGCGCATCGCGAAAGGCAGTAAAACCTGTCGTGGAAGAAACAGGCGCACTTTTATGGTACCCGGTTCAGTACGAAGGAATGGAAGCAAGCCCCAACATCATGTACATGGGGGCAGCTCCGAACCAGCAGGCAGTTCCGGCGGTCGAATTCTGCGCAAGTCAGTTCGGAAAGAATATCTTTCTTGTAGGAAGTGATTATGTCTTTCCGCGAACCGCCAACAAAATCATCAAGGCACAACTGAAAAATATCGGTGGCTCAGTCGCTGGTGAAGAATACACTCCCATGGGTCACACTGATTTCGCAACGATTGTAAGCAAGATTCAGGCGGCAAAACCTGACTGTATCATCAACACGCTGAACGGAGACTCGAACGTAGCTTTCTTCAAGCAGCTTACCGATGCGGGAATCACTTCTTCTTCCATTCCAGTCATGTCATTTTCGATCGCTGAAGAAGAAGTCGGCGGCGTGGGAATTGAGAATCTGGAAGGTCATTATGTGGCCTGGAACTACTATCAGACCACAAAAACAGCAGAAAACACGGCTTTCGTTTCCGCTTACAAGAAAGCTTATGGAGAAAAGCGCGTGACTGACGACCCCATTGAGGCGGGCTACATCGGCGTTTACTTGTGGGCAAAGGCAGCCGAAAAAGCAGGCTCCTTTGATGTCGAGAAAATCCGTGCTGCAGCCAAGGGGATTTCCTTTGATGCGCCAGAAGGCAAGGTCACGCTGGACGGAGACAACCAGCACATCTACAAGCCTGTCCGAATCGGCAAAATCAACAAGAGCGGACTTATTGATGAAGTGTGGGCGACGCCTGGTGCAGTTAAGCCTGATCCATATCTTTCAAGCTATGACTGGGCCAAGGGTCTGTAAAATATAGGTTAATGTGCGCAGGAGAAGCTTTTCCTGCGCACCCACTTTCTGAACATCTGGATACTTTTATGACCACATTCTTTACGATTTTATTCAACGGAATAAGCCTTTCCTCGATACTCCTTCTGGCATCGCTGGGTCTTTCAATCACCTTCGGGCTTATGCGCGTCATCAACATGGCTCATGGCGAATTCATCATGATTGGCGCATACACGACCTTTCTCGTACAGAATTTTTTCACTGCCTATTTTCCGGCCAGATTTTTCGATTTTTACTATCCCCTTGCAATCGTAATGTCTTTTATAGTTGCGGCTTTATTCGGCGCAATTCTGGAGCAGCTTGTCATAAAAAGGCTTTACGGCCGGGAAACTGATTCCCTCCTTGCGACTTGGGGCGTGAGCCTTGTCTTGCAGCAGCTCGCCCGAACAATCTTCGGTGCTCCCAATGTGAACGTTAGCGCGCCTTCCGTCCTCAACGGAAACTTGGAGATTGCCGGCGTAATCATGACTTACAAAAGGATTTTCATCATTTTTCTGGTCACATTCTGCCTTGTCGCCATGTATCTGCTCATGTATAAGACTTCCTACGGAAAACGCGTCCGTGCGACCATGCAGAACCGGCCCATGGCCCAGTGCCTTGGAATCCGCACGAACAGAATCGACACGCTCACCTTTGCCATCGGCTCCGGACTTGCGGGAATAGCGGGTTGTGCCCTATGTTTGCTCGGTTCGGTGGGGCCTTCTCTCGGCCAGAATTATATCGTGGACACTTTTATGGTCGTCGTGCTGGGTGGCGTAGGCCGTCTTGCAGGCTCTATCGCGGGCGCAGGCCTGATCGGAATGAGCAATGCGGCGATTCAGTTCGGAACCTCGGCCAACATCGCAAAGGCAATCGTACTTTTCCTCGTAATTCTTTTTTTACAGAAGAAGCCTCAGGGCTTGTTCACCATTCATTCCAGAATTCTCGACGAGAATGGAGGCGGAGAAACGGGATTAAGTGGAATCAGCGCAAAGAAGAAAAACCTCGCCTTTGCAGTGATTGTCGCAATCATTGCCCTTATGCCTGTCTTTCTTTCGCCTTTCAGGGTTTCCCTTGTGGGGAAATTCATCACATTCGCCATCGTAGCCCTCTCTTTGGATGTGATTTGGGGTTATACGGGAATCTTAAGCCTTGGGCACGGAGTTTTCTTCGGTCTTGGCGGCTACGGATTCGGCATGTACCTGAAACTTGTGGCAAGCGGTTCGAATCTTCCTGATTTTATGAGCTGGAGCGGCCGCACGGCACTCCCCTGGTTCTGGGAATTCTATAAGACTGCCCCCACCAGCATTTTCATGATTCTCGTGATTCCAGCCCTGCTCGCCTTTGTCCTTGGTTTGCTCACCTTCACCAACAGAATCAAGGGCGTTTATTTTTCGATTCTCTCTCAGGCACTCGCCCTGGTTTTCGTCACGCTTTTTATAGGACTTCAAGGCTACACCGGCGGCACAAACGGCATTACCGAATTCACTACGCTTTTCGGTCTCCCCATTGCCCGCATAAGCACAAAATACATCTGGTACTATGTCGCGCTTTTCCTCTTAATCCTGACTTACGCTTTTTATTCCTGGGTCATGCAGACAAAATGCGGGCGGGTTCTTGTGGCAATCCGCGACGGAGAAAACAGGACTCGATTTTCAGGCTATCAGGTCGCAAATTATAAGACCTTCGTATATGTGCTGAGCGCAATCTTTACGGGAATCGCGGGCGCACTTTTCGTGCCATTTTCAGGAATTATTTCCCCGTCAGAGATGAGCATTTCAAATTCAATAGACATGGCGATTTGGGTGGCCGTAGGCGGCAGAGGCTCGCTGATTGGAGCCGTCATCGGGGCCTTTCTCGTGAACATCACAAAAACTCTTGTAAGCGAGAACTTTCCCGAAATCTGGTCATACTTTATCGGAGCTATTTTCGTCCTCGTCGTGATATTCCTGCCACGAGGACTTACCGGAATCTTCATCGATGCAAAGGAAAAAGTATTTCGCACCATAAATCAGTTGAAAAAAGAAAAATCTGAGGAGGCAGCCGCATGGGCAAAGTGATTACACCAGTCATAGAGATTCAGGATATTTCTGTAGTTTTTGACGGATTTAAAGCCCTCAGCAATGTGACGACAAAGATAATGCCCAACAAAGTGCATTTTTTCATCGGCCCAAACGGAGCCGGGAAGACAACTCTGCTGGACATCATCTGCGGAAAAACAAAGCCTGCTTCCGGCAAGATTATTTATCATGGCGGAGTCGATGTAGGCTTGCGCAAATACACGAACATGGATGTGACAAAGATGCGTGAAGCCGATATTGCCAACGAAGGAATCGGACGGAAATTTCAGGCTCCATCAGTCTTCACAAGTCTTTCGGTATGGGAAAATATGGAAATCTCCCTTAAAGGACAGAAAACCGTGCTTTCTTCCCTGCTTTTTAAAATTTCCCGGCAGCAAAAGGAAAGAATCGAACTGATTCTTGATTTCATAAATCTCAGCGAAAAGAAGGATGAAAAGGCGGCTTCTCTCTCCCACGGACAAAAGCAATGGCTTGAAATCGGAATGCTTCTGGTGCAGGAGCCAAGCCTTCTTCTCCTTGACGAACCTGTTGCCGGTATGGGAAAGGCCGAAACCGAAAAAACGGGCGAGATTATCAGGAAAATAGCAAAACAATATGCCGTTGTCGTCGTCGAGCACGATATGGAATTCGTCCGCAAGGTGGCTGACACGGTGACAGTCATGCACGAAGGAAAAATCCTGACCGAGGGAAATGCTGATTCCGTGCTGTCAGACGAAAAAGTAAAGGCCGTTTATCTTGGCCGGGGGAAATTCCATAAAAGCGGCATCGAAGAAACAGAAGAAAATGAGCTGGCCGGTGCATAGGCCTTTTTACAGGAGGAAAAAATGCTTGAAATCAAGGATGTGAGCGCATGGTATGGGGAAAGCAGGATAATCCCCTCGCTTTCCATGAATGTTTCCGCGGGCGAGATTGTCTGCCTGGTGGGACGGAATGGTGTGGGAAAAAGCACCAGCCTAAAAAGCATAATGGGCATGGTAAAAACCACATCGGGAAGCATTCTCCTGAACGGCGAGGAAATTATCCGCAAGAAGACTTACGAGAGAGCCTCCCTGGGAATTGGCTTTGTTCCGCAAGGCCGGGAGATTTTTCCCCAGCTTACGGTGGAAGAGAATCTTGAATTAGGATTGCAGGTAAACGGCGAGAAAGGAAAAATCGGCGAAGAGATTTTTGAGCTTTTCCCGATTATTAAGACTTTTTTGAAGCGGAAGGGCGGAAACCTGAGCGGCGGGCAACAGCAGCAGCTGGCAATCGCGCGGGCTTTGGTCTCTCACCCTAAGATTCTGATTCTTGACGAGCCGACGGAAGGAATCCAGCCCTCAATCATTGAAGACATTGCCTCTGCCATTCAGAGGGTGAACTCGAAGCTTGGAATCACGGTGCTGATTGTGGAGCAATATCTTGATTTCGTCCTTTCTGTCAGCAATCGCTATTATGTGATGGACAAAGGGGAAATCACCCTGAGCGGACTTACAAAAGATGCCGACAGCGAGCTGATTCAGTCAAAAATGTCTATCGGATAAAAGCCTTGACGCGCTCAAAGCTTTTCTGTATTTCCTCCGCAGAATATGCCAGGGCGCGGAGGGCTATATCCCCCGAATCAGTTTCAGTCACTTCGCAAACAAGCCTTTCTGACTCTGATTCGGCTTTCTGGGCATAAAGAAGTTTTTCTTCAAGCCCCAAAACTTTTCTGATTTCCCATTGATTTTTTTCAAATCCGAAAAGCAAGAGACTTCCGGCATGGGTAAAGCCGCCGAAGACAGAAGGCGACTGCAAGAAGCCTTTCCTTTCCGGATTTTTGCCACCCTTGCTGCCCTCAAAAAAAGCATTGTCCCGGAAAATCAGCTTTTTCCCCCGCCTCACCTCAATCAGATTCTGATATAAATCAAAATCAAAAAGCTCGCCGTGAGAAATTCGCCCGCCACACAAAATGTCCTCGTAGAGAAAGCGGGAACTCTTATCCGCAAGGAAAATCTTACTTTCAGAGCGAAATCTGCTTTCCGAAAAAGGGATGCAGGGAAGCGGCGAAAAAAACAGGCTGCTGTTTTTCTGTAATTTCAGGCGGATTTTCCGCTCGCCAAGTTCATTTTCCTCCATCTTGAAGATTTTCTCAAAAGACTGGCTCATTATTTCTAATTTCGCGTTTTCTTCTATTAGTATATGATATTCCTGAATGTCTCCGGCAAAGATTCCCGGCGAAGAAGTCTGCTGATACAGGGAAATCGAGCCGTCTTGATTCTGAAATGGCTTCATGATTTTAAAAGGAGAGGTGAAAAAACTGTCGCTGATAAAAGTCTTCCCGCTTTTTGAGCATGACGCCTTTAGCTCAAAACGAGAAATCTTCCCAAACTGATTTGTCATTTTGATTCCATTGAAGCGGCTAAATCAGCGAAAAAGACATTTCTGTCCAAAAAAGCAAGCACCTCGTCAATTCCCTCGCCGCTCCGAATATTCGTGAAAACAAAAGGCTTTTGCCCCCGCATTTTCCGGGAATCCCTTGCCATAACCTCAAGGCTCGCGCCCACAAGGGGAGCCAAGTCGATTTTATTGATTACAAGAAGATTGCTCCTCATGATTCCAGGCCCGCCTTTCCGGGGAATTTTATCCCCTTCCGCGACATCAATTACAAAAATCGTCGCATCCACAAGCTCCGGGCTGAATGTTGCCGACAGATTGTCGCCGCCGCTCTCGATAAAAATCAGCTCTATGTCAGGGAATTTTTCCCGCAGAAAATCCACGGCCTCAAGATTCATGGAAGCGTCCTCACGAATTGCCGTATGGGGACAGCCGCCTGTCTCCACTCCCAGAATCCGCTCTTTTGGCAGCACGGAATTTTTTGCCAGAAATTCCGCATCTTCTTTCGTGTAAATGTCGTTTGTAATTACGCCGATTGAATATTTTTCAGCAAGCCGGCGGGTAAGGGCCTCCACAAGGGCAGTCTTACCGGAGCCGACCGGACCTGCCACACCGATTTTAGTGAATTTCATTTTTCCTCTTTCCTCCATTTTTTCCTTCTTTTCCTTATATTGGGCAAAGTGCCCCTAAAAATTAGCTCATGTAGAGTCTTGTGTATAAAAACTCATGCTGCATGGCGCGGATTTCACTGGCCGGGCAGGAGCGGCACAAATCTTTTTCAGAAAAATCCATGACTTTTTCCAGCAGATTCTCAAAATCTTTGAAAAGAGAGTGCAGAATCATCTGACCGTCATTCTGGCTCAAGGGAACGAGCTTTACCGCCGTCACAATCCGGGAAGAAATCTGGCTGTAGAAAAAGGCGGAAAGGCTTTCGTCCTCGCTGATTCCCTTCACTGCGCAATATGCGCCGTAGAAAACCGAAAAATGCCGGATTTCTGCCTTTAGAAGCGGATTCTCCTCATTTTCCCCTGATTTTTCCCACAGCGATACCGTTTTCAAGAATCTGAGGGCAAGTTTTTTGCTCCCCTCGCGGATTTCTCTTGCGTTTTTGCCGGAATTGTAGATTTCATCGATTTCTCTGACCTTTTCCCAATTTCCTGAGCTGGCGGCCTCCCAGGAAAGACGGGCAGGAAGAAGCTCGTTCGTGAGAAAATTAAGCGAAATCTCGGACTTTAAGAATGATTCCGCCGATTCTGCGTCAAAAATCAGTCCTTGCTGAACGAAAGTCTCCAAGCCCCATGAAAGCGTATAGCTTCCGATAGGAAATGCCGCGTCGTTAATCTGGAGCAATTCAAAAAAATCAGCCTGCATGGTGGTGGGAATGTCCGACTATCGAAGAAATCTGCCGGGAAAAGTCGAGTTTTTCCGTCCGCTTTTCGATTGAAATCGAGAATCCGCAAAGGTTTTTCAAAAGCCGCTCCATTGGCTCTGTGTACAAGGTTATCAGTTCGCAGTCTGACTTTCCGGCAAAGAGCGGCGCGTGGCAGTTTCCGATTTCATAGGCAATTTTTGCCGTGGCAAGAAAGTCCCTGTCCGCCGTCTTAACGCTCAGGATTTCGCACTCGCCCACATCAGCGACAATAACCGTGCCGTCGGAGTCAATTCCCAGGACATCGCCGGGCTTGATTCCTCTTTTCAGGACAGAATCATCCAGACGAAGGGCAATATCTCGCCCCTTTCGGGAATTTTTTCTATGCAACTTTGAATATGTCTCATGCCATTCGAATTCTACGAAATCAAAATCCTTTCCCTTGAATTGAGCGTCAGTGACTTTCCCAAGAATCTTTTCGCAAATCATACAAACTCCTTAACCAAAGATAAGTGTCATATTGATAAATCAGAAGAAAAAATACCTTTGGGCAAGGGGAAGGAAAGTCGCCGCCTTGCTCGTAATCAACATTCCGTCCGCCGTCACCCGGTAATTTTCTGGATCCACATTGATTTCTGGGAGGGCATGGTTGAGCCGCATGTCTTTTTTACTGATTTTCCGGCAATTTTTTACAGGCAGGCAGATTTTTTCCAAGCCAAGCTTCTCCGGGATTTTCCCATCAATGGCTGCCTGAGACATAAAGGTCGCACAGGTCAGGAATTTTGCCTTACCGCAAAAGCCGAACATATTTCTGTAGTAGACAGGCTGGCAAGTCGGAATCGAAGCATTTGAATCACCCATTTTTGAAAGAACGATTGCCCCGCCCTTTATAACCATGTCCGGCTTGGCTCCGAAAAAGGCAGGATTCCACAGAACCAAATCAGCCATTTTTCCCGCTTCGATTGAGCCAACATATTCGGAAATTCCGTGGGCAATCGCAGGATTTATCGTATATTTCGCGACATACCGCCTGACCCGAAAATTGTCGTTTTCCCCTGACTCTTCGGGAAGAGAACCCCGCTCATCTTTCATTTTGTGTGCCGTCTGCCAGGTTCTGGTGATTACTTCGCCCACCCGACCCATCGCCTGACTGTCGCTGCTCATTATGCTCAGCGCGCCCATATCGTGGAGGACATCTTCCGCCGCAATCGTTTCCGGTCGGATTCTCGAATCAGCAAATGCCACATCCTCCGGGATTTTATTGTCAAGATGATGACAGACCATAAGCATGTCCAAGTGCTCATCCAGAGTGTTCACCGTAAAGGGCATTGTGGGATTTGTTGAGGCAGGCAGGATATTGGGAAAGCCCGCCACTTTCAGAATATCAGGAGCATGGCCGCCACCAGCCCCTTCGGTGTGATAAGTGTGAATCGTGCGGCCCGCAATTGCCCGGAGCGTGTCTTCCACACAGCCGGCCTCGTTGAGGGTGTCAGTGTGAATGCAAACCTGAACGTCATATTTATCAGCGACAGTAAGAGCCGCATCGATGACAGCCGGGGTCGTGCCCCAGTCTTCGTGGATTTTCAAGCCGCAGGCTCCGGCCTTTATTTGAGAGACAAGCTCGCTGTCTTCGTTTTTATTTGAGCAATTTCCCTTTCCCAGATAACCAATATTCATGGGAAAATCTTCCGCCGCTTTTAGCATCATCTCAAGATTCCAGCTTCCAGGAGTACAGGTGGTCGCATTTGTGCCGTCTGCGGGGCCTGTGCCGCCGCCAATCATTGTGGTAATTCCGGAAGACAGAGCCGTCTCGACCTGTTCTGGCGAAATAAAGTGAATGTGCGAGTCGATTCCCCCAGCCGTTACAATCAGGCCTTCGCCCGCAAGCGCCTCCGTTCCGGCGCCTACAGTCATTCCCTCCGTTACGCCATCCATTGTGTCCGGGTTTCCCGCCTTGCCGATTCCCGCGATTTTTCCGTCCCGAATTCCGATGTCAGCTTTATAAATCCCTGTATAATCAAGAATTACGCAATTTGTAATCACCAAGTCCAAATCACCAGTCCCACGATTTGAATTCACGGACTGCCCCATTCCGTCACGAAGGGTTTTGCCGCCGCCGAATTTTGCCTCGTCTCCGTACTGCGTAAAATCTTTTTCAATCTGAATCACAAGGTTTGTATCTGCGAGCCTGATTTTGTCACCTGTCGTAGGCCCGTACATCATGGCATATTTTTTTCCGTCAAGCATGTAACTCATTTTCCCGCTCCTCCTGTCGTTTTTCCACAAGTCAAATTGTTCAGCCCGTAGATTTCAGATTTTCCACCAAATGAACAGAGACGCACGGATTTTGTCTCGCCCGGCTCAAAACGCACTGACATTCCAGAAGGAATATCCAGCCGAAAGCCAAAAGCAGCTTTTCTGTCAAAGGAAAGGAGCCGATTCACCTCAAAAAAATGAAAATGCGAGCCTACTTGTACAGGCCTGTCGCCGGTATTCGCCACTTTGATTTCGATTGTTTTTCGTCCACGGTTCAGTTCAATCGTCTCGTTGCAAGAAATAATTTCTCCGATTTTCATACAAGCTCCCGAATCGGATTATGCACAGTGACTAACTTCGTGCCGTCAGGGAAAGTCGCCTCCACCTGGACTTCATGAATCATGTCAGCCACCCCATCCATCACATCTTCTGTCGTAAGGATTTTCGCACCGTCCCGCATAAGTTCCGTCACTGATTTGCCGTCGCGGACCTCCTCCAAAAGAGCCGAAGAAATGTAGGCAAGGGCCTCAACATAATTGAGTTTTAATCCCCGCTCTTTTCGCTGCCCGGCAAGAAAACCCGCATAGCTCAAAAGTAATTTTTCACTTTCCCGTGGAGTCAGCCTCATATTATCCTCCAAAAATAAAAAAGCCGCCCTGGATTTTGCTCCAAAGCGGCTTCATTGCCTTTTATTTTGCTTCTTATTTTATATTTTTGAAGAAGTGTGAAAAGCCCTTTTTTGCCCCCAAAAGTAGAACTTTAGTTCCATCTCCCCTATCTCTCAAACTCATATCCCCTGGGCGTGACAAGCTTTTTCCCCTGAGCCGTCTCAATGACTTTTGTCTGGGAATTTCCCACAAAAACCGTAGTGAACATGTCCAGCTGGGCATTCTGTAATTCTCCCAAAGTACAGATTTGGCATTCCTCGCCTGCCCGCCCTATGTTTTTTGCCCAGGCGCAGGGGTGGTTTTGGGGGAGATTTTTTAGCAAAATCTGACAGGCTTTGAAAAGATAGTCCTTTCTCTTATGGCTCATGGGATTGTAAAGGACGAGGCAGAAATCCGCTTGAGAAGCCGCCTCCAGCCGTTTTTCGATTTTTTCCCAGGGAGTCATTAAATCGCTGAGACTGATGACGGCAAAATCGTGAATCAGAGGGGCGCCCAGCAAAGCCGAACCGCTTAAAGCCGCCGTAATTCCCGGCAATACATTGATTTGGACATTCTTAAATTCCTCGGAGCTGGCGGCAATCTCATAAATGAGGCCGGACAAGCCGTACACGCCCGCATCCCCTGAGCAGATGAAGACCACGTTTTTTCCTTTTGCGGCCTCTTTTAGGGCGAGGCGGCAGCGTTCTTCTTCCTTTCGCATGGGAGTTGAGAGGAATTCTTTTTCTGGGAAATGGGATTTTACCAGCTGGATATAGACTTCATAGCCTACGATACAGTCACAATTTTTCAACGCTTCTGCACATTCAAGGGTCATAAGCTCGTATTTTCCCGGCCCTATTCCCGCGACGATGATTTTTCCCTGCATCATTTAATTTTCCTCCGAATTTTTTATAAAGAATTTTTGAAATTCTTCCGGGATTTCTATATTGATTTTTTTGATTCCGATGGCAAGGGTCATGCCGTTACAAGCGCTTTTGTGAACGATGATTTCACTTGCCCCGGCGGCAAAAACCGAACGCTCACACACATTGTCAGTACCTGTGATTTCTGAAACAAAGGCAGATGGCGTGACTTTCTGCTGGATTTGGTTCAATTCTTGAGCGGAAAATGTTAGGAAAGGGAGCTTCAGCGATTCTGCAAGAGAGACAAGGGCTTTTTCATCTTTTTTAAGGTCGATTGAGGCGATTTTATCTAACGAACGGTAGTCTATTTTGCGTTCATCAAGGCTTTCTCGGACAAATTCTTCAAGTTCTTCCGGGGATTTTCCTTTTTTGCAGCCGATTCCAAGAATCACGCATTTGGGAATCAGAGAAAGTATATCATTTTTGATATATACAGAGATTGTAAAACTGGGATTTTCGCCATTCAGGACTTTTGCGGCAAAATCCTTGGCTTTTTCCATGTCGTTGATTAAAAGATTGTTCCGGGCGGCAAATTCATCGATGGCAGGAAGATTGTTCACATCGCTGGCCGTGGTAAGGACAGCCTGTGAGCCCAAAAGACCGGCGATTTTTTTTGCCAGAGAATTTGCCCCGCCGATGTGACCTGAAAGAAGCGGAATCACGAAGCTGCCCTTCTCGTCTATCACGATTACAGCGGGGTCAGTACTTTTGTCGCGGATAAAGGGTGCAACAGCCCGCACGGCAATCCCCGCCGCCCCCACAAATACAAGGACATTTCCCGTCCGAAAGTGAGCTTTTACCCATTCTGAGAGTGTAAGTTTTTTCCCACTTTTTGAAGAGGCAGAATCAATCGTGATTTCAGAAAAAGAAAATTCAGCCTTCAGGCTTTCGCTCTTTTCTGACTCTGCCAGATTCTTATAAGATTCTTCCGCTTGAAATAGATTTTGGATTCGACGGGCCAGAGAAAATCCTGCTTCGGTAAATGAAATGATGTGCATTCTCATATTTCTTTTCTCTCCGCCCACTTTCTGCTTCCAAGTCGAATCAAGAAAAGCACGCCTCTTACGCACAACTCAAAGCTCATGGCCGCCCATATACCTTCCAGACCGTAGCGGGAACGCAAGAATACTGCCAGGGGAAGGCGGACACACCACATTGCTAGGAATTTCAGGACGCTGGGCACAAGGGTATCTCCCGTTCCACGCATCGCCCCGCTGGCGACGAGGCTGGCACCGTAGAAAGGCTCGCAGAAAGCCTCGATTCTGAGGATTTTTCTTCCCAGGACGATGACTGCTATTTCTGGCGAAATGAAGCGTATCATCTCTCCGGCAAAAACGAACATGAGAGAGCCAGTGAAAACCATGAGAACCATGCTCACAAGGGTCGTGAGCCAGCCGAATCTCCAGGTCAGTTTTTTCTGACCGCTGCCATAGCACTGGCCGCAAATGGTGGTCGCTGCAGCAGCAAGCCCATAAGCCGGCATATAGCAAAGGCTCTCCACCGTAATGGCAAAGGAGTTGGCTGAAAGGGCTGTCTGTCCCAAAGGACTTACGATTCTCGTAAAAGCCACTTGCCCGCCACTCATAATCAGCTGCTCAAAGGCCGTAGGAATTCCGATTTTTAGGGCCGTCGAAAAATATGACTTCTTGAAATAGATTTTTTCGTGAGAGCGAAGACGAAGGGACTCGCTTTTAAAAAAAAGAAAAACAACAAGGGGAAGAGTTGTCACGAGCCTTGAAATCAGTGTTGCAATGGCCGCGCCCCTCACCCCCATGTTGAGAATGTAGATGAATACATAATTCAAGATGACATTCAAGATTCCGGAAAGAATCTGCATGGCGCTGGGAATTTTCATGTTTCCGGAAGACTGCAAGGCACCCCCGGCCAGATTGTTGAACTGAATCACAGGAATGCTCAGGGCAAAAATCAGAAAATACTGGAAGGCATCATTATAAATGTCTTCGTCACCGCCAAGCCAATGCGGAACAAAAGGCGACATGGCGCAGACCGCAACTGTAACGATAACGGCATAGACACTGTTCACAAAAACAGACACTTTAAGAAGGTTTCTAGCTTCATCTTCTTTTCCGGCGCCGATTACATGGGCAATCTGGACTGTAAAGCCCATGGAGCAGGCGAAGCAGATTCCCCAGATGAGCCAAGTTGAGGACGCCACAAGCCCGATTGCCGCACTCTCCTTCTCTCCTAAATGACCGACCATAGAAGCATCGATGTAAGTCATAATGATAGAAGAAAGTTGAGCAAGAACCGCAGGAAGACTCAGCTCACCGATAAGCGCGAGCTGCTCTTTAAGAGAAAGTTTGTCCCCCTGTCTCATTCGTGAGAGTAAAATCGATTCTTTCATTAATATTAGTCCGTTGGTTCTGTCATCAAAACCGTTCCGTCAGCGAAATGAGCGATTATTGTGTAGTAATTGACATTGTAATAATCTGAGGAAAAATTGTCATTAGTGTATGTGAATGTGGAATCTTTACAGACAGCGCCGGTTTCAATTCCATAGGTTTCCCATTTCCGGACTGATTCATCGTCTGTGCCACTGGAGATTTTTTCGTTTGAATACATGGTATGGACAAAAACCGGCTGGTCACAGAAAATCTGCATCCCGTTTGAGACTTTAATCCAGGCTTTGTTATCGCATTTGATTTCTGCATCTGTTCCGAAAGTTTTTTCATAGTCAGGGTAAACATAGATTGGCATGGCATGGACTATATTTGTGACCTCACCCCCGGCAGTTCCGTCGCTCGTGGTGGCATAAACCAACAAGAAACGCACATAGTTTCCGTGAAAGCCGGGGGAAGTATATGCAAAGGAATGGGTGCTCTCGTAATTATCCTCTGAAAATTCGACTATCTCACCGGAATCAACCCACTCACTTGAAGAAGTATCAAAATACTGGTAAGTCCCATATACCTTAAAACCAAGCGAATCCGATGGGAAATCTGAATTTACATAATTTTCTGAATAAGCCAGAGTCGAAAGCTCCAGGGAATCAGAGTCAGAATTAAGATCAGGAGATATTTCCCAGACATAATGAGGAATCGTATAGCTGAAAGAACCCGTCACAGAATTAAAAGAGTAATCGGTCAGTTGTAAATAGAGCTTGAAAAAGCCGTTTTCGATTTGACCATAGATAAAGGAAAGACGCTCACCCATATTTTTTATGGATTTTCCACCGATAAAATCATCGTCGCTCGGGATTGCGGAAGAAAGGGGAAGCCAAAAATAGTAAGCCATGAGAATATTATCAGCACCTTCAATGATATTCCGCCCTTCCGCCACATCATAACCGTAGTAAGAAAGACTTTCGTTAAAATTGAGACTGTTCGGATGCATAAGATTTTTAAGGTAGAGAGTTATATCAAGGTTTCGTAAAACGGGCGCGAAGTTGTCATTGCAAGTGAGGCTGTAAGATTGCGATTCTCCCTGGCCTGCCGTGCTTCCGCTGGAATCTTTTGCAATGATTGAAACTTTATATTCATAACCGTTGGCAACTTTGCATTCAACTGTGCTGCTCTTGACGGCAAAATAATAGTCCTTTTCGGGAGAATCAAAGAAGAGAAAATATTTGTATTCGTTTTCGATATAGTCAACGTCAACAGTGATATTTGCGATGCCGCTGTTTTCTTCATATAAAAACCATGAATCAGCGTCACTAAGCTCAAAATTTGGAATAGGCACGCTTACAGCCGGCTTTTCGATTCCCTTGTAGTAGACAAAAGGCTTTCCCAGTTTGCTTGAAAAACTGCGCCCAAAGGGAGACGTGCCCTCAAGATAAACAATATCATAAATTTCGTAGATTCCATCGGCCGTCAAAAAAGAAGTATCCGTAACATCTTCTGAGGCAAAGAGAAAGTCACCGAATTCAGAGTCCGAATCTGCCTTATATTTGTAAAAAGTGATGTAAGTTGCGGAAAAATCATCGTATTCATTTTCGGAAGAGGTAAAGCCGATTGAAGAATCGCTTAGAGTGACAATTTCTGGAGTTGCGGGAATGTAGTTTTCAAGCTCAAGACTCTCCCCGGATTCATCAACGACTGTAAGATTTATGTATGTTGGAATACTTGTGTCGGCCTTAAAAGCGGATAGACTTTCGTTCACCGCCGATTTCAAGTCAATCAGTTCTGAGCCATTGAATTCCTTTGAATCAAGAACCGTGCTAATCGTATCTCCATTTTGGATTGCAAGCGAAACGTACCAGGGCGCATAAAGCGAATCAGACCAAAAGGGCGTTTTTTGGAGGGTAAAATCTGTAAAAGCCGGCAAACTGTTTTCCAGACTTAAAATTTTTTCAACAGTGTCAGGCTTCTCGCACTTTATGGATGAATTTGAGCCGAATTCCAGAGGTTGATTTTTTATCACATCGTAAGACATAGGCTCGCTTACATTCCCTGCATAATCAATGAGACTTACTTCAACGTGGATAAGGGCATTTGTCACTAGTGTAAAGCTCGCGTCGCAGGCAGATTCATAAAGGACATTTCCGTTTCCGTCATCAATGGTGTTACCCTTTTCATCTAGGGCCGCATGAAATTCAACTGTCCTGATATTTGCCAATGGGTTGTTATTACCGTTCAAGTCGTATATATAGGTTTCACTGACTTTAATTTCATTGAGACCTGAATCCTTGTCATAGCCCTGAACGACAATGTACATTTTGGAGGTATAATTTTTGTGAAATATTTCTTCGTTCCAGTCAGATTCTGAATATGGAATTGGAGAAAGTTCGTGATAGTAAGGGGCTGTCTTATCGCCCGTGGTGAAAATTTTAAGAGATACCAGCGATGGCGCGACATTATCGGAAAGCAGGTAGCAGGCCGGTCGAATCAGAATGTCAGAAGCTGCTTTTAAAAGCTTGACCGTGATTTTATAGACTCCGCTGATTTTGTTTCCGTCGGTTACGGTAAAAGAAACGCAGTCGGCGCGGGAAAGAGCATTGTTTTTTGAGCTGACAGCTTCAAGAACCGTATCGGGATTTTTAAGACCGTAGAAATTTGTGTTCAAAGTGAACTGAAGGTCGATGGAATAGCCAACCCTGCATTTTTTCTCACCGAAAGAAAGGAAATTCCCGAAAGAAGCGTCTGATGAAACGATGAGGGTACATTCTGCGGCATCGGCATAGGCGATATCAGCTTCCAGCTGCTCCTTGAAATTCCCGCCTTCAAGAAAATTCGAGCATGAAAGCAGGGAAAAGAGACAAAAAATCACGAAAATAATATGGACGCGTTCTTTCATTTTATTTGTTCAAAAGCTTAAAGCATTTTAATTCAGTATTGTAGGCGACACCAAAATCATCGTCTTTCTTTGGATATGTTCCACGAAGGAAGAATTCTTCTAGCAGATTAACATAATACAAGGCAACCTTGTCGGAAGGATTTTGCTCCGAAAGTGATTTGAATTTCTGTACAGCTCCCTCATAGTCAGCCTGATCAAAGGCGGTCATGGCTTTTTCCCAGTCAGAAGCATACTGAACAAGGAAAGCGTCAGCCTTTGATGCGAGTGAGAGTGGTTCATAAAGATTGAGAGGCGTGTTTACATTCACCACTTGAACCTTGTCGAGGCGGCGGCAGATGAATTCATCTCCCAGCTGGCGGAATGTTTCCTCGCTGACGAGAATTCCGAAAGTGCCGTACTGCTTGTTTACTCCTTCAAGACGGCTTGCGAGGTTCACATTGTTTCCCATCATGGTATAGTTCTTTTTGTTTTCGCTTCCCATGTAGCCGGCAATCATCTCACCGGAGTTTATTCCGATGCGGGTAAAGATTTCCTTGCCGTTTATGACCATAAGCTTGAAGGCAGAATACAAATCCTCGCTCATGGTTTCAGGTTTTGCCTTGGAGGCCACGGAGCGGATTTCTTCGTTCATGAGTTTTTCGCTGGCTTTCATATTCAAAGCCGCACGGACAGCACGACGTGCATGGTCTGCCATTTTAAGAGGAGCTCCTACCAGAGCTACAATGGCATCTCCTTCGTATTTATCGATTGTTCCGCCCTCAGCCATGATTATGTCGCTCATTTTGGTAAGGTAATAGTTCAAAAGAGCAACGAGTTGTGCCGCCGAAAGCAATTCACTGAAAGAAGAGAATTTGCGGATATCAGTGAAAATAGCAGACATTTCGATACTTTCACCGCCCAGCTTGAAACTGTCAGGATGGACTACAATCTGATTGACAATTTCCTTTGAAAGACACTGGCTGAAAGCGTTCGTAATGAATTTCTTGTCTTTTGCAGCCATGAAAAATCCAATGATAATCGAAGAAACGTAAGTTAAAAACGTTGAAATCAATGGAACGGTCTGCCCCACATAAATACGTGTAATTCGATAGAAAACCACGAGAAGGGTTTCAGAAAGAAGAACGACAATGAATCCGTGGATGATTTTCCCGGAAGTCGATTTAACGATAAAAGATACATAAACAAGCAGCAATGCAAAGAAAAGGGCGTAAATGATTGAGACAATGGCAGGAGCCTCTCCGACAAAATCCCCGTTTAAGACCTGATTTGCGAAGGTATAGTGAACACCAGGAAGAGGATATTGGGCTTCGTATTGATTTACACCATAGTCAGAGGTGCTTGTGGCGCAGGTTCCGATGATACAGAGAGCCGACGGAAGCTTTTTTCTGAGCTCGGTGCAAAGGTTCATGTATTCATCCACGTATTCTTCCTCGCCGTCTTCTTCCATATACATTTTAAGCTGAACGACGCGATATATGTCGCCAATAGAAAGATAATTGTAATCGTCAAACTGTATTGGCGGATATTTGAGGATGACTTTTCCGTCGTTTCCTCTTGGAATCACGATGTTTTTTGCTCCAGATGAAGTCTGCGCATTCTGGAGGGTGATTTTCCTGTTTTCAACGATGACGTCCGGATTTCCCAGCTTTTTGAGGACTGCCGGAAATGTGAGATGGGAATAATACTCTCCGTCATATTTGACAAGGGCATTCACCCGCCTGTAATAATTGTCCCGGTCGGGATCGGCATTCACACAGCCTGCACCTACGGCATTTTTAAGGAAATTCGGGATTGTGATCTGAACGCCTGTATATTCCTTTGTAATCCTGTCATTTTTGGCGGTTAGATTTTTGACGGCGCATTTTTCCTGAAAGATTTCCCTTTCATAATCTTCGATGTGGGAATAATAGTCGAATGTAAAATTGAGATAGGTGATTTTTGATTTTTCAAGGGCGGCTTCCATCACGTCATCGGGATAGAAAGGCTCAAAATCACTGTTTACGGCAGCCTTTGCGTCGTCGATGAAACTCAAATCGAATACGACGGAATCGGCCCCCATTTCTTCCATGACGGAAATACAACCCGCATAGATGTCGCGGGTGAAAGGAAATGTGCCAATCAATTCAATGGCATAATCATCGATTCCCACCATGACAACATCATCGCGAATGGCCGTGGGCGGTAAAATTCTCTGATTCAAGTCAGCGAGTTTTGCGTCGCTACTTGTAAAAAGAAACAAAGAACTTATCGCCACGCAAATGAGCGGAGTTAAAAAAACAAGTAACTTCCGGCTGTTCATCAGAACTACTCGTCGAGTTTGCCAGCTTCCATTACGTCAGATGCCCGAGAAGCCGCAGTAGCTGTTCCCTTGCCTTTTTTAGCGAGAGGGCTGGCGACTTCATTTTTTGTGGCAATCAACTCCGCCACAGTAGCTTTTTTGGGAATGCGGAGAGTAATGTCTTTTCCATCTACATTGAGGACAATTTTTGAATTTTCGCCCAGTGTGATAAATGTTTCGTCCTGAACCGTAATTCCGACTGTAACTGGTTTTGCCTTTGCTTTTGGAGAATCAGCATAAGTCACCTTTCCGGCGACACCCTTTACTTCATAACTTGCAGCGAACAAAAGCCCACCCATAAAAGCCGCAACTATGACAGTAAGTAATTTTTTCATAAGAAACCTCCTGATGTTTCCTTTCCTGATTTTACAGGATTCAACGTAAATATTTTAAAACTTTTTCAACTGACGGTAATTCTATATCCGCATCAGATTCCGGAATGCCAACGGCCTTATAAATTTTCCAGGCATCCTTGAGCGGATAAAGCGTGGCTTCATTTGATTCTGCCGCTTTCTTCCATTGATTATAACCAGCTTTGCAGGCCGTTTCAAGGTTATCCTGACAAAGAGTTGTCTCAAGAGGAATCCACACTATTCCGTCTTGAATGATAAATGGTGTTTTTAATCCTGCCGCGTCCTCTGGCTTGATTCCAGCGTCAAAAGCCATGAGAATGTGACCTGGAATCGTGATGAAAGCTGTCGAGATTCCGATTGATTCAAAAATAGCGCAGTTCAGAATCGAAAGGTCATCACAGTCTCCTCCAGAATACAAAAGCGTCTGGTATGGGAACTGAAGAAAATCGATTGCCGCCGTCTCGCCGGAAGAAAACGGACTGGTCGGGTCTCTCACATAGCTCAGGCCGAAAGCCTTCAGCGTGGCAAAGATTCCCTTGGCGAAGGCGATGTTCTGACTTTCGGCCTGTGGACTTGACTTCAAAACGATTGACTTTGCCAGCCGGGAAATCTTATTGGCAGCTCCGTCATGGATGCTCACAAAGGCCGCCGCCCGCTTGTCGTCATACCAGTCCATGGCGTTTCTGTTCAGGGCGGTAAAATCAATAGTCTGTTCACGGCGAATCTGCTTTCCCAGAGCGCGGTATGTCAGGATTACTTTTCCCTCAGTCTTATGCTCGGAAAGGGATTCCAATATGGTTTCGTTTATGAAAGCCGTCAAATCCACGGTAAAATATTCGCTCATCTCAAGGCTCTTAAAAAAAGCGCATTTTTTTGGCATGGTCATGTATTCGGGAATCAGCAATGAAATCGTCACATCTGTGATTTTCGTGTCCTCATCATTGAAGAGAATCATGGTTCCCAAAGGATTATCATTGTAATAGTTGTAAAAAACCGGGAAAATCGGCTCGATTTCGTATTCATCGATTTCAACATGATTTTTAGCGAAAACACCCCTGGAAAAACTGTATTTAACGCTCAGCGCCAGATCGATTTTCTTTGCGAAGGAATCAGGTTTGTAGTAAAAATCAGAAAATCCAGCGGAGACTCCGAATTTCAGTTCAGGCCGGAAATAATAGTCTCCGAAAACCCTCGCTCCAAAAAGAAGCCCGCTCTGCCCTTCCGTTTGCTTTTCGTCCACCCGGGGAAACTTCCAGAAGCCACCGTAAAGCTGCCCTCCCAACGCAAAGCGATCGTGGAATCGGAAAAGATAGGTGCAGGCAAGGTCAAAGGAATTTAAAATCGTGTCATCAAGAGTCTTTGCCTTTATGTCAGTGAATTCGGTCTGCAGTGAAAATCCGATTTTGTCTCTGGTGCGGAGAGTAAATGGATAAAAATCAAGGGAAAAAAGTCCTGAAAAACCGTTGTCAAAACCATCGTTCAGATGGAAATCAAGGCCCGGCATAAAAGCGACTTCAAAATCAGATGAAAAAACCGGCTTCACAAAAAAAGCGGAAAAAATCATCGCGAAGAGAAAAAATGACTTTTTCATGGTCTAATCTCCGATAAGAATCTGGATTTTCCTGATATTTGAAAGTGCCGTAGGATTATCCTTGTCTTTCTCCAGAACCTTCTGATACATTTCAAGGGCAGCTTTGTAGTTTTTCTGGGCGGAATAGACCAGCCCCATATTGTTCCATGCAGCTGTGGTGTTCAGTTTTTTGTATTCAGAAAGGGCCTCGTCATAGCGGCCTGAACGGACATAGGTGTCAGCCAGAAGTTTTGTATCACCCGAAGCCTTGAAACGCGTGATAAGCTCAGCCAAATCATTATTTATATAGAAAGAAATCGCATCGTCAACGGCTTTTAAGACATCGTTTTTAGGAGGATTTTTGTAAGAGCCTTTGTAGCCACTGAAAGAAACCGGCGGAAATTCTTTCCATGCGCTGTGAACGCTGACAATCTTGTAAGGAAAGGCCTGCCCCACGGAAAGTTTTTTCTGAATACGGCTGAGTTTTTCTCCCGCGGAAAGACGCGCTTTTGTAAATCCCCGGTCAAACTGGGACATTGCAAGGGCTAGCCAGGTTGTGTTTTCATCTGAGAGAACCGAATCCTCGCCGAAGTTATTTGATTTTTTTTCGGGAGCAATTTCCGTGTCCACAAGTACGATAAAGTCATCGTCAAGGGCGACAAACCCGGTTGCAATTCCAAAGCTCTCAAGGCAGGAGCAGACAAGAATCCCCAAATCGTCATAATCACCGCCAAGCAGGCTCAAAGTTTGCAGCGGATATTGAATTGAATCAGTGTCTTCCGAAAGCCTGTAATGGCTGTAAGGAGTTAGTTTGTCTTCTGAATAGACGATGCCGGAGAGTCGGAGGCCTTCCATAATCGCAGCCGCATACTGGAAAGGAGAATTCATACCTGTTTTTAAGTTGTTGGTTTCAACGCCGGCTATGTATTTTGCCGCTTCGAGGATTTCAGGCGTGGTGCTGCTGATGAAACAGACTAAAGAGTCTATGTTGAATTCGCTGTCATTCCATGAAAAGGCGTTCCGGTGCTTTACATCAAGGATAAGGGGCTTTATTTCAGTCATCGCCTTTCCCAAAAAACGGTAGGTAAGGACAAGCTCACCGATAACTTTTCCGTCTTCGCCGTAGCGGAGAATTTCAGGGGAAAAATCTGCATAAACCGGAACCGTCTCGCCCCTGTGACGGCGCAAAATAGGAATCTCGAAAGATTCGCGCTCAGTCGTCGTGTACTTTCCGGCCCTGAAAGAGACATAAACATCCTGCATTTCCGCAGAGGATTCGTTTTGAATGAAGGCATAGCCGATAGGACTCTGCTTATACAAGGCTGAATAGACAGGAAAAGTCGGAAAATCCTGATTAAATTCCATGGCAAAGGAATCGGAAGAAGACTTCCCCCTGCTTGAAAAATTGAATTTCAGGCTCAAACCTGCAAAATAAGAAGAGATGAATTTTGAAGAATCAAGATAAAAGGACTCATAGCCTGCCAATCCACTGAGAATAAAGGAAGGAGTGAATCGGAAGCCCATCTCGCAAAAAGTCCGCCAGTAAAGTCCTGAGCCGCTGTCGGTGACACCGGGGGAATTGATGGAAATATCGTGAAAACCAAAGGAAGCGTTTGCGCTGACATACATTCGTGAAAGGGGGAAATAATAAACGCCACCGCTTACCCCTCCCATGAAGATATTGAAATTTTCATCGAGGGATTTTTGCCTGATGGCTTTGTAGCCCCCTTCGACCCCCACTACACAGAAATTGAAAAGATCAATGTCTGCGTTCACCATGCCACCGTAGCCTGAACCGAGTTTTTCATTGTCGGGAAAAGCCGAACCAGAACTTATGCGGAGGGCAAAATCAACAGCCGAAAGCCTGAACGAGAAAATGCAGATTAGGGGAATCAGAAAAAGAATCTTTTTCATTTTACCAGATCCTTTATTAGAGTCTAACACAAATCGAAAAGAATTTCTCGCCGGTATTGCCGGCTCTTTATTGACAGCAAGGCAGAAAGCATCCGTGCCCAGACAGAATGGAAAGTCATCAAGCTTTTCCTTCCCGAAATTCCGTCGTAAAGGAAGGATCATAGAGCCTGGAGCGGGAGTAATTGCTGTGAGAAAGCACATCGCCTACGATAATAAGGGCTGTTTTTGAAATTCCCTTGGACTTTGCCGATTCTGCCAGCGTTCCCACCGTGCAAAGGACGCGCTTTTCGTCGTTCCATGTCGCCTTGTAAACCAGGGCGGCCGGCGTCTCGGGAGAAAGACCAGCTTCAAGAAGCTCGGCCTGCACTTTTTCGGTCATGCCGGAGCTTAAAAAAAGCACCAGGGTGGCCTTGTGCCGGGCCAGGGAGCGGAGTTTTTCCTTTTCGGGAACAGATGTCCTTCCTTCCAGGCGGCTGATGATGACCGTCTGGCTTACGCCTGGGAGAGTGTACTCAAGATTCAAGCTTGAGGCTGCCCCACAGAAAGAGCTTACTCCAGGAACAGACTCATATTTTATACCGAGCCTGTCCAGCTCATCCATCTGCTCACGGATTGCGCCGTAAAGGCTGGGGTCGCCTGTATGCAGACGAACGGTTGTCAGTCCTTCTTTTTCCGCTTTTTTCATGGCTTCAAGCACTTCTTCAAGGGTCATTTCGGCACTATTATAAATTTGTGCACATCCTGAGCAATATTCAAGCAAGTCTTTATTGACCAGAGAACCAGCATAAATCACAACATCAGCTTTTTGAAGCAATTTTTGCCCACGAACCGTAATCAAATCCACTGCTCCCGGTCCTGCCCCGACAAAATAAATCATCTCTGCGCCTCCCGAATAAATTCTTTTGCTTTTTCAGTATATCCTAAAAGCCCGTGCTCTTTAGTAAAAATCACGACTTCCGTTTCGATTTCATTGCCAGCCCATTCCGTCATCTGAACCTGAATCCGCCGGGAAATCTCTTTCATAATAAGAGCCCGCGTCTTTCCCTTATCAATGGAATCCAAAACATGAATGGCCTGTTCGGTCGAAATACATTCAGTAAGTTGTATATATATAGAAGAAAACGTATTTTTGGAGACAAAACCACTGCTGATTTCGGAAAGAATCTCCATTCTATGATCGCCGTATTTCGAGTGGGTGTTTTTGATTCCTCCCGCAACCTTAATCAGCTTTCCGATGTGACCACAGAAAAGGATTTTTTTGAAGCCGGTTTTTCGCGCTTTTTGGACTGAATCATAGACGAAATTTGAGCAATGCACCGCCCTTTCCACAGAAAAACCGAATTCCTCCTGAAGAAAATCTGCGCCATAATTTCCGGGAACAAGGCTCAGCACCGAAAAGCCCTGCGCTTTCCGCACGTTCATTTCTATCTGAATCGTGTCCAAAATCGCTTGCTCGCTCATTGGCTCGACAATTCCGCTGGTTCCGAGAATTGATATTCCCCCGGTAATTCCAAGCTTAGGATTGAAGGTCTGTCTGGCGATTTCCTCACCCCCAGGAACGCTTATCTCGACTTCAAGATTTTCAGGAATACAGGCATCCGGGTGCCGAGAATTGAATCCTTCCAGCTCCTGACGAAGCCCGTCAAGAATCATTTTCCGAGGCACGCGGTTGATTGCCGCTTCCCCGACTTTCTGATCAAGGCCGGGCAAAGTGACGCGCCCCACCCCCTTTCCGCCGAGGATTTTTATTCCCCAGTTCCTGTTTTCACTTTCGTTTGATTTTTCCTTTCCGTTACGTTGAGAATTTGTGACTTTTTTTCTTACTGTGGAGAAAATTTTGATACCATTGGTCACGTCAGGATCGCTTCCGCTGAATTTCTGCACCGCGCATGAGGCTTCGTTTTCTGAAATCTCCTGGTCTGAAATCTCAATGCAGACTTTAATTCCCTTGGGCGTGGTGAGAATTACGTATGAAAGATTTTCCCCGGTCAAAAGCATTCTTGCCGCTGCCATACTGGCAGCCGTCGCGCAAGTTCCGGTGGTAAATCCGATGTCTGGTTCCTTGGACTCTTTGAGGAGAAAAAAAGATTTTGTAGGGTTTTCCCGCCTTTCCATCACTTTATTTTATCACAAAATGAGATTTTTGTACGAATTATAGAGTTAGCTATTGCTAACTCTTTGCATATTTTTCATATGTGATATATAATTTAAGCAGGAGGTTTTATGAAATCATATTTTGACTTAACAAATCAGGTTGCGGTTATTACAGGATGTTCAACAGGACTCGGAGTACAAATGGCAAAGGCTCTTGCAAATCAAGGTGCAAAAATTGTGGCCATTGCCCGCCGCAAAGAAAAAATCGACGAAGTTGCAAAAGAAATTGCCGACACATATAAAGTTGAGACTCTCGCCATCCCCTGCGACATCACGGATACAGAACGTGTAAATGCGGCAATCGATGAAGTAGTTGCAAAATTTGGAAGAATTGACATTTTGATTAACAATGCCGGAACTGGAGCTGTTGCCCCGGCTGAGGACATTACGGACGATCAGTTCAACGGAGAATTGAATGTCGATCTCGGCGGCACATTCAAGGTTGCACGCGCCGTGGCTAAAAAAGCGATGATTCCTGCAAAATACGGAAGAATCATCAACATCGCTTCTATGTATGGCCTTGTCGGAAACAAAGTCGCTCCTTGTTCACCATATCACGCGGCAAAAGGCGGTGTCGTAAATCTTACACGCGGCCTGGCTTCTGAATGGGGAAAATACAATATCAACGTAAATGCGATTTGTCCTGGATATTTCTACAGCCCGCTCACAAAGGAGACTCTAGACTCTGACTTCTTCCAGCAGAATGCGCGCACCATGATTCCGCTCTCACGCTATGGAAATGAAGGCGAGCTTGATACTGCGGCAATATTCCTTTCAAGTCCTGCATCAAGCTATGTGACAGGTGTAATTCTGCCAGTTGACGGCGGATACACCACAATGTAGTAAAACTGAAATTCATTACAGGATTTTCTTTATTTGCCTGCCCCCACAGAATATGTGGGGGTTTCCATTATAAAGGCATTACAGCTGTTTCATGAGGTTTGCCATTTCGATTGCGCCCAAAGCACAGTCGTAGCCCTGGTTGCCGGCCTTGCTGCCAGCGCGCTCGATGGCCTGCTCGATGTTCTCGGTGGTGATTACGCCGAAGAGAACCGGCACGCCGTTCTTGAAGCTGGCCTGAGCCACGCCCTTTGAGACTTCGGCACAAACATAGTCGTAATGTGTGGTTGAGCCTCGGATTACAGCACCCACGGCGATTACGGCGTCATATTTTTTGCTTGCGGCAAGTTTGTCACAGATGACCGGGATTTCAAAGGCTCCCGGAACCCAGACGGCAGTGATGTTCTTTTCTTCAACGCCGTGGCGGACAAGCCCGTCCACCGCTCCTCCAAGCAGCTTGTTGACGATGATTTCGTTAAAGCGGCTGGCGACAATCGCCACTTTCATGCCCCGTGGGGCGACCAATTTTCCTTCGATTAAGTTGATTTCGTTCATAATTTTTCCTCTGCCCTATTGTATCAGAACATATAGGCTTTTTCAAATCATTAGCCGAAGCATGAGAATGCTTTTTTAATGACGAAAAATCTTCTTGAAGACAGTGCGGACAAAAGGCTGGATGAAAAAAAGCTGGCTGAAAAAGGCGAACGGGAAATTGAAGCACACGAGCCTGAGCCACTGTACGAGAGCGGTGTGAACGCGAAACCCATTGTTGTACGGGTAATAGAGGAATGTGGCAATAAGACTCATCGCAGGAACCATAAGACCTACCGTAGCGCAGATGATTGCCGTCTCAAACAAAACCGGATGGGTAGTCTTGGGGTCAAAGTTCATGCAGGCCAACTTAAAAGAAAGAGGGCTTCCGTAAATACATTCCATCGTATAGGCAAAACAGAATTCAACAAGAACCACCGACCAGACTGGCATAACGCGACCGAACATATAGATTCCGCCGATTTCCCGCACGGCAGAAAGAACGCTGGTAGTTCCAGCAATGGTGCGGAGAGCGTCGCCGTTCACGACATAGACACTGTAAAAAACGAAGGCATGGACGGTGATTACAACAGTTATGAATGCAAATACCATCCGCTGAAACTGATTTCTTGGCATAAGAAACTCCAGTAAAAAGATATTCTCAATGTGCCGTAATCAGATTTACTTGAAAGCAAGCCTTCAATACATGTGCCGTTTGCATTAAGTCTTGATATTTAAATAAATAATTGTAAAAATGTCAATTGTGACCAGCCCTAACAGGACAAAGCCCCTCACCTACAGTTTTTCAGTGAAAATATGTCCCATTCTATCACGCTTTGTGCGTAAATAAAAGGCGTCGTATTTTTGCGCGGGGATTTCGATGGGAACCCGCTCGCTTACTTTAAGGCCGAAGCCGTCCAGTCCGTAGATTTTTTCGGGATTGTTTGTGAGCAGGCGGAGGGATTTACAGCCCAAGTCCCGCAAAATCTGGGCGCCAATCCAGTATTCACGCAGGTCAGGCTTGAAGCCCAGCTTGACATTAGCCTCCACCGTGTCCAAGCCCTCTTCCTGCAGTTTGTAGGCCTTGAGCTTGTTGATTAAGCCGATTCCCCGGCCTTCCTGCCTCATGTAGAGGATTACCCCCCTGCCCTCGTCGCTGACCCTTTTCATGGCGGCCTGAAGCTGGGGGCCGCAGTCGCATCTTCGTGAGCCAAAGACATCGCCAGTGAGACACTCGGAATGGACGCGGCAAAGCACGTTCTCGCCGTCAGTCAAGTCGCCCTTGACCAGAGCAACATGATGCTCGCCCGTGATGTCGTTGATGTAGCCGTAGATGTCGAATTCGCCGTATTCGGTGGGAAGCTTTGCCTTTGCCTCGCGGATTACATGCTTTTCGTTTACACGGCAATAGTCCTGCAAGGCCTTAATCGTGATGTACTTGAAGCCGAATTTTCTGGCCATTTCCTGCAATTTCTCGCCCCGCATCATGGTTCCGTCATCGTCCATGATTTCGCAGCAAAGACCGCACCCTTTAAGACCGGCAAGGCGGCACAAGTCTACCGTTGCCTCAGTGTGACCGTTACGCACCAGAACTCCGCCCTTTCGCGCGATAAGGGGGAACATGTGGCCCGGCCGGCGGAAATCCGTGGGCACGGAAGAGGGGTCAATGCATTTTTGCGCCGTGACTGACCGTTCGTAGGCAGAAATTCCTGTGGTCGTGGAAACATGGTCGATGGAGACTGTAAAAGCCGTTTCGTGATTGTCAGTGTTCTCTGCCACCATGGGGTAAAGGCCCAGCTTTAAGGCGAGAGACTGGCTCATGGGCATACAGATTAAGCCTTTGGCGTGGCTTGCCATCATGTTGACATTGGCCTGTGTGGCAAATTCAGCGGCACAAATCATGTCGCCTTCGTTTTCTCTGGTCTCGTCATCGGAAACGAGGATGATTTTGCCCGCGCGGAGGTCAGTAAGGGCCTCTTCGATTGTGTTGTACTCAAAAGACATAAAAAAAGCTCCTTCAACAGGGCGAAAGAGCAAAGGAATAAACCGCCGCTTAAACGGCAAGGATTTACTTCTTTCATCCGGACTTTATGGACTTGCCACTTACCGTCGGCTACGGATTCGCACCGTATCATGCAGATTCTGAAAAATCAGAAGGTCGCTCGCTGGCTTACGCAATGCGCTTACAGCCGGTGGGGAATTTCACCCCGCCCTGAAGTTGACTTATGATAACAAAGAATTATGTTTTATGCAATATGATTACATGATTAAAGATAATTGTTTGCGAGTGTAAGTTCATGCCTAAAAGACATTTCTTGTCATAAAAATAAAGTATTGGAAATATCTCTTCGTCTGCGCTAGAATTGAATCATGGAAAAGATGAAGCATTTGTTTTTTTTACTAAGCGCGATTTTCTGCTTGGCCACAGCCTGTGCGAGCGGTTCTGCCGACAATTCTCTTGCGGCAACTGAGCCAAAAACAGACAGTCAGGGAGCAACTATGAACATTACGATAAAAATCACCAGCGACAGCGGGGAACACACGCTGAATGCGACTCTGGCAGAGAACAAGTCTGCCCTTGCCTTTGCGGAACTGCTTAAAAAAGGCCCTGTCACGGTCAAAATGAGCGACTACGGCTCTTTTGAAAAAGTCGGCTCTCTGGGTACAAGCCTTCCCCGCACGGACAGCCAGATTACCACCCAAGCCGGCGACATCATTCTCTATCAGGGAAATCAGATTACGATTTACTACGACACCAACAGCTGGAATTTTACCCGTCTGGGAAAAGTCATTGGTGTGAATCAGGCTGAATTAAAGGCAATTCTCGGAAAAGGCGATGTAACGGCGGTTTTTGCCCTTGCCAGCCTATAGCATAAAGAATTTGCCGAATTCGCATTTATTTTATTATATTTAGTACAATATGAATTTTGAACAGAACTTTGAGAATCAGACTTTTGACGAAGAACGCGCCCTTTATGGCATAAAAAATGCGCTGGTAAAGAATTGCTCTTTTGACGGCCCGGCTGACGGCGAATCAGCCTTAAAAGAAGCCAGCGATTTTGAGGTAAAGGACTGCTACATGAACCTGCGCTATCCTTTCTGGCATGTGGCAAACGCAAAAATCAGCGGAAGCGAACTGACGGAAAATTGCCGAGCCGCCCTCTGGTACGACAAAAATGTAGAAATTGACTCATGCAAACTCAACGGAATCAAGGCTTTGCGGGAATGTGAGGGCATCACTCTCAAAAACAGCAGCGTCTCTTCTCCGGAATTTATCTGGAAGTGCAAGGATCTTGTGGTGGAAAATGTCGAAATCAACGAGTCGGAATATCCTTTCTTTGAGGTGGAAAATGCAAAAATCACCAATATTAAAATGAAGGGAAAGTATTCTTTTCAGTACGACAAAAATATCGAAATTTGCGATTCGGACTTGGACACAAAGGACGCGTTCTGGCACACAAAAAATGTGACCGTTCGGAACAGCACTGTCAAAAGCGAATATTTAGGCTGGTATTCGGAAAACCTTACCCTCATAAACTGCCACATTATCGGAACCCAGCCCTTCTGCTACTGCAAGAATCTTGTTTTGGAAAATTGCACCATGGAAGGCTGCGACCTTGCCTTTGAACGAAGTTCAGTCCGGGCGGATGTAAAAGGAAAAATCGACAGCGTAAAGAATCTCCTTTCAGGCAGCGTGACGGCAGACGAAATTGGCGGTATTATTATGGAAGAAAACATCGTTGACAGGGCGAAATCCAAAATTATTTGCCGTTAGCAAAGCCAGCCGTTTTCGTCTGTCCTGCTGTGGATTTCGCCACTTTCGTTGCCTTGAATAGATAAGCGCCGCCAAAATCAGAATGAGTCTTCTTTCGGCTCAGAATTTTCATTATCTTCCAGCCAAGAAGAATTGTCCTCCTCGTCCGAAAAATCATAGTCGCTTGAATATTCGCCTGAATCCATTCCCTGAAGTCTTGACAGAGAAAAAACTGTGGTCAGACCGATTCCCATGAATAAGACATAATAGGCGATGGAAAAAATGACGAAAGCCTTTCCCAAGAAATTCGCCACAGGGTGGATGTTATAGCCCGACTTGTATTCGCTTGATTCCACCGAGGGGAGCAAAGCATTTATGATGTTCGCAATCGGGATTATGATAAGAAAACCCATGTTCCCAGTGTCGTGCATTCGGCGGACACCGACGGAAAATGCCGGCAAAAAATTCACTGCCGTGAACAAGAACAGGGGAACCATAAAAATCAAGTATACTGTAAAGTTCTCGCTTTTGAGCGCGATGAAGGCAGGAACGAGCATGGCTGCACTGACCGCCACCATGAACAAATGAAACCACCAGTATTCAGCCCTCGTGGCGCATCCCCGGAATGAAAAATACTGTCTGTAACAGCTTTTTATTGCCTGCGGGAAAGCCATCGGCTTTTTGGAATCCGTGCTTTCGGAGGAAATCTCGGATTTTTCGGAAAAATCAGGCTCCTTCTCATTTTTCAAAGAAGCGTCTTCTGTTTTCCGTTTCCTCTTCTTTATGATGGCAATCACAATTCCTATGGCAAAAATCAGAAAAAGAAGCCGGCCTGCAATATGCCCTAGCTTGTAGTAATCAATATAAAAATTCATAAAAATTCCTCCTTTTTTATTCTATTTTTCCAGCTAATCTTTTTCAATCATCTGGTCAGTGCCGACATTTTCCCACCAACCGCCCGCTTCTTTGCCGACATCTTCTTTAGGGTCTGAATATTCATCTTTTTCTGTCGCAGAATCTTCATCGTCTTCCCACCAAGGAGAATTGTCCTCATCGTCCGAAAAATCATAGTCGCTTGAATATCCGCCAAAATCCATTCCCTGCAAGTTTGACAAGAGAAAAACTGAACTCAGAGCAATTCCCATGTAGAAAATATACGAGACCAACGACAAAATCACCACGACTTTTCCCAAAAAGTTCGCCGTGGGGTGGATATTATAGCCAGACCTGTACTCGCTTGACTCCAAAGACGGAAGAAGAAGATTTATCAAGTTTACAATCGGAATTACGGCAAGGAAGCCCCTGTTTCCCGTGTCGTGCATTCTGCGCACGCTGACGGAAAAAGACGGCAGAATAGTCGCGACTGTGAACACAAATCCAAGAATCATAAAAACGAGGTATATGCCGTAATTTTTGTATGCGAGCGCGATAATTGCGGGCGTGAAAAAGACCGTGAAACCGACCCCAATGAACAGCTGAAACCACCAGTATTCTGCCCTCGTTGCACAGCCGTGGAATGAAAAATATTTTTTGAAGCAAGTCTTAATCGACTGAGCAAAGCCCATCATCTTTTTGGAATCGGGATTTTCTGAAAAGTTCTCTGAGGCGGCAAAACTCTGCTCGGAAAGGGCTTGGGAAACGGAAGTTCGACGAAGAACTAGCAAAGCACGGATAAATCCCGCAAGAACAAGTGCATCCCCCAAAAGCGAGATGACGAAAAACGGATTGAGAAAGCCGCGCACCAAAGCTGGAATATCCGAAAGAATGCGGGCGAAAGGCAGAAGTTTCAAATAGGATGAAAGCACAAAGAATCTGACAAGAGCCTTATGGTTTCCAGGAGTTTCAATCATCACCATAAAAACTATGTCCGCAATCAACTGGAAAACGGCATTGGCAACGCAGACGATAAACATAACCGAAAGGATTTTCCGTGCCACGCCAGCGTAAGAAGTTTCCGCAGATTTTGAGAGAGCGAGCAAAAAGATGCCGAGCGCAATCTCCGGCATAAAATCAAGCACGGCGATGGCGAACGAAGAAAACTCTCTGAGCAGCAAAGTCACCGCAAATGAGAGAGCCGCCCCCACAAAAAAGAGAATTGAGCTAGAAAACACTTTTTTGTTATTCATAATTTTCCCTTAGAACGACTTCACCTTCCACGCGCCGCTCTTCTCCTTAATCACGCACATCGGCTTGGCGACCCCTGCGTCCTGACCGTTCACGCGGATTTGGTACATGAAGTATTTTTCGCTTGCGCTTCCACGGCTTTCATCGGCACGGACAAAGTAATAGTCGCGGTCGGTTTTGCTCAAATTGCGCCACCAGCTTTCGCCTTTTGCCGTGAGCGTGCCGTTCGCGTTCACTGCGTTCTCCTCGACAGAGCAAAGTTCCTTCCATATGTCCTGATTCTTTTTGACTGAGCCGTAGAACAAGAACCATTTTGCAGTTTCTTCCGCACTTAGATTTTTCGGAACGCTTGTGGCATTTTCGGGGATTCCTTTTGACCAGCTCGCCGCCACCTTTCCCATCGCCTCGTTCAGAAGGCTCTCGCCCACGAGGACTGGCTTTCCGCCCTCAATCTTGATTGTTGCCCTGCCCTTCACGCGCACTGCCACGGCTTCCATCTCAACCACATCACCCCACCAGCTGTAGGCATCCGTGATTCTTCCCAAGACCTCGTACGAGCCTTTGTAGTTTCCCAGCGCATTGTTCAGTTTGTAGAGGTAGTCCTGAATTCCGTCGTTGTACTTGATGACGAAGATATTCCAGTTTGTCTTTTCGCCGCACCAGTAATACTTAGTGCCGTTTTTGTCGGTTACAAAATCTGAGAAGTCAATCGCAGGGAAAGGCATGACTTTCTTGTAGTAGGCTCTGAAATTCCCCACGACTATGCTCGCGCTCACCGTGTCCTTCCATTCGCCCTTCGCCTTGTATGACGAGACCATCTTCTCCCACTCGGCGTCGCCCGCCTTAGCGATGTCCTTCGCCGTGTCAGCGAACGAGACCGAAATCGCGACAAAAGCCGCGCACAGCATAGAAACGATTTTTTTCATCTTAAAAACTCCTTTATGATTCACGATAAAAAATACTATATAAATCTTGCTGAAATTACAAGACTGCCTGAAGCATAATAATCTTCCGTCATTGCGCGAAGCCGCTCCTCCGGCACGGGCGGAAGGTCGTCGGGATAGCCGTTGAAGAGTGCTTTCTCCGCTTCCCCACCGTCCGCAAACGCAAGCGCTTTATTTTATTTCAAAAATTTTCGCGCTTTTAATTTTTCCGTCGGGATAATATGTGTATTCGTATTTTAATTCTTCGGCCGGCCCGCCGCTGATGTAATTTTTTTCCCGCTCAAGATAATTGTTTTCGTTGTAGAAATACTCGCTTTTTAGAATACCGTTGAGAAGTCTTTTTGTCCTTTTGTTGGCGGAATTGTATTCAAATTTTTCTTCTGTCGCCACTTTTCCGATTTTTTGTTTTTGCAAAACAAGGTTGTCGTTGGAGTCGTAGAAAAAAGTCGCGGTCGCCTCGTCGCCTAAAAGCACCCGCCTTTCTTTGACTTTTCTTCCTGCGGAATCGTAGTCGTACCAGCGTTCCATTCCGTTGGAATCTTTTTCGTGAATCAAAAGATTTTTTTCGTTGTATTCAAAGGTCACTGTGTTGCCGCTTGAAAATTCCTTTAAAATCAAATTGCCCTTTGAGTCGTATTTGAAAGAGCAGGAGAACAAATCTCCCATATTGGTCGTGTATGAAAGCGCGTTCCCATTTGAATCGTATTTGTACCAGACTTCGTCGCCGGCCGTGTTTTTGGAATGCTGGAGTTTTCCAAAGGAGTTGTATTCCCGCCATTCCTTAAAGCCTGAGACTTTTTCGGTGTAAGTGACGTTTCCGTTTTCGTCGTACTCGGAATATTTGACGAAGATTTCTTTTGGTCCTTCCTCTTCCCACCAATGTTGGGCAAGGCAAGGGAAAATGCCTAAAAGCATGGCTGTCAAAAGCGCGATTGATTTTTTCATAAAGATTTCTATGCAATTTGAGCCGCTAGTCGCGCTTTGCATAGCGCTCTAGTTCCATAAGCCATTTTTCGCGGTTGCTCGCCGCTGTGAAAAAATTGGTAAGGTACACGCGAAGGACTTCGCCCGACTTCTTCTTGAACTCCAAGCCAAAGGGCAGAAAGCCGATGATTTTTGTCGGACGCACCTGCTCCAGTTCGGAAAGCGGGATTTCCATAGAGCCTGCAAGACGCGACAGCGCGATTTTGTCCTCGTATAGTTTGAGAACCCCGCCTCTAAGCCTCACGAACCCGCCGAGCGCGTACCGCTCCACCGCGTTTGAAAGCTTCACCCCTTCTTCCATAATTAATCCTCCTGTCAGAAAATTATATAAAAAAAATTAAACAAGGAAAAGCGCAAGTCCGCTATTCTACAGCGGCAGCTCCGCTACGAGCCAGTCGCCGTTTTCGTCCTGCGTCATCGCAACTTGGTCTTCACCCTCGTCTGATTCCCCCTGATAAGAAGCGGCAATATTCACCGTGTATAACGCCCTCCCGTCGCCGTTGGACTTGAAAGATGAGGGATTGATTGTAACGCGGACTGAATCAACTTTCCCATAGAAGCCTTCCCATGCTTCATTCATCGCGGCTATTCCTTCGTCAGACGAAGAGCCTGGGAAACTATAATGCGCGATTAAATCATGCCATTCTTCGCCCTTGGAAAAATAACTGACGAAGAACGAAACGAGGACAGAAGTCGGGTCTTTTCTGTCGGTCTGCGACAGGATTTTTGCATTGTCAAAAACTTCCTCTTCAGAAACCGCGGCAACTTCGCTTCCTCTTCTTGCGAGGAATTGTGCATACTTCATTTATCTCTTCATCTTATCATACAGCACGGTTTCCGTCTGCGCCGATTTGTGAATCTTCTTTTTATAGAGAAGCGTCCAGTTCGTCTGCCCCAAAGAATAATCCTTGTCTGTCTGAGGGAAGAACGAGCGACAGAAATATTTTCCGTTCGATTTGTCCCCGGAAAGGAATATGAAGATGTTGCGGGCTTGGACTTGGTTCTTCAAAAGAAAATCCGCCTGTATCGCCGAGAATGTCTCCAGAGCGGGATTGTATTTGAAAATCGTCTCGTTCGAGTCCATGAGGGATTCGATGTAAACGAGGTATTTGATTCGGTCTTTGATTTCGGGGTAGAATTCGGAAGATTCAAACAGCTGTTTTTGCAAAGTTCCTTTCAAGATTCTTCTAAATATCTGCTCGCGGCTCTCTGTCAAAACTCGGCTTAAATCTTTCAAATACTGCAAGCCAGCCAGATGAAAGAAGTGATATTCCTCAAAATTTATGGCAAGCGAAAGATTCTTTTCCTTCTTTCCCAGAACAATCTGATATTCAACATCAAGTAATTTTTTGCAGGCTTTTGCCGCTTGAAGAATATCAGCCATCATCTCTCCCAAAAAGAAAAAGCCCCGCGCCAATCGCAGAGCTTTCCACATTCCATTTTCCTTCAGCTGAACAAATCAGCCTACATCTGGCTTTTGGTAAACGGAGAACCGTCGTAAGACTTTGCAAAGCACAGCCCTTCCAGATTCTACACTTTGCTTTAAATCGCCTAACAGACACTCAAGTTGCCTGCCGCCTTGATTGGCAAGGACTTATCAAGTATAAATGTATAGGATATTTCACTGGTTGTCAACGGGAAAATCTCATTTGTAATCCGTTTCTGATAATTTCATCTCAGTGAGAGTTTGGGACTATTTCGCCAAACAGATGTCATGAGCAGCGATGAGAAATTTAACGGGTGTTTCTCATGGCTGTTTATGGCAGTCACTAAGAAGCCATTCTGCAAAACAA
>JAFUFU010000051.1 GCA_017469785.1 Treponema sp.
ATTCTAAATGAAACATAACGACCCGAAAGAAGCGTAGCAAGTTCTCCGGACAGCAATTTTGCATTTGAACCTGTAATAAAAATGCTTGTGTTCAAAAGCCTGAATGTGTTGATTGCTTTTTCAAAGTTCGCAACATTCTGAATCTCGTAAAAGAAGAGATAATACTTCTTGTCATCGGCTATAAGATTTTTTACATGGACATAAAGCTCAGTTTCATTTGTTAATGAAGCAAACTGCAAATCTTCAAAATTGATGTAGATTTTGTGGCTGGCATCAGCTTGAATTTCATCATAAATCTGCCGGAGAACGACAGACTTTCCACAGCGACGAATCCCGATAATTACTTTTATAAGTTCACTTTCATAAAAGGGACGGATTTTCTTAAGCCAATTTTCTCGCTTTACCATACGTATATAATAGACTAGAATAAAAAATAATGCAACTTGTACGGTTGAAACGAACTAAAATTGATTTTTCGTAATTTGGTTCGATGTGTCGAAAAGAATTATCAAATTTTAAAACTTTTTTCGGTATGACAAAAGTTTTCCCCTCGCTACCCCTTCTGCTCATCTCAGGCGCCGCCTTGCGATGTTTGCGAAGCAAACTCGATTACAACGCCTGCTATTTCTTCTTCCCCTCAATTCTCTTCAATCTATTAAATCTGCTTCGATTATTTTACGGCGGATTTCTCCTTCGCCACTGGTCTGGGTGGAAAGGGCGCCGTTTGCAAGTACAAGACCGATTTTTCCGTTTGGAGCCAGGTGGTAGATCATGTGTTCTATCCAGGCGTAGTTTGCGTTGCCAGCGGGAATGTGTCCCCAAAGCTCACAGGCCGCGTCCGGCGCACGCTATCGCATGCTTAACGAATTTGCGTTGCAAACTCGCAGATACGTATAAATTATCAAAGAATATCGATGGCAGTAGATTTTGGGGATTTTGATTTTGCCATGATGATGTCCTTTTTGAAACTTGTTTATCTTGTATATTATAGCATATCTCAACAAACTTATTTCTGAAAGACCGTATACTCGTCATCAATTTCTTCGTTTTCGCCGATGTCGTCAAAGCGGCAGGCGGTGTTTTTCATGCAGGATTCTGACAATTCTTTATAATCCGGGAATTTCTCGCTGATTTTCTGGATTTCCTTAGCGGCGATTTTTGAGAAGGCGTTGGCTCCTTCGGGACGAAGATGGCTGTTGTCGCTTTTTCCTTCGGGGTAGTTTTCGTAAAGGCCTGCGTCAAAGTTCATGTAAAAGCGGCGGGAAGAGGTCTCTCCGCATTTTGAGAGAAAGTCCATTGTGAGCAAGTTCATGTCTATGCAGGGAACTTTTTCTTCTGCGGCAGTCTCGATTATCGCCAGCGGGTAATCTCCGTGAGAATTTCTGATTTCGCCATTTTCAAACATGCGGCGGGCCATGGGGGTGAGCAAAAGAGGCTTTACGCCCTTTGAGCGCAATTCCCGCACAAAGTAAGAAAGGTTCTTTCTGAAAGCCCCGCCCTTTTCACAGGAAGTGTATCTTGTGGGGTCAGCGGATTTTTCGTCATTGTGGGCAAACTGAATCAAGGCAAAGTCGCCTTTTTGGGCTTCGGTCATCACGCGCTCAAAGCGGCCTTCGTCGATAAAAGACTTAGTGCTTCGTCCGTTGCGGGCAAAATCAAGCCAGACCGTATCGTCCGGGAAAAAGCGGCGCAATTCCTGCACCCAGCCAGTCTGAGGAAAAGTGGAAAAATCGTTATATTGCATTATGCTGTCGCCAAGACAAAGAATTCGCATATTTACTCCAAGTTTAATTTTGACGCGGATAAGAGCAGATTAACGCAGATTTTTCCTTTTGGATTACGGAAATCTATCGTATTTTTACGACAGACTTCCGCACAGGACTACACATAGGCTGTATCCGCGTCTATCCGCGTGCATCTGCGTCTAAATTTTATTCCACCGTTACTGATTTGGCCAGGTTTCGCGGCTTGTCGGGGTCGTTGCCTTTTAGGACTGAACAGTAATAAGCGAAGAGCTGGGCGGGGATAATCGACAGCATTGAGGCTAAGGCAGCGTCGGTGTCGGGGATTGTAATCACTGAGTTGCAGCAAGAATCAAAGGCACCTTTTTTGTCCAGAGTGATTGCCATCGTGACGGCTCCGCGGCTTTTTACCTCAACGATATTTGAGGCAAGTTTTTCATAGAGACTTGGCTCGGTGGCAATGGCGACAACGAGGGTGTCTGAATCAACAAGGGCAATCGGGCCGTGCTTTAATTCGCCGGCGGCAAATGCCTCACAATGCATGTAGCTGACTTCTTTGAGTTTGAGCGCGCTTTCCAGAGAAGAAGCCGAATCAAAGAGACGACCAATATAAAAAATCTTTGATTTATTGAACTGCCGAGAAGCGAATTTCTGGATTTCAGTCTGATTGTCAACGATTTCCTGGGCTTTTGCAGGAATCTGCTGAATTTGGGCGAGCAAATTCTCGTATTCAGCAGAAGAAATGTTTCCCCTCTCCTTTCCAAGCTTGATTGCAAGAAGATAAAGGCACATGAGCTGGGTGGTGTAAGCTTTTGTGGAAGCCACGGCGATTTCTGGTCCTGCCCAAGTATAAATCACTTCGTCTGCCTCACGGCTTACGGTTGAGCCTACACAGTTGGTGATTGCGATGACTTTTGCCCCAGCCTCTTTTGCAAGACGGAGGGCAGCCAAAGTGTCGGCGGTTTCTCCAGACTGGGAAATAACGATGAAAATATCATTTTTATTGAGGATAGGATTTCGGTAGCGGAATTCAGAAGCCACATCAACGGTCACAGGAATCCGCGCGAATTTCTCAAAAGCGTATTTTCCAACAACGCCCGCATGATAAGCCGTACCGCAAGCCGTAATTACGATTCTTCCTGCCTGCTTCCAGTCTTCGCCAAAATCAATTTCGTCAAATCTGATGTCAACTGGCTTTTCGCCTTCGTAAACTAAGCGGGGTCGAAGGGTGTCAGTAAGAGCCTTGGGCTGCTCGTGGATTTCCTTGAGCATGAAGTGAGCATATCCGCCCTTTTCGGCACTGGCCATGTCCCATTCAACATGAGAAGGCTGGCGGATTACCTTGTTTCCGTCCGAGTCAAACAAATCAACATGGTCATTGTAAAGGACTGCAAGCTCATTCTGATTGAGATAGTAAACATCGCGGGTGTATTCAAGGACAGCCGGAACATCAGAAGCGATAAAGTTTTCGCCTTTGCCCAAGCCTACGATAAGGGGACTTTCCTTTCGGGCGGCAATAACCCGGTCTGGATATTTTGTGCAGACAACGCCGAGGGCATAGCTTCCTTCGAGACGGTGAAGAGTTTCAAGAACAGCCTTAAAAAGCTCGCCTGATTTTTCGTAGAAATAGTTGATTAAGTGGGCGATTACTTCGGTATCAGTCTGGCTTTTAAAGACAACTCCCTGCTCCTGCAAATAGGCCTTGAGCTTTGCGTAATTTTCGATGATTCCGTTGTGGACGACGGCGATTGTGCCAGAAACATTGGTGTGGGGATGTGAATTCAAATCACTTGGCTCACCGTGAGTTGCCCAGCGGGTGTGTCCGATTCCCACATTTCCCTTTACGATGTCGCCGGTTTTTTCAATAAGTTCTTTTAAACGATTTTCAGCGGCTTCATCAGTCATATCTTCAGAAATCTTTACGACCTGTTGGGTGATTTTTTCAACGAGAAACTTTAAGGCACCCTTTGATTTTCTGACTAAAATTTCATCGCTTGATTCAGAAAGAACGGCAACGCCAGCCGAATCATAACCACGATATTCGAGTTTTTTAAGTCCGTTTATAAGAACAGGTGTCGCTTCTTTGGAGCCGACATAACCAACAATTCCACACATATATTCTTCCAAATATAATGGGGCTGTCCAATAAGTATGAGTCATTGCCGTGCTCGACACGGCAATCTCTTGTATTGTAATCAAATAGATTTTCGGGTCAAGCCCGAAAATGACACTTTTTGAACTTATTGGTCATCCCCTGCTTTTTTGATTAAGTATAGCAGTTTTAATAACAAAAAAAAAGATACCCGCGACATGCACAGGTATCTGACTCAAAAATTTTGATTTAGACAATCGCGTCAAGAACTTTGACTACATCAACATCATAAAGATTCGGCTTTGACTCAAGCTCTTCAATAGCCGTCTCTTTGTCCATAATCTGTTTGTAATTTCGGCGGCTGATAAGGGAGTTGTAGCTTTCAGCGACATGAATCAAGCGCGCAATCTGAGGGATATCCGGACCTGTAAGACCATGATAGCCGCTTCCGTCCGTATTCTCGTGGTGATAGAGAGCCGCTTCCTTGAAAATCTGCCAGTATTTTCGCGGAACAAAGCCAAGATACTGTTCGTATTGATTTACATGGTCACGGAGCTGCAGGCGCTGCTCATCAGTAAGAGACTCGGCTTCGAGCAATTCTTCAGGAATAGCCAGGAAACCGGCATCATAAACCATTGCGGCGGCAAAATAAATCATCGAAGAATTCTGATTCAAACCGAGCTGCATTGCCAGCTTATAGACCAATTCGCTGACGTTCTTTGAATTGTTCTTGCGCTTAGTCGCAGCGTCAATTTCTGCGCCAAGTTTCTCGCAATCAATGACAAGTTGTTTAAGCTCGGCTTTTTCATCTTCAGTCATTTCTGGAGCCGGCAGAGCGTCAACACCCCAGCGAGAACTTCCTGCAGACTTGAGCCCCATGCCACCGAAATCAGTGATACCACCCAAAAGAAGCTGATTGTTCGTCTGCTGCATTCCGGCAATAAGTTTGAGCGTTGAATCAAGCTGCTCAGCCTGCATTGCGGAAGCACGGCTGGAAGCACGGATTCCGATAAGGACAAGAATAAAAACAATTATAAAAATAAGACCGCCGAGAATTGCGATAATCCAAATCGTCTTGTTGCTTGTTTTGCTGATTTCACGCATGGTATTTGTTGTATGCTCACTGACTTCACGGACGGCAGTTGCTGTTTTTTCGCCGACAGACTCAATCGCCGTGTTCATCTTGTCAGAGACAGAATTAATCATGGTCGCATTGCTTTCGTTGATGGACTTGAGGATTTCCTCCTGACCAGCCCGCTGATTTTCAGAAATACTCTCCATCATTTCGCGGTTTTTGGCCTCACGGGCAGCATCCTTGATATCAGCCTGAAGCTGTTGGATTATCTTTATGTTTTTCTGAATCTGAGGATCGTCATTGATTTTTGGATAGGACTGCAGATTCATGAGAACATCGTTATAAAGTGAAAAATCCTTTGTTTTTGTCATTTTATCCAGCAACTTTGTGTAAATCTGGGTTGCAAGCAAATAGACATTTCCGGGAACTTCATCACGCTCTGACAACTTCAACGCCGCATTGATTGTTTTAAACGCTTCCTCATAATTCATTGCCGTGTATTCATCATCAGCCTTTTGAAGATAACGTGTGACCAAGCTTGAAGTCTGTGAGAACATAAGACCTGCTGCAAAAAAGCAGAGGAATGCCAACAATAGTGTTTTTTTATTTTGTAACATTGCCAACTCCAATTGCAAATGTAAATTTTGCTCTGTTTTCCATTTCGCCTTCTTTCTTTAAGAGGAGAAGGTCCTGAACCCCCAATTCAATTCCGACTTTTGTCTTGTCATTAACCGCCATCGGAAGCATGATTGAACCGCCGAATTCCATGGCCGTTGATATTTTATCATTCATCAACGAAGCGAAGTTGTAATCGCCGAACATACGAAGCTGAACTTCACTGAAATGAATGTTATCAAGTGCGATACCGACAACAGGAGCGATAAAAGATTCCGAAGAGCCCGTTCGCTCACGGTCATTTGATGCCAGCATGTGACCTGAAACACCGGCACGAAGGAAGATGTATTTGCTGAAATCAGCAAATGCAAACTCCGGTACAAAACGCCCAGAGAAAAAGAATTCCTGAGGATCGTCGCTCTCAAGGCTCGAAGCAGATTCCTGCTCCTTGGGGAAGGCGCCTTCTGTAGACAGCGTGACAATGTGAGCATCGGCAAAGATGTCTGCACCTATGATGAGCCGCTCAGATGGATAGAAAATATTTGCACCGACAGCAAGACCGTATTTCAGGCTTGAATAATCGGGCTGTGAAACTTTCTGATACACAAAATCCACAAGACCGAGCTTGATAGTCCAAATCTTTGAAGAAAAAGACGACTGCTGCTCGTTCAGGTAGACTTCCTGCCCTGAAGCCGTGTTTACAAGCTGATAATTTCCACGGCTTGCAAGCTGCTGCTTAGATTTTGCGTTGAGGGCGGCGATTCGCTCCTGCTCAAGACGCCTGCGGTTCTCAGCCGCCTGATTTGCAGCCTGCTGATTCAAAATCGCTTTATCAATGTAAGAGTATAGTTCAACAGCGTCGAAATTTTCAAGATTGTTATCGATGACAGCAAGTGCCGTCTGGCGAGCTAATTCGAGGTTGTCAGTGATAATGAGCTGCCTTGTTTTTTTGAGAGTGTAATTTTCGATGAAAGGATAATTTGATGTATTTTTATTTTCTGACAGAACTTTTGAGATGGCATCAGCAGACTTTGCAGCAATCGCCAAGTCAATTCTGTGATATGTGTCACTCAATTCTTCTGACGCCTGAGCAAAAAGCTGGAAGCTTCCTGAGAAAAAAACAAGCATTGTTATCACAAAGACTTTTCTTATTATTTTCACTGTTAAATCCTCTTTTTTGAAATAGCTCTCTTTTATTTTATCAGAGTGTCTACCATTCCGCAACTTATTTACCCACACAAAAATGAGCAAATATAGACTCAAGCACATCATCAGGAGTGACATCACCTGTTACCTCACCCAGTGCGTCCAAAGCATCTTCCAAATCCTGAACAACCGCATCAAGCGCATATTCTTCTGTAAGCGAAAGCGCGTGATTCACACAGTCCAGAGCTTTTTCCACTGATTTTTTCTGACGTTCCGAGCCAAGCCCCGTACCGTTCCGTTCAGATTTTCCTGCAGAAGAAAGACAATCGCGGACAGTTTCGCTCAAGGCTCCAAGCCCGGTACCTTTTTTTGCTGATATGCGGACTTGGGGAAGCGGAAAGGCTGGCGATTCCTGTTCATCCGTCGCGTCGCACTTGTTCCACACGAGAATAAGGGGCGTTCCATTTCCAGAATCCGAAATATGGTTTTGAACAAAGGCTATATCATCTTCATTCATTCCAGAACGGGAATCCACAAGATAAAGAATCAAATCAGCTTCTTTGCTCAAATCCAGAGTGCGCTCAACGCCCACAGCCTCAATGGCATCATCGGTCTTGCGAAGACCTGCCGTATCAAAGAGCCTTGCTGGAATTCCTGAAAAATCTATCCAGCTTTCAATGAAATCTCGGGTAGTGCCCTCAATATCGCTTACAATGGCCCGGTCTTCTTTTAACATTGCGTTGAAAAGCGATGATTTTCCCGCATTCGTCCTGCCACATAGGACAACCCTGGCTCCGTCCTGATATATCTTTTCGCTTTTCCATGAATCCCGGAGTTCAGCAAGGTCATTCCTTGCTTTTTCAAGCTCTGCCGAATCAAAAGAATCAGCGATTGTCTCTTCGTCCTCTGGATATTCTATTTCAACTTCAATAGCCGCAAGCGTGTCGATTATATGCTTTTTTACGCTATCAACAGTTTCATAAAGATTTCCGGCAAGCCGTCCTGCAGCCCTGCTCTGACTTTCATTAGTTTTAGAATCTATGATTTCCCGGACAGCCTCGGCCTTGGTCAAATCCGCTTTTCCGTTGATATACGCACGGAAAGTAAATTCCCCCCTCTCTGCCCTCCTGAATCCACTATTTAATAGAAGATTAAACACAGACTGAACAACATGAACGCCACCGTGACAGGAAATTTCGGCCATGTCTTCGCCGGTAAATGATTTTGGAGCGCGGAAAACAGAAATCAAAACTTCGTCCAATGCAGACTTCTCCGCAGAAACAATCCAGCCATACACAATGGTGTTTCCCTTAGCCGCAAGCAGGGCCTTTGGACGAGAAAATATTTTTGAGAGAAGTTCAATGCAATTTCTCCCCGAACAGCGGACGATTCCAAGTGCGCTGGGGGCAAGAGCCGTCGCTATAGCGGCGATGGGCTCTTCAGGGGTGTATTTTACGTTCGTCATTTTTTAACTTTCGCTGTATGCCTGCCACAATTTTTTTATGTCACCCAGTTTGGGGAAACCGGATTTATCATTGAGATTATCGCGACTCTCCTGCTCACGGATTGAATCCCATGCGGCCGTATCGGCTGGACTTTTTGTAGTCCGGGTGCCACCGTCGTTCATCAGCAGGGAGTCTGCTTTTGAGCCGCCAGAAAGGGCCGGCTTCCTGTACTTAGCATCAGCTTCGTAAGAGGGGCCGGGGTATTTCGTGTCGCCCACATCCGGAGAAATATCGTCGTAGCGGCACATTCCGTTCCAATACATATAGCCGCGGTTCACACTGTCCCGAACGCCGTAAATTTGCTGGGTCACGTAATTCTTGTTGTACCAGGCCCGGTCATAGCTCACGTTGAGATAAAAGGCCTGGACCCACGGGCGGATAATCAGCTTGTTTCGGCCGATTACGGTATTTCTATATGTTCCGTAGTAGTAGACGCGGTACGGACGCTCGCTTACAGGAGCATAATTCAAGAAACTCTGCTCGAAATGACTTGGATAGAACATAGGACATACGACATCAACGTACTCGGCCAAAAGCTCCACGTCCTGGCCGGTTCGGGTGCCAGAGCGGTACCAGCCGTTAGCTCCGTAAATGTCAATTCCGATTGGAGCGTCGATATTTGCCCGGGCATAGCGCAGGAATGATACCAAGGCACTCTCCTTGTCCATTCCCTCGCTTCTCCAGCGGAACTGAGCGTTAGCCATATTTTTCCCGTCCGTTGGAAAGCGGATATAGTCAAACTGAATCTCATCGAAGCCCCTGGCAATCAATTCCTGCGCAATATGCACGTTGTATTCCCAGACTTCAGGAGAATAAGGATCGACCCAGTTTTCATCGTAGTAAAGCGTTTTTGTCTCTCCGGTTTCGTTTCCAGCCTCGTCCTTAACTTTTTCGTATCCGGAGATTCCAACCCAAGGACGGTTCAGCGATTTATCCCAAACCGCATATTGTTTTTTTCCGTAGCCGGCAAGATTTTTGTCTTTAAACGTGACGATTCGTGCAACAAGATAAATTCCCTGCTCTTTCATGGCCGGAACAAAGGTATCAATGTCAATTTTATAGCGCGAAATATATCCTTTCTGCTGTATGATGGGGTCATTGGGGTCAAAACGGATTCCGCCGTAATCATCTTTCATGTCAATGACCATGGCATCAAGTTTATTGTCCCTTATGATTTTTTTGTACTGCTCAATTCCAGATTTTGTCATGAGCTTGTGGGCCTGAACATAAATGGCCTTTCGGTCAAGGGCTTTTGACGCATACTTATTATTCACGTCATCAGGATAAAGAAGCCAGAGTTCTCCAAGCGTGAGACCGGAAGATTTTTCATCTGAGCCGGGAATCCATGCAGAATAGAGCGTGTCGCCCTTTCCAAGAACCGAAAAATGATTTTTCCATACATCATATTCAGCTGGAAGCGCATCACTTGTTTTTGATGCGGGATTGTAAGCAGCAAGTCCGCCGGTTTTCGTATAGAGGAGTTTGTTTCCGTCCCAGAAAAGCGAATCAATGGTTTCGAGAGGCTCGTTTCCTGCATACAAAAGTTCCCCCCTATCTTTTTTCCAATCAAAGCGGTAGATTCTTGGCAGATAGCTCTGAGAAACAAAAACTTCCGTCACAGGAAAACCATTTTCATCAGAGAAGACAACAGGAAGGATGTCGGCAATCTCGTCGGGATAAGATTGGGTTTTCATATTCTCGAAACCGCCGTTGCAGTCCTTCCATGCAATTTTTTTGGCGTTAGGCATGCAATATGAAAATCCGAAAATAGTATGAGCCATGAAAACGACCAAATCTGTCTGGGGAAGTTCCGGCGGCGTATAGGAGCCGTCTTCGTTTTTGACCGCTGGCTTACCTGTTCCCGCGCGGTTCATGTCACAGACAGCGACGGCTTTGATTCCTGATGTGGAAGAAGATGTTGAGCCAATAGATTTCCAGCTTAATCCGGCGTCATAAGTTATGTAAACGTCGTCTTTGGTCGCCGTAACGAGAATATTCGCCTTAGTCGGGTGAACGGAAAGGTCCTTGAGCTGGGCGGGCTGCTTCAAAAATGTCGTCTTCGAACCGTCATACTCTTTAATAGTAAGAAATGGAAGCCCATTATTTCGGCTCTCAAAGTTCACCAAATCAGTTGAGGCGATAATCCCCTGATTCGTGAGAAAATACCAAGTTACAGAACCGTTCGTCTTGTCAGCGGCACGAAGGATTTTTGAAACCTTGCCGCCCTGCCAAAGTGGAATCGCCGTTTTTGAGGAATTTATCTTATAAAGGCCGCTTTCACTTCCTGCAAGAACAAAAGAAGATGATGAAACGCTCGCTTTAGCTTCGGTTGTTGGCTCCGGGAGTTTGTAGATTGAGTTATCCTCTGTCTGAGCCGTAGCAATGCAAGAACTTAATGAAATCAAAAGAAAAAATGAAAAGAGTATGCGCATATCTACAGTATCGGTTTTTTCCCATTCGGAATTCACATTTTCATGGCTTGAATTCAAGGATTTTTTTTTACATAATAAAAGAAATATGAAAAACAAAAAGAATCAGCCCAAAGTTTTATCTTCAAAAATAAAGAAAACACTGATTGGTGTCCTTGCAGTCATCGCCGCAGCCTCGCTTACGGTCATCGTCATTAAGAATCTTCCCTCAAGAGAAGTAACCATCGCTTTCTACCATATTGATGAACAAGAGCGAAAGGAAATAAACGAAGTTATCACACAAATCGCCCAAAATCATAAAATTGCGTTCAAAAGCATTGAATACAAGAGCGATGCCCCGCTTTCAAAACAGCCTCTGCGTCCCAAGGCCGACATCATCTTTACAACATCTGGATATTCACTGGAATCTGCAATCGAAGAGGCTCCAAAAAACGCGTTGCTTTTAGAAGATATCCCCCAGGGAATGACTTCCTCAATGCGCTCAGCAATCAGAACGACTGACGGTAAAATCGCGGCTCTCCCTTTTCTTTCCAGCCATCTGGAACTGAACATCGAACTTTCTGAATTCAAAAGCTCAAATATCGGCGCAATAAACACCTGGAATGACGTTGAGAAATTTCTCCGCGCTCAAAAAAGGCAAAAAGATTACCCGGTGGCACTGGCAGGTGGCGATGCGGATTTTTTCCTTGATTTTTTGGGGGCAATGGCAGAATCCATTGACGGCGTAGACTCATACAATTCCGCCGTAAAAATCCTTAAAGAAACATCAAACCCTGTCAAAGCAGCCACGAAACTTTGCGACGAGCCGGACTCGCCCCTTGCAACAAGCGTCAAGCAGCTAAAATCATGGTACAAACTGGGATTTCTCCATCCGGGAACATTTTCATTCCAAAAAAATGACGTGGAAGCCTTTGCATCTAGCCGGCTTTCAAGCGTTCTTGCGCTGAGCCTTGAAAATCACAGAAAATTCGCACAAAAAACGATTTCTAGGTTCAGCACGATTTATTTTCCGTCTGCACTGCCAGCAAATTCACGGATTTTCACAGGAAAAATATACTACGCTGTTCCACAGACAAAATCAGAAAAAGCCAAAGCGCTGCTCAACTTCCTTGTCACAGAGTCGGCACAGGAAGATTTGTGCCGGGCGACAGGTCTCGCGCCAGTTCTCGCTCAATGCCGAACCCCAGACAAACAGTCATACGAAGCCCGCTATTGGATTGCCGCAACGGCATCCCCGCTGGCAGGCCTCAGCAACGAAGTTTACATTTCCAAAGAAAAAAAAGCGACTATAGCCGCAGAAATTGCCAGCAGAATCAAGAATAAAGATTAAAGAACGCTTTTAAGGAACTGCTGCAACCTCTCGCTCTTCGGTGAGCCAAAGATTTCTGCAGGAGTTCCCTCTTCAACGATTTTACCGCTTTCCATAAAAAGAACCCGGTTCGCTACTTCGCGGGCGAATGCCATCTCATGGGTAACAACAATCATAGTCATGCCGTCAGCGGCAAGCTGCTTCATAACAGAGAGAACCTCACCTACAAGTTCCGGGTCAAGGGCGCTAGTCGGTTCATCAAAAAGCATGATTTTTGGTTCCATCGCAAGAGCTCGGGCAATCGCAACACGCTGCTGCTGACCACCTGAAAGACGGTTTGGATACTCATTGGCTTTATCTTTTAATCCGACTCGCTCAAGCAAATCAAGCGCGCGCTTTTTGGCCTCTTCCTTGGAGACTTTTTTCACATGCACCGGGGCAATCATAACATTTTCAAGCACGGTTTTGTGTGGGAAAAGATTGAAACGCTGGAATACCATTCCCATTTCAAGCAGGACATTTGCCCGCTCTTTTTTCGGCATTTTGAAAACATGCTTTCCGTTCTGGTATTCATCAAGAAGCGCGTCATCGACAAAAATCTTTCCGCTGTCAAATTTTTCCAGACGATTCAGAGTGCGCAGAAACGTTGACTTTCCGGCACCAGAAGGCCCGATGATGCAGACAACTTCCTTTGCCTTGACAGTAAGAGACACACCTTTCAAGACATGCAGATTTCCAAAAGAAACGTCTATATTTTCAGTCTTAATGATACTTGTATCACTCATTTTTAATCCCCTTTCTGCAATTATTCGTAAATGCTGAATCGTTTTTCCGTGCGGTTAAAGACAACCGAGAACACAGCCGTGATAACCAGATAGAGAATCATCGCCGGAATATAAACAAGTTCGTTTCCTGAAGAAGAAGCGATACTTCTCGTTACCTTTGTAATATCTTCCAAAGCAATGAGTGACACGAGAGAAGCGTCCTTCAAAACCATGATAAATTCATTTCCGATTGCAGGAATCAGGCGGCGAATTGACTGAGGCACGATAATCAGCGCCATCGTCTGCCAGTAATTAAAGCCAAGTGCATGAGCCGCTTCCTTCTGCCCCTTGTCGATTGACTGAATGGCAGCGCGAATGTATTCCGCCATGTATGCCCCAGAATTAAGGGCAAAAGCAATAAAAGCAGCTAAAAATTTGTTTCGCAACGTGAGAAACGGGAAGATTTTTGGGAGACCGAAATACAGAAAGTAGAGCTGCATTAAAAGCGGCGTACCACGGAAGAAAAAGATATATGCGCCACAGATTTTTTTAAGCAGCTGTTTTTTAGACATTTTCCCAAGAGAAAGAAAAAGCCCAATTACAATACCGGCGGCAACTGATGTAAGCGTAAGCAGAATCGTGATTTTAGCACCGTCCAAGAGGGCCGGTATCCATCCGATAATTTTCTGTAAAGCGGTCATTTTTACTCCAATTTTTACGGTGCCGGGCAGAAGCTAAAATATTTTTTCTGCCCGAAAAAGAATTTATTTAAGCGTGTCGGTCAAATCCGCACCGAATACTTTGAGATACAAATTTTTCATTGTACCGTCAGCAATCAGTTCATCAATAGCACCGTCGATTTTTTCCAAGAGTGCTGTATTACCCTTTCGGATTGCAACGCCGAAATATTCGTCAGCATTGCCAACCCATGTTGAAAGATAAGCCGGATCATCAGCATAGCTTGAGAACACAAGAGCATCACAGACAACAGCGTCACAGCGGCCGAACTTCAACTCATCGAAAGCATTGATGACTTTGTCGAATTCAGCAGGGGCGAACTCAAGCCCATTTCTAGAAAGTTTTTCCATAAAGAGGTCAGACGTTGTTTCTGCCTGATATGCGACTGTTTTTCCAGCCAAGTCGGCTGGTGAAGCAGGCTTAAATCCAGAAGAAGCGTTTACAACGATTGTCTGCCCGTTTCCGACATAAGGCTTTGAAAATTCCATAGACTCAAGGCGCTCCGGAGTTATTGTCGCAGCCGCCATGATACAGTCATATTTTTTTGTATCGAGACCAGCAAAGATTCCGTCCCATGCAGTGTCAACAAATTCGGCTTCGAGCCCGAGTTTTGAAGCAACAGTTTTGCCAAGCTCAACATCAAAACCAGCCGGAGTTTTTCCGTCAGCAGCATAGTATTCCATCGGTGGATAGCCGATTTCCATTCCGATTTTGAGCTTACCCTTTTCAACAGTAAATTCACCTGGCTCCACTTTTTTTTGGCAGCCCACCAATGACAAAAGTGCCGTACAAAAAACGGCAACAACAGCGATTCTTTTCATAATGCAAGACTCCTAAAAATGATAAAGGGGACTCGGATTGTTCAAACGCCGTCGTCCCCTCGGTTCAATAATTATACGATTTTTTTGCATATTTATGCAAGTGCTTACTTTTAGTTGCCCTTGCCCACCAAACACATCCATTCGGCTTGGGCGCAGAGGGTGTCTCCTACGAAGGCTTTGCCGGACTGGACTACCATGTTTTTGGTGCAGCGCTTGTTGGTCACTTCCATGCGGACTTTGTCGCCCGGGCGAACCTGATGCTTGAATTTGACATTGTTCACAGTCGCGAGGAAGAAAAGGCTTCCCTCATCGAATTTTTTCTGCAAGCTCAATGCAGCGCCGCCGCCCTGAGCCATTGTCTCAATCAAGATAACACCTGGAACTACAGGATATTCGGGGAAGTGTCCCTTAAAGAAAAAATCCTCGTCAGTGAAAGTGCGGTGGCAAACGCAGCCGTTCTCATCGTAGCTGTCGATTGAATCCACGAACAAAAAAGGCTTACGGTGCGGCAAAAGCGACTCAATATCAGTAAATGCTTCCATAATAAACGCTCCTATGTAAGATGCTTGGCACTCACGAAAGTGCCATAAAAAGAATATGCCCTAAGAGGCGTAGGCTGGGTTCCGACAAAAACTCGCTTGAACTTGTTCACCGCGAGTTTTATGGCGGGTTCCAGCCGAGAGCCTCTTAGGGTTTATGCTAGTTACTGTACTTTCTTGAATACCAGACAGCCGTTGTGGCCACCGAAGCCGAAGTTTGCGCTCATGGCTACATTGACCGGCATTTCAAGGCCCTTGTTCGGGGTGTAGTCAAGGTCACAGCCGCCTTCTACATCCGGCTCGTCAAGGTTGATTGTTGCAGGAATGTATGAATCCTGAATTGCCTTAACGCAAATCATTGCCTCAAGGGAACCAGCGTTACCAAGACAGTGACCTGTCATTGATTTTGTAGAAGAAATGTGAAGTTTTGAAGCTGCCTCGCCGAAAGCGATGTGGAGCATTTTTGTCTCGCCAGAATCGTTGAGTTTTGTTGAAGTTCCGTGAGCGTTGTAGTATGTGACTTCCTCTGGTTTAACGCCAGCGTCTTTCATTGCGATTGTCATACATTTAGCTCCGCAAACTCCGTCCGGGTTGGGGGCTGTGAGGTGGTAGCCGTCTGAAGAAGCGCCGTAGCCTGCGACCTCAGCGTAAATCTTTGCGCCGCGGGCTTTTGCGTGCTCATACTCTTCGAGAACGAGGATTGTTGAGCCCTCACCCATGATGAATCCGTCGCGTTTTTTGTCGAATGGGCGGCTTGCTTTTGTCGGGTCGTCAGCGTATCCTGAAGAAAGGGCGTGGAGCATTGAGAAGCCCAAGTTTGCGTAACCACACTGAGTTGACTCGGCACCACCGGCCAGAATTACATCGTAGCGGCCGCTTCTAACCTCATCGAAAGCGTTTCCGATTGCGTCAGTTCCTGAAGCACAGGCTGTAGCGACAGTGTGTGTTGCTCCGTGAAGGCCGAAAGCCATAGAAATGTTTCCCGCTCCTTCGTTTGGAATGAGCATAGGAATTGTCATCGGTGACATACGGGTCTGATTTGAGTCGAAGTAAGCCTTCATTGTGCTTTCTGTAACTTCCAGACCACCGATACCGACACCAAGGTAAACAGAAGTATCTTCGAGGATGTCAGCCTTTCCGAGAAGGTCAGAATCTTCGAGAGCCATTTTAGCAGCGGCGACAGCGTACTGTGTGTACAAAGCCATTTTGCGGGCTGCGCTTGAATCCATATAATCAGCAGCCTTGAAATCTTTTACCTCAGCCGCATATTTTACTTTGAAGTTTGCATTGTCATAATGTGTGATTGTGTTGATTCCGCTTTTCCCAGCTTTAAGGGCCGCCCATGTGGCGTCAACTGAATTTCCCAATGGTGAAACACAACCAAGTCCTGTTACAACTACTCTTCGCATATAAATCTCCTGTTTAAGACAGCGGCAAGGATGCCGCGTCAATATGATGCAAATATATCCCGCAAATTTTCGGGCTAGGGATTGGAGTGGCGGCGAAGCCGTTGCATAGTGAGCGACGCGAACGACGCAATGTAGTGCCTGGCACGGAACCACGCAAAGCCCGGCCTGCCGAAGGCAGGAAGCCCCCCAATTCAATTCTATTATGACAAAATATCATTTTTTGTCATTTTGTACAAGAGCCAGACATATTTTATATAGAAAAAACTTTGATTCATCGTTATGATTATCCTTGATGGGGAAAAAAATGACAGACGATGAACTTTTGATTGAATCATTATCCATAATACAAAAGCAAGTAAAAGAAGAGCTTGAAGCCGAAAAAGGCAAAAAAGAGGCCAGCAAGGTAATCCGCGAAGATTACGAGGAGGTTCTGGAACTTTTAAGCTACATTGTTCCAAAAATCAAGGGAATCGATTCACTCTACGAGGAACTTGAAGAAGACGAGTTCGCCTTCATAGCAGAATGTCTGGAAAACTATCAGGACAACTTTGTAATCGACGGAAGAAATCCCCAAAAACTCAAGGAAGACGAAGCCAAATATTCCCAGCTAAGTGATTTGCTCTTCGAACTTTATGACGACGAGGACTCCAGCGATTTAGAAAGCGACGAAGAAGAATAAGCAACTTCTATCTTTATAGAAAGATTCCTTTTCCTATGCTATAATTTTTCCATGGCTAATCGATTTCTGCCAATCGGCATTCAGGATTTTGAAGATTTACGCAATCGCGGCGCTGTTTATGTAGATAAGACTCATCTCGTTTACAAACTTGCCACCGAAGGAAAGCCCTATTTTTTAAGCCGCCCCCGCAGATTCGGAAAAAGTCTTTTGCTTTCCACTCTTGAAGCCTACTTTTTGGGCAAAAAAGATTTGTTCAAGGGTCTTGCAATCGAAAAGCTGGAAAAGGACTGGGTGGAATATCCTGTTATAAAAATCAGCTTTGGTGCTGATAATTACCCTGATTTGAATTGCCTGATATCACTGGAAAATTCCGTTCTTTCTGAATATGAAAAGAAATATGATGTCGCCGTTTCTGATTCCCGTGCGGCACCAAGGCTCAAAAACATCATCAAAAGTGCCTTCGAAAAGACCGGAAAGCAGGTGGTCATCTTAATCGACGAATACGACAAGCCAATTTTGGACGCCCTTTACACCCAGTACGAGGAGCAGAACCGACAGGAACTGCGCAGCTTCTACAGCCCGCTAAAGGACTGCGACCAGTACATCCGCTTTCTTTTCATCACGGGAATTACGAAGGTGAGCCATGTGAACATCTTCTCCGGTCTTAATCAGCTCAACGACATCAGCCTCACTCAAAGCTATTCGTCAATCTGTGGTGTTTCGGAAAGTGAACTGGAAAAGTATTTTATGCCGGAGATTGAGGCCCTGGCAGAGCGACAGGAAATGAGCCTTGAAGAAACAAAGGCCAAACTTGCCCAGATGTACGACGGCTATCATTTTACCCACAATGTTGAGGGTGTTTACAATCCCTTCTGTCTTTTAAAGTGCTTTTCCGACAAGGATTTCGGCTCATACTGGTTTGAGAGCGGTACGCCTTCTCTTCTCGTAAAGACCTTGCAGAATCAGCCGGTTGAGCTTACCAACATCGTAAACGGCAGATTTGCAAACGAAAATCAGTTCAAGAACTACGACCCGGACTCAAAAAACATGCTGCCTGTGATTTACCAGAGCGGCTATCTTACCATTAAGGATTTTGAGAAGGAAACCCGCCTTTATAAGCTGGACTTTCCAAACCGTGAAGTGGAAGAAGGCTTCCTTGATGTCCTGCTTAAAAAATTCATCACGGTGCCTTACGATGACATCGGCCTTGAAATCAACAATTTGAGGGTCGCCCTGCGTGACAAAAACCTCGACCAAGCCCTCAACATCATCAAGTCCGCCATCGCAGACCTTCCCACCGTGGTCAAAAAGGACATGTGCGAGAATTACTATGAGTCGGTCACACATCTCATGTTCCGCATGACAGGCTGGCGCGTGGTCTCTGAACTGCAGAATGTTTGCGGACGGAGCGATGTGGTTGTGGCCTCAAAGGACAGCGTTTTCGTCTTCGAGCTTAAAATGGATAAGGGGCGGCCTTTTGAAGAGGTTGCAGAAGAAGCCCTGGCCCAGATTGACGCCAACGGCTATTCACAAAGATTTTCCGTCAGCGGAAAGAAAATGTACAAGGTAGCCCTTGTTTTCTCCAGCGAGGGAAAGGGGCTTCTGGGCTGGAAGGTAAGGGAATAACGCCCGCCAGAACTCGCTTCCCTGTCATTCCGGGCTTGATCTGGAATTTCCTCTTACAAAAAAAACTGGCCTCGCCGAAGCAAGACCAGTTAAACAGCGACAGGATGTCGCGTCAATAAAAAAGCAGATAATACCACGCGAGAATTTTGCGAAGCAAAATTCTCGTCGCTAAAAAAATTACAAGGATACGCTAGCCGCGTAAGCGGCGAGTTAATTACTTCCACTCATGTCAACGACACGAAGTGGCGTATGTAATTTTTTTAGCAGCCCATTCCGCCGTCAACGCCAAGCACCTGGCCCGTGATGTATGTGCTGAGGTCGCTGGCAAGGAAAAGAGCCGCATTTGCGATGTCCTCAGGCTTTCCGGCCCGTTTCAACGGCAAGCCCTCAACCCACTGAGCCTTCATGTCGTCTTTGAGAACGGCAGTCATGTCAGTTTCGATGAAGCCCGGTGCGATTGCATTTACGCGAACGCCGCGGCTTCCGACTTCTTTTGCCAAAGCCTTTGTATAAGCGATGATTCCGCCCTTAGAGGCCGCATAGTTGACCTGACCGCCCTGACCGTGAAGACCGACGATAGAAGCCATGTTGATGATGGAGCAAGACTTGTCCTTTGCGCGAATCATGTTGCTGGAAACAATCTGGCTGATTAAGAATACGCTGGTAAGGTTGATGCGAAGAACATCGTCCCAATCCTCTTTTTTCATGCGAAAAGAAAGACCGTCCCGGGTGATTCCCGCATTGTTTACAAGAATGTCGAATGTGCCGGCTTCAGCCAAAGCAGCCTTTACGACCTCAGTGACTTGCTCCGCGTTTCCCACATCAGCGTAAATCTCGTGGAAAGCGACACCGTTATCAGCGGCAAGTTTTTCCAAATCCGCTTTGGCGGCACTTGGCTTAGAGCACAAGCCCCAAACCTCAGCCCCGTTCTTCAAATATGCCTCAACAATAGCCTTGCCAATTCCCCGGCTGCTTCCTGTCACAAGTGCTTTTTTATTCTTCAACATAATAATTTTCTCCTTTTTGTCCCTCACAGAGCTTGGGAGTGCACAGAGAGTTTTTCGTAAAAGAAATATTAACATCTCAATCTAGCTTCTACTAAACAACAAGACTGTGATAAAAATTTTTGTATTACAAAACCTTCTCTGTGAACTCTGTGCCCCTACGAGCATAGCTCTTCGGGAGACTCGCTAAAATTGCTTTGCAATTTTTTAACGCTCCCTATCTGTGAGGAATTTTATACTACAGTGCCTGGATGCTCTCGGCTGTATTAACTGGCGTACATGCCAGTGTTGCGCCCAGTTCTGTCTGACCCCAGAGGCCGCTCAAAACTTTTCCTGGTCCTACTTCGAGGATAACCCATTCGTTTGCAGAATCTTCTTTAATCAAATCAGCAAGGACTTTCTCTTCGTCTGTCCAGCGAACCGGGTGAGTGAGGTGGTCAACTGCGCTTGATTTTGCAGGCGCGCCCTCTGTGACTTTTTTACCGGTTACATTTGAGAACAAAGTGATTTTCGGATCGCAGAATGTGTAGGACTCCAGAACCACCTTGAAATTGTCGGCGGCACGCTGCATGAGCGGACAGTGGAAAGGACCTGCAACGGCAAGGCGGACCGTTCTGCGGGCACCTGCCTCTTTTGCGGCTTCCTCAGCCTTTGTAAGGCCGTCGGCAGTGCCTGAAATTACGGTCTGTTTGACGCTGTTGAGGTTTGCGGCATAAGCACCCTCGATTCCATTGGCGATTTCCTCAACCTTTTCCGGCGGAAGGCCAAGAATCGCGCTCATTCCAGGAGCATTTCCGGCGTTTTCCTCAGCAATCTGCTCGCAGACTTTCTGCATGATAGTTCCGCGCTGGCAGACAACTTTGATAACATCCTCAAAAGAAAGGATTCCTGCGGCATAAAGAGCGGGGAATTCGCCCAAGCTGAATCCCATTGCGGCACTCGGCTCGATTCCCTTTGATTTTAAGGCTGCCATAACGGCAAGACTTGCCGCAGTGATTGCCAGCTGGCTGTTGTCGCTTCTATTTAATTCAGCAGCTTCGGTTTCCCAGAGCAGTTTTGGAATATCTTTTCCCGTTACTTTTGAAATCTCATCAATGACCTTGCGGGCCTCCGGAAAAGCCTCACAAACATCTTTAATCATTCCCTGAGCCTGTGCACCCTGTCCAGGGAACAAAAATGCATACTTCTTAGACATGTTTTCCTCCACCGTCATTATCGGGCTCAAGGGCAAACGTTGTCGCCCTTGCTTAGACCCGATAATCTTTTCATTATGACAAAATCTTAAAAAATGTCATACTCGATATTCATATTATAGAAATACAAAAAAATGTTCAAGTGTTAAAGGGGGAAGTCTCCCCCTCGCTCCAATACCTCTCACTACGCCAGAGGAGTCCGAGCAAGCTCAGCCTTCTCCGCTCCGTTCGGGTATTTCCGCTACCCCCTCTGCGGGAGCTCCCGCAACGCCCCGCGCTAAGGATTGTAGGGGCGGCGAAGCCGTTCCGAAGCGAGCTTAGCGAGCGCAGGAATGAAGTGCGGATAGCACGGAACCCAAACGAGCACGACAACGAGAGTGCTCGCAACCGCCGAAGGCGGGAGCGCCCAAAACTTCCCACTTTCAGTTTTCCGTTTTCAACTCAAAATGCTGCCAGTCTTTGACACCCTGCCAGTCGCCGCCCCACTCAAAGCCGGCTTCCGTAAAAAGCTTGTAGGCCAAATCATTGTGGTCGATTTTGTAGGGAAAATTCTTGCTGCGGTCAAGGTAAGGCGCGCCCTTAAATGGCTCAATATTGGGCTTTCCATTGACAGTTTTGTAATAGGGATTGTAAAGGGGGTTAATGTCCACCGCCAGACCTGAGCCATGCTTTGAAACCGTGGTCGTGTGGGAAATAAAGCGGAAATTAAAGCAGGATGAGTTGTTGTCGCTCATGGATTTCTCGTCGTCCGCGTCGTACTCGTCAATCAGGCGGATTTTTTCAATCGGGTAGCCCGCCACATAGAGCTTTTTGAAAATCTCAAGGAGAGTGTCGGCGATTTTTACATTGCAGACAAGCTCCCCTTCCTTCGTGGAACCGTCCAGCGTTTTGTGAAGAAGATGAAGATAGCGGAGGGCCGAACGGGGAATCGTACAGTTTTCCTTGTAAGACTTCCCCCACATTTTCGCAAAAAGCTCGTCAGAAATTTCAGTTATATAGAAAGAAGAATCAATCTGAAAATCCAAATTGCCGTCAATTTTTTCGAGAGGTTCTGACTGACCGTGAGCCATAAAAAGGGATGAAATCATAATGGAGAGAATAAAACAAAATTTCATTTATAGAAAGATTATAGCAAAAATCCATGGGAAAATCTTTTAAAATTGATAAATTGAAAAATTGTGATAAACTTATTATAGATTTAAAAGACTTGCTGGAGGTAAAAATGATAGCAACAATCATCATGGGTCTTATCGTTGGTTTATTGGGTGGCTTTTTCATGAAAGTCAGCTTTGGCGGAAGCACGCTCGTCGGATTTATCGTATGTGTTTTGGTGGGTATTGTCGGTTCCTTTATCGGCGGATGTCTTGGAAGCGCCCTTAAAATCAAAAACACGGTCTTGCAGTTCGTCCTCGATGTTGTAGGCGCATGTCTGTTGATAGCATTGCTAAAGGTCATTTTTTAAATTAAAAATTTCTATAGCAAATGCGAAGAACTTGCAGAAAAAGCTTTGAAGAGTGCTTAAAATATAAAAAAAAACAGGGGCTTGACATAAAACATAGGAGTCTCCCGAAGAGCTATGCTCGAAGGGAAAAGGAAGGAGTGAGAACTATGTGCAGAATTGTTGAGGAATACGGAAAAGAGAGAGAAGCCGAAGGCTTGAAACGTGGAGTTCACGAAACTGCCATCGCCAACGCAAAGAATTTACTCCGCATGAATCTTGGAACTCTAGAGCAAATTTCACAGGTAGTTTCCCTTCCTCTGGACGAAGAGCTTGCTCTCAAAGAAGAACTTGAACGCGAAGCCTCCGTTGTCACTAACTAGCCGCCTGAACGCGTTTCAGGGCAAAAATGAGCTTTCACATCGTGCCGAATAACGCATTGATAAAAAATCGCCCTGAAAGGTTTGTGCCTTTCAGGGCGATTGTGTTTTTGGGGAGGTTGCTCCCACTCTGCTGATTGCCTGATGATTATTTCATCTGTGCGGTTTCGATGTAGCCGGAAGTACTGCTTTCTCGAATCTGATAGCCCAAAACAGGAGTATCTTTTCCAGTTCCATAGCATTTACCGAAATACTGCCCAGCAGATGATGTTCCTTTTGTACTTGCTTTTCTTACACCGTCTGAATCCTTCCAAAGTCCTACATTAATCCTATCCTGAGGTATTTTACTAGAAGAAGGAACCAATGTAACTTCCCAATTGCTGGTGTAAGCGTCATCAACAGAACCATTACCGACAGATGTAGAAACTTTATAAGCAAGTTTCGGTTTCGTTGAAGAAAGTCCATAATAACCAATATACGGAATAGCTTTTCCCCCTGCTGAATCCAGCACAACATCAATAGTCAAATTCTGACCGATGATTGCATATGAATCCACGACACATGAATCTGAATCTTCTGAATAATCAGCATCGTATGAACTTAAATAAGCATATTTCAAATCACCATTTGAGCTGTCATAGCCAGCAATATGGATTCCTCCTTTTGCGTCGGCAACAAGCTGACAGTACTCACCAGAACCAGTAAAGATTGTTTTTACACCAGTCCAGTTTGTTGTGTTTTTGCCAGTTGTTCCAGCAGTCGGGTTTGTGTTGTATGCATATTTCAAGTCTCCGCTGTGCGAGTCATACCATACAAGAACTACAACATCTTTATTATTTGAACTAACAACATCTATGCAGACATACTCACCGGCCTGACCAAGCGTTGCAGTTCCAGTGCTATCCGCAATGACCTGACAATAAGACAAATCATACTTACCTTTATCTAAGTTGTCGTTATTATTTATAGTATTATTTCTATAAGCATCATTGTAATTATTGAAATTCGCTTTTGTTGTTTGAGAATCAGCCAAATTTCCATATCTGAACCGAATTTCTTCATTCAAATCATCAAAATACGCCATATAAATATTTGTTGAATATGTCGTATTCTTTCTAGACGTTACAATTGACGGACTCTTGACTCTGTTCTTGTCAAAGTTCAATGTTCCTGTATTGGCACGATTAGAATCGCCATACTGGGCAATTGCTTCAAGTCTCAATGCATTGCTTCCAGCATATGAACCGCCAGTAGCAGCGCCACTTATGTCCCATCGGTCTGTCATAAGGCTGAACCTGTCTGCCTGAGTTGCGTTGATGTCGCCACCTGCCGCAACTCCATATGTACGACCTTCACTGTCATAGGCAAAGCCTACAGATGACATAAAGTCATAGCTTCCTTGCCAGTAAGCATACGAATTTTCACCTGCAGCAATTCTATTGTCTGTGGCAGTCGCAACAGTTCCCGGCATTGAGAAATAAAGAGGTCCATTGGTGAATGCAAAGCCTATCATACCCGTAGATGGGTTAATCTTCATTACAGGATCAGAAATTACTCCAGAGATTGGTCTTGCCGCCTTGCTGTTGAACTCCCACACGTCCAAAATCACATCGTCCGTCAAATTGTTGTTCGAGTCGTTGTTCGGCTGGCGGTTCGGGTAGTTGGCGTAAATCGTGTAGTCGCCTGTCGCGCTCGTGGTCGTCTTTTGGTAGTCGTCCTTGGCGTCGTTGTCGTTGAAGTTGTTGAGTGCCCAAATATCGTTTACGCTTGCCCAGAGTTTTCCGCTCGTGAAGCTTGCGATGGAAGCGGCTGAGTAAACGCTTGCCACAGGAGCTGCGCTTGCAGAATACCACTTGTAGCTTGTGCTCGGCGTAATTTTTGTGAGAGCTGCCCAGTTCGAAGCGTCATCGGCAAGGCTTCCGCCATTAAGGTTGAATCCGTAGACGTAGATTGTTTCCGTAGAGGCAACAGGATAGTGTCCCAGAGCCGTGCGGTCATAGACGCTTGAGCGGGTCTTCTTGAGGCTTGAAAGGGAAGACTTCACGCCCACGATGTACGGCACTACGTCCATCTGGTATGTCGGAAGGTTAGTCGTTCCGTCGGTGACAGCGTGGTCGCTGTTGCTTTCAGCCCTTGTGCTTACATTGGTTGTGCTCGTTTCGTTTTTAGTCAAGTCTTTTGCGGTAACGGAGAGCACGACATCAAGTTTTGCCACGTCACTGATTTTCTCCGTGTCGATTGAGAGAGTCCAGTAGACTTTGTGTCCTTTCTGCCCAAAGTAGGCGTCATCTTTGTAGTAGCCGATTGAAGTGGCTGTCTTGTAAGAAACGGTCGCCTGCCAGCCGTCAGTATCAAGAGTTCCACTTCCTGCAGTCCAAGTCGAGTCTTCCGATTTATAGGTTGCAATCGTGCCGCTCATATAAGAGCCGAATGCGAAGTCGATTTCTGAAAGAGAGTGCTCGTCGTAGGCAGTGCCCGTGAATGTGACGATTCCAGAAACTTTCGGGTCGCTTCCGTAAGCTGTTGTGCCGGAAGTCAAGTTCTTTATCGCATCCGTCAAGTCATCCTCAAATTCGATGTGTCCTTTGAGGTCTGTCGAAGTCGCAGCTGAGGCAGAATCGTAGATTGAGTTCTCGTTGATTCCGTTCCAGTAGAACGGATTGATTACCGTCTTTGGAGCCGTGCCGTCCACCAAATCAAAGGTGAAGTCTTTTACCAGAAGAACCGTGTTCTGCGAGTCTGTTCCAGAAGTACGCTCTTCCGTTGAATCCCAGAAGGTGAATGAGAATGCCTTGTCCTCTCCGTCGTCGCTTTCTTCCAGAGCCGTGCCGTCTGACTTTCCTGCAAGAACAGCGTTAGAAAGCACGTAAGCGTAGAACTTGTTTCCAGAAGCCGCCGCCGCGAACTTGCTCGCCGTAATCGTGTAGCTTGAAGCATCAGTCGCAGTTAGAGTTGTCGCATCTGTTCCATCGGTCGTCTTGTCTGCGATTGCGGAAATCGCTGTTCCGTTTGCAGTCGTGACGGCATCGGTGGTTGTCGCGTCTTTCTTCGCCACGAGGGAAAGATTTCCGTTTCCGCCCACGATTTCTGGTACAACAGCCAGCTTGTTCTTTGCCGTGAACGTTCCAGAAGAAGTTGAGGCATAAGTTGAGCCGAAATCAGCGAAACTGAGTTCGTAAGTCTCCTGCTCCTTGCCTTCTTTTCCAATGATGTTGTAGGACTCGAATTCATCGTCCTCGAACTTGTTGTTGTTGTTCAAGTCCGTGGCCAAGAATACTTTTGCCAGGCGCGGAGCGTTGTTAGTGATTGTAGTGCTGATTGTCTTTCCAGCCACGTTGCCGGCGTTGTCGAATGCGAGAATGACAAGGGAAACTGGACCGTCAGGTATGTTTGTAGAGTGAATCGTTGCGTCCCAAGTCCATGTCTTTCCGCTCTTGCTGAATGATTCAGGCATTGAGTCGCCGTCATCGCCTTTCTCGAAGGTGAATGGATTTGCTGAGTATGAGAGGACTTTTTCCGTGGCGCTGTTGTCGATGACCTGAGCAACCGGGAAGTAAGCCGTAAAGGATGTTTTTGCGGCAGTGAGCGATGGTGAGAATGTGACAGTGTTTCCGCTGATATCTGAAATCGTATGGAGGATTCCGTCGATTTCAACAAGCCCGCCGACACGAACGTGAGCGTCGTATGCTGAATCAGAAGTGAATGTCTCCGTGGTCGCGCTTCCGCTATATGCTTTTGCATACAGAGTGAAGGTCTCACTTCCCTGAGTGAATGTGCGCTCTGTGAGGCTTGTCATCGGAATCTTAGAATCCTCTGTTCCGCTTGTAATCATCGGATCCATCACAACATTTGTTTTGATTGTTCCTGTGGTTCCGTTCTTCCTCATGAAATAGAAGAGAACGTGCTCCACGCCTGAGCCTTCGTCTGTAGAAGAGCCTGAAAGTATGAACTGATAGTTGGAGTCTTCGATTGAAGTGAAATCTGCGCTGTCAACAGAGCTTCCGTTGGCTGCGATTTTCTCCATACTAGGAGCCGTGTTGTCGATGTTGAATGAGAATGTCTGGGCCGTGGAATGTCCCGTAGCGTCAGCATCCACGGCCGTGACCGTGTATGACACGCTCGCAGAAAGACTGCTTATCGGGATGAATACTTTTCGACCTTTCTTACTCGTTGTGGAATCGGTGATTCCAGATTCACCATCATTTATCGTGGCGACATAATACCCCGTGCCTTCAGCAAGCTCAGAATTAGAATTCTTTACGGTCAATGAAGAGACGCCTGTTTCATCGAGGATATCAAGGACAAGATACCACTGGCCGCGGAGGTACATATCCGACTCATAAGTCTGGCTTGAGCTTGCTTCGATTGCCGCATTTGAAGAGACGATGTCTGAAGAAGTCAGCGTTGTTCCGTACTGGTTCACCACTGCCGTCATTGTCGGAGCCGCGTTGTCGATGTGGATTGCGATAACGTCATCGCCAGTGGTCCATGCGCCGAATTTTCCCTCGGCGTTCACACCGCAGGCGCGGATTGTGATATCGTTCGTGGTTCCGCTATTATCGTCTGGATCCATTTTTCCGTCCGAGTTCAAGGCGATGTTCCAAGAAGCCTTTCCGTTCGTCTTGATTCCCCACCATGCGTCCATTGCGGCTTTTGAAGCAAAACCATATTTCTTCGCATCAGAATCAGAAGAAACGGTCACAGATGAACCGAGGACAGATTCAAGCACGGTGTACGCGCTCACAATTGAAAGTCCGTATGTATTCTTGTCGATGTATGAGTCGGTTCCGCTTGTGGTAGCAGCAGCAGTTCCAGAGAAGGAAGCACTTGAGCTTGCAACCTGAACGTAGACAGAATCGACTGTTGTAGTTCCAGAAGGAATCACGGCCGAACCTGTTACGCGGATTGTGCCTCCCAGTGTCACATACCTATTTTCTTCTGAATCATAATCTCCTGTTGTCGGATAAGTGAACTCAATCTTCGGCTTGTCTGCGTCAGGGTTGTGGCTCAATGTATAAGATTCATATACCGTCCTGTTTCCAAGGTTATCTGTAGCCATGAAATAAACCGGGAGAAGATACAATCCGCTTGTAGCGTAGTCACTGTTTGTGGCGAAATCGCCAGAGTCGTACACATCGAGCTTCGGGTTTCCTGCCTTGAATATGTAAGAAGCCGGAGTAGAAGTCGCGTTGTCATAGTTTCCGTCGAAGTCAAAAATCCATGCAGAGACAGTCGCCTTTGAAGAAAGGGAAGTGCTTCCACCGTTCCAAGACAGAGAAGCAAGATATGCAAGCTTCGCTGCGTCAGTGGTTTTTGAGGCGGCTGTGGTGCGTTCTGTATTTGTGGGCACAATCCACTGGATATCAGCAGTTCCGGCACTTCCGTCGTCAATTGCTGTTCCAGAAACCGTGACTTCGCCAGTACATTCCTCGCCAGAGGCCGGTGAAGAAATCTTTATTGCAGGCCCTGAGTTGTCCACAGCGAAGGTGGCGTTTCCGTTTCCGACCAAGCCCAGCTTGTCATAAGGAATAACCTTGACCGTCACGGAACCGGTCTTCACTTTGTTGAAATCGATGATGTCGGTTGTCCAGCTTGCCTTTGTCGCATCATTGCTGTCCTGAGTGAATGTTCCGCTTACCGTGTAGTTTTCGTCTGCGATTGCAGAGTCATCTTTAGAGCGGAGAAGAAGAGTTTTTGCTGTTTCGGTGCTTCCGTCAAGCTCCGTGTAAGCGATTTCAAGTGCGATTCCGTCGATTCCCGAAGCGTCGCTTGCAGTCACGAAGAATTTCGCCTTCTGCTTTTCACTTCCGCCAAGAACATAGCTCGCGCTCACGTTCTCGTATTCACTGTATTCGCCAGTGCCCTCGTTCAGGGCGCCGTTCATTGTACTTCCGTCGGATTTGTATGCGAGAGCCTGAATATATTCTACAGTCGGTGAAGTCGAGTCAGACTGATATGTGAAAGCAGCTGAATCGGCCTCGTCAGTAAGAGGTGTGTTATTAATCTTCACTTTCGGCACGTTCAGGTAGTTCAAAGCGGAATTGTCGTCATTGTAGGTCGTGTAGAAGACTTTTCCGGCCGCATCCTTCACATAGATATAGAATTTTTTCTGTCCGTCAACGTTCTTTCCGGCAGTATTGTCCGCGCTCGGCGTGAATGTGACAGTTCCGTTGGTCGTTGAGTAGTCCGAAGTTGTCGGCACAGTGCCAGTTCCGGTGTATGCTTCTTCAGAAATGTAAACCTTTTCGATTCCGTCGTCATCGGTAACGGTGGCGATGACCTGAGATTTTGTGCCGTATTTGAGGACGAAGCGCGGGGAAGCCGATTCGCCCAAATCGGTGAGGTTGGTGATTTTGATTACCGGCCTGTCGGTGTCCTGGGAAACCTTGACGCTGAAAGGCGTTGAATAACCGATGTTACCAGCCTGGTCTTTCGCTTTTGCCCGGAGATAGATTGTAGATTCGTCAGTGATTTGAGTCGTGTCGAATCCTGTGACAGTGTATGAGTAGTTGCCTGCAATTGAAGTAACGGTAAGGTCATTCCACGTGCTTGCGGATTCGCTTTCTGCCCACTGAATAGCCATCACAGGCTCTTCCGGCAATGTGTTCTCGTCCGATACAGTTCCGCTCAAATCAATCACGCCGTTGATTTCGCGAACCGTGGTAGAAGTGTCGGCATCACTTGGAGCCGTGAGCGTTACGGTCGGAGCGGTCACATCGAGGACAATTGTGGCGACGTTCGATTTCTGACTGTTTCCGACTCCTGCGTCGTCTGTCGCGGTGAGATAAAGCGGATATGTTGTCGTGCCACTAGAGAAGAGGGCCTTTTTGAGCGTGACAGTCCAAGTCTGTTCCGTGCTTTTCTTTGTGCTGTCTTCAAGAGATTCCCAAGAAACAGTTCCGTATGTCGTGTCGTCCTTCGTAATTGTCTTTCCGCTCACTTCCACAACAAGGCTTCTGATTCCGGCCGCACTGTCCGTGACTTTACCCGAAATCACGTAGTCGTCCCCAATCTTCTCGATTACCGTGGCTGTAGCAGCGACAGAAGAATCGTTGAGGCTCGCGTTCGTGAGGATATTGCTTGTGACGTTCGTTTCGATTGTCGGAACAACAGTGTCTACATTGATTGCGTAGTAGGCATTTCCTTCTCCTGAAGATGCGTTCCAGGTGTTTGTGTCAACGTCAGAGTCAACGGTGCCGTCTCTGAGAGCCGCGCCTGTAGTCGAGATATCCGCAATGGAGCCGTCTTTTTCGAGATAGTTTACTTTGAGTTCATCGAGAGCCACGTTTCCGACATTGTCAACGATTGCGAACACGAGATAGTTGCTCTCTTCCTTGAAATCGGCGATTGTCGTCTTGAAGTTCGACGTGATTTCCACAGATTTCTTTCCGCTATCAGTGTTGTATGTGACGCGGCGTTTTTCAGCGGTCTTTAAAAGGCCAAAGTAGCCGTCTGCTAAATCCTCATAGCTAGAGAGGAAGTCTGTCAAATCAGAAGAACTTGGCGCGGATGTGAACTGCTTGTAGTAAATCATGTTCACGCCGCTTCCAGTCTCGTAGACAGTTCCGCGAACTTTGATTGTGTTGGCGTTTCCGAACGTTCCGTATGAATACTTGCCGCCTACGTCTTTATCGAGAGTATCAGACCAAGTTTCTCCGCTCTCGACTTTTGAGCTGTCGGAAGAAAGCTTGTCGTTGTCGTTCTCGCCCACGCGGAAGTAGATATCCTTGTTCTTCGCGTCAGGTTTGTGGAGCATCAGAGGAGCCGCGTTGTCGAATACGATGTCGAGTGACTTCTCCTCGCTTGTGTTGCCGGCCGCGTCGGTGGCAGTGATTGTAACTGTTGCGCCTCCAGTCCAGTCGTTCATATCGAGTTCAGAGAATGTCCATGCGCCGTTATTGACAACATCAGGAGTGAGAGTCTTGCTTGAATCTGCTGTGTTGACAACCACGAGCTTTACAGAATCCACGCCCGAAGCCGCGTCGCTGGCGCTTCCAGAAATCGTGATTTTGTTTCCAGACTCATTGTTGATGTAGTATTTACCTGAAGTCTTGTCGTAATATGGGTCAACAGAATCACTTGTATCTTCGATTGTCACGTTACTTCCGATAGTCGGAGCCGTCGTGTCCACCTGAATCTTGAAGATTGTGGAAGAAGAAGAGTTTCCAGCCTTGTCCGTGACAGTTGCTTTCACTGCGTAGACGTGTCCGTCCTCAAGAGTTGAAAGAAGTTTTCCAGAGCCAGAGTTGCCGCCCTCAAGCTTTGCATTCCATGTTCCGTCCGAACAATTTGCAGTGATTTCAGCAGGAGAGAAAGAAGATGTGCTTGCCGTATCTGAAACTGTCAGCACGACGCTGGCCACGCCAGAAGAATCATCGCTCATGGTTCCGTTTACTTCGATATCGGCTGTCTTTTTAGAGTAGACCGTTCCAGAATTATCAGATTCCAGGTTCGGTGACTCGTTGTCAATATAGATGTCGAATGACTTCACTTCGCTTTCATTTCCAGCGTTGTCCACGGCCTTGAAGAAAATCTTGTTCGCCACAGCAGAGCCATTATTCACGTACTTCGTGAAGTCCCCGATGTTTGCCTTGAAGGTCTCCACTGAGCCTGCGTCTTTCGTTGAGAATGAATAATCCTCAGAGAAAGCCGGATTATCCGCCGTGCTTCCAGAAGGAACCGTCGAGCTTCCGTCCGCAGAGATGATTGAGTAGTACACAAGGTCGATTCCGCTGCCCTCTTCCGAGTATGCGCCCTGGAATGGCAAAGAAGAAGAATTGTACCAGCTGTGGTTTTCTCCAGACTCAAAGGCTTTGTTGTTTACCTTGAAGGGAGAAGTCGCATAATCTTCTTTCCAGACAGGTTTCTTTGTATCCACGATTGATGTAAGGTTCTTAAGTTCCGTCGTTCTTCCGGCATTGTCTTTTGCAATCACTCCAAAGGCCCACGATCCGTCGTTACTTCCATCCGAAGTCACAGTAATCGTGAACGTGCCCTCAGATGCGTTAAATGAGTATCCGCTTGAAACCGAAGCCCCGTCTTTTGTGGCAGTCGCAGTGATTTCCGCAATTCCGTGAGAGTCTGAATAGCTACCGCTGATTGTTAGAGTCTCGCCTTCTTTTACATATTCCGCAAATTCATTCACAGAAAGGGCTGGCGGCTCTTTATCCAATGAGAGAGTCGTCTTTGAAGTGCTTATCGTCGTGTTTCCGGCGTTGTCCTTCGCCGCATAATAGATGTATACGGTTCCGTCTTCACAGTTGTTTGTTGTGGCGTATGTCTTTATTGGAACAGTAGCGTTCCAGTTTGACGCGCCCTGATTCATTGAAATCCATTCAACAGAAGCGTAGCCATCAGGAGCCGTGTCACTCGTGGAAAGATAATAACCAAAAGATGCGATTCCGCTTCCGTTTTCATCATCGCTTACATTAGCCGTAATCGAGACATATTCAGACTCGTCGAGGTATACGTCCTTGGCCGTTATCACGTCAGAGATTGTCGGAGCAATCGGGTCCATTCCGAACTTGACAGTCGCGCTTCCTTTCTGGCCGTATTTATCGGTAGCGGTGATTCGCAAGATGTAGCTGCCGCTTGTAGCAGACGGCATTGAGCCCAGCGAGAGAGACCATGCGCTTCCGTTTTCCGTCTTATCAAGCGAAGCCGGCTGAGACGCAAGCTCATTAAGATCGGAATCCAGGAAGGCAGACGAGAGAGATGTTCCGTTGTTGAAATTCTTTACGGTCGGAGTTACGGAGCCGGTAATTTTGTCGTTCGGAGAAAGATAGGCCGCAACGCTGTCCACGCTGACTGTCGGCGCACCGTTATCGATTGCGACATAGAATTCTTTTGATGTGACTTCACCGTAGATTCCCGACGCCTCCAAACCTGTCTTAGACTTGTTTACGTCAGTCGCAGTGACAGTGACCTTGTAGATGCCCACGTCAATAGGCAGAGTCAGGGTTTTGCCTCCAGATGTAAATGACTTGCTGGGCGTAACTGACATCGAGTATTCATCAAGCTCGTTTCCGTCAGAATCTTTTACAGTAATTCCGTATGAGTTAATTCCATCGTCGTCTGAGAATGTAACAGAAAGCTTGTTATTGGTCGTCAAAAAGAGGTTTGTCTCTGAATTGATTTCTGATTCGCTGTCCACGTCCTCAGATGCGTTTCCGAATGAAATCTGCGGGCGGTCCGTCTCCTGATAGATAATGAAGTCTTTTCCGCCGTTGTATTCGTCAGAAGAATAGGTTCCAGTGTTGCCGACTTCGTCCTTTGCAGTGATGACCACGCGGATTTTTATTGGCTGGTCTTTAGTGATAACACCGGCACTAATCATTCCCTGAGTAACCATTGAAGTCATGAACGAAACATCGATTGAGTTCGAAGATCCGAGACTTCCGTCGTAGGCAGCAGGAATATTCGGGTTGTTTGCTGTGGCCGCTTTAATCTGCTCAAGAATTGAGTCATCTGCTGAAAGCGTTTCTGTCAAATTTTTGGAAGCCCAAATATCGTAGGTGACTTCCGCCAGGTTCTGCTCCACGATTGAGCCCATTATGCGTATGGCTCCGTTGACGTAAACGTTGTCCTCAGCATATCCGCTGGAAGCCTTGACCACATCGCTCACATCGCTTCCAGAGACAGTTGGCGTGACGGACGTGATTTTGACGACTGGCGCCGTCGTGTCCAGCTGAACCATTGAAGACATGGTGACATCGTGTCCGGAAGAAGATCGTCCGTAAATCTCAAGGGTGTACTTTGTGGCATCGATCGTGCCGCTGAGGAAGCCGTCGATTTCAGACGGTTTGAAAGTCCAGTTTTTTCCGTTGATGCTGAATGCATCGATGTTCGTGCTCGTCCAGCTTCCATTTTCATTGGCAGAATCGTATGTGAGGGTGACGGTGTATCCATCTTCGGCTCCGACGGCCACGCTTCCGTTTGCGGCTTTTATCGTCGCTTTAAGAATGTCCATTTTCAAATCAGCGTTGTTCACGAAGGCGGTACCAGTGAATTCAAGAGTATCCGCACTCACAAAGTCACCGTTATCCGGCGTAAGGAATTCAATTGTAGGAGCGATACCCATCTGATTTCCTGCGAAACCATAGATAATTGACTGAGAGAATTCAATGTCATCGGCGTCGTATCCTGTGGCGGCGAGAATGTAGTATTTGTTCAGGACGATTCCGCTTGCTGGAAGTGTCATCGCAATCGACTTAACGTCGACAGTGCTTCCGTTGTACTCGTAGTAGTCGTAGACGAGAGTCCAGTTGTCTTCGGCCAGCTCAGCGATTTGAGAGTCGGTTATAGTCGCCGCTCCGTCATTTTTCGCCGCCGCTTCTGCCAGTTTGACTTTCGAAACAAGAGAAGAAATTGCGCTTCTTGCGTCCTCATAACTGGGCTTTTCGCTTCCGTCGCAAGCGTACATCCAGAGTTTCAAAGTAGAAGGGTCGACTTTTACGCCGTCAAGACCAGAAGTTACAGTGACGTTCACGGTGTTTCCGTTTGACGCGCTTTGAATAACGTCGGTTTTGTTTGAGTCGCTCTCTGTTTCTGCGTCCGAGCCGAAACCGAAAGTGTAACCAGAAATCGTGTATGTCGGATTCGCCTCCGGATTGAGAGAGAAATACAGATGATTTTCCTCTAAGGAAGTGTTTTTCTCCGAATTGCTAAGGATGGTTTTTGCGCTCACAGCCTTTTCGTCCGTTCTCAGTCCCGCAAGAATGTCTTTAAGGTCAGATGCGCTCAATCCGAGGCCTTTCTTTGCGCTCATTAAGCTTGTGTAAACATCATCGTACAAATACACTTTTGAGGTAGCGTTTCCGTATGAATCCGTGTCGATTTCGGCGGCCGACCTTGCGCTGTTTACAGGTGGATTTTTGTAAATCTGGGTTGAATCATAAACAGCAATTTCCGCGTAATAATATTCCGTTCCCGAATCGCTTGGGTGCAACTGCGAGTAGCGGGTATTTACTGTCTTTTTTTCGGATGAAGTTGAATACTGCGCGATTGTGACGCTTGAGCCGCCGGCCGTAGCAATGTCTTCCTCGCGGTAGAAATCAACGGCGCTTCCCTCATAAGTTTCTGAAGATACAAGAGTTCCGTCGATGCTGTAAATTTTTACGTCCATCAGGGAAATTGTATGATTGTCAGAAATCGTACCGTCGATTGTAAAAAGCGAGCCGTAAGCAGACGCAGACTTGTTATTGCTTTTCACAACGCCAGGATTCGAGATGATAAAGACTGGAGCCGTGTTGTCGATTTCAAACTGACGCGAGCTTGAGCCGGAATTGTTGCCTGCATTATCAAATGCAGTAACCGTGAATTCGTATTTACCGTCAGGATATTGCCAGCCGTTACAGTAAGTTGAATTTGCAGAATCATATGAATTGAGTTCCAGCTGCCATGAAGTCTGATTTGACGAGACTGTGGCGGAATATGAGCCGTAATCAACAGATGTGTCAAGATTTTTTACGCTGACCACAATCCTTGAAATGGATTTATCATCCGAACAGCTGCCTGCAAGGATGAAAGAATCGCGAATTGCCGCACCGGACGGCGGATAATCAATAGAAAGCGTCGGAGCCTTGGTATCAATTGAAGCTCCCAAACCCGAATCTTCACCACAGGAAACAAACGAAAAAAACAAGAAAGAAAGCGAAAGTGCTTTCAGGCCACATTGAATAATTTTAGATACAGATACCTTTTTCATACTTTTCCTCCGCTCCCGTGGGATACGACTGATAGCTACATTAGCATTTAAAAATAGAAACAGTTATTCGAGAATAAATGATAGCAAAAAGAGGGCTGCAAAAACTATAACGATTTTCGCTAGTTTAAGGACGATTCAGACATTTAAAAAGGAGGTTTCTGAAAAATTTTCAGATTCCTCAGAAACCCTTTTTAATGTTATTTTAGAACACGTTGACACGCAGGCCGAATGAAATCTGAGGAACGATACTCTTGACATCTTCCTCAGAATTAACGTCGGTCGGAATGAACCAAAGCTGACCTTCGGTGTAGAATGCAATCGTGCGGAACATTTTCTGCCTAGAGAATGTGACGCGCGGGAATTCAAGCTGGAAGAGACCTGCAGAAAGAATCTGAGGCTTGCCGGAGCCAGACTGGTCGAATCGGGAGAAGTTTGCGCCGACAGCGACATTAAGGCTCAACCATTCCCAATCTGGGCCAAAGTAGTAGCGGAAAGGCAGATAGTACACGTTTGCAAGCAGCTTCATGCCGAAAATATTGCTTCCGCCGTAACGAAGGCTTGATTTATCGAACAGGTTTCGCTGCTGCTGGGTGAACTGACCCCACTGAACCTGAAGCTTAACATTGTCATCAAAGAAGGTAAGACCGGCACCCACATTAAACAATGTTGCGCCCCAGAACTGCCAGTCGAAATACAGTCCCTGAATGAATCCAGGAATCTCGTAGGCCGCCTTGTCGCCTTTACGAAGGGCAAGAGTAAGACTCTTGAGGGCAACGTCATCTTTTGCAAGGCCAGAGAATTCAAGTTCCTGATTGTAGTGACCGCCTGCTCCCGGAGAAATGAGTTTGATGGTTGGCTTGGTGCTGTCAACCTGAACGATACATCGCGTTACGGCGTGCTCACCGTTCTTCATGGTCGCACGGACAAGCAGGAAGTGGTATCCTTCGGCGATGTCTTCGTTTTCGACGCGGTAACGCCATTTTCCAGAAGAAGAGACTTTTGAGAAAGTCTTGCCGTTGTTGAATGAAATCTCTACCATGCTGACGTTTTTACCGGCCAGAGACTCTTTCAATTCTTTTGGCGCGCCCTTCGCATTTGCACGGACAACCTCTTCTTCATCGTAAGAATATCCGGCATTTCCGATTATGTAAGGTCGGTCAATGGCAAAATCACCGTAAGTGAAATTGTCGATTGTAATCCATGGACCGACAGAAGCGTAATTGAGATACTGCTGGTTTGAAACAATCTTTGTCTCGTCAGAAAGCGTCGCCTCAACACGGATTTTGTGCTGGCCGTCGCTTATCATCGCCTGGTTAAGGGTGAATTTGAAGTATCCGCTCTCTGAAAGTTCTGTGGCCGATACTTCCTGATCATCCACATAAAGAACCAGAGACGTTATCGGAGACTCGCTCACCGCCGTTCCGTAGATATTGAACACCCCCTGCACGTATTCGCCATTCAGCGGATACAAAAGGTCAACCTTCGCTTTTGAGGCTTTTTTGTTGAGCTGAATGTTTCGGCTTACGCGGGTGATGTTCTCAGCGGCATCAACACCAGTCAGCTCGATATTGTAGAAGCCGTCATCAAGATTTGACAAATCCATTGCCTGCGTGATGATTTCATCAGGAGTGAGATCAGTGCGGGCAAGCTTTGAGCTGACGGTTTTTCCCTCAAGAGAACGAATCGTAACATAGAGTTTTGTAAGCTCGATGTTGTCAACCGTCTGTCCAGAAAGGAACATCATGCCGGTTGTCTTTGAATCGTCCAGCGGGAGCATCAGGTCAATCTGTGGAGCCGTATTATCAATATTGATAAGTGAAGAATAGAGACCTTCAATATCGTACCAGTCAACGACCTTCATGAACACGACATGCGTTCCGTCCTCAATAACCCGCGTATCGAATTCATAGCTCCAGTTGCACTGTGTCATCTCATGGCCGTAATTTCCGACAGCCTCATTGTAAGAATTTCCGTTATCAAGAGAAACATAGACAGCCTTGATACCGTTCTTATCACTTGCCACGCCAGTCATCTTGATTGTCTGGCGCACAGTTTCATTGATTGGCGGCGTAAGGACGGCACCTTTCGGCTCTTCCAGAGAAATTCGGAAATTGCGGGTGAATTCAGGGCCTCGAACTCCGTTGATATCTTCCGCATAAACAGTGATTGAGTGTTCATTATCCGTGAAGTCAGTGAGTTTTTTAGGAATAATGAAATTTGTGCCAATCTGCTCCAACGGCTCATAAGAACCATTGTCGAATTTGTAGAAAATTCGCGGACCTGCGATGACATTACCCAAATCATCTTTTTTTACACCATCATCATCATAGATAACGCCGGAGAATTCAAAATCCCGGGTAAGAACGGCGTTCTCTTCAGGAACATGGACTTCGGCAATCGGGAAATCACTTACGTTGTCGATGATGAATTCCCATTGCTTGACCTCTGTTTCATTTCCGATTGCGTCAATAAACTTGAATGCCATCAAATCGTCAATCGGTTTATCCGTCGTTCCCACATGAGTCGTAATCATAGAAGAAAGAGGAATATCCTGAGCGACAGGCGAAGAACCGCGCTTTACAGGAGCAAAATACTGAACTTTATCGAGGCGGCCCGCATCTTTTACCATAAATGCGATCAGATTTTCGCCGTTTACGATGTCATTTGCGCCAGGAAGTATGACTTCGACCTCAGGAGCCACAGTATCTTTGTTAATCGCAATTGATTTTACATTTGTTTTACCAGTTGAATCAGTTGCCCGCACATCGATTCCGACCAGACCGTCCTCAAGATTCGAGACGTTTACATTCGCACTGTACTGGCCGCCGCTTCCGGTCATTGTAATCCAAGACTCGCCGTTATCGAGAGAATATTCCACACGGGAAATGCCGTTTGCGTCAGAAGCCTTTACCGTAAGCTGAGTTTTTGTCTGAACCCAAGACTGATTTGCGGGAGCCGTGATTTCCACTTCCGGAGCGGCACTGTCGAGAACAATGCTTACAGGAGCAGACGAATATGAGCGGCCGCTTCCGTCCCGGGCAGAGACAGATACATTCTTGTAAGTGCCATCTTTTTCACCGACAATCTCAAAACCTTTCCCGTTGTTTGTAACCGTGAATGCGCCGTTTGAGACACTTGGTGTAACAGGAAGGGCAATGTTTGCGTATCCCGTAAATGGAGCATTTGCCTGAATGACATATGCGCCCAAAAGCGGATCAAAAACAGCATTGTCATCAGGAAGCCAGTGGATTTCATTCTGCTTCCAGGTGCTTTTTTTGTCAGGGAAGGGGCGGACCACGCAGAAAGTGACTTTGCAGCTTCCGCGGGCAATTTTTCCGGCCGTTGCCGTAACCGTAAGCGTTGTTATGCGCGACGGAAGATTTGCCAATTTGACTTCATAATGTCCGTTGATGAATTCAGCCTTTCCTGTCTGAGTAACATCGCCACCGACTTCGTTGTCGCCTTCGATTAAATACTGGACAGAAACAGATTTTTCTTCGGTCTCCACATTGAAAACGGCAACGACAGGACTGTTTGGCCCGAATGGAACAGGAACAGTCATTCCGCCCTTATATTCTTCGTTATTGATGCTGACGATGGAAACCTTTACGCCGGAATCATCCTCACCCTCAATGATTTTTTCTGAGAGAGGAGCGTCCAGCAAATCTTCATGGATATAAGAGAGGTCTTTTAAATCAACGAATGATTTTTTTTCTGTTGTTCGCCCGTAAACATCTTTTGCGATAACCGTAATCTGCGTGAGTCCCCACGGCACCGATGCAAGAGGAACCCGCACGATAAGGCTGCGCTCCGGAGATTTTGTTGCAGACTCCTGCGATGCTACGATTTCATCCTTACCGCTTTCGATGATGTATGAATATGACGCAATTCCGCTGGGGGAAGACACATCGACCTCATAGACAGGATTCGATTCGGGATGCACGAGCATTCCGTTTACGAGAGCCGTACCGTTGATTTTTGCGCTTCCAAACACAGGTTTTTCACCCATCGCGGTGAATGTTGTTGAGACAGGGTCTCCATTTACACCGTGAATGTCAGTCGCAGACACAGTGATTCTGTGAGAGCCAGCGGAAAGTGATTTTGCATCAAGCTCCACGCTGAAAACGCCGTCGGTCTCAATACGCTGGGTTCCGGTGCCGTCAACAGAATACTCGATTGATGCGACAGCGTCGTCATCGCGGGCAATACCGCGGAGAACATAAGTGTCGTTTTCAGCGGAAAGGGCCGAGCCATTCTGCGGATTCTGTATGGCAACCACAGGCTTGTCCAGTTCCTGATTGAGCATGATTTCTTTTGCTATGGTTACAACGTTGCCAGCTGTATCTACGGCGGTCACGAGGAACTTTGTGCTCTTTTTCAGATTTCGCGTATCAATTTCTTTTGACCAGTAGGGATTACCCGGAACGAGTTCGAAATTACCGCGCTGACCTTCAAATTCCCATGAAAGAGACTGCAGGCCGACCTTATCCTTTGCAAAACCTGCTACAGTGAAGATACCGTTTTGAAGCTCGCCGTCACGAGGATACACGATGCTCACATCTGGTTTTGTGTTATCAATGAAGTAAAGATATGAAGAGATTCCGACTGAACCCATTTTATCCGTAGCCTTGAACCACATGATTGCAGGACCGTCTTTCAAAGTGCGGGTATCAATTGGAATTTCAAAAGTAGTCTCGTTTGTTTTTTTGTCCGTTGAGATTTTTGATTCGATATATGACTCGCCGTTATCCAGAGAATAGTAAAGGGATTTGATTCCGTTTCCATCGCTGGATTTTCCCTCAATCTTGATTTTTCCGGAAACAAGTTCTCCGAGAGCATGGTTTGTAACCTGAGTAATCGGCTTACGGCGGTCAAGGTTCCATGTGACGAAAGCCTTTTTCTTGGGCTTATCCTGAGAAGACAGACCGTTGATATCAACGCCCCACACCTCGATTGTATGAGGGCCTTCTTCCAGATTGTTTGTGTCGAGATAATACGACCAGAATTCCTTACCTTCTGCTTTAACCGGTTCGCCGCCGTCAAGGATGAGCCAGACTTCTGAAACGCTGTCATCATCGACACAGGTTCCGACAATGTTCAGGTTGCCCGGAACGCGCATTTCCGGTGCCGGATTCGTGACACCTGAAATCGCATAATCTGAATCTGGATCGATGTAAAGGTTGTAGGGGCCAGCTATCTGGGTATTGCCACCCTTATCCTTTGCTTCCGCATAGATGTTATACTTGCCTTCAGGTTTTTCATTTATATCGAATGTCTCCTGCCAGCTGTCCATTTCCTCGACATCCCTATACGTGACATCTCTCTTTCCCATTGCCGAGACGGAAATAGCGCTCGCCATGAGACAAATCAAAAACCCGATTTTTCTCCGACCTTTCTGCATTACTTTTTCCTATACTTTTTTAGTTACTCTTATGATAGAACAACTGAAAAACAAAATCAAATTTTATTGCTTTTTTTTTTGATTTTTTTACAGTTTCCCATTAAAATTTCGGAATAAACGCCAATTTTCTTAAGGTTGAGGAGAAGATTATTATGGATGAGCAGATTGAAAAGCTTCAAAAAATGATTGACGAATCTAACAGAATCGTCTTTTTCGGCGGCGCGGGAGTCTCAACTGAGAGCGGAATCCCGGATTTCAGGAGCCAGGACGGCCTTTACCAGCAGGAATGGAAGTACCCGCCGGAGACGATTATTTCCCGCTCCTTCTTCGACGCAAACCCACAGGAATTCTACCGATTCTATAGAAAGAAACTGATTATAAAAGACGTGCAGCCCAATATCACCCACAAAAAGCTGGCGGAACTTGAGGCAGCCGGCAAGTTGAGCGCGGTGGTCACCCAGAACATAGACGGTCTGCACCAGATGGCGGGCAGCAAGGTTGTCTGGGAATTGCACGGAAGCACACTGCGAAATTTCTGCATGAAGTGCGGCAAATCCTACGACATCGACTTTATCGCCGCCAGCGAAAATTCGCCGGACAAGTTGCCCCGCTGTGAGTGCGGCGGCCTTGTAAAGCCGGATGTTGTCCTCTACGAAGAAGGCCTTGACGACAAAGTGATTAACGGAGCCGTAGACGCCATCGCCAGCGCGGACATGCTGATTATCGGCGGCACTTCCCTGGTGGTCTATCCTGCGGCGGGCTTAATCCGCTATTTTAGGGGCAAGCACCTCGTGCTGATTAACAAGAGCGAGACTCAGGCAGACGCAAACGCAGATTTGGTGATTCACGACTCGCTGGGAAAGGTGTTTGGAGAGTTGAAAGTAGAGAGTTGAAAGTGGAAAGTGGAAAGTTGGAAGATGAAAGTTAAAAATTGGGACGAGCAAGCGAAGCGAGCAATGTCCCGAGCCTAACTTTCATCTTTCCGTTTTCAGTTTTCCGTTTCCTCGTAGGGTTTTTATCGAAGCTACTAGCATTGCTATTATTTCTTTTAAATCTTTGTTCAGGGCTTCAACTTGATTTTCTTTTATTAAATCGGATTTTACCATGATTTCTAGCCAATACTACGTCTCATCGGCTTCTTTTAGAGCTATGTTCAGCTTACTGATAAAATCAGCTTTGCTCTGGGCATTTTTGCTTTCCCGGACATTTGCCACTATACTTGTTCCAGACCGAAGGATTTGCTTTGAAAGAACATATTCTTTCTTTTCATCACAGAGATATTTATAAAATTTTACGATTCTCACCGCAAAATCAACAGTCTTTTCCGCAATGACACTATCCTTCATTTTTTCTCTCCATTTTTCAGCTTTTACTTTTTACTTTTTAGTTTTCAGCTTTCAGCTGATTCGCGAGCGTTTGAGATAAACCTAACTTTGTCATTAATTGATTTTTAAAGCCGTTTTTTTTCTTTCCTGTTCGTACTGCGCGAATCAAAAGATTTTTTGGCGTCGCACTTTCTTCTATAAATTCCAGGATTTGCACGCGGTAGCCCTTGCTTTCAAGAAGCTCTGCCCGGATTGCGTCGGTGGCAAGGGCGGCGAAGCGTTCTTTTATGAGTCCGTATTTCAATAGCGGCGCGAAGGGTGAATCTGGCGGAAAATTTTTCGTCGAAAGCTGGGAATTGATTTCGTGCTGGCAGCAGGGAACGGAGAGAATGGCCTTTGCCTTGTGGCGGATGGCGTAGTCCAGGGCGTAATCGGTGGCGGTGTCGCAGGCGTGGAGGGTCACGATGATGTCGGGCTGCTTTTCCTCGCCGAAGGAAGCGATGTCCCCCACCGCAAAAGAAAGATTTTTAAGAGCGAGTTTTTGAGCCAGAGTGCTGCAATAGTCTATCACGTCTTTTTTAAGGTCGAGGCCGAAAATAGCGCTCGGGATTTTTTTGACCTCGCTGAGATAGTGCTGCACGGCGAAGGTGAGGTAAGACTTTCCAGAGCCGAAATCCACGATGCTGAGGGGATTTTTTTCGGAGACAGGGGAATTTTCGCTTTGGCGGACTTTCATTACATCATCAAGGATGTCGTCCAGCATTTCAAGGAAGCGGTTAATCTGACGGAACTTGTCATATTTTGCCTTTACGACCTTGCCCTCCGCCGTCATAATGCCTAAATGCACAAGGAAAGGAACCGGCACGCCCTCCTGCAAAAGATAATTCTTGCTTTTCCGGTCTGGACTTCCACCTCCCCCACTCACAGGAGACTTTTCCGCAGAAACATTTTTAATCTGTGTAAATCTGTGTAAATCTGTGGATTCTTTAATCGCTTTGCGAAGCTCGGTCACTTTGCCTTTTTTGTTGGCGAGAATCGTGATTTCTTCGCTTTCGGTACGCTGGACACAGTTTTTGAAGGTAGTGCCGGCGTGAGTGCCGATAAATTCTTTTAGCTCGGCCTCGCTCATTTTTTTGTGGAAGACCTGAGTTTCCGTGTAAAGCTCGGCGAAGTAATTCTCGTTTTTAGCGGCAGAAAGTGAGCCGGTGAGCAGCTTGATTTTAACGCGGGTATATTCCGCCCCGAGGATTTCCGAGATGTTTTTAATCGGTTTTGAAAATGTAACAGATAAAATCATAGTTTTCCTTTTTAAATTCCTCACAGAGGGCACGGAGGACACAGAGAGAAACACCGTATGACGAATTCTCCGTGAACTCTTAAGCTCTGTGAGGAATTTTCTTCCTGCTCGAAGCTCGGGAGCCCCCTCTACTTTGCTTAGCTTGAAGCGCAAGGGATTGTAGGGGCGCGAAGCGTTGCGGAACGAAGTGTAGCAATGTAGCGTTAGCGGAACCCCGAAAAGCCCGACGGCGTAGCCGGTGCGCCCGTGAAACAATAAAAAAATGTTTCACAAATGTTTCACAAGCCCTATATATTTTAATAAAAAAATACGATAATATAAATATATGGGAAAGATTTTTGTTTTTGTTAATCAGAAGGGTGGCGTTGGCAAAACAACTTCAGCTATCAACATCGGTGCTTACATGGCAGAGCTGGGGAAAAAAGTCCTGCTCGTAGATTTTGACTCTCAGGGAAACATGTCAACAGGCGTTGGAATTTCAAAGGATAAGCCTTCGATTTATGAATTTATGGACGACGATTCAATCGCAGAGAGCGCAATCAAGCACACTGCCGTAGCGAACCTTGACGCCATCAGTGCGGACGAGGATCTGGCTGGTGCCGCCATTGAGTTTGCGGATCCGGACAAAGTTCCGGTGGAAAAACGCGATTTTATCCTCAAAGAAACGCTCGAACCGCTCAAATCTGTATACGATTATATTTTGATTGACTGTCCGCCGTCATTGGGTATTTTGACAACGAACGGTCTGACCGCCGCGGATGCAGTTCTTGTCCCCATGCAGTGTGAATATTTTGCTTTGGAAGGAATCACTCTCCTTTTGCAGACGGTAAAACGCGTCCAGAGCTCAACGAATCCCAATCTGGCTATCGGCGGTATCTTCTTTACGATGTACGACAGCCGAACCAGACTGGCACAGGATGTAGTACGAAACGTTCAGGCCTACTTCAAGAATTTTGTTTTCAACACAATAATTCCGCGAAACATCCGTCTTTCGGAAGCGCCTTCCCACGGTCAGCCGATTTGTCTTTATGATCCGTCTTGCATAGGCGCGAAGAGCTATAAAAAGCTTGCAGAAGAGGTAATCAACCGTGGCTAAAAAATTCGGTCTTGGAGCTGGCGTTGACGCGCTCATGGGAAAAGCCGGATTAAGCGCGGACGACTTTATGCCGAATCACAATCAGGCTTCAGAATCGGGGGAACACTCGGAGTCAGAACAGGCGGCCGAGGCCGTCACAAAAGCCGTTGAAGCTGGCAATATTCCTGCCGAGGTGGCATCCGGCCAGCGCAAATTGCCGGAAGGAATCAGCGTTGACGAGAACGGGCAGCTCTGGCTCAGTGTCGATTTATTGAAACCGAACCCCCATCAGCCCCGTAAAGAATTTGACGAGGATGCCCTTCAGGAACTGGCTGATTCAATCCGCGAGCATGGAATCTTGCAGGCCATTACTGTCGAGGATGCCGGCGACGGATCTTTCTATATAATTGCCGGTGAACGCCGAACGAGAGCGGCAAAAATCGCTAATCTGGCGGAAGTCCCTGTTCAGCTCAGAAAATTCTCTGACCAGAAAAAGCTTGAAATCGCACTTATCGAAAACATCCAGCGAGAGGATTTAAATCCTATCGAAGAAGCTGAGGCTTACTATCAGCTCATGGAAATTTCAGGCTTGAGTCAGGAGCAGGTAGCTGCCCGCGTCGGTAAAAATCGCTCAACGGTGGCAAACGCTATCCGTCTCTTAAAGCTCCCTGAGGACATGCGCACTTCCCTCGTGCAGGGACACATTACTTCCGGTCACGCCAGAGCACTCCTTGCGGTCAAAGACAGTGCCGACATGCGCATCCTTTTCGCAAAAATCATCGGTGGCGGGATGAATGTCCGTGAAGCCGAGGACATGGCACGCGCGCTGAATGAGGGAGCTGGAAACGGCGTCAAAAAACCGAAAGAGCCTAAAAACGAAAACAAGGATCCAAATATCACGGCCCTGGAACAGGAATTCATCGAAAAGCTGGGTACAAAAGTTCAGATTAAGGGAAGTATGGAACGTGGAAGCCTTGAGATTCAGTTCTTTACGAAAGATGATTTGAACAGGATTTATTATCTGATTTGCGGAAACGAGTAGGAAACGGAAAGTTGAAAGTGGAAAACTGAAAGATTAAAACGGGACATCGCCTTACGGCTGGTCCCGTTTTTTTGTTTGAGTTCAATTATTTTTTCGTGAGTTTTCCGTTTTCAAAAATCAGGTTTGCTTCTTTTAGATATGCCTCCGGAATTGTGATTCCGCAATTTTTGGCGGCGTCAAGATCGAAGAGCAAATCGCTGTCGCTGGGGTCCGTCATGAATCTTACAGGAATCTCACTGGGCTTTTCGCCTTTGAGGATTCTGAGGACCATTTCTCCTGTAGCGCGTCCTGCCTTGTAATAGTTGAAGCCGCTGGCGATAAGACAACCACCGTCCTTAGCGCCGGTAACATCTCCAGAGAAAATCGGCTTTTTTGCCTCGCCGAAAACCTGCTTTACGGCAGAAAGGGCGCTGAATACGGTGTTGTCCGTGGTGAGATAAAGGCCGTCAACGCGGGAAATGATTGTCTCGGCAGCCTGTTTGACTTCGCTTGAATTGGTGATTGCCTGAGTGACAAGATTCAAGCCCGCAAGCTCGCAACCGCGTTTTACAAGTTCCAAAGAGGAAACTGAATTTGCCTCGTTGCTGGTGTAGATGTAGCCTAAGGTTTTGATTCCAGTGAGTTCCTTGAAGAGAAGAATGTGCTGTTCCGTTGGAATCGCGTCGCTCATACCTGTGACATTACCTTCGCCGTGGTCGAGAGAAGTGACAAGGCCTGCCCCCAAAGGATCGGTAACAGTGCCGAATACAATTGGAATATCGTCAATGGTGTTTGCCATTGCGAGGGCTACAGGAGTGGCGATTCCGACAGCCACGTCAACACGCTCGTCCTTGTATTTGAGGGCGATTTGAGTAGCCGTGTTTGGGTCGCCGTTGGCATTCTGCAAGTCGAAAGTAGCTTTTACATTGTTCTCGTTCAAGATATCGATGATTCCCTGCTCTACCGAGTCAAGGGCGACATGCTGCACGATTTTCGCAATACCAATTTTGTAGGATTTTTCACCGATGTCGCTTGCGGCGGAAGTTTTTTTGTTGCAGCCGATGATTGCAAAAAGCGCAATGACTGATGCAAATACGGCAAGTGATTTTGTAGCTTTCATTTTTAGTACCTCAAAAAGATTATTTTCAGGAAGATGTTACTATAAAAAGAAACAAATTGTCAAGATAAATTCATTTGCCTTTTGCGTTCCTATCGGTATAATAAAAAAATGTTTAATTTGAAAGTTCGCCTGCAGGCCCATAAGATCCGCAAGGCTTTTGGCAGCTCAGACAGAAAGCGTGATGCCGGCAAAACCACTCCAAACGACATCTGCCGCTACGACAATATTCTCTACGGATGTGATTTGAAATTCAAAAAATGGCAGCTTCTAGACGTATACCGACCAAAAGATTCTGACGGGCTTCTGCCTGTGATTGTCATCGTCCATGGCGGCGGCTGGGTCTACGGAGACAAAGATGTATATCAGTTTTACGGAATGAGCCTTGCACAGCGAGGATTCGCGGTCGTAAACTATTCTTACAGGCTCGCTCCAGAAGCACAGTTTCCATCTTCGATGCGCGACACAGAGGCAGTCTTTCAATGGATAAGCGAAAACGCACAGAAATATGGATTTGACACACAGAATGTTTTCGCAGTCGGTGATTCGGCAGGCGGCCACTTGCTTTCGCTCTATGCCAGCGCGGTCACAAATCCAGCCTATGCAGAAAATTTTCCATTCATAAAAGAAAAGCCGCTTGTTCTGAGAGCCATCGCGCTCAACTGCGGAAAATACAAATTAGATGCAGAAGTAAACGCTGACTCACCGTCAGTTCAGCTCGTGAAGGCCCTCATGCCGGGTGGCGGCACAAGCGAGGAATTACATCTAATTGACGGAACAGCACACGTCACAAAAGACTTTCCACCAGCCTTCATCATGACTTGCCAGGGAGATTTTCTTCTCACACAGGCACCGCTCATGACAGCCGCTCTTGAAAAAGCCGGCGCAAAACACGAATACCGCTGCTACGGAAGTCAGGAAAAACCACTTTGGCACGTATTTCATTGTGATCCAGCGCTGAAAGAAGCAGCCATCTGCAACGATGAAGAAAGCGACTTTTTCAAAAAATTCATTTCCAAAGGAACAAAGTAATTTATGATTCAAGGCATTTTAATCGAAGGATTGATTTTCGGCATTATGGTTTTGGGCGTGTTCATGACTTTCCGCGTCCTGAATTTCTGCGATATGACTGTGGACGGCTCTTTTCCAATGGGAGCCTGCGTGCTTGCCGCCTGTCTCACTCACGGCATTTCTCCAGCTCCTGCCCTTCTGATTGTCTTTTTGGCGGGGCTTTTGGCAGGGCTTTGCACCACGGTGATTTACACCAAGCTCCGCATCCCCGACTTACTGGCCGGTATTCTGATGATGACCATGCTCTATTCGGTGAACCTGCGGATCATGTCCAATCAGGCCAATGTGTCTTTTTTGCGGATTCCGACCATTTTTTCTTCAATCAAAGAATTCATGAAAGCTAGCCTGCCTGCCCTCTCTCCTGACTGGGGAATCGTCTTTTTTCTGGTGATTTTTGTCGGTCTTCTGCTGGTGATTTTGAATCTCTTTTTCTCCACGGATTTCGGCCTCACCATGGGAGCTTTGGGAAGCAATCCTCAGATGGTAATCTCTCAGGGAGTTGATCCGCGGATTGTGAGGGGCGTTGGAATCTGCTTCGGCGACGGACTTGCGGCCTTGAGCGGCGCTCTTTTTGCCATGTATTCGGGATTTGCCGATGTGGGAAGCGGAAGCGGTGTGGTGGTTTCGGGCCTGGCCTCCCTTATGCTGGGAGAATTTATAATCCGCTCGAATAAAATCGGCTGGCAGACCTTCCGCGTGATTTTAGGCTCAATTATCTACCGCGCCCTCATGTTCCTTGCCCGCCGCTACGGCTACAACATCGGAATGAACGCCAACGACCTCAAGCTGATTACGGGTCTTATGATTATCGTCTGCCTGATTGTCGCAAAGAAAGATGTGGTGGGCTACTTTAAGGCACATTTGAAACGAGCGGAAAAATAACCGCTTCTCAATCAGCAGAAAGTGGAAAAAACTCGTAAAAACTGATATATTTTAGATATGGCACAGAACAAGGATTTGAATCAGGCTAAAGCTCAGAAAAACGACGAATTCTATACTCAGCTTTCCGACATCGAAAACGAGATGAGGCATTATCGCTCTCATTTCAAGGGAAAGACCGTTTTCTGTAACTGTGATGATCCGTATGAAAGCAATTTCTTTAAGTACTTTGCCATATACTTTAATTCATTGGGCTTAAAAAAATTGATTGCGACCTGCTACCGCGGAAGCCCGATTTCTTATACCGAATTGCCGCTCTTCCCGGAACTTTCGCCAGAGGTAAAAGAAATCCGCCCGCCTTACAAAGCCGTGATTACGGAAGTTGCCGACTATAATAATGACGGTGCCGTAGATTTGGCTGATGTGGAATGGCTTTTACAGAATAAAAAAAATTCCTGTGAACTTCTGAAAGGCGACGGTGATTTTAGAAGCGATGAGTGTATTGAACTTCTTAAGGAAGCTGATATTGTCGTCACGAATCCGCCTTTCAGTCTCTTCCGTGAATTTGTCGCACAGCTTATGAAATACGATAAGAAATTCATAATAATCGGAAGCCAGAACGCGATTCACTATAAAGAGATTTTTCCGCTCATTCAGCAGAACAGGCTTTGGCTTGGCTATGGATTCAATGGTGGAAACGCTTATTTTTCCATTCCCAAGAGTAAGTCGCGGGATTTTGCGCAGGGCGTATATGACTCAGAAAACGGACTGGTAAAATTCCGAAACTGCGAGTGGTTTACAAATCTGGATGTCGCAAAACGACACGAAGAAATGATTCTGACAAAAAAATATGTTCCGTCAGATTATCCCAGATACTTTAATTATGACGCAATTGATGTCAGCAGAATAGCAGATATACCGGAAAATTATATGGGAGAAATGGGTGTTCCCGATACTTTTTTGGAACAATACAATCCTGACCAATTTGAGATTATCGGGATTGGAACTGATGTCCCCAAAACAATGGTGCATACGGTAAACGGAGATGAAATCCAATATATAAAAGATGGCAAAGTCATTTGGTCAACTTCATATACAGTTACTGAACGCAAAGCCGGCAATTCTTTGAGGCTTGATGATAATGGAAAACCTGGAAAAATGCCGTTTTCGCGTGTAATTATCCGACGAAAACAATAAAATTCAAAAATTTTTCAAAAAAATTGATTTTTTTTCCCGTTTACATTGCCGAAAATCACTTTTTTTCGCCTATATATATGTAGAACGAAAAAAGGAGCATAAAAATATGAAAATTGAACTTCATGAAATCACTGTACGGGAAGTAGCTGAAAACTATTCTGACAATGCCGAAAACGGAGTTATCGGTTATAACGGACGGCTGAATATCCGTCCTGCATTTCAGCGGGAATTTATCTACAAAGAAAAGCAGAGAAATGAAGTCATAAAAACTGTGCAAAAAGGCTTTCCCCTCAATGTCATGTACTGGGTTAAAAATGATGATGGTAATTTTGAGTTGCTTGATGGTCAGCAAAGAACAATAAGCCTTTGTCAGTATGTGAATGATGATTTCTCTCTTGACCACCGGGCATTCTCGAATCTCACAAAAACTGAGCAGGAACAGATATTAAGTTACAAACTGATGATTTATATCTGCGAGGGCAATGACCGTGAGAAATTAGACTGGTTCAAGACAATCAACATTGCCGGCGAACAGCTGACAAACCAAGAGCTTTGCAACGCAATGTACACAGGCGAATGGCTTTATGAGGCAAAACGCTATTTTTCAAAAACAACTTGTCCTGCATGGCAAATCGCCGAAAAATATCTGAGCGGGTCTGCAATTCGTCAGGACTATCTTGAAACGGCTCTCCGCTGGATTTCTGCCCGTGACGGCATTGAAATCGAAGATTATATGTCCGCCCATCAGCACGACGCAAACTGCAACGAACTTTGGCTTTACTTCAAATCTGTCATCGACTGGCTGCAGGTAATTTTCCCGAATTACCGCAAGGAAATGAAAGGCCGGGACTGGGGCGTTCTCTTCAACAAATACGGCAAAAATCAGTATGATGCAAAAACTCTTGAAGCACGAATCGTTGAGCTTATGGAAGATGATGATGTCACCAACAACGGCGGAATCTACGAGTATCTTCTGGGCGGAGAAGAAAAACTCCTTTCAATCCGTTCGTTCACTCCAAAAATGGCAAGGGCAGCTTTTGAGAGGCAAAAGGGCATTTGTCCTAAATGCGGTAAAAGTTTTAAAATCGAACAGATGCAGGCAGATCACATTACACCGTGGAGTAAGGGCGGAAAAACACTCGCCGAAAACTGCCAGATGCTTTGCGCTGACTGCAACAGGCGAAAAAGTAATGTGTAATCATCTCCATGACGGAAAGTGAAGTTGTGGCGGACTTGTTTTTAGTTTTCAGAAAAGTAAGTCTTTCAAAATCCCCGCCCCACGCATTTGAAACTTCACCGAATATCCACTATGATTTAACAAATGGTACAGGTGAAAAAGCATGATTTTAGGCTACTCTGGGATATTTAAGTAGATTTTTGTCAAAATATGCACTAACCTACACAGTGCGTATGAAGCAGAAAAAGCGATTTGGAGAAATTGTTAGCCCTTGGATTGTAAAACTGGCAAAAGAGACCGGATTTGAAATCGAAGGATACAAACATAAAATTACAGAAGATTTTGAACGACATGTTTTAAAACAGCATGGAAACGAAGGAATAGAGTCTGCACGAGGTCAAATTGCTGTAACCCAGGAAGATTTGCAAAATATTGATAATATTATGAACGCACCAGATATAGCAGTTGCAGGAATATTCAAAAACGGAAGTCCAAGAATAATTCTTGTGAAAAACACGGAGCATGGAAGCATCTTGGTAGAAGAAATTTTGGGTGGAAAACGGAACAAGGCTTTGAATGCGAAAATTTTTTGGATTGTAAGGAAAAACGTTGATGCCAAACGAATAAAAGAAATTCTTAAAAATACAAGGGGATATGATATTTCAAAAATAAAAATTGCTACCGCGACAGATGCCAACTCTGCTTTGTACTCAGCACAATCTGCTGAGGGTGGCGGCAACCTCCACCGACACGGTAGCCAACAAGCAAAGAAAAGCGAATGCCATTCTTTGTGATTCAAATATACCACAAAATATCATAAAGTCAATAGAGGAAAAACAATCATGCTTACACTTTCAAACATCGGAATCACTTTCAACGCGAACACTCCTGACGAGAATACCGCGCTTAAAAACATAAACCTTCACATAAATCGGGGCGATTTTATCACGGTGATTGGCTCTAACGGTGCGGGAAAATCTACCCTTTACAACATCATTGCCGGTACATTGAAGCCCACCACTGGCACGATTCTGCTCACGGCGAAAGAGGGCGAGGAGCCTAAAAACATCACCGGCGACGCCGAGTACAAGCGGGCGCGTTACATCGGACGTATTTTCCAGAATCCGCTTTTGGGAACGGCAGGCAAAATGAGCCTTGAAGACAACATGATGATTTGCTACAAAAAAGGCTTTAAGGGCCTTAAGATTTCCCTCAACAACAAAATGCGGGATTATTTCCGGGAGCAGCTGAAAGTGCTGAACATGGGCCTGGAAAACCGCCTCAACGACAATGTGGAGCTTTTTTCTGGCGGGCAAAGGCAGGCTCTCACCCTTTTGATGGCCGTTATGAGTAAGCCAAGCCTTCTTCTTTTGGACGAGCACACGGCCGCCCTTGACCCGACAAATGCCGCAATCATCATGGATTTGACCCGCCGCTTTGCCCAGGAATACAATCTTACGGTCATGATGGTCACTCACAACATGCAGCATGCTTTGGATTTCGGAAACCGCCTGATTATGATGAACAAGGGCGAAATCATCAGCGACATTTCCGGCCAAGAAAAAAAAGAGCTGACGATGGATTCAATCGTCGAGCTCTTCAAGAAAATCAAAGTGAACAATGATAATATAATGCTGAATGCATAATTCATAATGCAAAATGAGGACAAGCAACGCGATGTCTTGTAAGGCAATTATGAATTATACATTATGAGCTGTGCATTAGAACAACTTTCTTGCTTCCACATAGAAGCGCTTTTCGCTGGCTTCTCCCATGCTGAATGATTTTCGCGGGAGAACGCCTCGGCTGTTAATCGTGGCGAAGAAGCTGTCTTTTGCGATTGGCGGTAAGAGGATTGAGACGGCATTTTCTTTGTGCCCAAGCTTTACCACGTCGTCAGTTCCGTGAATGTAGTCGATGTCGTTCTTTTTGTCCTTTGAATTTGCGTCCAAGTATTCGTCCAAAACAGGCTGCAGGGCGGCAATGGCCAAATCGGTGATTTCAGTTTCCAAAGCACAGAGTTTTTCTTTGCCGCCTATAGTGGTTATAAATCCATAGCGTGCGCCTTTTGCTTTTTTGTCAGCGACGAAATCTTCCAGTTCTTTTTCAGAGGCAAATGATTTTAATTCTCCGCCAAGTTTTTCTTCGATAAAGAGAATGAGTTTTCCAGCATCCTGATTGAAAATGACACGGTGAATCGGCTCGAAAGTCAGCCCTTCGTCATAAATGTTCACGATTTCGACCAGAGCGTAGCGGACAGGGGAATTAATCAAATCATCGCCTGAAAGAGTTTTTTTGTGCTCGTCCCAGACAGCCTTTGCGGTGGCAAGGGAGTGGTTTCCGTCGCCCACGGCAAAAAGGAAGGTATTTCCGTCTTTGTCAGTGCCGGCCTTGGCAAGGGAAGAAAGGGCAGATTCCAGAAGCGCCTGGGCTTTTTCGCCTTTCAAAGCCCAGCCCGTGATGTGGCCGGAATTGAGCATCAGCTCGCCGTCGTAAACAGGAGTTTCGCCTTTGGCAAGTTTTCCGGCTCCGCCCACAAGCTCGTCCTTCGGGTCGTTTGCCAGCAGCATGATGTGGGGAAGCTCAAGGGCAGCCCCTGTGCGGATTTTCATTCTCGGAGGAATTCGCTCAGGCACGGTGGCTTCCGTGGCGCGAATCAGGGTCTTTGAGTCAGGCTTCCACTCGTATTTTTCCAAATCCACCGCCAGAACAAGGCCTTTTCTCGTCCGTCCGTACTCTGTTTTTCGCTCAATGTAAACGCATTCTTCACCTGAGGTAAAAATCCCTGAGGCAAGGTAAGATTTCATGGTCTCGTGGATTTTTTTGATTCGCGATTCCCCGTCACCGTCATTCAAATAGACTTCCGGGAAAATCAGATTGAGCGTAGAGGGATTTGCCCCCGCCGCTTCTTTAGCATTTGCCCAATATTCTTTATCCTGCGTGTACTGGTCGCAGGCAATCACAGACCAAGATTTCAAATCAACAGTTTTTGGCAGCAAGATTTCAGGAATCTGCACGCCGTATTCAGCAAAGTTTTTCATAATGAAAGTATTATAGCACACAAAACGGGGGAAGTCTCCCCTTAAAATCCCCATTTTCAATTTTCCGTTTTCCGTTTATAATTTTCTCATGGCCGATTTCCCGCAGATGTCTTTTCAGCAACGCACTTCTCAGACGATGTCTCAGGCTCAAGTCCAGAAGATGAGTCAGACTCAAATCATGTCACTGAATCTGCTGGCTATGTCTTCTGCTGACTTACGGAAGGAAATTTACGCCCAGGCGGGCAAAAATCCTGCCCTGGAGATTGTGCGTGACTCTATGGAATCAGGCGTTTCTTCTTCACGCAGGGAAGTTTCGGCTTCTTCCAGATTCTCTGACAACACCCGCTACGGCTCTGTAAGCGCAAGCGGTAGCGCGGCAAGCGATAATTTTCAGGCCGCCCTTGAAAGCACTTCTGATGAACGGGAGCCGCTGACCGACCATCTGGAACATCAGCTTAACGCCATGAACATTTCAGAGGAAGAAAAAGCCCTCTGCCTCAAGCTGATTTACAATCTTGACGAAAAAGGCTTTCACATTCTCTCTCCAATTTCCTTTTTGAACGCAGAAAATCCCCTTCATACGCAAGAATTTTTGGATAAATGCCTTTGCCTTGTCCAGCACCTTGACCCGGTGGGAACTTGCACCAACAATTACAGGGAAAGTCTTTTTGTTCAGGCAAAAATCTCAAGGCTTGCCAGCGACCTTGCCCTTTTTCTTCTGGAGACCAACGAGCATTTTGATTTTTTGAATCCGCCACAAATCCCAAAAATTCAGAAAAAACTTGCGGATTATCTTGGTCAGCAGAAAAAACTCAAATTCACTTCCAAAGATGGAATTTCCCTTTCAAAAGACGATATTTCAAGCGAGGAGATAAAAATCGCCCTTGATTTTATCAAGACACTGGACCCCTATCCCGCCCGAAATTTCGGCACAAATACCACGAACTATGTCGCTCCCGATGTGATTGTCACAAAAAAATCCGAAACAGAGGAAGGAGAAGCGGAATTCACAGTTACTTTTGCCCGAGAATTCTTGCCAAAAGTCTCTGTCTCAAAAGATTACACCGCCCTAATCAATTCAACAGAAAATATTCCCAACGACGGAAGCGAAAAATCCGAGAAGAAAAAGGCCGAGCTTAAATTCGCGAAGAACAGCGTAAGCGAGGCAAAAGTCTTTATCGACAGCGTTCTCTACAGGGAAAGCACGATTTTAAAAGCAGCCCAGGAAATCGTTGCCGCACAGGGCGAATTCTTCAAAAAAGGCGCCCGCTACCTTGCCCCACTTAGGCAAAAAGACATTGCGGAAAAGCTTGGCGTTCACGAAACCACGATTTCCCGCATGGCAAGCTCCAAATACTTAGCCTGCGAGTGGGGTATTTTTCCCATAAGCTATTTTTTCACGAATGCGGTGGGCGGAGCAAAGCCAGCGGCTATTACAAAAGCGGAAAGCACGTCCAGCGAAAACAAGTCCTCTTCCGAAACTTCCGGCTCCAGCGAAAATCCTGCCTCGCTTTCAAAAGAAGCCGTCAAATACGAAATCGCGGAAATTCTTGAGGCTCACAAAAACGACAAAAAAGCCCTCTCCGACCAGAAAATCTCAGACCTGCTGGCAGAAAAGGGCATAAAAGTAGCCCGCCGAACCGTAGCCAAATACCGTGGCGAGCTGAATATTAATTCAAGTTACGAGCGGTGATTATTCTTCAAAAACTACGCTCTTAATACAGTAATCCAAGTCAAAATCGGAATCAGCATAGTTTACTTTTTTAACAGTTCCTGTAAAGTTGAAGTTCTGATTACTTTTTAAATCAAGATAAGAATCATTGTTTGAGTAAAGCGTAATCAAAATCGGTTTATCAGAACTCGTAACACAATTCAGCTTATAGGCAAAACCTTTTTCTTTGCTTTCATCAATATCAGCAAAACCACAATGAACGGAAATCTTTTTGCCTTCAATTGGATGAGCGGCATACCATTTTTTAGCCTTTAACTTATTTCCAGCATCTTTCCACACTGATTGCTGAACGAATAAGTTTGAATATGAAGAATCGCTCCATTTTGTGTATTCGTCTGCAGAAAGAGAAGAAGCCGTCTTAGCAAAATCCTCGGCAATATTTTTAGAATTTTGATTCATGCTCTTTTTATTGGCATCTATTCCATCATTTGTCTTTTTCCCGTTTTTGTCGACCGTATATGTTTTCATTGAAGTTGTTGCGACTGTAAATTTCTGTCCGTCCTGAACAACAAGGAATTTTGATTCCTGCATCTGCAAGCTGAATCCGAATTTGTAAGTGACTTGCTGTGTAATAACATATTGATTTTTGAAAAGATTATAACTATTAAATTTTGCAGAAAAAGCCAATGTTTTTTCCGGCAAAGTTGGCTCATCGTATACATATTTCCATAAAATCGGAAAGATATCCCTGCCATCTGGAAGCTTTCCTTCAATAGCCTCAGCTTTTGACGCATCAAAAGAATTCAGCGTTTTTCCCAAACCACCAAATGCACTGTCAGCAATAGCTCCAAAAATAGCCGCCGCCGATAAAAGAAGTGTACAAATTAACTTTTTCATACCCTGTTACTCCTGTCGTGTTTTTCACAATCTTACACGATTAAACTCGTGTTGAAAATTACAATACACGCTCTTTATAGTTTAGTCAACTGAAATCACACGCTTTTTGTGGCAGTATAAACCATGGCATTTAGGGAAACTTTGCGAGAAGAAATTGTATTTCAAGGAATATCACTAAAAGAACTTGCTGACAAAGCAGATATCCCCAAGAGAACGATAGAGTCTTATGTCGATGCACGCGGAAGAATGCCCACTGCCGAAAATGCTGTCAAAATCGCGAAAGCACTCAATGTGACCGTTGAATATTTAGTAACAGGAAAAGAATCAAATTCAAATATGCAAAACAATATGATTCCGTTGCAAAATACTATCCGCGAAATGCTCTCGATTCCAAGCGAACAACTTAAACCGATAACAGAAATAATTCATAACATGGCAATTTTATGTAAAAAGTGATTAGTCTTCAAACCAATTTTCCATCATGAGGGGCGAAACTTCCTGAATCGGCTCGAAGTGCTTTGTATTCCTTGTGACAAGAATCATGCAATTTGACACGGCAATCGACGCGATTTGTGAATCAGGGAACTCAATCGACCTGCCTTTTTCTTTGAGACGGGAACGGATATCCGCATGAATCCACGCCGCATGATTGTCGTAGTGGATAATATCATAGTTCTTCTGAATATCATCAACCAGTCTTTCAAATAAAGCCTGTTTTTTCTTGCCTTCCGCCATTACATTTACACCATAAAGAAGTTCATTCCAAGAGGTAGATGGTAGAGCGCAAAGTTTTTCGTTTTTACAAAGCATCTCAATCAGCTTTGCGTTTGGCTTTTGTTTAAAGATTTCAGAAACAATATTCGTATCCAACAAATAGAAAGGTTTTACCATGATTACACCTCATCGAAAATATGCTCATCTTCAGGGCGACCGTAATAATGCTCTTTTATAGATTCCAGATGGGCACTGAAATCAAAATCATCATCATCAAAAAAACCTTGCATTTTAAGCTTTTCCCGAATTGTCTCCACGACGCTTTTTGGCTTTGAGACCGACATGGCTTCGTAATCTTCTTTTGAAATGATAAAAGCGACTTCCTTGTTACGGCGACTGATGGCGACAGGTCCTTCAGTTTCGGCTTTGTGGATAAAAAATGGCAGGCGGTTTTTCGCCTCAAAAATCGGCACAGCGTTCATAAGCTCCTCCAGAATCAGAATCTAAAGGAAGTATAAATGCCTTATAGCTATCTGTCAATTAAATAGCCATACACTGCATTATAAATTATGCATTGCTCTTACACCACTCCGTTTTCCGCCAGTCAAAATCCCCAAGATGGGGCAGAAGTTCTTCAAAGTAAAACCGGTCTTCAATCTTTCGGTCTCCGCTTGTCTTTCCCAAATGACGGTCAGCCCTCACTCCCTTTCCGTGAAAGTCACTTCCGGCAGTGACGAACATGCCCAGTTTTTTTGCAAGCTGCTCCAGTTTGAATCCCTCATTGATTCTTGCCGCCGGATGCCATGCTTCCAGGCCTTCGACTCCGTGATTTTTGATTTTTTCGATTGTCTCGTCCATTTTGCCCCAGGAAACATAAAGCGACAATGGGTGAGCCAGAACAGGAACTCCGCCCGCCGAACGAATCGCCTCCACAGCCACATCCAAATCCGCGCCGTCGTGAGTCGCATAATAAGGTCGCCCCTTTCCCAAAAAACGGTCAAAGGCTTCCTGCCTGTGCTTAACCTTCCCGATTTTCATTAAATAGGAAGCAAAATGAGGACGGCCAATCTGACTTTCCGCAAAAAGCCCCTCAATATCTTCCAAAGTGACTTCAATTCCGTCTTTATTCATTTTTTCGACGATTTCAAGATTGCGGTTACGGCGGCTTTCGGTCAAATCAGCAACAAGATCTTTTAAATCTTCTGAATAGCGACGAAGACCAAGCCCAAGAAGATGGAATTCCCCGGTCGGCCAGCGGATGTTGATTTCGATTCCAGGAATAAAAATTATCTCACTTTCACTTTTTTCGCAGGTTTTTGCAGCCTCACTCAATCCGTCAACAGTGTCATGATCAGTTAAAGCCCAAACTTTCAGATTTTTGCCGATTGCATATTCTGCAGATTCTTTCGGGCTTAAAATACCGTCCGATGCGGATGAATGAGAATGTAAATCTATCATAAGAAAATAATAGCATATTTTTAAAACTTATGTTATACTAGGAAATAGGAGTTTTAAAAGATTATGCCAAAAGCGATGTCATATACAAAAGGTTCCATTATTTATTTTGAAGGTGATATAGACGACCGTGTATTTATTCTCCAAAAAGGTCATGTTGTCATAACTACGACCGATGTCGAGACAAAACTCCAGACAAGCGAGCAAATCAAGCAGGGAGAATTTTTCGGCGTAAAATCGGCAATTGGTCATTTTCCCCGTGAAGAAACTGTCATGACCCTAGATGAAGCTGTCTGCATCTCTATGACGTCTCAGGAATTCGAAAATCTGTTCAGCAATAACAAGCAGCTTATCATGAAAATGCTCCGTGTTTTCTCAAATCAGTTGCGCCAGATTCACAAAAAAACAGAATCCGTCATGAACAATAATGAAAACTTTAATCAAATGGATGGTCTTTTGGGCGTAGCAAGGGCTTTCTATTCTGACGAAAAATGGCAGAGCTGTGAAGATGTATGTAAAACCTATCTTCGTCTTTATCCAACAGAAGCAAACAATAAAGAAGTAAAAGAAATGCTTCTAAAGTCATCGGCTTATGTAAAAAAAGGTATTTCAAGTGCCGATGCCATTGAGGAAACCGCTCCGTCTGCTACGGGAAGCTCAATAAAAATGTTTGATCTTCCGGCTTTTAAGCGTTTCCAGAAAACATACGAAAACGGACAGGTTATCATTACAGAGTATGAACGTGGCGAAACATTCTATCTTATACAAAACGGCACTGTTCAGCTTACAAAGTGTATAAATGACACCAATAAAAATCTGGATATTTTGAAACCTGGTGAATTCTTTGGCGAAATGGCAATTCTTGATAATACGCCACGCTCTGCGACTTGTGTGGCAAAAGGTCATGTTGAGTGTCTTGAATTCAATAAAGCCAACTTTGAGATGCTTATTACCGGTAATCCACAGCTTGCCTTGATTCTGTTAAAGATTTTCTGTAAGCGAATTTATGATCAACGTCGCCGTCTCAGAATCCTTGTTATTTCTGACCCGCAGGCTCGACTTGCAGATGTGTTCTGTATGTTTAATGAGATGAACCAGACGGCAATAACTGCCGACCGCAAGCGCAAGTTCTCTGTAACTGAGCAGGATATGGTTCATTGGTCTGGTTTGCCGAGTAACGTTGCGAAAGACGAGCTGAAACGCTTTGTTGTATCCCGCAAAATTGAGATGTATGATAATTACATAATCGTAAATAATATTGCCGATATGCAACGAATCGTTGACTCACGTACAGACATAAAAAAATAGCTTGTCTAAAAAAAACTGCCTCGATTCGAGGCAGTTTTTTTTGCTTGTTATTTCTGAGCCTGCAGGTCTTTGAAAATCGCTTTTAGCTCATATACGAAAGAATACAAATCGTTGAAAAGCATTTCATTGTCGCTGGCGCATTTTGCAAAAAGCTTAAGGTTTTCCTCGTTGACTTGTTCTGTGGATTTAACGTTCTTGATGACATCGTTGATTCCGCGAACATTGTTTTCGATTACAGAGCCGATTCGCCCGATATTCATGTTTGAGGAAGAATTTGCCTCGCGCACCTGAGTGAATGTGTTGAGTGTTTCTTCGGTTTCCTGAGCAAGCCGCTCCAAAGCAGAAGAGTTTTTCTGGGTGATTTTCTCAAGATTTGAGATAGAATTAACAAGATTCTCTACATTTGTGTTGATTTCTTCAGAAGTTTTGCTCGTGTCGCCGGAGAGTTTTTTCACTTCATTCGCAATAACGCGGAAGCCTTTACCTGCATTTCCAGCGCGGGCGGCCTCGATTGAAGCGTTGAAAGACAGAAGGTTTGTTTGAGCCGAAATGTTCTGAATGTCGGCGATTTGACCTGAAATCACTTTTGCCTGAGAGATAAGGTTTTCAAACTGAGCCGCATATTTTCGCTGCTCCTGTTCAATTGCATCAACAGAATTACGGAGTGATTGAATTGACTGGGCGATTGTACCGAGTCGCTGGATGTTTCCTTCAACGCTCTCAGAAATCTGCCTGTTACCAGTTTCCATCGCACTGGTGTCCTCAAGTAATTTTTGAAGAGCCTTCTGCTGTTCCTGAGCGGCATGAGACTGGGCCTCACGGCTTTCAAGATATTGTTTGAGGAAGTCGCCGCCGATTGCATCTTTTGCAAGATAGGCAATCAAAGTCTCAACGGTGTCGATTCCGCTTTTTATAAGATTTACTGAATCCATTTTTTAATCTCCCATTACCAAGCTTACAAGTGTCTGATTGCAGTGAACGCGCCCAATCTGCTCGCCGTAGCAAGAAAATCCGCAGAACGTGGGGAAGGTCTGCTGGTATTTTCGGATAATGCTTGATGCTATATTCATACGGCCAAAAGCCATAGTTCGCGTGATACATGTCATAAGAAGCGTGAATTTCGGATTTGGAATTACCTGCCTGATTCCTGCGCAGGTCTCATCGCATTTAGCTTCCGGATCGCCAATGTGCATCATCTCCAACGTTGAGTTCGGAACGACACGGGCAAAGAGGGAGCATGAACCGTCGCCTGAAAAGCCAGCGAGTGCCGCTATATGAATAGAGCCATTGATATGCCGGCCAAAAGGATTCTCGAAGGTCATGCTTTCTGCCTGAGACTCTGAAACTCCTAGTTGCTGGGCGTAAATGGATTTTGCGCTCTTTCCATTGAGCTTGAAAATCGTGCGGTTGATTGTGTCTGACTGGGTGACATAAATTATTTTGCCGGTCGGATTGAAGATGTCTTCCTGACGGATGTCGAATTTGCAGCTTGTTTTTACAAACAGAAAAACGGCTCCATCCTGTGTGGTTTTTCCGTTGTAACTGACGAATGTTTTTGCCTCGCTGCCGGTAAAGCCCGCCGTTCCTCCGGCAAGGGCAAAGTTATCATTCTGAATAATCGAGTAGAAATTTGAGAGAATAGTTTCTTCAGCATTGAATACACCATTAATGAAGGCGATTGCAAAGGCAGAGGTATGGGAATAAGGATCTCCGCAAGAAATGCCTGCCGAGCGGAGGGCAGCTTCGATGTCCGTTTTGTTTGCAACAGGATACTTGCTGCCGTTTTCGACAAGCACGCCCTTTACTTTTGTGTGGCTGTCAGTCATTGTTGTGAGAACGACAGAATCATTTTGGAAACCCTGCGTATTTATCTCACCAGCTGTACTGGCACCGATTACTTCACAATTTGGAAATTTTTCCTTGATAGCTACAGAAAGAGCGGCAAAATCATATTTGATTGCAGCCATAAAAATAACTGCGGTGTATGAATCAGGATTTCCACGCAATTGGCGAACTAAATCGTCAGCTGCCCCCTGTGCATCACTGATTTTTGTTGAAACTACTTCTTGTACCATATTAAGCCTGTTCCTCGACTGGTTAAAGTTTGTTTATTATATTATAGAATTGTATGAATTGGCAATTTTTTTATAAGAAAGTTTTAAGGCAAATGAAAAATTATAATGTCTGCTATATACCATTTCTGCCAAGTCTAAAGAAATCAGAACTTAGCTTTTTGGAAGTTCTCTTTATTTATATGAAAGTTTGAACGCAAGGGAAAAGAGCATTCCATCCACACCGTCGCCGTTCGCAAGGGAGCCAATGGGAAGATAAACGCGCCCTTCCCCGCCGATTTTCCATGTTTCAGAAAGAATATAGGAATATGAAAGAGCAAATTCCGGATATAAAAAATTTAAATCGCTGAAAAATGTCCCGTTGATGCTGGAGACGTCTTCGCTTGCAGTCGTGTCGATGTCACGGTTCGCATCGTCAGGGTTCACGCCGTTCGAGAGAATCGCATATCGCGCAAAGATTCCGATTCCACCGGCAAGGGAAATCAGATGTTTTTGTGTTTGGCCGACTTTCACAGTGTAACCACCCGTAAAATCCAGCATGGCGGAAAGCGCTGTAGCCGTGCGGTTCTCAACTTCCGCCGGCTGAGACTTTTCTCCGTCCCAGAGATAATAATTTGTAAAGAATGAGCCGTGTGCCTGTAGCAGAATATTGTTCTGAAAGAGAAAGTCGCCACCGATTCCAAACGAATACATGACGGGAGATGGAGCTGATTTTGTGGAGCTGTCAGTGTTGAGCATGAGTTTGGGGCCAAGCGTGAAGAAGACTGACTTGTCTAGCCCAAAGAGAGAGAAAATTGAAAGCTGAAAAATAAAAGCTGAAAAAAATAATTTTTTCATAAGCCGATGCGTTGGCGGCAGGAACGCCTTTTAATTCTAACTTTTATAGAACAATTTTTCCATATCAACGGTCAGGAAGCCGCTTCGTCCCGTTTTGTAGAAGTCGTTTTCTTCCCATGCGACGATGAGGTAGTTTCCGGTTAAAACGAAGGCTTGATAAGAATATCGTTTTGGAAGCTTGGGAAGCCGGAACGCGACAGTTTTTCCGCCGTTTATGAGCGGATGGCCGTCCAGGGAGCCTGAAAAATAGGTCGTGCCGTCACCGAAAACAGCGCAAACCCAGTTATCCTTGATGATTGCATTCGCCACGGTTCCGTCATCTGAGCCGCTTGAAAAATATCGGGGAGAAGAGCCTCCAAAATCCCGGCATGTAAGCATAAAGCTGAAATCTTTCGGAATCGATTTGAGGAGATTTTTAAGCCTGAGAGGTGCTTTTGAAAAATCTTCAGGCGTGACAAGATGCCGGTAGCTTGACTCTGTGATTTCCGAGACGGATATGCTGCCACTGGTCTGGTTCGATGAAAAAGGTTGAACCGCCGCCAAATCAACCAGGGATTTCCATTTTATATAATGGAATGAAACTTTATTGTTCTTTGTGGATTTAATAGAACTTACCCAGTCGTTGCCGTCAAAATATGTTCCTGTGACTTCCCCGCTCTGCTCGATTTTCAGGTCGTTATAGGTCACGACAGGAAAAAACATTTTCTGCGTCGTAGAAAGTCGGATGATATGGCTCTGGTTTGAATTCTGATTGGCCGTTTTGTTGAAGAAGGAATTTTTCACCAGCGTAAAATACGGAACTCCGCCTTCAAAAACCAAGTTTCCAGCCGTTGAATCTGAAAAAAGCTGGTAATCCTGAATCAGGACGGGATTATCTGTCTCGTCAAAGCATAGGGCGCCAAGGTGATTCACAAGAAGAATCGCTTTCCCATCGGCGGTTACATTTCCGTCACAGATTCGCACGCTTTCCGTCCAAGGTTTTAGAGAGCTGATGGGAGAACGCTGTGGCAAATCAATCTCGGAAAAAGAATCATTTGCAAAATAGAACCAGCGGTGATCGCCTGATTTTTGCTGCATCTCCAGCGCAAGCTTGCGGTTCTGATGCTTGGTGACTTCTTTCTTTGAGCAGCCGGTAAGGAGCAAACATATTCCGATGACAGAAAAACAAATCTTCGACAATTTCATGCATATATTGTCGGAGAAAATCTTACTTCAATTTACTCATTTCGATTTGGCAGAGTTGGTCGCATCGCTCGTTGTATTCCACTCCCGCGTGGCCTTTGACCCAGTTCCATTCCACATTGAGGGCGGAATTGAGGGCATCAAGTTTTTGCCAGAGTTCCTGATTGAGGACGGGCTTTTTTGCCGCCGTGCGCCAGCCGTTCTTTTTCCAGTTGAAAATCCAGCTGGTGATGCCGTTTTTGACATACTGGCTGTCGATGTTCACCTGGATTGGATTGTTGCGGAAGCGTTCGGTGTTGTAGATTGCCGTGAGAGCCGAGATTGCGGCGGTGAGTTCCATGCGGTTGTTGGTGGTGAGTTTTTCGCCGCCGGAAAGTTCACGGGCCTCGCCTTCAGCGATTACTACGCAAGCCCAGCCGCCTACGCCGGGATTACCCCAGCAGCCGCCGTCAGTGTATACGATTATTTTTTCGCCGGAAGATTTCGGCTTCATTTCGTCAAAAGAAAATTCAGTCTGCATGGGGAAAGTATACAAAAAAAAGCAAATGAAGAAAACCTCGAAAAAAAAACTTGCCGATTCTACTGATTTTTATTATTTTTATTGCATAAGAAATTAAATGACGGCTTGGGATTCTGAATCAAATTCAGAATGACGGATTTGACGGAAGTCCGGCCGATAAGGAGATAAAAACAAAATGGCTAAACAGTTGATTTTCAATGAAGAAGCTCGAAAAAAGATGCTTAGTGGCGTTGAGCAGATTGCCCGCGCTGTAAAAGTTACCCTGGGACCTTGCGGCCGCCTCGTAATGCTGGACAAAAAATTCGGAGCACCGACAATCACAAAAGACGGTGTTTCTGTCGCAAAGGAAGTTGAGCTTAAAGACCCGTACGAGAACATGGGCGCCCAGCTTGTCCGTGAAGTCGCCTCAAAAACAAACGATGTGGCAGGTGACGGAACGACAACCGCTACAGTTTTGGCTTACGCAATCGTCCGCGAGGGCTTAAAGAGCGTTTCTGCCGGAATGACTCCAATTGAAATCAAACGCGGTATCGACAAGGCAACAGCAGTTGCAGTTGAGGCAATCAAAAAGAACAGTCGTGCAGTTAAAGGCAGCGAGGACATCACTCATGTCGCTACAATTTCTGCAAACAACGACCCTGAAATCGGTAAAATCCTTGCTGACGCTATCGAAAAGGTTGGCAAAGACGGCGTAATCACTGTTGAAGAGTCAAAGAACATGGACACAACTGTTAAGACTGTTGAAGGTATGCAGTTCGACCGCGGTTACATTTCTTCTTATTTCGTAACTGACCGTGAGCGCATGGAAGTCAACTACTCAGACGCTTTCGTTTTGATTCACGACAAAAAAATCTCTACAATGAAAGACCTTCTCCCGGTTTTGGAGAAAGTCGCCCAGACAGGAAAACCTCTCGTAATCATCTGCGAGGACATGGACGGCGAGGCTCTGGCTACTTTGGTCTTGAACTCAATCCGCGGAACACTCAAATGCGTTGCTGTTAAGGCTCCAGGATTTGGTGACCGCCGAAAGGAAATGCTCCAGGATATCGCTATTTTGACTGGCGGTACTGTAATTTCTGAGGAATTGGGTCTCAAACTTGAGACAACAGAACTTGCTCAGCTCGGTCAGGTTAAGAGCGTCAAGATTGACAAAGACAACACGACTTTGGTTGACGGAGCAGGCTCTAAAGATGCAATCGCTGCCCGAGTTGCTGAAATCAAGGCTCAGGTTGAAAAATCAACTTCTGACTACGACAAAGAAAAGCTCAAGGAACGCCTGGCTAAACTCTCTGGCGGTGTTGCAGTAATCAACATCGGTGCAATCACAGAGACTGAGATGAAAGAGAAGAAATTCCGCGTTGAGGATACTCTTGCCGCAACCCGCGCTGCTCTCGAAGAAGGTATCGTATGCGGTGGTGGAATCGCTTTGATTGAGGCTGCAAAAGCTCTCACAGACGATGCTGCAAAAGATTTAACTGAAGAAGAGAAAGTCGGCTTCCGAATCGTACGCCGTGCTCTTGAAGAGCCAATCCGCCAGATTGCTGAGAACGCAGGAATTGACGGTGCCGTTGTTGCAGAAAAAGCAAAGAACGAGAAGAAAGGCACTGGTTACAATGCCCGCACAGGCAAATGGGTAGACATGATGGAAGACGGTATCATCGACCCGGCTAAGGTAACACGAAGCGCCCTCCAGAACGCAGCAAGCGTTGCCGGAATGCTCCTCACAACAGAATGTGCTATCACAGACATTCCAGAGCCACCGGCACCTGTAGCAGCCCCTCAGCCTGGAATGGGAATGGATTATTAGTCAGCTAGTAAATTCCTGCGAGTTTTCGCAAGAAAACTCGTTAGCTCGCGCAAGCGAGCATGATTACTAGTAAATTCCTCACAGAGCTTTGGAGTACACAGAGAGAATAATGAAAGGGAAAGACTTTCGTGATTCTGAAAGCTCTCTGTGGTCTCTGTCCCTCTGTGAGAAGTTTTATAATCAGCTAGATATTCAAGGCTCGCTCCTTTTAGGGGCGGGCTTTTTTTAGCGGAATTCAATGATTCAACAAATATTCTGCACAACCTAATTCCGTTGATTCTGTCAGGCTTGCTCCACAGGAAAGAAATAGTTCTGTAAACTCGGCTAGCCGATTTGTAATTTTTAATCTTTCTTCAAAAGATGCCTTAAAAAATCTTTGTTTTTGGATGACAATAAAAACAACCAATGGTGTTACATCAAAGTTCCCCCTGTGCATGACAGTTTCTGCTTTTTCTTTGAATTCGGTCAAAAACATTTTCAACGTGTCCCAAGATTCGTAACATATACAACGAAAAACAAAGGAATTTGGCATAAAACTACTATTGCATTGTTTAGAGTAGAATTCTGGAACAAAACCTATAACTTTTCTGACATCTGCTCCTGCATGAATTAATTTACGACAAGTTGTAACATCATCAAATTCTGCGGCATATAATAATGCATTACACCCTTGCCCGGTCGGGTGTAGTTTCTCAAATAAATCCACATTTTTTGTCCGCGAAATGAGGTAATCAATTATTTCATCAAACGCAGGAATTTGTACATCTTTCGTTTCTATTCCATAATAAAATCGGGAAAAATCCGTTTTAAAAGTTGTAAAAAGTTTTGTGAAGTTTGAAGAGCCGTTTTGAATGTTTTCTAGCCAATTCTGTTTTTCTGCTTCTGTAAGGCCTGGAACTGCGAGATTTTTCCAAGTATAGCTATATTGATTTATTGGGAAACTGCGTATTTTTTCCATTTTTTCAAGTCCTTGAATTAATGGATGTCTACGAGTTAGAACATAATACAACGGAGATAGTTCATCTGCAGAGATTCGATAGTTCTGGAAATCTTTGTCAGAGATTTTGTTTGCAATGCGTTCTACAAAATCCACATCATAACCGTCAATTGATTCTTGTAATGTATGGACTTGATTCTGTAACTTCGTTTCACCGAGATATGTCGCACGTTCAATTATCTTTGAAATAACAGCACGGAGTTTCTTCTGTTTTTCGCTTATTTCTTTAGAGTTCAGTCGTATGAGTTTATATTGCGTTAAGGCTTCGTGCAAAGCGGTAGAACCATTGAAGCAAAGTTTATCCACATCTACAGGGTTTTCTGTATCATCAAGCCATGCATTTGCCAAATCCCACAATCTTTCATCTCTGCTTCCCAAAGACATACAAAGAGCAAGAGGCGTATACAGTCTTGATTGCGATTCATTATTTGCATCGTATTCATTATAAACTTTAAAAAAAGGAATGAGCCTGTTTCGCTGACTTGATGTTTTTAGAGCTGATAAAACCTCATAAGGAATCTTGTCATGTTCAATAAAATCTGTTTTGTTTTCAGAAGAAATAAAATGAAATCCCTCTTCAGACATAAACTCTTTAGAGTATCTTTCCTCTGCTTTTCCTTCATCAAAAAAACATTCTGTTGGAAAGTATCTGTAAAAATTAATAATTGGCTTATATGCTTCAAGATATGTATCATCAGCTTTTTTGTCGAACAAGCCTATTGCATAGCCGAAGTTCCAGTAAGTTTTTGCATTTTCATTTACGGGAGATTTATGTTCGTCTTCGCTTATAGATTTGCGAACTTTTTCCCAATTCACAAAAGAATTCTCAAATGCAAACGCCATTTTTATAAAGCGAGAAAGATAATCTCCTGCAAACTGATAATTATTAAATGCCTTTTTAAACCAATCACGAGCTGTTTCGTAATCTTCGCGAGCAACGCTGACAAAAGCCTTGAACCACGGAACAAAAAAAGCACTTGCGTTCGGTGCGATTCGCTCAAGTTCTTCAAGAGAGCGATAATATTCCTGTAAGTCCATTTTTTTATACTCAAAGTCAATGAACGTCTTTTTGCAATATTCGTTTATTGTCTTTTCACCGCCGAATAAAAGGGTTGAATAAGATTGATATGATTGTGCAATCTGCTCTGTAACCACAGAAACATCTTCTGTCGTATTTGCAAAAATCTCCAAATCGTTTTTTATCTTTTCAAAATCGCAGTCAAGCAAGTCAAAATGTGCTTGTAGAGAAGTTTTTATATTGTTCAACATATACGCAAGAACAAAATCTGCTTGAAGTTCTGTTGGGCAATATTTGAGAATAAAACAAAATCTCTTCCATGTTGGATTTTTGTTTTTCTTATAAGCCGATTCTATCGTATCCCTAAAAGAAGAGATTTTTTTGACCTCGTTTTCAGCTTCTTTTTCATTATCGAAAGTCTGCTGCAAACCTTCGATATATTTTGTCAATGACGGTAAGTTCGTCTTTTGAAGCAGAGTATCAAACAGTTTTTTATACGATAAATCTTTTGAAAGATATGCAAAAAGTTTTGATTGCACATTTTTCTGTCCGAACTCTCTGCAATAGCCGGGAATAACAATCAGATTTATCGCTTGATTTATGCTGAACAAAGCATAATTTCTGCTTTCCAATTCAGCAACTAATCCGCCGAGTTTTTCTTTTTTCATTTCATTGTAGAAATTGTCGCAGAACTGAAACAGGCATTTTTTTATAGATTTTGGAAAACTGTATTTGTTTTCGAGATTCTCAAGAAATTTTTTCGCACAGTTAAATATTTCATTTTCATCAGTTTTATAAACTTCATATAAATTTGATGATTCTTTGCATAAACGATTCCAACTTTTTTGAAGCCGCTCTTTATCATTTTTATTGAAATCAGGGATTTTTGATGCGCTTATTTCTAACAATATATCATCGCCGACACAATCCCGAATAAATGCTGTTAATTCGCCAAGTTTCGCATATCCGTGCAACATTTTTATATGATTTTCTCCAAAATAAAAAGTGTCTGAAAAATCTCGGTGTTTTCAAATGACCTTTATTTTATCATAAAAAACGTAAATGGGAATTTATATTCTCGATTTTAATTTCAAGGAGGGCACAAGATGCCAAAAAACACCAAACCAATCACCCCCGCGAACAATGCGGCGAACATGCAGAACGCCAACAAGGGAACAGCCGGCACGAACCGCCAGTACGACCAGAACCAGGGCAACCGCGGCAAGCAGCTGAATCCTAATCATAAAGGAAAATAAGAGGCCGCAAAATCGGAGAGAATTTATCAAATTTCTTGCGGTAAAATGTCAATTTTTCTTAATAAATCGCACTAATTATACAAGAGGAGAAAATTATGTCTCAAAAAGATTTTAGGAATGAACTCAAACGGATTTTCACAAACTACAAAAGGATTACACCGCAGGTTGAATCGGGCTTACAGAGACTCGGAATTTTAATCGGGCGGAAGAAAAATCATGTGGTTCTGTTTGTCTCAAATGAAAAGGGAAGGCATTCTGTTTCAATCAGTGCAACAGGCAGCGACAAAAGGGAAGGCCTGAACATTGTGAGTAAAATCGCTCGTCTGAAATTCTGTTGAGCCGGAGGAAAATATGGAAATATCACAGATGAAAAACTTGAAAGTCAACTATCATCTTCTTGAAGCCTGTAATTTTGGATGTAAGTTCTGTTTTGCGCGATATGCTCAAAAATCCTTTCTTTCTTTTGAACACATGAAAAATGTTGTTGAGAAAGTCGCCGCAAGCGGAATATTCAAAGGAATCAATTTTGCTGGTGGTGAGCCATTTTTGCTTGAGCAATTGCCTGAGCTGATTGACGTTGCGAAAAAAAAGGGCTTGAAACGAGCGTAATCACGAACGGCTCTCTTCTTACGAATGAGATTTTGGATTTTGTTTTACCGAATCTTGACTGCATAGGAATTTCCTTTCATTCAATTTGTGACGAGACAAAGAAAAAAATCGGTTCATGCTCGAATAACGGCACTGTTCTCACGAACGAAAGGCTTTTTGATATCTGCCAATATATCCGTGAACATTCTGAGTGCAAAATCAAGCTCAATACCGTTGTCAACTCGTACAACAAAAATGAGCTGATTTCAGGTTTTGTAAAAAATCTTTGCCTTGACCGATGGAAAATTCTTCGCTGCCAGTCTTTCGCCTGCAATGACGACATGCTCGTAAACGATAAAGAATGGAGCGATTTTTGTCTAAGAAACGGCGATGTTGATACAGCAGTTTTTGAAGACAACATGAAAGATACCTACATCATGATAAATCCTGCAGGCTTTTTGATAAAACAGAGTCCTGATGAAAAAAGTTATACTTCAATCGGCTCTGTGCTTGAATGTGATATGAAAGAATTGCTTTTGCAGCATCCGCTTCATATTGATGAATACAAAATGCGGTACAAGAAAACGGCTTAGTGGCTGGAAGCCTCAAGTTAAAAACTAATCACTTCCGTGAAGCACTGGATTGCGAATTCGTCGGTGAAGCCTGAGATGAACTCGATGACGCACTTTTTGTAGCTTTCGTTGTCGAAGATGTCGAAGACTGCGGAAGTCTCGTAGTTCAGGGGCTTTTTCTGATTGGTTTTCTCGGCGTAGTTGGTGTAATGCAAAAGCCACTTTGAGAATTCCTCGCCCAGCCGGGGATAGCTGCTTAAATGAAGCTCCACCGTGCCTTTCTGAACGTAGATTTGCGCCCGCATGAGGGTGTTGAAAATCGTCTCAAGGACATTGCGGGCGTATTTTTGGAATTCCACCAGCCGCCAGTGATTGTAGATGTTGGCGTAACTGAACCGCTTAAGCTCGGTGATAAAGTGGAAATAGCTTTCGGAGAAGAAAAGTCCTTCGCTAGGGTTGGAATTCTCGCACAAATCAACAATCATGTCGTTGATAAGGACGCTGGGGTTCACGGCCCGGCCGCTCCTGTGGGAGAGAGTCTTGCCGGATTTGGTCATTCCAAGAGTTTCGGTGACGATTTCCCTGAGCTGGCGGTAGCTCCCCATGTCCAGAAGATGATAAGCGCGGGCATCCTGAATGTCACGGCCTAAAAATGCGATTTTGTCGCTGATTTTGACCACGCATCCTTCCCAAGTGAAAGGCTGAACAAGGCCCGGCCGCTTGATGTCGTAGAGGTTGATTGCTTCTGCCCGGGGTTTTACTCCCTGCTGGTCGATTTCGCCGCAGTGGCAGATTAAACCGTCACGCACGGCATAAGTGAGGTTGAGGGGGCGCTTGACTCCGTTGGGGTCGTCCAAAGTCTCGATAAAGTCCGCGAAGAAAAGTGAATTGCGCTCGTGCCAGAATTTTTTGGGAGCGTTGGCGCCTTCCTTTTTGCCCAGAAGATCGTTCAAAATGTCTTCGCCAGAGTGACCGAAAGGCGCGTGCCCTATGTCGTGCCCGATGGCGATTGCCTGAGTGAGTTCCTGATTCAGCCCCAGGTATTTGGCTATTGTGGAAGCCACCGACGCCACATGAAGTACATGCTCCATTCGCGTGCAGACATGGTCGTTGTGGGGGGCAAAAAAGACCTGGGTTTTGTGTTTCAGGCGGCTGTAGGCCTGGCAGTGGAGAAGCCGGGTGTAGTCGCGCTCAAACTCGGAGCGGATTCCGTTCCCGCGTGAATAAATTGGGATTTCACGGCTGATTGCCTTTTCGTACTTGCTGCTTAAACAATCGCATTTTACGGATTCGAAAGAATTCTGCATGGAGACAGAATAACACAGAATCTGAAAATTTTAAACGAATCTAAGAGGAAATTCACCGTCCATATATGAATACTGAACGTTCACCAACAGAATCCAACGAGCGACTGCAATAGCAAGGATAATCAAGAAAACAAAGACAAATGATTTTGCATAGCGATTTGAATTCATTTCTTCTTCCTAAAACTGAAAATATAAAAATTCTGACAAATTCGAATTGCCTGCCATCGTATAAAGAGAGTAAAAAAGCGCTGCGAAAGGAGCAAAACACCTCTTACCGCTGGCTCGCTCATAAAATGGGAATGTCAGAGACGACAGTTTCGAGTATGCGCAAGGCAGGAACTGAACCAAGAGCCAGTGAGGCAGCGAAAATCGCCTCAGCCCTCGGAACAAGCGTTGAATTCCTGGTACAAGATTTCAAAGGCGACACCCCGGAATATCAAGAGACAAAAGATAATTATTTTTTTAAATATACTCATCTCAAAAATGAGCTTTCAAAGTTACTTGAAAATTTTAAATGAACCTTGACTTACAGAAAAAAAGCCGGCCTTTTCGTTAAATCAATTCATCAGGAACTGCTCTTGCCATGAGCCGGCAGGCGTTCTCGCTTGGATGCAGGTGATCGCCTGAATCACAATCTTTTCCGAAGGCTTTTTTGTCAGTCATGTCGCAGACAGCCTTGTCAAAATCAACGCAGCCGTCAAAGTCTTTGGAAGTTCTTAGCCATTCGTTAAATTCGTTTCTAAGTTTTTCCCGATTCTCGTTGTATGTCCGCCAGCCATAAATGGGAAGGAGAGTGGCACTGTAGACTTTCAGCCCGAGCTTTTTTGCAGGTTCAACATAGATTTTCTTGAAGCCGTCGATTAAATCATCCAAGGTCGGCATGTCGCTCCAGGGGCGGAATCGGTTCACTTCGACTCCAACAGGGTGAATTATGTCATTGATTCCGTGATGGAGAATGATTGCCTCCGCCCCGGCCACTTTCGATTCAATCGGAAATCGCGTCGCTCCCTTTAGGCCATAAGCCTGATAGGTGATGCAGTCGTATTGTCGCAAGATTCTGGTTCCGCAGACAGCACGCCTGACGATTGAGACATCTCCATTTCCCTCTTTGAAAGCCCGTTCCCGAAGATAATCAGGCCAGCTGCAGCAAGTGATTGAGTCGCCATAGCAGATGAGGGCATGATTCTTCTCTTCGGTCAAAATGTCGATGGTGTTTAAAAAGTAAAAAACATTCGTTGCCATTGAAAGATTGTCAGGCAATTTCTCGGATTCCGCATAGTCACCATAGGCAAAAAATCCTTTTTCAAGCGGACTTAAAATCACCGTTCCGGCGTTCATCTGGGTAAAGCCTTCAAAATACATGCTCACTTCAACTGTCTCACCAGAGTCAATCTCAAAGTCAATCTCATCGCTAAGAATTTCTTTTCCGGCTGGAATCAGGAATGATGAGTTTCCGTTTTGAGTGATGGCGACAGGCTTGTATTCATCCCCGCTCTTTTTAGCGCAAAAAGCTTTTGTCACTTTTACGCCTTCGCTTCCAGTCAGATTTGAAAATGTAAAACGGAGTTTTGAGCCGGAGAAGCAGATTTTTACAGGATAGCGCAGGGTCAAGTCTTTTGAGTAAGTGACTTCGGTTCTTTTTGTAATGGAAGTAGCCGTTCCCCAGCAAGCAACCCATTTTGTATATTTTTGACTATCAGTTTTCATAAAAAAATCCTTCGTTGCAGAACATTTTTCAAGTATATCATATAAGCAGTTTTTTGAAAAATCTCACCGTAAAGGGCACTGCAAAAAGGGCTGAGAGGAAATCACAGACCATTTGCGTCATCTGAACGCCTAAAATCGCCTCGGCTCCGAAGGATTTCACCACATGGGGAAGGATAAAAATGCAGGGAATGAACAAAAGCCCCTGCCTCATGGAAGAAAGGAAAGTGGCGCTCTTTTTTTCGCCAGCAACCTGAAGGAGCATGTTTGTTCCGAAAATCAGGGAATGAAAGGGCATTACGGCCGACTGCATCCGCAGGGCCAAAGCACCCACCGCCACTACCGCATCATCGTCACGGAAGAGACGCACGATTTGGGGGGCAAAAATGAAAACGCCCAGAGCCGAAAGAGTCATCACGCTGGCGCTGACCTTCACCAAAAATGAATAGGCCTGCTTTACCCGCTCAGGTCTCCCCGCTCCATAGTTGATTCCGCAAACCGGCTGAAAGCCCTGCCCCAGCCCGATTGCAATGGAAAGCAGCAATTTGTCCACGCGGTTGGTAATTGCCATGCCGGCCACAGCCGCATCCGCCGCCAGAACAGAGGTCGCCGCAAGGGAAAGGGTAACGGCTCCGTAGCGGGCAGCCTGCTTGTTCAAAAAAATGCCTGAAAGGGCGCCCATGCCCTGGCGGAAAAATGAAGGCAGGCCCGTGGTGATGATGTCGCCGTAAGTCCTGGGATTTTTGGAGATGTGGCGAAGGGCAAGCTCGGCCAGGGATTTTTTTCGGATGAACATTGAAAGCAGGATGGAAAAGCTGACAATCTGGCTGATAAGGGTGGCAATGGCAGCCCCGGAAATCCCCAGTTTGAAGACAAAAATAAAAAGTGGGTCAAGAATCATGTTGAGGATTCCGCCGGAAATCATTCCAATCATGGAGACTGCCGCCCGCCCCTGAAAGCGAAGGAGATTGTTCATGGCAAAGGAAGTGATGATGAACGGCGCGCCGAAGAGGATGTATTTCGCATAATCCATGGCGTAGGGGAGAATCGTGGGAGTTGAGCCCAGGTGAAGCACTATGCTGCGTCTGAAAATCGTTCCCACGACGGTAAAAATCACGCCCACAGAAAAAGCCGTTAGAATCGCCGTAGAGCAAATCGTGTTCGCCTTGCTAAAATCTTCTTTTCCCAAGGCACGGCTGGTAATGCTGCCGCTTCCCATGCCGATTGTAAATGCCACGGCCTGCATCAAGAACATAAGGGAAAAAATCACGCCCACAGCCCCGCTGGCCGAAGTTCCCAGCTGTGAGACAAAAAAAGTGTCGGCGGTGTTGTAAATTGCCGTCACCATCATGGTTATAATGGTAGGAATCGCGTTTTTGAGAATGAGCGGCCCCACCGGCTCCGTAAGCATTTTTTGAAGGGCTTCTTGATTTTCCATGGAGTTTATTATAGAAGAAAACAGGATTTTTACCAATCGGAAAAGTAGGTGTAATAAAGATGAAAATTTGGCGGCTCCCCGCTTTCAGCGGGTCGGGCTTTTCGCCCTTCGCTCACGCTCATAGCCTTACGGCTACTTCGGGGCTACAATCCCTAGCCGACTATCGGTGCGAAGCTGCCGAAGGCTCTGAACCAAGTCTTCTGGTCGCAAGCTCCTCTTGCTTCCGCCAGACCCGCCTCCGTTCGCTGTCGGCGCACTCACTACGGTGATTGATTCAAGCTACGGCATGAAAAACTTTATTTTAAAACAAAAAAACTCCTGAGTCTTCAGGAGTATTTTAAAGCCGACTATCGGACTTGAACCAATCACCTGCGCGTTACGAGGGCGCTGCTCTACCGGATGAGCTAAGTCGGCAAATGAATTTTTCGGCTTAGCGGAGAGACTCCAAACATCTGCGCGTTACGAGTGAGCGACCGCACGCTTGCTACGGTCGCATCTACCAGATGAGCTAAGTCGTCAGGACGGCTGAAAACAACCGCCTTAATGGAAAGCATTATATCATTTTTTCTCGGTGATTGTAAAGACCATAAGCGTGCCGTCTTGCTGCAAAATGCCTTGAATTTCAACATTTTTGCTCTTGAGCTTTTTCAAGTCATCGAAGGTGACGGGCTTGGGTCTGTTTCCTTTGCCTTTGCCGCCCATTTTCATATCAGGGGGATTTCCTCCCATTTCAGGCCGGTCGCCGCTTGGCGGATTTCCCATTTCTGGCATCTGGCCCATTCCGCCGTCATTCTGTCCCATAGGAGGCTGCCCTTTTCCGCCCTTGCTCCCTTCCATCACTTTGAGGAGAGTCGCTTTGTTTTCAGAATCAATGAGCATGGCCTTGTTTGAGACGACGTTGAGTTTTCCCGTGAGTGTGGTCATTTCCATTTTCGGAGGCTCTTTTCCGTCATTGGGTCTGCCCTTGCCATTTTCCATTGGGGGAAGTCCTTTTTCGCCATCAGGTCGCTCTCCCCTCTTCATTCCGCCTTTTTCTGATGAAGAAAGAGCCTTTTCCAAAGCCGTGAAGTCATATTCTGCCGGGGCGATTTTTCCGCCGTCCGCCAGGAGAATCGTTCGGCCTTTCAAGTAGCTGTTTTCATCAAGGTTCTTATTATAGAAGATTGTGTGACCGTTGGACTTGATATTTTTGAAAGATTCGTCAGCGTCTTCGAATTTGTTGAAATATGAGTCTGCCGTGACTTCAAGTTTTGCTGATTTTTCAAGGAAGATATCGACTTTTCCGCCCTTGTTTGCGTTAATCGCGCCAGTGAGCGAAGATTTTTTTCCAAGATTGAGCTTTACAGAGCTGATTTCGTCCACGATGATGTCGCCCCGTGCTTCCTGCGAGAGCAGGTTGAATTCAAGCTGGCCACCATTCGCGCCTTTTCTGCCCCAGCCCCTGCGTGAGTCGTTTCCGCTTGCGAGAATCAGGGTGTCGGCCTTTCCCAGCAATTTTGTTTTTTCAAGATTGACCACCGCCTTTGTGTTGGTGACATAAAAGAATGCGCTTTTTTCCCCTGAAGCCTTGTTGGTGAGAATCGAATTTTTCGCCGTGAAAAAGGCCGTTCCCACATTTGCGTCGCCACTCATGCTCTGATAAAGCATGACTCCCGCCGAAACTTCGCCGTCAAGTCCGCTTCCGCCCGTCAGGTTTGATTTTTCCAGGGTGATTGAATTTTTTCCTTCGATTACGGCAAGCTCTGAATTTTCCGCCGTGCCAGTAAGATTTTTCACGCTGATATTGCCAGTGGAATAAATGACCGGTGAGCCTTTGCCTTTGGTGAGAGCCTTTCCGCCCTCAACTGTGACCGTACCTTCGCCCATGTCAGTGGCAAAAGCGGCGCAATGCTCGCCTTCCGTGGTGACATCAACTTTTTTCGCATTGATTGTGCCGCCAAAGGCCGCATAAAGGCCGCGGGAGCCGTTCTGCTTAGTGTAAATCGTGATTCCGCTGGCATTCACCACGCCATCATTCTGTACAAAAATCGCGTTCTTTCCGTCTTCGTCAGAAGTTATTGTCTCGTTTTTCAGATTTTTCGTGCCAGAATCGACTTTTATGACAGCGTCAAACTGCTTTGAAATGTCATGACCGCCCATTTCACCATCTGGCGGTGGCGGAAAATCGCCGCTCATCACTGTCGCTTCGGCAAAAAGCGCGCTGACACAAAAAACTAAGCCCACTCCGAGAGCAAGTCCTTTCTTAAATCGTTTTTTTCCGTTCATTGTGCACCATCCTTAATTTTAAGATAGAAAAATTGTCGCATGGATTCTTAAAACGAAACTTTAAAAAAGGCGAATCTAAGAGAGTGCTTATTGTGTATAACGGAAAGTTATAGAAATTGAAAGAATTTTCCTATACTTACAATAATAAAATATAGTAGTATAATGAATAAAGAAGCGATTGATTCTGGTGGCGTCTCCCAAACTCTAAAAGATTTTAGAAGGGAGGCTAGACTATGACATGTGAACTTGTTATTGCGGTAGTAACTTGCATTGCTACGCTCGCAGGAACTGTTATAGCATTGCTCTCTTACCTTAACGGAAAGAACAAAGAGTAAAAAATAGCCGCCAAAGTCTGAACCCCTTTTGGCGGCTTATAACCCTAAAATGTGGAGACGACCTAAGAATCGGTCGCTTCTTTTCATAATATAAAGGCAAAACTATTAAAAGTCAAGGTTTTAAATCCCAACAAAGTGCGAATTCACCTTGTCCTGAACATAGCCAATGAATTCCTCAAGCTTCATAGTCTTCTGCTCAAGGCCGCTTGACTGACGGAAGCGGACTGAGACGGTTCGCTCTTTCTTTTCGTTTTCGCCTACAATCAGGATGTAAGGAGTTTTGTGCTCTTTTGTAATCACCTTGATTTTAGAGCGCATGTTGTCGCTTGAAAGATATGCATTTGAGCGGATGTCGGCGGCAAGGAGAGCCTCGTTGACTTCCCGGGCGTAATCGTCGAACTCGTTGGTGACGGGCACGACCGCAGCCTGCTCAAAGGCGAGCCATGTCGGGAAGGCACCGGCAAAGTTCTCAATCAAGATACCCAGGAAACGCTCGAAAGAGCCCAGGATTGCGCGGTGGAGCATAACCGGGTGATGCTTCTGGTTGTCGGCTCCGATGTAGGTTGCGTCCAGTCGCTCGGCAGAAGGAAGCTGGAAATCGGCCTGAATCGTGCCGCACTGCCATTCTCGGCCAAGGCAATCGTAGAGCTTGAATTCGAGCTTAGGGCCGTAGAATGCGCCTTCGCCCGGCTGAATCTCGTATGTAAGGCCAGCTTCGTGGCAAGCGTCGGCCAAAGCCTTTTCTGCCCGCTCCCAAGTTGCAAGGTCTCCTACATGGTCTTCCGGCATGGTTGAGAATTTTACGACAAGGTCATCAAAACCGAAATCGTGATAGACACGTTTGAGCAATTTACAGAATTTCGCGACTTCTGACGCCACCTGCTCTTCGGTACAGAGAATGTGGGCATCGTCCTGAACGAATCCTCGGACGCGCATAACGCCGTGCAAGGTTCCGCTGGCTTCGTTTCGCACATCATGGCCGAATTCGGCAAGGCGCATCGGCAAATCTTTGTATGAACGCTGGCGGCTCTTGAAGATTTCAAGTGCTCCCGGACAGTTCATCGGCTTGATTGCGAAGAGACGTTTTTCTGACTCAGTGATGAACATGTTGCGCTGGTAGTGATCCCAGTGACCGCTTCGCTCCCAGAGAGTGCGCGGCATGATTGCAGGCGTGTTGACTTCAAGGTAGCCGTCGCGGCGAACCATTTTGCGCATGTAATCCTGCATGGTGGTGTAGATTGTCCAGCCGTTAGGATGCCAGAAAACCTGGCCCGGGTTCTCAGGGTCAACATGGAAAAGATCCATCTCGGTGCCCAGCTTTCGGTGGTCGCGCTTTTCTGCCTCGGCAAGCATGGTAAGGTAATCTTTTAAATCATTGGGCTTTGCAAAGCAAAGGGCGTAAACGCGGGTGAGCATAGGGCGAGCAGAGTCACCGCGCCAGTAAGCTCCCGCGATTTTGTCCAGCTTGAAAGACTGGGCATTGATTTCTTTTGTGGTCGCAACATGAGGGCCGCGGCACAAGTCAAGGTAGCCGTCCTGCTCGTAAGTTGAGATAACCTCGCCTTCCGGCAAGTCTTTAATCAGCTCGATTTTGTAAGGCTCGTCAGCAAAAAGCTTGAGGGCTTCTTCTTTTGAGACTTCCTTGCGGACAAATTCTGCTCCTGTGGCGAGAATCTTTCGCATCTCTTTTTCGACGGCTGGGAAATCATCTTCGGTCAATTTTGTAGTGGCGGTGGAAAAATCGAAATCATAATAAAATCCGTTGTCGATAGCCGGGCCGATTGCAATTTTGGTTCCCGGAAACAAATGTTTGACGGCTTCTGCCATAACATGTGCGCAAGAGTGGCGCATGGTCTGAAGTTTTTCATCAACTGCCATTTTACTGCTTCCTTATTTTGAAAAAATGTTCTATTAGAATACTGATTTGACAGAGAAAGTTCAACATGAATGAAAAATTCGAATAGGACAATATTTTATATCAGAAAAATACAATATATCGTCAGTTATGTACCCCTCCCCGTATATTACAATATTATTCAATAAAAGCGTCTTTTTGACTTATTCAGTCACGCATTTAAAGTTTCATATTAAAATGGAGGAAAATATGAAAAAACTCAGTAAAGCAACCGCTCTTCTTGCAGCGGGCACATTTTTGCTCAGCGGATTTTTTATGGCATGTACCCCGCACGGCGCAGGCGGAGCATTTGACACTGAAACTCCGGAGCCAGAGGCTCCAGAGGAAGATGACGGAAGCCCTGTCGATGGCACATGGGATTTTACAGTCAGCGATACATATTCAATCGGCTCAAGCGCATACGCAAATTTAACCGATAAGGAACTCACTAATGCAGATGCCAAGGGAGTTACGCTCGCCCTTTCAGGTGCAGTCAAGTGGGGTAATGGCAGTGCAAGCGATGCGTCTGACTTCTGCCTTTGGTTTGACAAGGGAAGCGCATACGCTGCTGGAAAAGAAGAGTCTTACTCAAAAGCTCATTTTACGCTCAAGACCGACAGTAAGGCGACTTTGAAAATCGTAGCAACTGGCAACGGAAGCTCGGATACAGACAAACGCTGGGTTGCAGTCTGTGATTCTACGAAAAAAGTGCTGGATTCTGGCACATTGACAGCTCTCAGCTCTGGCGAGGCTGACAAAACACTTTCACTTTCACTCAAAAAAGGAACCTATTACATCTACACAAGCGGCTCACGAATCAGAAGTCTTGCCATCACGAATCAGGCTTTTGAAGAGAAGACAAAGACTGTCACAAATGATGTTGACACCCTCGGTCTTGTAGCTGTTAATGCGACATCTGACGACGAAACGATTGCAACTGCAGCAGTTACAGATGCTGGTATCGCAATTACTTCCAAAAAAGAAGGAAGCACGGTGATTAACGCCGCAAAAAGCGAAACTGAAATTGCAAAAATCAAAGTTACCGTAAGCTCAACGGGCGCAATCACAACATCTATCGTGAAGTATGAAGCATTTACAGAAGACACAGAAGAAGTCACAAACGATGTTGCTACACTGGGTCTCGTTGGCGCAAGCGTCACTTCTGACAAAGATGATTATGTAACAGCAACATTGTCAGATAATAAATCAAAAATCACCATCAAATCTGTCGCTCAGGCTGATGCCGCTGTAACAGCAAAAATCACAGTCACAGACGCAAACAGCAAAACCGTGACTTTCACCGTAACAGAAGCCCGCAGCGGAGAGCTCACCCTTGGAGCAATTACACAATTCCAGCGTGACGCGCCAGTGAAAGGCACTGATTATGAAGTCGATGGATTGAACTTTAAGGCAATTGGCGACAACAAAGACAACATTGAGCTTTCTACTTCGGAAACTTTTGACACTACAGAGACATTAACAAGCTATACCGCAACTCTTACAGATGGTACAAAGTATTATGTACGCCTTAAAGCAGAAAACGACGTTTATGCTGAATCAAAAGCAGCCTCATTTACTGCTAATAACGGCGGTTCTGTCTCCACTGGCTCATTTGACCTGCTGACTTCCAATCTTGCCGAAATTGCAGTTGGAACAGAAAATAAAGCAGCGCTTGAAGCCAATAAAACATTAACATCTGGTGGTTTGACACTGACTTTATCAGCTGTCGCAACTGGAGTTGGCACTACAACAGGCAACTGTACCTCATGGTGTTATGTTAGCGAAAAAGGCATTCTTATAAAAAAACAAGCGATGAAACTCGAAGGCCTTACGTCTGGCACAACATTGACAATTGTTGCATATCAAAATTCTACTACTGACAGAAATCTTGAGGTCACCATTGGTTCAACTGGAACTACAGAAGAAACCGCAATGGGTACAACTAAAGGAACAAAAACATATACAAAAGCTTTGATAAGCGATGATGATATTTACATCGGTGCATCAAACGAGATTTACATTCAGTCAATAACTGTTGAGTGATTTTAGGATGCTCACAGACAAGGAGTGCCTCAATTTTTGTAGCACTCCTTGTCCGAACATGTTATTCGTGAATCCCGTAGATATTTATACTTGAATTTGTACTATAGATGTAGATTACATCAGCGTCAGAACTTAATGTGAAAGTTTTTGACACTTTACCACTTGCGCTTACAGTCAATGATGCAATTTCAGTATTTCCATCCGTAGTCACGAACAAGGTTCTATCATCCCCAGAAGAACTGCCGTGTGCAAAATCAATCGTGTATGTACCAGTTCTAACATTTGTAATTTTCAAACAGCGCTTGTTTGTAGCTCCAGTTCCATTGAGTTTCAAGCGTTGAGTATATGAAATCTCACTTAACGTTGCGGTATTTGCGTCAACAGTGATTTTATTAGATGAATCCGCAATAAGTGTAATGTTTGTTCCTGCTACAGATGTTTCTGTTTCGATCTCACCTGCCGTCAAATCGTTTGCAGAGAAATCAATTGTTGAATAGACAGAACCGCCGTTATAGCAAGTTGCTTCTCCCGTCATGCGGAGGTCTTGCATGACGGGAGATAAGTAAATCTCTCCCAATCCCTGCCATTTGTCCTCGGCATATTGGGAGTTTCGCCCGCATTGTAGCAAGCTTTGCGGGTAAAAATGGGGCGCGTTCTTGTGCGCTTCGTTTTTCGGAGGCTGAGCAAGAGCCGCCGTTTTTTTTTCACGAGCCGGGGGACTTGCCCGCTACAAGCTCGGTTTTCTTCACCGCTCTTCTTTCCATAAATAAGAATGGATGTCGAGTTTTGCTTGCACAGTTGTGCAAAAACAGACGTGAAGCAAAGTTCGGGCACGAAACTCAATTTGTGCGTGCGAGCGACAGCGAGTCAGATACCTTATACGCACAACCTTGAGTTTTATGTGCACGGTTCTTGCTGGAAGTCTGTTTTTGTAGCAGCCAATCACTCAAAACTCGACATTCGAGCTATATATGTATTTGCAAAGAAAAGTCATTTTTGGCAATTTGTCAGAAAACTTTCTCTATCAATTTTTTTTTATATGCCGATATTATGAGTATGGAAAATGGCACGAATTTTACAGAAACTTTAACTCAGGCTCTCGACGCAAAAGCTCAATGGTATGATACGGAGGGATTACCGAAAATTCTCGATAATTACCGGCTTCTTCACACCTGCGTAAGAGTCATTTTTGATTTTCTGGTGAAAAAGGCGCTGATTACGCCCGATCCATACAAATTGGATAAAAAAATATCTGACATTAAGGCTCCTGAAAACGGTCAGTTCGTTGAAAACGAGCGTTCTGTCATCATGGGTCAGCGATTTTCCGACTATGAGAGCACACTTGATTTTCTCTGTAATTACTACAAATTTTCAGTCTCCCAGCTTACCCTTGCGAACATCAAAAAACTTGTAGATTTGAACAATGCCATTACCTGGAACTCATTTTCCGCAAATTCAAACAAAATCAACACCCGTGTGCTTGCGACGCTGGTATTCTCCGCAAGACAAAACAGCGACGCGCTCACGTCAAGCATGCTTAATGACAACCTCTCGAAAGCCTCAAACGCCCTCAACGATATAAATTCGGCGCTCAAGGAATACTCGGACTTCCAGAGAGAGTGGTACAAGGGGCTCGTGCGCAAGAACGTTCTCCTGAGTCCGAATTATGACGCTTCGAAAGTAACAGACGCTTCCTCAGAGCTTCAGCAGATTAAGAAAAATTTCGCTGCCGCAATGTCAAAGGCTCCATTCTACAACGAGCTTATTGATGAAATCATTCAGGAAGACATGGGAAGCAAAAAAGAAGAGCTGCAGAAAAAAGTCCTGGAAAAGCTGAATATCGCGGCTGAGAAAAATAAAAAGGTCGAGAAGAGAATTGACACAAAAGCCCTCATCATGAGCTCGCTTTCGGTTCTCGGCTCAATGCCACCGCAGATTGGAACGATTGCGCAAAAAATTCAGGAAAACCACGACTTGCTTGAAAGCGAGCACAATTCCTTCATGGACAAAGTGAAACGTGCCATCAAGCGGGCATTCGGGATCGCGGAAAAGCCTCTCTTCTACACGGTGTTTATCGTTGACCAGACTACTGGCGCAAAACACAGTGAAAAAATCAATTATCAGACTTTCATGACCGATCTTGCCACACGGGCGCGACGTTACGGCTCAGTTTCCCAGCAGAATTCTCCGGCATACAAAAAAATCAACTCGATGCCCGAAGAAAAAATCGCTGATTTTGTTGCCGCACAGATTACTGACTGCAACCATCTCATCGTACTGCTCAACGCGCTGGATGATTTCTTCAAAAGTGCCGCAAGTCCGCTGAACAAGTCAAAAGTCAAAGGCCTCAAAATTGATATCACGACCCTCAAGAATTCCGTGGTTAAGACAAATCAGATTCGCGTTGAGTATGTTTCTTACATTGAAGAAGAAGCACAGATGAAAAAACTTGGTATCACGACCTGATTTGAGTTAATATAGAACTATGAAAAAAATTCTTCGAGCATTTTTTATACCGCTTTCTTTTCTGATGGTCTTCAATCTCTCTGCCCAGGAATCTTCCGATGACATGCAGATTGAAGATTTTGATTCGATAATTGATTTGGAAGAAGGCTCCGATGAAAAAGCCGATTTGGCGGAACAGCGGCCGCTTACGATTCTTATGGCCCAGCAGCCCCTTAATCTCGACATCCACACTTCAACATATTCAAGCGAAGCCCAGATTCTTGACTCTCTGTATGACGGGCTTTTCTCCTATGACCCAAAAACGCTGGATCCGCTTCCCGCAATCGCCGAGAGCTACAAGATTTCCCGCGACAAAAAACGCTGGACTTTCACGCTGCGGGATGACGTAACCTTTTCTGACGGCGATAAAATAACCGCTTACACCGTGCGGGAGTCATGGCTTTCCCTTCTCAGAACTCCAGGAGCGCCCTACGCTTCAATGCTGGACTGCATAAAGGGAGCCGCAGATTACAGAAACGGCCTTGTCTCTGAAAAAGACGTGGGAATAACGGCTCGCAACGATAAAACACTTGTCATAACGCTCCTGAATCCCACGGCTCATCTTGCCAAGCTGCTCTGCCATCATGCTTTTGCTGTCTGCAAGGTAAAAGACTCGGGAATGACAGACACGACTGTTTTCACCGGCGCATTCACGATTCAGAATCAGACAGAAAATTCGCTGACACTGATTAAAAACGAGCGTTACTGGGACGCAAAAAACGTCCGTCTCCCGCAAATCACGATTCAGCAGTCCAATGAGCTGAAAGACAACTCATGGAAATTCAACGACGGAAGCGCAGACTGGATTTCCGGCATGATGGACACAAACGCGCTGCTGAACAAAAACACAATCCGCATTTCAGCGATTTTCGGCACGGAATATCTCTTCTTCTCATGCAAGAACAAACCCTGGAATGACGCGGATTTCAGGAACGCCCTGCTTACAGCCGTTCCCTGGGATTTGCTCAGGCAAAATTCTCTGGTCAAGGCAAGCACGCTTATCTATCCTCTCGCCGGATATCAGGGAGTCAACGGAATCAGTGAGACTTCGCCGGAAGACGCTCTTGAAATGATGCAGGATGCCCGAAAAAAACTGGGTATTCCTCAGGATGAAATCTTGACCATCACTTTCGGAATATCGTCGACTTCAGAGCGACAGAAATCACAGGCAGAGCTGCTTAAAAACGCATGGGAGCCGCTGGGTGTGGAGCTGAAAGTGCAGACCACTCCGGACGACCGCTACATCGACTCTATCACGGGCTGGAACGCAGACATTTTCTCATATTCATGGATTGGCGATTTTGCAGACCCGATTGCATTCCTTGAACTTTTCAGAGGCGGTTCAACCCTCAATCCGTCAAAATGGCAGAATCAGAAATTCGACGAACTGATTCAAAAGGCAAACGAAAGCACGGATAACGGGGAACACTACAAATTCCTCGCTCAGGCAGAACAGATTCTTCTTGATGACGGCGAAGTTATTCCGATTTCACACTCAATCAGCCTTCACGCGCTCAACCTGCAGCAAGTAGGCGGCTGGTATGTGAACGCCCTCGACATTCATCCTTACAAATATCTGTATCTCAAGAAAGCGAAGGTCGAATCAGCCCCGAACGTAATCTAAAAAGGCCATTTCACAAGGATACATATGAGAACCTATGACGACACTATGTTCATCGACACTTTTGAGCATGAGTACACATGGCTTTCGGGCTTCATGCGTAATGTCGCCCGATTCTCAGGGAAAACGGCACTCATCGACCCGGAAAGCAAGCGCAGCTGGACATACGCATCCCTGAACGAAGAAGCAAACAGACTCGCAAATGCCCTTCAGACGCTGGGCCTGAAAAAAAACGATGTCGTCATGGCGGCTCTCAGAAATTCCCCGGAATTCGCGTTCGCCTATATCGGTCCGAGAAAAATCGGCGCGATACTCCTTGCCTCTCATGTGAGTTTCGCGGCCGTAGAATTCGCTCTCCTTATGAATCACAACAGGCCTCAGGCCGTCATCTACGATGCGGAAATAGCCCCGGTCATCAGTGAAGCCCAGGCTATCGCTGACTGGAAGCCCAAAATCTTCATCTTTACAGGGAGCTCAAGAAAGAAGAATCATGGGCTGGCAGGAAGCAGCAAGAATCACATCTCCTACGAAGATTTCACAAAAAAAGCCTCCCCGAAAAATCCAGAGATTTCATTCAGACCCCATATCTATGACGAAGTGCTCAGATTCTGCACGAGCGGAACAAGCGCGCTTCCAAAACTCGTGCCAATCAACGACATAAATGAAGTTCTCTCAGCCCACGATGTAATCATGCATTATCCGCTGACTCCTAACGATGTAACGATGAACATGACCCCATGGTTTCATCGCGGCGGTTCCCATGCAGGCGGTCTCTGCCCCACTCTCTATGCGGGAGCCTCTGCCATCATCATGAGGAAATTTCAGCCGGCAAACACACTGGACTGGGTGGAGAAATTCAAAATCACTTTTCTGACCGGAAGCCCTCCAAACCTTGCCTATCTTTCAAGGGCACAGGAAAAATCAAGGCGGAATCTCGCTTCTCTCAAAGGCTTAGTCACAATGGGCGCGCCGCTCTCAAAATCAGACTGCATGCGCTACATGAGTACCCTGACACAAAACATCTTCAACGGTTACGGCACCACGGAAACATTTTGGAATTCATTCCTTCGTCCCTACAATCTGCCGGAAGGGGCAGGTTCTGTCGGATTGAGTTGCACTGACGATGAAGTGCGCGTAGTCAGAATTCAGGAAGGCTCTGAAACAGCCCCCGAGGAATGTGTTGCTCAGGACAATGCCACGGAAGGAGAAATCATCATAAAGGCTCCGGGAAAATCAACCTGCACCTACATCAATGAAAAATCGCTTTCCGCTGAAAAATTCCAGCAAGGCTGGCTTTACACAGGAGACACCGGCGTTTGGAATGAAAAGGGAATCGTCACGGTCCTGGGCCGCAAGGATGACATGATTATAACAAGCGGCGAAAACATCTATCCGACGCAAATTGAAGAAGTGCTTGAGTCTCACCCCAAAGTAAGGGATTCAATCGTAACAAGCATTCCTGACAGCGTACGGGGGCAGGCCATTGTAGCTTACGTCGTTCCAGCGGATAAATCACTTACAATCAGGGAGCTTTTCGATTTCTGCACGGAAAATGAAAAGCTTTCCTTGTACAAACGCCCGAGATATTTTGCTTTAATCGATGAGATTCCCCTCACTGCCACAGGAAAGAAAAAACATTCAGAAATGAAGGCAGGGGCCGTCAAGGATCTGGAAGCAGGATTGTTAAAAAAAGACTAGCGGCTGCTAACGTGATAAATTTTCAGCTTTCAATTTTCAGTTTTCCGTCTTACAATCCGATAATCTAAGTATGCTTTATTATCTTGGTGGAATTTTAACAGAATATTTCGGACCTGCCCGCTTGCTGCAGTCTTACACGGTTCTCATCGCACTCGCCCTTTACTCGGGATTCTTAATCGTACGATATTTTTTGCCCTCATTCTATAATGTGCTTCCTCACGACCGGGGACGGGAATTCACGATAAACGCTGAAGCGGCCAAGGGAAAACCAACCGGGGCCGGCGTTGTCTGGGTAAGCGCATTCGTCATTCTCAGCATGATTTTTGTTCCTTTGGACTGGATTAAATGCTCGGTCCTGATTCTGACATGGCTCATGATGCTCACCGGCTACCTTGACGACCACAGCATCAACAGCTGGGGCGAATACCGAAAAGCCCTGCTCGACCTGTTCATTGCGGTTTTTGCCTCGGTACTCCTGGCCTTCTATCTGGTGAATTCTTCCGCTGAGCACAGAATCGTCTTCTGGATTCCTTTTTTCACCCATGAAATCAAGATTGCTCCGGCCATTTTCATCGCGATATCAACAATCATGATTTGGGCGTCGATTAACACCACGAACTGCACGGACGGCGTTGACGGACTTTCATCAACCCTCGTTCTTGTCGCCCTAATCACCATGGGCGTAGTCTTTTACTTTATCCTCGGGCACAAGGATATTTCCGAATATCTGTTGGTTCCCCACATCAAAGACGGAGCCGATTGGGCCGTAATGACTTTCGCACTGGCCGGAGTCCTTATGGGCTACCTCTGGCACAACGCATTTCCAAGCAACGTCCTCATGGGCGACGCGGGCAGTCGGGCCTTGGGATTCTACATCGGAGTTTGCGTCATGGTCACAAGGAACCCTTTTATGATTCTTGCCACATCAACCCTGATTTTCATAAACGGAGGCTTGGGACTGGTGAAAGTCTTCTTGAAGCGATTCTTCCACATTTCGATTTTCACGAATGTCCGCTTCCCCCTCCACGACCACATGCGAAAAAATCACGGCTGGAGTCCAACACAGGTTTTGATTAAATTCCTGATTTTGCAGATTTTAATCACCGTGGCTGTTCTCGGCATTTTGTTTAAGGTTCGATAAACATGGCGCACAAAGTTTCTGCGTCTGCGATGATATTGCGCACATAGCAATATTCGTTGGGCTGGTGGCAGACTTCATCCATCGTAGACCAGATTGCAGCGCTAAAGCCGCAGCAGCGCAATTCAGCGCCCACGGTTCCGCCACCGATTCCGATCGGCTTGGCCTCAAACCCGTGGGCTTTTTTAATTGCGGCGGCCAGTTTTTTAACCACAGGAGCATCCACGCTGGTGGCAGGAGACTGCTGAGCCTGAGGTTCGCTCACATCCACTTTTACGCCGTATTTTGCCTCAACTTCCGCGACACGCTTTTTTACCTCCGCGCGGACTTCATCTAGAGAATAGCGTGGCAGGATTCGGCAATCCATGTAAAACACATCGTCGCCAGGAATAATGTTCACAGTTTCCACATTTGATTCTTTTTTTGTCGGCTGGAAAGTCGAGTAATTGGGTGAGAAGAGGTCATCCGTTTCGTTGAAGAAATTCTCAAGGTCATTCAGTCGCAAAGCCAAATCACAGGCAGCAAGATGGGCGTTTTTCCCCTTATTTGGCATTGAACCGTGGCTCTGCTGTCCGATTGTGTGAAGGCGGAGCCAGAGAATGTTTTTCTCGGCCACTTCGATTGTCTCGCCTTTTGAGTCGCCACCGTCAGGGATAAGAATCAAATCATGGTTCCGGAAAATCTCGGAATGATTGCGCAGGAGATACTTGATTCCGTATTCAGAACCGAATTCCTCATCTGCCATGAAAAGAAGCTTTACCGTATGCTCCGGCGTGATTTTGTTTTTGAGAAGGGCAAGAGCCGCAAAGACACCACTGACCAGCCCCTGCTGGTTATCCTCGACGCCACGGCCAATGAGCTTGTCAGATTTTTCATCATACTGAACGCAGAATGGATCGCTTTTCCAGAGTTTTAAGTCTCCCGGCGGAACCACGTCCATGTGGGCCATGACCCAAATCGCATAATCGTCTGATTTACCAGGAATGGTGAGAACCACATTGGGACGAACTCCCGAAGAAACCCGCTTATCGGGCGCGTCAAAATGCTGCATCTGCTCACGGGAAAAGCCCGCCTCACAAAGCCATTTTTCAAGAGCGGCGCATTTTTTGCTCTCTCCATCTCCGCCACTCTCAGGAGCGATGGCAGGAATCGATGACAAAACCCGCTCCAGCTCAATCATTCCAGCCCTGCTTTCCGAGAGGGTCTTTTTAAGATTATCAAATGTACTCATAATATCTCCCTGAATTTTTTCCCGAATATTCTATCACAATCACGCACTTCTGTGGAGAATTTTTCCAGAAAGCTCTGGCGTATAATTGATAACATTATAGAAGCTTTCTCTTTAAAAAATCACATTGGTCTAGTATAATGGAAAAAGTTTATCAGCTTAAAACAAATCTATGCTCTTATAAGGATTTTCTTTATTATGGAAGAAAAGTCATTCAAACCCTTCATTTCCGCTGACCGCGTGCTTCCGGAGATTACTCCGGTTTCTATCGGGCTCGGAATTGTCCTTGCCGTGCTTTTCGGTGCGGCAAATGCGTACCTTGGTCTCCGGGTCGGCATGACCGTCTCGGCTTCAATTCCTGCCGCAGTTCTCTCAATGGGAATAATCCGCATCATCTTGAAGCGGGATTCGATTCTTGAGAACAATCTGGTGCAGACCATCGGCTCAGCCGGTGAATCCCTGGCCGCCGGTGCAATCTTTACGCTCCCGGCTCTTTTCATGTGGGCCAACGAAAGCGATGCCGTCTCAAAGCCATCTTTCTGGGTCATCGCAATCATTTCTCTTTGTGCGGCTTTACTGGGGCTCATCTTTATGGTTCCCCTCCGCTCTGCCCTCATCGTTGAGGAGCACGGAACCCTTCCCTTCCCGGAAGGAACTGCCTGTGCGGAAGTTCTCCTTGCAGGTGAGGAAGGCGGCGAAAAATCAAAGACTGTATTCTCCGGCCTCGGAATCGCGGCTCTCTACAAATTCATCGCTGACGGTCTCTGCCTCTTCCCCTCGGAAATCGACTGGAACATCAAAAAGCTTGGAACAGGCTTCGGCGCGGACGTGCTTCCGGCCCTTGCAAGCGTAGGCTACATCTGTGGCAAAAAAATCGCTTCATATATGTTCGCCGGTGGCGTCATCGGCTGGTTCGTCGTCATTCCGCTGATTAATTTCTTCGGCGACTCGTCACTTTTCCCGCCTGCAAAGGCTCCTGTCTCAGAGCTTGGACCATGGGGAATCTGGAGCACATACATCCGCTATGTTGGCGCAGGTGCCGTCGCTACAGGCGGAATCATCAGCCTTGTAAAATCATTCCCCACAATCGTGCGAACATTCAAAAAGGCAATTCAGGGCTTCGGTCACAAGGAAGCCGTGGAAGAACGCACGAACAGAGACCTTCCGATGAAAGGGCTTCTGATTCTCGCCCTTGCGATTATCGTTGTAATCTGGCTCTTGCCGGCCATTCCAGTCGGACTTCTGGGTGCCCTCATCATCGTGGTTTTCGGCTTCTTCTTCGCAACCGTTTCAAGCCGCATGGTCGGTCTTGTCGGAAGTTCTAACAACCCGGTCTCAGGCATGGGAATCGCAACGCTTCTTATCGCCACTGCATTGCTCAAATCAACTGGCCACACAGGAATCGCCGGAATGACAAGCGCAATCTGCGTTGGAACAATCATCTGTATCATCGCTTCAATGGCTGGCGATATGTCCCAGGACTTGAAGACAGGCTACATCGTTGGCGCAACACCGCGGAACCAGCAGATTGGCGAGCTTATCGGTTGTGTCGTCTCGGCACTGGCTATCGGCGGAATCATGTATCTTCTTGATGCAGCCTGGGGATTCGGCTCAAAAGAGCTTCCAGCACCACAGGCAACGCTTATGAAGCTTGTCGTTGAGGGCGTTATGGGCGGAAACCTTCCATGGATTTTGGTTCTTGCAGGCGTGGGAATCGCAATTGCGGTGGAAATCATCGGCATTCCTGTCCTTCCGGTGGCAATCGGCGTTTATCTTCCGATTCACCTTTCAACTCCTATTTTCATCGGCGGTCTTATCAGGGCCTTCTTTGATAAAGAAGGTGAGGACGGCAAGGCTGTTACAGAGCGCGGAGTTCTCTATGGCTCAGGTCTCATCGCTGGCGAAGGACTTATCGGCATCCTGCTTGCTGTATTTGCCGTTATTCCAACTTCAAGCGGAAAATCCCTTCTGCAGGCCATCAATCTCGGCGGAAAACTTGGAAACGCTGGCGGCGTGATTTTCTTCGCGCTGCTTCTTGCTAGCATCGTATTCTTCACAAGAAACAAAAAGAATGCCTAAGACAAAAAAACTGCCAGTCAATTACATGGACATTGTTTTCATGCGAAACGAAAACCGTCCATGGCGGCAGAAGGGCGATGGATTTGTAGAAGTCGATATGGAAAACACTGGATTTTTCAACACCGTCGCCCAGAAATTCTTTCACCGTCCTCGAATAAGCCACATTGCTCTGGATAAATACGGAACGACACTCTGGCTTGCTCTGGACGGGAAAGCCAGTGTAAGCGACATTCTCAAAAAAATGACTGAAGCCTTTCCTGCCGAAAGCGACAAAATGCTCAACCGCGTGGTGCAATTTTTGGCAACGCTGGAGCGAACTGGCTTTATAAAAAGAAGCTGAATTCCTCACAAAGCTTAGGAGCACACAGAGAGATAATCTTAAAAGATAAAAAAATACCTCAGTCCAGCTTTGATATGTACCCCTTTTACTGGACAAAAGTAAAAGGGGTATTTTTATGCGCTATTCATTTGAATACAAAAAGAAATGTGTTGAATTGTATCGACAAGGAATCTGGGTTGAGACTCCAGATGGTTTTACAGATCCAAGAAA
>JAFUFU010000001.1 GCA_017469785.1 Treponema sp.
AACTCCTCAATGTTGTCTTCACTGTTCTCAAAAACAATATTGATTACGTTCCTATTTTTCCTCCTGACGTTGACGTCTCAAAACTTGCTGAAAAAGCAATTAAATCTCTATCACCTAATTGACATTTCATAGCAGGTCTTTAAAAATAATAATAGTCTTATTATAAAAGCCAGTTTTTTCCTGTAAACAGAGAAAACTCATCGAAATTCAGTGAGTTTTCTAACTAAGATTATGCACGGGAAGAATGAGGGGGGGGGTATGTTGTTTGACCCCCTTATTAAAATTGACAAAAAAGAGACAGTAATAGTACACTGTAGGCGGAGGTAGTAAAAATGACTACAATTTCTGCAAAAATCGAAAATGAAGACAAAAGTCTTTTTGAAAGCATCATAAACTCAATAGGATTGAATGTTACATCTGCAATTACAGCGTTTGTAAAGGCAACAATCCGAGAAAATGGAATTCCTTTTGCATTAAAAGCTGCCGATGACCCCTATATCTATTCAGAAGAAAACATGAAATACCTTCGGCAAGGAATCGCTCAAATAGAATCAGGAAAAGGCCAGGTCCATGAATTAAAGGAGAAGCTTTAATGATAAAAGTTTGGGCTGATGTTGCATGGGATGGTTACTGTCAACTCTTCGAACTCAATCAAAAAAAGTTGATAAAAATGGTGCATGAACTTATAAAAGACATAGAACGCAATGGTTTTGATAAAGGTCGTGGACAGCCAGAGCCGTTAAAATATGAGCTTACCGGTTATTGGAGTCGAAGAATCGATTCAGCAAATCGGCTAGTCTATAAAGTGGAGGGTGATAAATTGTATATAGTTCAGTGTGGTACTCATTATCACCAAGAAAAATAAAAGTGAGTTTTCTCTATGGTATTGACACCGGCAGATGAAGTAAAATAGCTTTTATGATTGAGATTATCAGTATTGACGACCACGAAATGATTAGCCTGGGGCTTAAAAGTATATTTTCTGAAACTTCGGATATCAGGGTCTCCGGCTTCTGCATGACAAAAGATGAGGTTGTCGCCTTTGTAGGCACAAAATCTCCCCAAGAATTGAATCAGACGATTGCAATGATCGACATAAAACTTGAAAACGAAAGCGGCTTTGACTGTGCCGATTTTCTTATCGGGCGCGGGATAAACTGCCTTATGTATTCTTCTTTTTCAAATGCGGGCTTTATCGTAAAAACGATGGAACACAAAATCAAGGGCTTTATCTCCAAAAATGCCGCTCAATCAGAAATTCTGGAAGCAATCCGTGCAGTTGCGCGCGGCGAAACCTATATCCAGAAAGATTTGATTCCCGACATGATGTAAGTAAGCGGAATCATGGTCACGCTCACCAAAAAAGAGCGCGAGCTTCTGGACTTACTGGGCGAGCATCTCCCCAACGAACTGATTGCCGAAAAACTGGGCGTCTCCAAGCGCACCGTAGAAAACTATGTTTCCCGCATTTTCGACAAGTTCAACGTAAAGAACCGCTACGAGCTGGGCCGGTATTTGTGAGGGGGAATTGCCGTTTTTCTGTTTCCGATTGTTAAAAATCATGATATAGTATTCTTATGACTGCAAAACGAAATCTGCCGATTGGCATTCAGACATTTGAAGAACTCCGTGAAAAAAATTATATCTATATTGATAAGACTTCTTTTATTGATAAGCTGGTAAACTCCGGAAAGCCATATTTTCTCAGCCGTCCGCGCAGGTTCGGCAAGTCGCTTTTTTTGTCTACGCTTAAAAGTTATTTTGAAGGCCGCAAGAATTTGTTTGAAGGTCTCGCCATTTCAAAGACGGAAACGGAGTGGAAAAAATATCCGGTATTTTATTTTGACTTTAATGTTGGTGATTTTACGACGGAAGAAATGTTCCGTGCGTCTCTTGGATTAAAACTTGATGTTTACGAAAAAATCTATGGTATCAGAAACGAAAAGGCTGTAAGTTTAGCGGACAGGTTTAGCAATCTTCTTCAGCAGGCTCACGAAAAAACAGGACTTCAGGCTGTCGTTCTTGTAGATGAATATGATAAGCCGCTTTTAAATGCAGTTGGGAATCAGGAGCTTGTTGATGATTTTAGAAAAATTCTGAAAACATTTTACGGCGTCTTAAAAGGCGAAGATGCACACATCCAGTTCATTTTCATTACCGGTGTTACCCGCTTTGACAAGGTGAGTATTTTTTCTGATTTGAATAACCTTAACGACATTTCTTTGAGTAAAAATTACAGCGCAATATGCGGGATAACTCAGGAAGAGCTGGAAACGGATTTTGTCCCGGAAATAGAAAACATGAGCAGTGATAACGGACTTTCCAAAGACCAGTGCCTTGCCAGATTAAAGAAAAACTATGACGGCTATCATTTCTCACAAGATGTGCAGACTGATATTTATAACCCTTTCAGCCTGATGAACGCTTTCTATAACAACGATTTTGGAAGCTACTGGTTTGCAACAGGAACGCCAACTTTCCTCACAAAAATGATGCTGAACAGTAACTTTGATTATTCAAGTCTTGAAAATGGAATTGAAGTCGGCATGCGCTCTCTCGAAAACTACAGACTTACCTCGACGGAACCACTTCCTATGCTTTATCAGACAGGATATATAACCATAAAATCCTACGACAGCGAATTCAGAAGTTTTATTCTTGGTGTTCCAAATGAAGAAGTAAAATATGGTCTGTATGAAAGACTTCTGCCTTTGTATGCTGGTTATGAAGAAAAAACTGATAATATTGAAGTCTTGAACTTTCTGCGTGAGCTTCGTGCCGGAAAAGTAAATGAATTTATGGAGCGCATAAACAATATCTTTTCATCAGCTCCAAAACAGACAAACCAAAAGCAATACGAACTGAACTGTCAGGCTTTTATATGGCTGATTTTTAAGCTGATGGGCGAGTTTGTTTTATGCGAAGTACAGAACGGTAAGGGCAGAAGCGATGTCGTACTCTGGGAAAAAGAGACAATCTATATTTTTGAATTCAAAATGGACGGATCTGCAAAAGAGGCAATAGAGCAGATAAACAGCCAGGATTATCCGATTGCATATCAGAATGATGGCTGCAAAATCGTAAAAATCGGCGTAAATTATTCAAGCAAAGAAAAACAGCTTTCAGACTGGATTATAGAATAGCTTTTGCACCCTCTCCCCCAGCCAGTACACTCCCCAGGCGGCGAAGGTGCAGATAAAGCGGTCGGCAATGTTTACCGGAATGCGGACTGCAATCTGCAGAAGGAGTTTTGAATGGAATTTGTTATCCCATAAGAAGGTAAGAAAATCTGTCTGGCTGCTGGCGGCCTTGTAGGCTTCTATGTTGTTTAAAATGTAGCCTATAATTCCGCCCGAAATGCTCATTACCAGGCAGAGGACAAGGCTCAGAATAATCAGCTTTATAAAAAGTGCCAGGCTTGAGTCTGTTTTTTTGATAAACCATATTTTAAAATATCCGGCAGTCAGGGCTGCAAGAAAATGGCAGAGCATAAACCAGTGGCCCAGCTCTAAAGTTCTGTTTAAGCAAAAATCAATCAGATGATAGAAAAAGCCTGCAAGAACTCCCCACCAGGGGCCGGCAAGAAAACTCAAGCCCATAATAAAAATTGTGTCACAAAAAAGCGGCAGATGGTTTACCCAGGCTACAAAATCACAGATGATATAATCTAAAAAGCCGCAGAGAATGCTGAGGACAAAAAATAAAACTCTCTTCCGATTTGAAAAATCAAATGGAAAACTCATAGTGAGAATATACCATATTTATGGAAGAATGTGTTATATTTTTAGTGATGAAAAAGATTTTGGCGTTTGTAATATCTGGATTTTTATGTTTTTCTGGCTTTTGTCATAAGGCCCAGAAACAGACAGAAAAACTTATGTACGAAGCTATTACTCAAAAGTGGCTGGAATGGGAGGCGGCAGGGGAGGAGGATGCCCAGAGCAGGCTTGAAGAACTTGCGGTTGAAATAAAGAAGGCCCAGCCCTCTGATACTATAATTTATTATTTTCCGGAAGCAAAGGTTATTTATGAAAATCTGCTTAGCGGAATCATAAAGGGTGATAAGCAGAAAATTGCAGAAAATGTCGGCCGCTGGGAAATCCTTCAGAAAAATCTTGTAAGCTTTCAGCTTGAACAGCTTTATTATTCCTACAGGATTTTGATTCTGGTAATTATTCTGGCGCTTGGTATGTCGCTTGTCTTTTTAATTCTCTATCTTGTAACTTACAGGCGCCGCAAGGAAAACCTTATCTATACTGCCCAGGTGATTAAAACTCAGGAAGCCGAGCGGGAGCGTATTTCCAATGAGCTTCACGATACTGTTTGCCAGGATTTGCGGGTACTGCAGTTCCGTCTTGAAGATGAAGAATCCGTAAATCTCTGTAAGAAGATTGCAGGCGATGTCCGTAACTCCTGCTATGCCCTAACTCCGACAGACTTGAACGAAGGTCTTTTTGAAGCCCTTGTTTCCCTCTGTGGAGTCTTAAAAAAGCAGAGCGGACTTGAAATTATTCTTTGCATTCAGGATGAAGTAAAAAACAATCAGGACTTTAAGAGTTTTCCAAAAGAAAAGAATCTGAATATTTACCGCATTGTGCAGGAAATCCTTTCAAATTCCATAAAACATTCCGGCGCCGAAAAAATAAGTCTGCTGGTCAGAACCTTTGATGAAAAGAATTTCAAAATTATAATTTCAGACGGCGGAAAAGGCTTCGACTTAAAAAGCGCCCTCAAGACGAAAAATCACTTCGGCCTTAAAAACATCCAGAGCCGTGTCAAAAGCCTGGGCGGTCAGGTAAACTTCTTTACTGAAGAAGGCGAAGGCACACAGGTTTCGGTTACTGTGCCCTATTAATTTTTCTCCAGACAGATTCGTTTACGGCCCAGGTATTGGGAGCAAGCTCTGCAAGGAAGCAGAAAAGAACTGCGACTTATCGCTCTCTTTCAGAATAAAAACAGCTGTTGATCGCGGAAACTTTTTTGTTTTGCTGGGTGAAATTTGTCGCTTTCTTTTGACTCGCCCAAGAGGAAGCTTGATTGCGGATTATGGCGGGCGTAATTTTTTTCCACAAGTTTTGAGTCATAGTTTGCATAGCAGTATTTGCAGAGATGTGGGCAGGAATTGTAGGCTCCGATGTCGTTTGTGGGAAGGCAGAGGCAGTGCTTTCTTAGGGCGGAAGTTCCGGTTTTTTGAATCAAGTGAGTGCCGCTGGCTTTTTCAATGATTTCCCGGCTCACACATGCGCCAGGCTCAACTCCGCAGGCAGTCAAATCGACTTTTTCGGCGCAGGACTCAATCTTGATTCCGTTTTCAAATCCGATTCGTGAAAGCGAAGATGCCAGAAATTTCTGGTCGGACTCGGAAACTTCTTTTACGCCGGGGAAATTTTTCTTGGTCTTTTCGTAAAGGTCGATAAAGCTGATGATGCAGCGGTCACTGTAACCGCGCAGTTTTTCTGCCATCTGACGAAAGGCTTTTATATGGAAGGAAACAGAATATTTTGAATCGACAAAAATCGGGTCGTATCGCCAGCAGACTCTTTCTTTTCCAAGTGCGCGGCTCAATTCAATGAAAGAATCCAGAACTTCGCTTTTTGGCGGAACATTGGCCTCAACATCCTTTTCGTAGGGCGTAATCGTCACGAAAAAATACAGGCCAAGCCCGAAGGATTTCAGCTCATCGAGGTGGGGCAGCATAGGCGCGGGATTTTTCGTGCAAAAAACGATGCAGTCCACGACATCTTTTGTGAGTTTGTAGCGCGCGACTTGCTCCCCATAGTAGGGATTCCGCACATCCACAAAGCCAGCGCGGATTCGGTTCATGAACCACTCTGAGTAAAAGGCAGGAATGTCTGTTCGTCCGCTCGCAAAAATCAGCATGAGGGTATTATAGCAGAAAATCACTTTCACGGAACAGGTCAAAGATTCCGTCCTTGCGACCTGAAATCATTTTGACCTGTTCCGTGTGCGAATCCTGCTTATACCAGCACGTTTACCGTGATTGAGTTGATTCCGCCGTCACGGGCAAAGAGCAGTCTTGTTTCTGATTCGGTCAGCTCGTTTCCGATATGCTCTGTGAAAGAGCCGTCTGCAAGGCCGATTTTTATTGAGGCAGCTTTTGCTCGTATGTATGTGATTGGAACCGCACACCAAGTGAAGAAAAGCTTTCCCTGGTCTTTTCCTGAAGAGAAAAATTCTGATTCATTGAGAATCTGCGGCTCGAAATGTGCTTTTCCGTTCGTGATTCCGATTCCAAGTTCTCCCCAGCGTGTCAGAACTTCTTCCTTTACCTGGCCGGTCATTCCCGGTTGCTTTGCGCCCTTTCCGCTTGGCGTGTGCGAATAAGGATCAGAAGGGAATGCGCCGTATAATTCAGGAGTTTTGTTGAAGCTCAGGCCTCGGCGGACATCGTAGTAGGCTTTTTTGAGAGCCAGTGCGTTTTTGTCGCCGTTTTCATATGCTTCGAGTGTGTGTTCCTGAACGGCCAGCAGAAGTTTTGATACCATGTGCCAGTAAATGCTTCCCAGTCCTTCGTAGGCATAGAAAGTTCCGCTTCGTCCTGTGAAATTCTGGTGGTTGAAAGTCTCTTCATAGAGGACATGCAGGGCTTTGAGCTCTACTTCATTAGGGCGGACTGATTCAGGAAGGTTTTTGACTTCGCTTTCCATGATTCGTGCGTTGTGGAATTCTGCGTTGAAATGGTAGAATCCCTTGCAGTCTTTTTCGAGGATGGCGTTTCCTGTGCGCTGGATAAGGGGTGCGAGGTCGGCGACTTTTGCTCCCGGAATATTATTTTTTTCCGTGAAGGCAGAAAGATTTTTGTTCGGATAGAGGATGTATGATTCCTGCCGGCTTTCAAAGAGAGGGCTTTTCTTGAGAGCGTCAAGGACTTCAAGAGTTTCGGCAGAGTCAAGCAATCCCGCGGATAGAATGGCGACCTGACCTTCGAGCATTTCCTGCAACCGGACGATTTTCATGCCTGAATCGCTTGCAATCATCGTGTTATATGTGTGGTAGAGACCATCCGCCCGTTTGTTTGCCCGGATGCTGTCCATGACCATCGCCAGCATTGCTTTCAATGATGAGACGATTTCTGTTGCCTGAATTTCGACTTTTCCTGCTGAATAACCGTTTTTGTACAGTTCGTTGCGCTCGGTTTCAAAAATGATACCGGCCTTGTCGGTGAATGCCTTTCGCTCTGCATCGTCATCTATGGCCTTCTTGAATTCTGTGGTTTTGTAGAGTTCAGTGAGGGCGGTAAAGCAGTCATACAGGGCTTTCGGCAGGGAGAATGACTTGATTTCGGTCTTTGAGTAGATATCAATGAGGAAACTGAGCATTCTGTGAAGGTAGCACAGCGTTACTACGGAGAGTCCCCAGCCTGCGAGGGCATTGTTCGCATCATTCCATTCCGGACGCTGGGTGTTCATCCAGATTCCGCCCCCTGGTACGAGATTCGCTGTTTTTGCAATGACGATTTGCAGCAGCTTTGCCGTGAAGGAGACGAGAGCGGGCTGTTTCCCATCCATGACGAGCTTTGCGTCGCTTCCGTATGATTTGCTGTTATTGATGAGGGTGTCACTCAGGGCCTTATCAAAGGTGATTGACGAGTGCGGGGATTCAAGAATCTCTTTGTAAGATTTCAGGCGGTAAGGAATATTTGCGCTTGTGTACAGGCAGTCGTTCAGGCTCTTTTTGAATGATTCTGAATCTGTTTTGTTCCACAGCTCGAGGAATTTCTGGAGGTAAATCACCTGATGGTCTCCCCAGTAGCCATACTGGGCCCAGGGATTTTCAGGTTCAGGACATTCCCAGTCAACGCCAGCGCGGGAAATCCTGTAGGGGTTAAAGCCATCGACAGTCATTGCGTTGAGGAATTTTGCCGTCATGTTCGGGATGTATGACGGATAACTCATCGCAAGCGCTTCCCAGTTCTGGAAAATGTCGCGCCAGTTGCCTTCGTAGTTCAGAATCGGATTTTTGTTTTCGTCGAGGAGCCGGATGTTGAAGCGGTTCCACGGGCGGCTCGGGTCTCCGTGACGGCGGCTGAAAATAATCGGCATGTATTCAAGGGCAAGCCGGATAAGCTGCGGGTCTTTCGTGGCCTTGAACTGTTCCGTGATGAAGATTTTTGTGAGGGAATTCTTGTCAGCGTTTTCGCCCAGAGCCTGTTTTGCCTCTTCGTATTTTGCTGCGTTTCGGCTCTTGATGAAACTGAGCAAATCGGGAGCGTTGATTTTTCCGTTGTCGGCGAAGAAACCTCCGCGCATGATGTTGAACATGACGTTAGCCTGATGATGGACGGAAGTCATCTGTTCAGCGGTGCGCTGGATTCCGTCGGTTTCATTGAGGTACTGCTTCATGAGTTTTTCGCCGGCTTCGATGTCGTCGATGAGCTTGTCGCGGGCTTCACTTCGGTCGGCGATGACTGTCTTGAGGACTGCGATGCGGCTTGCAGACAGCGATGTGTCGAAAACCTGTTCCCAACACTGGCTTGATTTAGGAACAAGGGTGAGGCTTCGGGCAACGAAGCATGACGGGCGCTCTCCCTTGATTACTTCCGCCGGGACGAGTTTACTTATGTCTCCCTGGGCTTCAAAGAATTCCTGAGGGGCGGTCGGTGAAAGGAGAACCGGCTCTTCGGTGGTGAACCAGCTTACGTTTGCCAGAAGTCCTTCGCTTGGCTCTGCCTTATCCGTTACGACTGACGAAAGCGAGAAGAGAGCGATATTTGCGCTTTTGTCCAAATCGGTTTTTTTGTATGCGTCGAGCAGCACGGAATTGTTGTTCTGGAAATTTGCGTCCGTGCAGGCCGGCATGATGTTGCGGCATCCATCGAGGACAGAGAGCTGAAGTGGCTTGTCGCTGAGGTTTTCGATATGGGCGAGGCGGACAAGGCCGAATTGAGCCGATGAAGTCCAGCCGTAGCGGAATGCAAGTCCCAGCTTGGTGTTCACTTCCTCGAACCACACTTTTGTTCCGCTGGCGTTCTTATAGATGTTCCGCGTGATATGCTCTTCCTGCTTGAAGCGCAGTGCCGTGTTGCAAAGAAGTGGCGCAAAAGGCTCCCAGATTTCGCAGTTGCCGTTTGCCGTTTTTATCGCGATGGCTGCGTAATGACCTGTGTTCACTTTAGCGTCAGAAACCTTGTCTGCCGTATAATAGGGGAATAGGGCGAAGTCGCTGTTGACCCGACCTGCTGTGATTCCACCTTGAGACCAGCAGAAATTCCAGATATCCGATGAGCTGGTGATGGTCATGAAAAAATCTTCCATGCAGTCATAGTTCTCAATTTTATAAAAAGTCTCGCCGTCAAGTTCTGTGAAAAGTCCATTTACAATTTTTTTCATACAACACTCCTTTTTGCTGTTCAGTGCTTTTTTATTTCTATATGCACAATAAAGTATGGAATTGCAGGTGTCAATTTTAAAAAATTAAAAAACCGAAAAATAGAAACCATTCTGAAAGGTCGCTTCCTACCATTCAGAGGGGGGTTGTCCTATACTCAATCTTGAGGAGAAACCCATGGAAAAAAATACAGATGTAATTCAGGCGACTGTTTTGAAGCAGAAAACGGTCTGGCAACGGCTTAAAGACGAAAGATGGCTCCAGGTTATGGCATGGGCAGGCCTTATCTGGATGCTCGTATTTAACTATGCACCGATGTATGGTCTTCTGATTGCTTTCAAGAAGAACTATCGCATCACGACTCCTTTGTTCAGCTGGGAATTCCTGAAATCAGCATGGGCGGATAATTTCGGCTTGCAGCATTTCATAAATTTCTTCAAGGATGAGGAATTCACAAATATCATGGTGAACACGCTTGGAATCAGTTTGCTCAAGCTGCTCATCTGCTTCCCTCTTCCGATAGCTTTCGCTATCCTCTTGAACGAAGTCCGCAGCGAGCGTTTCAAGAAAAACATTCAGACGATTTCGTATTTGCCGCACTTCCTTTCATGGGTAGTTCTTGGCGGTATTCTTACTTCATGGCTCGATGAAAACGGGCTTGTGAACCAGATTCTTGTAGGTATCGGGCTGATGCAGAAACCGCTCTCATACCTCGCCTATCCCAAATTCTTCTGGGCTATCGTGGTTATCTCCGACTTGTGGAAGGAGCTTGGCTGGTCCGCAATCATCTATTTGGCGGCAATCAGTGGCATTGATCAGCAGATGTACGAGGCGGCCGAGATTGACGGCGCGAGCCGCTTGCGCCAGATTTTTTCAATCACTCTTCCGTCGATTAAGGGAACAATTATCATCATGTTCATCCTTGCGGTCGGCGGCTTGCTCAACTCAAATTTCGACCAGATTTTCGTTCTTTGGAACCCGCTCAACTCGGAGCGCTCAAACGTAATCGACATCTACACATATACGACGGCTATGAGAAGTATGCGCTACTCATACGCTTCGGCAATCGGTTTGTTCAAGTCAGTGGTGGCGTTCATACTTCTGTTCATTGCCAACCAATTCACAAAGAAAGTGAACAAGACGTCACTGTTCTAGCTTTGCATTCGCAATTTCAAAAAACGAAAGGAGAAAAAAATGAGAAGTTTAAAAAGCAGGGCGATGGGCGATATGGTCATCAACACAATCATGCTTCTGGTGTGTTTTGCCGCACTGTACCCGGTATGGTACACCATCATCGTCTCATTCAACAATTCAGAGGACACATTGCGAGGCGGCGTTTACTTTTTGCCGCGAATGTTTACACTGGAAAGCTACCGTACGGTTTTCCAGGATAAGTCCATAGTCAAGGCTTTCGGAATCACGATTATGAGAACGGTGCTGGGAACGGTTGCCAGCGTTGTATTCACTTCGATGGTCGCCTATGCCTTCTCGAAGAAACATATTCTCGGAAACAAAGTGTATATGATTATCGGAACCATCACGATGTTCTTCGGTGGCGGACTTATCCCGACTTTCATTCTGTACAAGAACATCGGTTTGTATGATAATTTCTTGGTCTACATCATTCCGAGCATGTTCAACTTCTATAACATGATTATTTTTATGTCATTCTTCAGGGAGCTTCCGGCTGGTCTTGAGGAATCGGCAAAACTCGACGGCGCGAACGACATGATGATTTTCTTCAAGATTATCCTGCCGCTTTCAATGCCGGTTGTAGCTACAATCGCCCTCTTCAACGGTGTCTGGCAGTGGAACGATTATTTCACCGGTGTCATGTACATCAACAACGCAGACCTTCAGCCGATTCAGACTTTCCTTTACCGAATCGTTGCAAGTGCGAGCGCGTCAAAGGCGGTTGTCAGTCTGCCTGCGGGTATTTCGGCACAGCAGGTCAGCTCTCAGTCAGTACGGCTTGCGACCATGGTTGTCACGACTTTCCCAATCGTGTGCGTATATCCGTTCCTGCAGAAGTATTTCGTAAAGGGTATGCTCATTGGCTCTATCAAGGGCTAAGTGCATTATATATAGAAGAAAATAGAAGAAAATAGAAAAATTCGAATAAATTCGGAGGTAAAATATGAAAAAAATGCGAAAGATTTTAAAAAGCTCTATTCTTGCGGCTCTTGCCTTTGCCTCGTTCGGCATGGTTTCATGTGCGAAAGGTGGCGATGCGAAAACTGGAACACGCGCCGGTTCGGCTGATGAGCCGGGATGGAAACTCAACGCTGAGAAGCCCATTACCTTTGACTGGTACATCAACTTCTCATGGTTTGCACGGCACTGGGGCGACTCAAAAGTCAGTAAATATATCACGGAAAAGACGGGCGTGAACGTGAACTTCATCGTTCCGGCTGGCAACGAGGCTGAAAAGCTCAATACGATGATTGCCGGTGACGCGCTTCCTGATTTGATTACCCTCGGCTGGTTTGAGGGTCAGGTTCCGATGATGATTGATTCGGGGCTGGTTTACGCTCTTGATGAGCTTGCCGATGAGTATGATCCATATTTCTTCAAGGTCGCTAATCCGGATAAGCTGGGCTGGTACCGTCAGGATGATGGCCATGTTTACGGCTACCCGAACGCAAGCTACACACCGGCGGACTACGAGACTTACAAGGGAAAGCTCACGTCGAACGAGACATTCCTTGTCCGAAAAGATATTTATGAGGCTCTGGGAAAGCCTGACATGACGACGCCAGAGGGATTCCTCGACGCGCTCCGTGCCGCAAAGAAGAAGTTCCCGACCGTAAACGGTTCTCCGCTAATTCCTTTTGGCACGGCGGAATTCACTGATGTCGGAAACAGCCAGTTGCAGAGCGTTCTCGCTCACTTCCTCGCAATCAGCCCGGAACGAGACGGCCGATTTGAGGACAGCGCCCTCGGCCTTACTGAAAATCCCGAATATGTACGCTGGCTCAAAATGCTCCGTCAGGCTCACGAGGAAGGCCTCATTCCTACAGATATTTTCGTGGACAAACGAAGTCAGATTGAAGAAAAGGCAGCTCAGGGACGCTATTTCTGTATGCTTTACATGAACTGGGATATGCAGGCTCCGCAGAACGCGCTTTACTCTCGCGATCCTGACAGCATTTATGTCGCGGTTGACGGCCCGAAAAACAGCAAGGGCGATGATCCTCAGCTTGCAGGCGGAAGCATCGCAGGATGGACTGTCACGCTTATCAGCAAAAAATGTAAGGACAAGGCGCGGGCCATCCAGTTCCTCACATATCTTATCAGCGAAGAAGGCCAGATGGACACCAACTTCGGTATTCCGGGCGAAACATACACAGTCGAGAACGGAATTCCAACGCTCACTCCGGAAGTAAAGGCACTTGATTCAAACGACAAGAACAAGCAGGAGACGGAAGTCGGAGTCCTCTTCACATACTGGATGCTCATGGACACGGCTTGGCAGGCTCAGTGGGGCGTTGAATATGCGCCTTCTTTGGAGCAGCCGCAGTTGTGGACTCGTCCTTATGTGCGCTCTTACGCGGTATATGACGGCCTTACGCTGCCTGTCGGTTCAGACGAGGATTTGATTTATCAGGAAATCCAGCGCCGCTGGGGAAAAGAGCTTTCAAACCTTATCCGCGCTGACAGTGAGGAGCAGTTCGACAAGATTCTTGCTGACTACAACCGCTTCAAGGTTGATAAGGGCTATATCAAAGTTCAGGCAATCCAGACTGAGCTCATGAAGAAAAACAAGGCAAAGCTGGAAAGATAAAAAAATAATATCAGAGAGCGGCTGTTCTTTATCGGGCAGCCGCCCTTTTTTCAGAAAAATACACACTTTTTTGAAAATTTGCTGACTTTTGTCTTCAGCGTTTTAGTGTGACAATGAGAATATAAAAAAAGGAGGTCTTCATGAAAAAAAGATTGATGATTGCATCCGTAATTCTTTCTCTCTGTTTTTCTTCGCTTTTTGCAAAAGTTGAAGTTCGCAAAGATTCGAAAGGATGGCGGCTTTTTGACGGAAATACGGAAGTAGAGGTGAAAGGTATCACCTGGAGCAACACGCCGATTGGAAAGGACTACAACTATAGTCTCTGGCGCATGGATGATGAATTTATTTACGCGACTCTCGATACGGACATGCCGCTTCTCAAGGCTATGGGCGTAAATGTTATCCGAAGTTTCGACGATGTTCCGCCGAAATGGGTTGAATATCTTTATGACAAATACGGCATGTACACGCTTATTAACAACCTCATGGGACGTTACGGCGTTACGGTCAAGGGCAAGTGGACATTCCCGACAGATTATCAGGACGAGGATACCCGCGAGACCTTGATTCAGATGGCCCGCTCGACTGCAGAAAAATACAAGGATGTCCGGGGCGTTCTCTTCTACATGCTCGGAAACGAATCAAACTACGGTCTTGAATGGTCAAGCACGGAGATTGAGAACCTTCCGGTTGGCGAGCAGCACCGCGCAAAGGCAAAATACCTTTACAGCATGTTCGAGGAATCTATGAAAGAAATGCACCGCATTGACCCGAACCACCCGGTTGGAATCGTCAACGGTGACACACAGTACATCGACTTGATTGCAGAGCTTTGTCCGAGCCTTGACATCTTCGGTTCAAACGTATACCGCGGATGGAAATTCTATGACGCCTTCTACGATGACGTGTTGACCAAGCTCGACAAACCGGCAGTGTTCACAGAATGTGGTGCTGACGCTTACAATGCCATCACACAGAAAGAAGACCAGTGGGCACAGCTCCAGTATTACAAGACTCAGTGGGAAGAAGTCTACCAGCAGGGCTACGGCAAGGGACGCTACCAGAACATTCTCGGCGCATTCCTCTTTGAATGGATTGACGAATGGTGGAAAGTCTACCAGTGGAAAGATTTGGAGATTCACAACAAGAATGCAAGCTGGGCGAACTCAGGATATTCACTTGACTTCAAGGAAGGCGTGAACAACATGAACGAGGAATGGTTCGGTTTGTGCTCAATCAGCACCCAGACCATAAACGGTGTCAACAAACGTGTTCCCCGCGCCGTGTACTATTTCTTCTGTGACTTGTGGAAGCACTCGCTTTACAATTCGACAAACGATGAGATTGACGCGTTCTTCAACACTCTTCCAGAGGCAATTTATCTGTCGCGAGGAAACGGCGGAAGCATCCGGGAAGATATTACCCAGAATTCGGCTTTCAAGATTAAGTCACTCAATGTATCAGGCCAGTATACGACCCCTGTATTCCTCAACTATTTGAACGAGGACATCAAGGACAAGAAGAATTGGCGGGACACTCTCCGATATCCTAACGGCGAATACAAAGAGGGCAATGAAGAGTACATCACAAAAGAAGGCCGCGATAAGTACGGCGACAAAGTTGCTGAAGACATCGAGAACAAACCGACATTCCAGGCAGAGGCATTCCTTACAGTTGAGATGAATCCTGCCGAGAACGTGAACGGTTCCGTTACTCTCCGCGCAGTCACAGGTGAGCCTTTCAGCCGCCTCCGTGACCACAACATGAGCTACTACGAAAGCGTTCCTGACGGGGACAGCGTGTATGAGCACAAAAAATACTTTGACATCTATGCGGCCGACGCTACTTATGAAGGCAAGAACTTTGACATCAAAGGCTACTATCATACAGGACATGCCGGCTACAATAACACAGGCGACATCTTCAACATTACGCAGGATGCTTTCGACTTAATCGGATACGACACGAACGGTGACAAGGCTCCGATTGCGGCAGAATTCATCGGCAAGGGAAAACTGGCCGGTCTCAGCGTAATCGGCGGTCCGGAGATTTATGGCTACGCCGCGCCTCAGATTGTCGCAAACTACTGGAAGGGATTCTGGCCTGGCTTCAAATACTTCACTTGGGTTAACTGGGGCGTTGTATTTGCAGAGGAACTTGGACAGAGTGAACGGACGGAAAAACAGCCGGCAAATTCTTTCGGTGACGGACGAAAAGCCTCGATTTATGGTGAATTCTTCTTCAACAAATTCGCAACGCTCAAACTCGGTGCCCTCACGGCAGGAAGCGAGAAAGTCGGTGCGCAGTATGTCAGCAAGAAAAACGGAACCAAGAAAATCACTGATACCGATACTTTGGGCGGATACGCTTCGCTTTCAACCGGGCTCATTCCATACACGAATCTTTATGTGAACGGAATCTACCGGGGCCTTGTTGCTGATACGAACGCCGCTGGAGTTTACAACGGAATGTTCACAGGCGATTCAGGAAGCGGAAACCGAATCGAGATTCAGACTGGTGTTGACATCGCATTCGGACCGATTTCATTCATGCCGGTACTCCGTATGCGCCAGCCGATTGAGGAACCGACAAAAACCCGCAGCATCGTGGCAGGTTCTCCTTTCTATGTTGGTCAGGGCAACAGAAAATCAATGGAAGTTGAGGCAATCTTCACATACGACCCTGAGGGTGGCACTTACTTCCACAACTGGGACAACAACGAGACTGAGAACGCAAAGTTTGCTTTCTCACTGGCAGGTTTGTACAAGCTCTATGCAGACGAGACTGATTTGATTCCATACAAAGACAATCAGGGAGCTCCGCTGCAGCGAAACGACGGCACATGGGTCAGCGGAGACAACTGGGTTGCCTACAACAGCCTTCCGATGCAGAAAAACCTCTGGCAGGTTGGCGCCCGAGTGGTCACTAACCCGACCAACAATCTCCGCCTTATCGCGACAGTCAACGCAGGCCACATGGCTCCGCTTGTCTGCTACTACGGCGACCCGAATGACATCACCTTCTACGGCGGATCACTTGCTGTACGCTACAAAAAATGGATTGCAAGCTCTGCAGTAACACTTAACGGATGGGGTCCTGAGGGCTGGCACAGAGAGCAGAACTGGACATTCCCGCTCCAGTACAGCTTTGACGTAGCCTACGGATTCAAGAAACCATCGTTCCTTGACAACAAGAACCGAATCGGACTCCGTGTTCTTGGAACGAACTTCGGAAAATACAGCCAGGATTCTTACGGTGCGCTTCCTTACGCATACCACAAGACGGCTACCGCCTCACTTGACGGAGCTAAGTACATGGAAGTCAGCGCATACTTCAACATCGGACTGTAGTTTTGGGCATGAATATAAAAAAGAAAAGGAGACGATTATGAAAATCATAAATTTGCGAAGACTGATAGCCGCCTCATTGGTCGCATTGGGAGCATTTGCCTTCATCGCCTGTTCCGTCGAAGCAAGCGTAAACGACGGTGCCACTGCCGAAGTACGATTGTCAAAAGGATACAAGGAAGCGCCGAAGGATATTCCTGCTAATGGAAACGGACTTTATAAATATGCGGAAGGTTATGAGATGGGACCATGGAACTGTTGGGACAACTGTGGTTCAACAGCAACAACATCGGATGGGGCTGATGGCGGATTGAGAATTACAGCAATCCATCGCGAGCATGGACAGTCTTACTTTGGCGTTAATCTTGCAGCTGGAAGTGATGTCGGTTCAAATTCTGATTTGGATGGTAAAGGTTTTACACAGGTAGAATTTAAAATTCGCGGAGCGATACCATCAAAGCTAATTTACTTTTTCTTCATAGATGATGGAGAGTCAATCGGTGATAAAGATGGAGGTACAGATGCAAACGGAAAGCCTACTTTCAAAACACTAAACATTTATGATAGTGGCAATAAATATGGCGAAAGTGAATGGCTTACTGTAACTGTTCCATTGAACGCAACTGCAAGCAGCTATATGAGTTCAGCATTCACGGTTGGCGCAAACGATGGCTTCACGAAAGGGTCGGATTGGATTGAAATAAAAGACATTGACTGGAAGGATGCTGACGGAAAGTCTGTTGTTCCGGCATATAAATAACTAGTTAATTCCCTGACGCCGTTTGCGCTCCTCCTCCTTGCGCAGACGGCGTTTTTTTTGTGCTAAAAGCAGACATCCGTTGTTTTTCCCAAAAAAAACGATTTTTTAAAGAATTTTCCGTCAAGATTGCCAAAAATGCACTTTTAAAGCAAATACTTATGTAGGTGGGAAAAGGAGCAATATGACGGAAAATACATTCCAGATCGAAAAATGGGAAGACTTGACTTTTGCGAATAATTTTCTTTTTTGCAAAATCCTGGAGTCGGAGCCGGAGCTGTGCAGGCAGCTTCTGGAGCTCCTCCTGCATATCGAAATCGATCATCTGGAAATTCCACAGGCAGAGCGGACATTCAAGGAGACAATAGAGTCGAAGTCTGTCCGCTTTGATGTCTACACGAAGGGCGACAACAAGATTTTCGATATTGAAATCCAGACCACGAACAAGAAGAACCTGCCCAAGCGTTCGCGCTACTATCAGTCCATAATCGACATGAGCAACCTGAACGCTGGAACGGACTACGATGAGCTGAAGGAAACCTACATCATCTTTATCTGCCTGAACGATATTTTTCACAAAGGCCTTCCGCTCTACACTTTCGAGAATATTTGCAACGAAAATAGGGATATTAAACTTAACGACAGGGCTTTCAAACTCTTTTTTAACGCGGCAAACTGTGATAAACTTTCATCTGGAGAGCAGAAATCTTTCTTTAAGTTCCTGAAAGGCGAAATCGCTGACAGCGATTTTACCAGGCTTCTTAAAGACAAGCTTTACGTAGCAAAGAAAAACGCCGAATGGAGGATGCAGTATATGACATGGGAACAGACTCTAAGAGAAGAATATAAACTCGCTTATAAAGAAGCTTACCAAGAAGCTTATCAAGAAGCTTATCAAGAAGCTGCCCTGGAAAATACCGTTGAAAATGCACGAAATCTCTTGAGGCTTGGTGTTTCAGCTGAAATTGTTTCGCAAGGTTGTTCCCTGCCGCTGGAAGAAGTGCTTGCTTTGACCAAGGAGTCCGGCTCACAGGCGGCCGCTACAGGCTGGCAGTAAACGCCGAGCTTACAGACAGTATTCATTGATGTAGTCAGCGAAATATGGGAGTGTGAAGGAAATAAATGCCCGCCTGCTTTCAAGGATTCCGCGCTTTAAAAGCCTGTCCCGGTACATGGAATAATTACCTGCTTTTTCACCCAGCAGAATGAGGATTTCTCAAAGTCTGCTCCTTTGATTTATAATTCTTTATAATTTTTTGCAAATTTTTTCCAACACGCTTCCCGAAAATCTGTCACTTTTCTAAACTTTGTCTCACTTCATTTTTGAAAACAGCTCTTCTATACTGAAATCATGAAAATTAATATTTGCACGAAAAGAGTCAGAGTGGCTGTAGTATCCTTGCTTTTGGCCGGGTGCATCTTTTCTTCTTTTGGAGAAGGTCGCCTGCCCTCAAAGCGCGGGCTTTGTTACAATGAGCTTACGGCCGGAGAGCTGGCTGTATTGAAAGCTGGAAAAGTGACCTGGGGCTACAATTGGGCGCCTGGGGACGCGACTGAGGGAATCGGTGGCGGCGAATTTGCTTTCATGCCTATGATTTGGGGTGCCGGGGAAGATTTTGAGGATATGTTTTCCAAGGCGGAGGAATACCTGGCTTCTCACCCTGAGGCGGAATTCCTGCTGGGATTCAATGAGCCGATGATGAAAAACGCTTACGGCGGCTGCGACCTTACCCCCCATGACGCGGCTGTCCTGTGGGTGCGTCTTGAGGAGCTTGCAAAAAAATACGGTCTTGCCCTTGTTTCTCCGGCGCTTACCTGGGGATTTGAGCCGCTGACCGGCGACGGAAAGGTATACGGAGCGCCGGAAGAATGGATGGATGCCTGGGCGGCTGAATTCAAGGCCCTGCACGGCCGTGAGCCTCACTACGATTATGTTGCCCTTCACAGCTACATGGACTATCCCAGCGCGGTGATGTGGTTCTGTGATCATTATTCCGCATATTTCAAAAAGCCTGTTCTTCTCACTGAATTCTGTGCATGGGATTCAGACCAGAATCAGACTCCTCACAAAAGTCCTGAGGGGCAGATTTCTTCCATGACCCAGAAGGTGGAGGCCCTTGAATCAGATGAGAATGTCGCGGGCTACGCATGGTTCATGAGTCACGCGGAAGTCGATAAAGTCCCTTTCAATTCTGTGTTCCTGAAAAAAGGCGGAAACGGAGCCATGACATATCTGGGTACGATTTATGTGAACCAGAGCGCCTTGGACAAAAGCCGCTGGTATGCGACCGGCGAGCAGATTCCGGCTTATTGCTATGTCTCGTCGAGCAATTACAACACCACTGTCGGGGAAAAAGCTGAGGACGGAGTGCGTTTCAATACTCCTCTTGGAATCAGCGTGAACACCGACAAAAAATCAGCTAAGACAATTCCCCTTGAGCTGGGAGACTTCACTTCACGCCGTTTTGCGGATTATCAAGTGCGGGTGGACGCTTCAAAGGATTACAAACTGACCCTGCGATATCAGGCTGACAAGGAGCAGCAACTCTTTGTCAGTTCAGACGGAAAGGAAATCTTCCACGGAGTCTTGAAGCCGTCCAAAAAATGGAGAGAGGCAACTTTCACGGTTCCACTCGAAAAAGGAGAGCAGATTATTCAGCTTAAGAGTTTGGGAAATGCGAAATCAGCTAAAATCGTCTGGTTTTCGATCAAATAGAAATTTAACCAGGAGGAGATTATGAAAATTTCTTTGAACAATTTGAAAAAAATTACGGCTTTTGCCTGCTGTGCCTTTCTTGCGCTTTCTGTCATATCGGCAAAACCCAAGAAAATCACTTATAAGCCTTCTGAGGGCGACGTTTCAGACGCAAAGCTCTTCAAGACATTCCCCGGATGTGGTGTCCAAATCTGGCAGGATGAATGGAATGACCATAACATGACCTTCTCGATTGACTACGGAAGCGGAACCATTACGGTGGGAAGCGTCGGCTGGTGGGGAGGAGCCTTCGGCTCTTATGACAATGGCAAGGCGAACGGAGGCACTTTTAATCTCTCAAAGCTTGCCGAAATCCGCTTTGACGCAAAGGCCTCTACCTATGGCACGGTCTATTTCAACGTGGACGACAAAAACAAGAACGAGCTTGATATTCCAACTGAATTCATGCATTACTCAGTTCCTGTCAAAAAAGCGTCTGCCAAGGCGACCAACCTCTTCATCATCGGCGGCGTGCGGGATTTGAACGATCCGGGAACGACAATCACCCTCAAGAATATTTCTTTCTACGACGCGAAGGGAAATGAAATTATTCCGCAGTACAACTGATTATAAGAAATCCGGAGGCTCTGTGCTTATGATGAAACGTTTTTTTTCAGTGATTATTTCCCTGCTGATTCTGATTTCAGGAATTTCCTGCAATATGGACAGCGAGGTTGATCCTGCAAGCGATGTCGGAGGTGGAGGCGGAAATTCTTCCGGGGGCGGCAATAAAAACATCCCCGCTTTCAAGAATTCTGACAACAAGCGAGGACTCTGCTTTGAGAAGCTGAATGAAGCCGAGATAAAGGTGATTTCTGAGTCAAACGTAAAGTGGGTCTACAACTGGGGAACGCACCCCAGTGATGCGGAAGACGCCCTTCTTCAGAAATACGGGGTTTTATACATTCCAATGCAGTGGGGAAGCCCGTCGGCGCAGAATCTGGCGGAGCTCCGCACCTATTACACGAATCATCCTGAATGTAAGTATCTTTTGGGCTACAACGAGCCGAATCTTGGTGGCAATGTTGGAGGCTCCGGAATTCCGCCCAAAAAGGCCGCGCAGGATTGGGACAAGCTCGAAGCCATTGCCGATGAATTCGGTCTTGAGCTTGTAGGCCCGGCCCTGCAGTATTCCGGCGAGAAGCTTTCAGACGGCAAAATCTATAGTACGCCAAAAGCATGGATGGATGCATTTATCAGCGAGTACAAGAAACTCCATGACGGAAAAGAGCCGAGGTTCGATTATTTCTGTCTCCATTGCTACATGAACTGGCCGGCCGCTCAGAGCGGTTATATCAAGGAATATGTAGGCGAGTACGGCAAGAAAGTCTGGCTTACGGAATTCTGCGCCTGGGAATACAACAACGGCGGTCAGAATGAAAGCGCGGCAAAACAGAAAGAATCTATGATAGAGAAGGTGAATTTCCTTGATTCCTATGAAGGCGCGGATAAATACGCATGGTTCATGTCATCGCAGCATACAAACGATATTCCCTTCAATTCTCTTTTCCCGAAAGTCGGCTCTGACGGAAGCCTTACGAGCCTCGGAGAGTCATATTTCTACCTCGGAATGGAAAATTCTGCCTCAATTCTTTTGGAAAGCGCAATCAAGACGGCCGCAGAATTGAATGAATCTGCTGAAGCCGGAAGCAAGCCGGGACAGTATCCTGAAGCCAAAATATCAGCTTTACGGGCGGCACTTCAAGCAGCAAACGAAGCGAAAGAGAATGGCGATGAGAATCAGAAGAAATCTGCGCTGACAGCCCTGAACAATGCGATAAAAGATCTGGAGAATTCAAGGATTCCATGGTTTACGAAGAGCAAAAGCACGCTGGATGCAAGCAGTTTTGCTTCATCCCTTACGAAAGACCTTTCAGAAGGCGCATTTACATCTTCTGCTTCAAGAGACGGGAATGTGGCGAAAAATGCTTTTGACGGGGATGTTGAGACTCGCTGGGAATCAGAGCACGCAGACAATCAGTGGCTTATAATTGATTTTGGCTCTCAAAAAGAATTCAACGCGGTAAAATTCCTATGGGAGGGAGCCTATGCATCCTCTTTCAGCGTGGAAGTTTCAAATGACGGCGAAAACTGGAGTCTTGCCATGGAAGAGGATAACGGTACGGGCGGAAGCGAAAGCTACAGGCTCACGTTAGAGCAGAATGCCCGCTATGTGCGCTTCAATGGAAAAGGACGAGCCACCACTTACGGCTTCTCATTCTGGGAAATGGGAGTTTTTAAGGAGTAAAACCGTAGAGTTCACACCAATTTAGTGAGATTTAAAAAAAACTGAAATTTTCAGAAAAAAATTAACACTTTTTTGAAAATTTTGCTACTTTTCATTTTTGAGAAAGTACCCCTACACTTTTTGTAAAGTGAGGTATCAATTATGAAAAAAGTTACAAATCTTATTTTTGGTGTGACAATTCTTGCTTTGGGTCTTGCCGGCTGTAGCTCTGGTTCTGATTCATCAGATTCAGCTCCGGTTTCTAATGCTTCACCTGTAAAACCCGTATCGCCCGAAGATTCTAATCCATCGATGGTTGACATCGAGCTTATCAGCGCGCAGGACGCCCTGCAGTCAATGGTCGAAAAAGCGGCCGTATTTGCCGAAAAAGCTGTCGAAGGCGAAAACATCGGCGAATACGCAGAAGGAGCCATTGCCTCTCTTTATGAATCAATCGAAAAAGCGAAAACCTTCCTCGGCTCTGAGGATAAGACTGCCCTGAAATCCCAGAGGCTTGCTTTGGCTTCTGCCCTTGTGCAATTCTTCTCTCAGAAAAATCTTCCTACATGGAATCTGATTTTTGAAAAAGGCGCTGACGGAGACCAGTCACGAATCCGCATTCAGTGGGAGGACGACGCAGACGCGCTCACTCTGGATGCCGTCGCAGGATTTGAGTCTTTCGTGATTGACGGAAATCCAGCCCATATTTACTGGCCGGACACAGCGAACCTGCTTGATTCGGAAAACAAGAGCGTTCAGTGGGCGCCGGCTTTCACCGGTGAGGAATTTGCCGAGGGCTTCCATGAGCTTAAATTCCGTTTTATCCGGGAGTCTGGCGACGAGACAGAAAAATGGGACGTTACCTTTGATTATGACCTCGACAAAAACGCGGTGGAGGATGACGTTATTTCCCCGATTTTTATGGACATTACCCTTTACAAGCCCACCGTCGCCGATTTGCTTCTTGAGCTTGAGCCGATTGTTTCCGGGGCAAAAGAAAGTCTGGAAAAAGCCGAGGAAGGCAACGGGCTTGGCGAATACGAGCCGGGCGCGAAAGACGAGCTGAATGAGGCAATCTCTTTGGCCGAGGCCGTCAGAAACGCATCCCAGCCCTCCGAAGTCGAGGAAGCGATAAAGAATCTCCTTGCCGCAGTGGATGAATTCGCCATGAAGAAAAACGTTCCCCACTGGTCATTCAAATTCTCGCGCCTTGAGGGAACGGATCAGACAAAAATCGAGATTTCATGGAACGAGGATGAGGACGCTCTGAGTGAAGAGGCAATCCAAAAAGTCAATGATTCTTTTGTGCTGGATGGAAAAGCCGCGAACGGATTCTGGGCCGCGGACGGTATCACTTCCGGCGTGGATGAGGGAAGCAAAACCCTCTTCTACAAACCTCTTTTCAATGATTTTTACGTTTCTGGCGAGCATGTCCTGACTTTCGGAATCAAACAACCACTTAAAGACGGCGAAAAGCACCCGAATGACTGGGTAATCACGCTCAAATACAATCCTTCGTCAACAGTTCAGATGAACACGGCTTTTACCCTCACCTACACTGACATCAGCTATGTAAAGCATGACTGGGCGGCAGAGGCCAAGAAATCCCTTGAAGATGCGGTGGCAAAAGCTGAGGACTTCGCCGATAGAGCAAGCTCAACTTCAAGCGAGACTGACAATGTTTATTATGCTGATTCTGACATCGCGGCTTTCAAGGACGCCATTGAGGAAGCGAAAGACCTGCTTGTAAATGATTCGACAAGCGAGGACGATGTGGAAGCCGAGATTGAAAGCCTTTCTATGGCTGTGGCAACCCTCAAAAATGCTAAAAAAATCAAGATGTGGAGCGTCGAGCTTCTCCGACGAACGAATGACCAGACAACCGTAACTATTTCATGGCAAGACAGCACTTACAAGCTTACGGATGCAAGGAACGCCGTGGTGGATTCAGACAACGGACACAGCTTCAGGGCATTCCGAATCGATGACGTGGTATCACACACTTATTATCCAGACGGGAACGAAGATTTTGTCACGGCAGACTCTTACATTTCGCTCAAACCGGCTTTCCATGAGCCGTCTCTCCTCAACGGCAGCCATACCCTTTATTTCAACCTTGTGGCAGGCGAGGGCGACAACGCGGAAGAGTATGAGATTGAAGTGCCCTTCACCCTCAGCGGAAACAGCAACACCGATGAATGTGAGGCAGAAATAGATACCGTCAAAGTGAGCAAGCTCGCTCCTGAAGTCAAGGCGGCCAGACAGCTTCAAAAGGCAAAGGACGAGCTGCAGGCTCAGATTGACGAAGCCCTTATCCTTGCAGGAAACGCGGATGCGTCAAAATACGAAGACGGAGCCGTGGACGCCCTCAATGCAGCCATTTCGACAGCAAAAGCCGCGAAGAATACCGCGGAGACAGTTGATTCAGTGAAAAGTGCAGAAAGTGCCCTTGAAAATGCAGTCGCTGCCTTCCATGTTTCGGAGAAAATCGAAAACTGGAAGGTTGAAATCCGGCAGCACGACGGCGACCAGTACACCGTGGTGGTTTCATGGGCCAAGGCTGAGTTTGCAATCAATCTTAGTTCGGTTTCAGAAGGGAACGCCACGTTCGTGACCGACGGAAAGGCAAGCCATACGTATTGGCCGGCCGAAAACAACAAGGAGGAACCGAACCGCGTCATCTTTAATCCGGCTAACAATCAGGTTGCGGGCGCAGACGCTCTTGGCGAGCACCAGCTTGTGTTTGATTTGAAGCCAATCGGAAGCGATACAGTGTACGACATCACCGTAGACTACAGGCTCAATGAGAATAATTCTTGGGCCGAGATTATCTCCACAAAAGTCACGGAAAAAAGTGGCGAGTAGTTACGGAAAAATTTACACCTTTCTGAAAATCCACTGACTTCAAAAACCAACCTCCTTGTGTGAGAATTAGACTGACAAAAGGAGGTTGGATATGAAAAAGTTGAATCTGGCTAAGTTTTTGGTTTTCAGCATGATTGTGGTCTTTACCCAAAGCTCATGCGGAGATGCATCTGATGAGGAAGTCGAAAAAGTGGATTTAAGCGATTTGAAGCTCGTTTGGAGCGATGAATTTGACTCGGGTACTGTGCCTTCAAAGAACAATTGGACGGCTGAGGTCTGGAATCCTGGCAAGGTAAACAACGAAGTGCAGTATTATAAGGACTCTGAAAAAAACGCATACGTTTCTGACGGAAGCCTGAAAATCAAGGCCTATAAAGAAGACGGAAACTGGTACAGCGCCCGCTTAAAGACTGAAAAGCTTCACTCATGGAAATACGGCTACTTTGAGGCGAAAATCAAGATGCCTGCCGGAAAAGGCGTATGGCCCGCATTCTGGATGATGCCGGAGAATATTATGGATGAGAATGGAAAAGACACTGGTGGTGGAGTTTATGGCATATGGCCCCGCTCTGGTGAGATTGACATCATGGAATACTCTCCCAGTACTACGCAGTCAGCCGTCTATTCAACGGTTCATCACAGTACAAGTGCAAGCAATCAACAGGCAGACACGTATCAGTCGCTTGGCCGAAAAGAAATAGGCGATGCCACTACTCAGTGGCACACATACGGCCTTTTGTGGACGGAAAACTATATTAAGGCTATATATGACGGAAAAGAACTCGACAAAATATACTATAAGCCGAAACGCACCGAGGACAACTGGGTGGAGTGGCCCTATGACCAGAATTTTTATATCATCCTGAACCTTGCCATGGGCGGAGTTCTGGGCGGAGCCATCGACTCAGCCCTTACCGAAGCGATTTATGAAATTGATTATGTCCGTGTATATCAGTAAGGATGGCCGCATATGAAACGACTTGTAAAATATTTTATCTTTTTGACATCCCTTTCATTTTTGTCGGCTTTCGCTTCCTGCAGCGATGACACAGTAGAAGAAACGTTAGATGAAACAGAAGAAATTTCTTCCGGCTCAGGCCAGACGGGAACTTCCGGCTCGGATAAGACCGGTACAGGCTCGTCCAGCGGCTCAGGCACGGGAAACACCGGCACAAGCTCATCCGGTGGCTCAGGCAGCTCAGGAAGCAGCGGCGGAAACGGGAGCGCAGGCACAGGCGAAGAGGTGACAGTAACAAAATATCTGTACAGCTCTTCAAGCGGAACGAGCAATATAGGCGCGACTATCACCTCCTGGGGTAATGGCGGAGACAGTACACCTGAGACAGAATCAGGAATCGGAAACGTGCTGAAAGTTACCCCGGGAACACTCTGGGGAGCATCTGCCGCTTGTGTGGCCTACACATTCGGGGCGGGTACGCTTGCCGCTTACGACACATTTTCATTCAAGATTTATACAACTGACATGATTGTGACCAACGCAAGCGCGGATAAGGATATAGTTGTCAAAGTCCCGGAGACAGAAATCCCGATATCACTTTCTGAATACGGACAAGCGATTTCAGGAAAATCCGGCTGGTACAATGTGAGCATCCCGCTTTCACTGTGGAGCGATTTGCTTTCCGGGGCATCCCAGATTGCCGTTCTGCAACGCTGTACCGGAAGCTTTAAAATCACTGACATCGCGATTTCAAAGACAGTCGTAAAAGACAACACCCCGCAAAGCGAGGCCGCAGGCTCTTACCGCAGCGGGATGAGCATCGTCTGGCAGGACGAATTCGACTCAGCTGACGCTGACGGCACCCCGCTTTCATCAAAATGGCACTATGACGTGGGACGTGGACAGAGCAACAACAGTGACGGAACGAATCCGGGTAACTGGGCTTGGGGCAATAACGAGGTTCAATGGTATTCGGACAACAATTCGTCAAATACCTATGTCTCGGACGGAACCCTCAAAATCGTCGCAAAACGCGAGGCCGCAGAAAGCGACGCGACATGGACCAGCGGACGACTCGTTACCCGCAACAAGTACGAAAACAAATACGGATGCATTGAGATGCGCGCAAAAATCACGGAGGCGGCAGGAATGTGGCCGGCATTCTGGATGCTCAGGCACGACATTTACGATGCAGGCGGAACAGGCTGGCCTGCTGGCGGCGAGATTGACATCATGGAAAGCTCCACAAGCGTTTGGGGAGCTGGAAATGTCTTCGGAACGCTCCACTGCACAGGCGGTTCTGGCGGAAGCCCCATCTGGACAAAAGGAAAACAGCTTTCAGAGCTTGAGGACTTGTGGCACACCTATGCCGTCGTGTGGAAAGAAGAAGGCACAATCAGCTGGTACTACGATGACGTTCTGCTCGGCACGTACACGGCAAGCGACGTGAACGACAATGCCGTATGGCCATACGATGAGAATTTCTACATCATTCTGAATCTTGCCGTGGGCGGAAACCTCGGCGGAACAATAGACCCCAACCTGTCGCAGGCAACCATGGAAGTGGATTACGTGCGCTGGTATAAGTAAGAATTCGGAAAAGAACCGAAAAAACACACCGTTTCAGGTGATATCAGCGGTTTTTTTCCGAAAATCTTGAACCTTAGAGAAAACTAACTCCCTACCAAAAAATCGCAGCAAGGGAGAGAATAAAATGAATGAAAAAAAAGGAGGCATATTTATGAAAAAGCTCAAAAAATCAATCTTGATTCTTGCCAGCGCACTCTTCGTCCTGGCAAATGGATTCTTTGTATCATGCTCAAGCGACAGCAGCGATGGCGATGATACTCCGAAAACCACCCTTCCGTCACCAAACGATCAAAACCCCTCAACAGTCGAGCCAGAAACTGGTAATGGCAACGGAGGAAATGGTGAGAGCCCTGTGAATGAGGACGGCTCATATAAAATTGAATTCTCAAATACGAATAATTCATATACGTATGAAGATGGTGTCTACACTCTTACAATTGCTGATGCAAATGATTCGGAATGGGGAAACCAGATTTTCATCAAGAATCCAAACAAACATGCAGGAGTAGAAAAGGGAGACCTTGTACTTGCTACAATCACTGTAAAGTCTGACAAGGCAATAAGCACATTCTTTTTCAAGAACCAGTATAATGGCGGTAACTACTCAGGACATGATACTTCAAAGGCTCTTGAGGCTGATACAGAAACTGTTTTCCAGGTTGTAGGAACTGCAGCAGATGATTACGATGATTCAAGCTCTTATGTAATTGCCCTTCGCGGAAATGCTGCTGACACAACACTTGTAATCAGCAACATTAAGTCAGAAGTTCTTACAGACTATGATGTAACAAGCGTAACACTTGAAGCATCTCCTGCTTCAATCAGCGCAGGTGAAAAAACAACAATCACTCTTAAAGACCAGTACGGAATTGCAGTAAAAGATGCAACTTATGCAATTACTTCGGCATCTCCTGCGGCAACCCTTTCAGGAAATGTTCTTACGGCTGGCAGCGTTTCAGAGACTGTAACTGTAAAGGCAACTTATGGTGACTTTGAAAAGACTGTTGATGTAGAGATTTCTGCTGAAAAGGATTATGCAAAGTACTGGGCTCCTACACCTGCTAATCAGAGCGGAGATTCAGCTCCAACAGATTACTTCTCCATCTGGGCAGACCAGAACTGGTGTGGTTCATATGTTGCTCTTTCTGATATGACGGCAAGCGCAAGTGGTGTAGCTTTGACTCAGACTGTGACAGGTTCAAACTGGTTTGGTACACAGATCTGGTACGGTGTAAGTGCTGCTAGTGACTTCTCATTCAAAGTAACTTCAACTGTTGCAGGCGGCATTACTATTAATGATGTGGTTTATGAACTTGAAGCTGGTACAGCAAAAGAAATTACCCTTGAAGGTGTAACTGGAAAACTTGCAATTCAGCTTGGAACAAAGGATCCTGCAACACAGCTTGGTGATTGTACTTTCACAATTTCAGATTTCAGCGTAACAACCGCAGAGTAATCCCCCAAGAATTACACTTCACTCTGTAATTCAAAGGACAAATTTTACCTAAAACTTTAACGGCACTTCCGTAACAGGAGGTGCCGTTTTTTTTTGATGATTCTAAATCGCCCCTAGACATCCAATCGGCACAACATAAACCCCGTCTTCCCGGCGGTAGGCAAACTTTCCGAAGCCTGTCAGAACCATAAGGAACGACGGCTCCTTCATTTTTGTAGTGTCAATTTTTGCACTGAGCTTTTTTAGTGAGGTTGCGCCTTCTTCGATAAGGTGGTCTCCGCCCAGCTTGATTTCAATAAGTCCGAAAGAGCCGTTTCTCAGATGAACGACCGCATCGCACTCAAGCCCGGATTTGTCGCGATAGTGGTATACTTTGCCATCCAGACTCTCTGCATAAATTCGCAGGTCCCGCACACACATCGTTTCAAACAGCAATCCCATAGTGTTCAAGTCTTTTATGAGGTCGCTGGGACCTAATCCCAAGCTTGCCGTTGCCAGTGAAGAATCAATAAAATACCTGGTGTCAGAAGTGCGGATTGCGGTTTTTGACCTGATGTTCGGATTCCATGCCGGCATATCCTCAATTACAAAAATTTTTCGCAAGGCGTTTGTATATGAGTAAACGGTGTCTTCGGTAATTTTTTCTGCTTCATTTGCGGCAATATCGTCGCGAAGCACGGTGTACGTAGCCTGTGTCCCCTGATTTCGGGCATAAGATTTCATGAGCCGTTTTGTCCGCTCGCTGTCGCGTTTTACATCGTCAACTCTGGAAATATCAATGTTTACAAGGGAGTCATAATAATCATAGGCCTGGTCAAGAGCTGTATCGTAATCCATATCAATGGCTCCTGGCCATCCGCCACGGCATATTGTGAACGCGAGCCTTTCCATATCATCAAGGGGATTTTCTGCAAGTATTTTTTCCGGCTGGTCAAACAAATATTTAAGGCTGATTTTGCCAGAAGATTCGCCGGATTCAAACAAAGACATAGGGCGCATTAAGAGCCTGGCAAAACGTCCTGTTCCTGTGTGATAAATCTCATCATCTTTTGGAGGAACGGCAGAGCCTGTCAGAATGAACTGCCCCTGTTTGTTTCTGTGGTCCACTTCAAATCTTACAGCATCCCAAAGTTTTGGAGCAATCTGCCATTCGTCAATAAGGCGCGGTGTATCCCCATCCAGAAGCTTTGAAGGATTTATGTCTGCGGCAATAAGGTTTGCCTGAACATCCTCCGGCTTGGACATATATAAAATGCTTTTTGAAACTTGTTCGGCAGAGGTGGTCTTTCCGCACCATTTTGGCCCTTCAATGAGGACAGCGCCCTTGCCCTTCAGCTTGCGAATTAAAAGATTGTCGGTCAGTCTAGACTTATATGGATTCATATCTGTAGTTTAATATCCATTTGGCGATTTGGCAAGTTTTCATTTGGCGATTTGGCTGAATTTTACTTGGTGATTTGGCCGTTTTTCATTTGGCGTTTTGGCATTTTTTTTCTGGTGGAATTGTTTTGACGAAATCAAGGAACCTTACAGAAAACTGGCTCCCTACCAAAATTCAGAAACCGGGATGAAAATATATAAAATAAAAAAAAGAGAGGTTTATTATGAAAAAGTCTAAGAAAATTATTTTGGGTCTTGCCAGCTCGGCATTTTTGCTTGCAAACGGATTTTTCCTTTCCTGCGCAAGTGACAGCGGTGACGACGATTCCTATTCGCCGTCGGGCATAGCTTCGCCGGATGATTCGAATTCTTCACTGGTTGAGGATGATAATGGAAATTCTGGCTCTGGTAATACGGGAAACTCTGGCAACGGCGGTTCTGGAAATCAATCCGCTTCGGGAAATCTTCCCATAATTCCCGCTGGCGCAAATCAGACCAAGGTTGAGGGGGCCGGAATCTGGATTTATCTCGACAACACTTCCTTGGGAATCAGCGGTGCAAATGCCGGTGATTTTGTGGCGAAAACAAGCGTCACTGTAACTGATACAAATGACAATTCGCCGGTAAATTTTAATTCTTTCCAGTTTGATGATTACGGACCAGAAGAGAAGACTGTACGCCTTATGGTTCTTCTGCCGGACGCGGCCCACAATACTGTAAAAGTTGATATCACCATCAATGCGAACGGTACGGCATACAAAGGAAGCGCTAGCTTCAAGGATGGCGTTTATGTTTTTGACTTTACGCCAGCCTCTCTCGTCATTTCTACTGCTACATCTGCTGACAAGATTGCGGCCGGTGACAGCGTTGAATTGCTTGTAACGGACAGCGAGCATGGAATCGATATCACTGACGACTGTACGTTTGAGGTCACAGGCGAAAATGTTTCTGTAAGCGGAAAGACTCTCACTGTGGATGAAAATGCCGCACCGGGAAGTGTCACAGTCAATGTGACCCACAAATCTGGCGTAACAGGAACTTTCGATATCGAGGTTGTGGAAGCCGGAACTGTAATCGGTATCAACTGGAACTCTATTCCCTGGCTTGGAAACGGCTCTGGTGATTCAAACAACACTGATAAATATAAAGGAAAAGGTGATGTCAAAAACTTCATCAACATTCAGCAGCCGAGTTGGGATGGCGTAACAGGTCCTGGAATCTACGTTGAGTTTGGTTCTGGAATTTCATCATGTACTTTGGGTACTGGCACAGATAAGACTGATTTCTATATTCAGGGTGCCGGAATCCTTCTCTATCTCTCAAGTTTCACACAGAAAGAGACGACCTTCACCATTACGGACGCTCAGGGCGAGCATGAAGTAACAATCTACTACGCTGACGGAAGTGATGCTGAATAAGCCTGAAAAACAACACTAATAAAAAATGGGCTGTCCTGAATGAAGATTGACTTCTTACAGGGCAGCCCCTCTTTTTTATACACGCTCTCTTACATAGCGATTACGCCCAGGGAAACCGGGTTAATCACTTCGCTTGAAATTATGAGCTGCTTCACGGTGATTCCGGGCATGGTGTGCTCAAGGGAGATTCTGTAAAATCCCTTTTCGAGCTTGACCTGCGCCGCATTCACGGTTGTCTCGATGCCGGCCGTGCTTCTGCATTCCAGCGATGCCGCGGGAACTCCGTTTATCAGGATGTTCGTTACTGACTGAGAAAGATCGTCTCCTTCTTTGCTGTATGTTCCGCTGATGTTGTACATGGCATCATGGCGCGCGTCGAGATAGAAAACTCCGCTTTCGGGCAAGAAAGGCTCACCTTCGTTCGCGATTGTTCCGTCCGCTGGTTTTTCGGTAATTTCAGCTGTAAAGGACTTGAATATCTTGAGCGGTCGCAGCGGTCGTTTTGCCACCGGCGAGTCAAGAATGAAGGTAAGAATGTGCCGGGCGGCTTCATGGAGCTCTGCCCGTGTGAGACTTCCCCCTTTAAGGGCGGTCAGGGTGTTGTCATCGTAACAGTTCGTTTCGGCGCCGTCGTTGTCAACAACCATGTACACGTCATTTCCAGAGCGGACCATGCTCGCTGTATTTTTGAGGCTTTCGCTACCGCCAGAAGCGCAGTCGTTCATCGTTGCCCACCAGTCAGTCATTACGAGGCCCTTGTAGCCCCATTCGTTACGCAGGATTGTTGTGACCAAATCGTAATTGCTCGCGCTCCAGTGGCCGTTGATGGCGTTGTAGCTTGTCATGAGAGATTTCACTTCTCCGCTCATGACGGCGATTTCAAAGGCTTTCAGATAGATTTCCCGGAGTGCGCGTTCAGACACCACGGAATTCTGGGTTCTTCGGGCCGCTTCCTGGCTGTTTGCCGCGAAATGCTTGATTGTTCCCGAAGCTCCGCCCTTGTTCAGGCCGCGAAGGGCTGCCGTCGCGATGATTCCGGAAAGAAGAGGGTCTTCTGAGTAATACTCGAAATTCCGTCCGTTGAGCGGCGAGCGGTGGACGTTCACGCCGGGGCCGAGAAGAGTGTCGATTTCGTATTGAATAAGCTCCTGCCCCTCAAATGTGTATAATTCTTCTATTATATTGGGGTTCCAGGTGCAGGCTAGGAGCGTTCCGATTGGCATGAGGTTTGCTTCCTTTCCTGTGTCCAGACGGACTCCGCTTGGACCGTCCGAGCAGCCGGCCGCAGGAATTCCAAAGTCCCGCAGCTTCTGTGTGATTCCGCCATAGGCCGCGGCGATTCCCACGGTCACTTTCTGGCTCATCATGCCCTCGCCGCGTACCATTGCGGCAAGCTCTTTGTCCTCGATTTGAGCGATGAAGGAATCGAGCTTGGAGCGGTTTTCAATCACGTCCTGGAAGCGGATTCCCTTGTCGCCGGTAAATGGAATGTCTTTAGGAAGCCCCTGCTCGATTCGCTGGGAAAGGCTGATTTTTGACAGCGGCGTATCTTCCTCGTCCGTAGAATAAATTTCTCCTGAGCGTGTGCCCGGGCGGATTCGCTTGAAAGCCTTGGTGGGTGCGACCGCCTGAGCAGTTTTTTGAATGAGCCGCGTTTCTGCAAGCTCGATTCCGTTTTTCCCGCTGATAGAAACGAGGGAGGCGCTCTGCACGTCGTTTCCGGCATAAATCTTGTAAAGGCCTTGCTCCAGCACGAATGACGACTCGTATCCGCTTAATCCTGAATCATCGTAGCTTGCGATGCTATCGAGATTGAAGCTGATGCTCAGATTCTCTCTTTCCCCGGCCTTGAGCTCGGCTGTCTTTTTGAAAGCTGCGAGTACCCTAGCCGGTTTTCCCAGCTTTCCCTGCGGCGGCTCGACGTAAACCTGCACGACTTCTTTTCCTGCACGACTTCCGGTGTTTTTCACTTCTGCCTGAATCGTGACCTTTCCGTTCTCAAAGACGGAATTTTTTATTTCTGTGGTGAATGTTGTGTAACTCAAGCCGAATCCGAAAGGATATCTGACCTGACATTCCGTGAACGTGGAGAAATAGCGGTAGCCGACGTAAATGTCTTCTTGATAAACCACGTCTCCATTGCTTCCGAAATTCTTTGTTGAGGGATAGAAATCGATGTGGCGGGCGATGGTGTCAGTCAGCTTTCCGCTGGGTGTGGTGTATCCGCAGAGGATTCGTGCCGCCGCCCTGCCGCCTTCCTGGCCGCCATGCCATGTGATGAGGACAGATTTTATGTGGCCTTTGAAAGCCGGGCTGTTAATCCATTCCATATCCATGATATTCGACACGTTCAGGACTACGCATACATTCTCGAAGCCGGCGCAGATTTTTTCCAGAGCGTTTTTCTCGCTGTCGCTAAGATACCAGCTGCCTTTTTGGGCCATGTTGTCCTTGTCTTCACCGGCCGTGCGACCGATGACAAAAATCGCCTTGCCGTGTTTTTTTGCTGATTCCTTGACAAGAGAATCTGAGAGAGGCATTTCTTCCTGGCTCCATGGTTCTGCTGCCCAGCCGCCTCCTCCGTTATCAAATGGATGTGCTTTTATCCAGTCCCTGTAAGTTTGGGCGAGATTCGTATCTATGCCGGCAAAAGCCTTGTCTTCTTCTGCCAGGGTGGTCAGTGAGTCCGTAAGGTTCGTGGTATAGCTTACATGAACAGAGCCACCAGACCCCATGCCGCTTCTGTAATAGTCGTACTGACATCTTCCAAATACTGCCACGGAATCTTCTTTTGTGAGGGGGAGCAGATTGTTTTCATTTTTGAGAAGAACAGCACCTTCCTCGGCAACCTGACAAATTTTTTCTGCGAATGTCATTGAATCTCCTTGTGCAAAACGCACCTGTACTTTGAGTCTATCATAGAATATTATCAAAGAGCATTCCATAAGAGGTGAAAAATTTTCGGTTTTTGGGGTGACTTTTTTGTCTGCGCGATTTATTTTGTTTACACCTCTTTGAGGGGGGAGTAAAATAAAATCATCAGATGAAACGTAAGAAAATGCATTTTTCCCGAAAAGTAGTTTTAGTATTTTCCGGTATTGTACTCGCGCCACTGCTTCTCCTTTATGGAGTGACTATTGCCATGATTTACAGGCAGACTCTCTCCAGCCTGGAGGCATTGTGCGGGCTTGAAGTGCGCATGAACGAAGAAAAAATCAACGAAAACATTCAGTCTCTTGAGCTCATTGATAAAATGATTCGTGCAAACCGGGATTTGATTTTTTTCATCACATCTCCAGAAAACCGCAGTGAAAAAGATGTTATCAGCGCCGTTAAGGACGAGAGTCTTACGCTGGAGCGAATCCTCTCCGTTGAGCCGCTGATTTATTCAATCCGCGTCTTTACCAACAGCAATTTTGTTCCTGAGCGTTTTCCTGTCATTCTTCACTCAGAAAGGGAAAACCTCGCTGCCCTTCCTGAATGGGAATTCAACTATCAGGCGCATTATCTCACTTACATGGATGCCCAGGCCTTGCCATCTGTCTGTCTGACCCGTGAGTTAAAGAACGGGCGGCGTTCAATAGGCTGGGTTCAGCTTGCCATACGCATGGAGAATTTTTTCCCCTTCCTGCACCGCGAGCAGAACCGCTATCAGCATGATTTTGTCATCAAAGTCAGTGGCGAAGGTGACAGTCGGAAACTTTCCCAGATTTATTGCCATGGCCAGAGTTACTCGGAGAGCGTCCTCACTGAATCCGAACTCAGCCAGCTGAAAAAGCGCTTTTTTTCCACATCGACCCATGAGAATTTTGTCATGAAGCTTGGCGGAAAAAGCAGCGTGGTCGCATGGCGCTACGTGCCGCAGCTGGAGATTATGATTGCCCACAGCTGTGAAATGGCCATCATCAAAGATTATGAGATTACGATGCTGCTTATCCTTCTTGCTATGGTTTTTGTCGGAATGGGATTCTTCTCCATCGTCCGGTACACTGCGAACCGCCTCTTCAACGGTCTCTATTCGGTCATGGGCGGAATGCAGCGGGTAAATGCCGGTGAGCTTGGCATTCAGATTCCGGTTGACGGCATGAACGAAGTCCGGGAAACCCAGCTGGCTTTCAACGCGATGACCCGCCAGCTTTCTTCCCAGATTGAGCAGATAAAAACAGAGCAGCATCTTATCGCTGACACCGAGATGAAAGCGATGCAGAACCAGATAAATGCACATTTCCTCTACAATGTGCTGGAAACTATCCATATGCAGGCTGTCCTTGCGGATAATGACGACGTGGCTGAAAGCATCCTGATGCTTGGCAAGATGATGCGTTTCTGCTTGCGCTGGCGAATCCATACGGTTGCGCTGGAGCAGGAGATGGAATATATCCAGTCATACGTCTATATTCTTAACCTGAGGAATGATTACGAAATTACCCTTGAATTCGATATTCCCGAGGCTCTGCGGAAGATTAAAATTCCAAAGATGATTCTGCAGCCTTTCGTAGAGAATTCATTCATTCACGGAATCGAACCCCTTGCGCAGAGTACGAAAGTCTGTGTTTACACCGAGCCGGGAGAAAGTGAGAACCGAATCTGGCTTTGCGTCAGGGATTACGGGGCTGGCATGAGCGAAACAAAACTTGAGGAAATCCGTACATACCTTGAGGATGAAAAATATGAGCGGGATTCAACTGGAAGTATCGGCATCAAGAACATTCAGCAGCGTCTCTCGCTTTTTTATGGTTCTGATTTCAAATTGGAAATAAAATCTGAACTCGGCAAAGGTACGATTGTCCGGGTTCCCTTGCTGATTGAGGGGGAAAAAAATGGCAAAGATTCTGATAGTTGATGACGAGAAATTGATTCGAGCCGGAATCCAGAAAATTCTTTCGGGCGCATACAAGGATGATGTGGAGTTTCTAGAAGCGAAGAACGGAAGTGACGCGCTTGAACTGTGCAAAACGGAGCTCCCCGACGTCATGATAACAGACATTCGCATGCCGGTAATGGACGGCGTGGAACTGATGAAAAATGTCTCCAATCTGGTCCAGAAACCGGCGATTATCGTTCTTTCAGGATTTGACGATTTCTCCTATGCGAAAGCCGCCATCGAGACCGGTGCAAGCAGCTATATTCTCAAGCCTGTTGATTCTCAGGAATTGCTCAAGTCAGTGGATAAAGCTCTTTCGGGAATCCTCCGTGACATTCATCACAAAAACGAAGAGAAATTCCGCTCGCTTATCAATGAAGGCCATCTTTCGGAAGATATTGCCGAAGACATCGCTGCCTTTGCCAAAAACGGAATGTATTGCGTTTCACTCAGCTCAAATTTGTGTAAGTCTGCTCCCTTTGATTTTTTGGACGGAATCACTCACTACGTCATTGAGCAGAAGCGTGGTTTCATGAGTTTTATCGTATCAAAAGATTTGCTTGAAAAAGTGATTTCCCATCCGTCGCTGACAGACTGCTGTGCAATGGGAATCAGTCTGCCTTCAACGACCGTTTCTGATTTGCGTCATCTTCGCCGTCAGTCATTCTGCGCCCTTCTTCAGAAATTCTTTGCCGATGAGCAGCGTGGCGTGTTCAGATATCCTGCGGGCAAGGACAGCCCGGATCTTACTGATTTTGACGTGAGCTATGAGAAAATAATCGCGAACCTTGATTTGCTGAACGAGGAAGAAGTGAGAAAATCAGTTCAGAAATTCCTTGATTTTGACATGATTGAAAGCGATAATCCCGAGGAATTCCTCTATTATGCCTACAATAAGATTACCACAGGACTGTTCGCCCGCTATCCCAAGTTTACTTCTGGCGAGAACTATCTTTATTCGAAAAGCCTGATGATTGAGAATATTCTTTCAGTGGCTTCCCTAAAAGAATGGAAGGTCTATGTGCTGGACTACATTTTGTATCTGCTTGAAATCCTCAAGAACCGGCAGGGAAAATATCCTTACATAACGACAGCCGTTCAGTACATCAGGGAGCATTACAGTCAGGATATTACCATGGCAATCGTCGCCAACCACGTCAGCATGAACTACACTTGGTTCAGCGAGAAATTCAAGGAGCAGATGGGAGTCAATTTCAACGATTATCTCAAGCGATTCCGCATGGAACAGGCAAAGCACCTGCTGGAAAAAGGAACTTTCAAAGTCTACGAGGTCGCGGAAAAGTGCGGATTCAAGGACGTAAAGCACTTCATGAAGTCATTCCGTGATTTGAACGGCATGAGCGCCGGCGAATACGGAAGATTGTATAGCCGCGAGCGCATGTAGAAAGATATCAGAAACAATGGAGGAACTGGAGGCAATGGCCGCTGAATGAGTAAAACAAATCAGCCGTCGCGACTTGTTGTTCTTAATCCTGCTGTTTACACCAGACTTATTCCAGCACAAAGTCCGTGCCAGCGTCATTGAAGACAGCACGGATTTTCTGCTGCTCAAAATACCGTTCGATAAAAGCCTGAATCTCCTTGTTCGGCACATCGAGGGAAAAGGCCTGAGACGAGCAATAATCATGAAAATGCACATTCACGCCGAATTTCTCCTGCACGGCTTTTTTAAGGACAAGTACCTGGTCAAAAGTAAGTGATTTCATGAGCTGATTATAGCGGAAATCGGGGAAGTTTGCAGTAAGGTTTGTAGCACTTCTTCTGCGCTTTTTGCGATTTGTTCTTTTGCTTGCGCTATAAAAGCTTCTTTATCAAAAAACTTCTTTTCATTCTTTTCCAACGGATCAAAAAAACATTTCGGCTCGACGCGCAGAATCTCAGCAATCTGCTCAATCATCGTAATTGGCGGAAGACTTTTTCCGCTTTCAATGATAGTGATGTAATTAATATTCTTATCTAAAAGTGCGGAAAGTTTTTCCTGTGAGAGTTTTGCTTTCTGTCGATAAAATCGGAGATTTTCACGAAAAACCGTTTCTAAAGGCTTACTCATACACATATATAATGCTGGAATTCTCGCATTAAATTCATATTATTTTATAATAGAATTATTGACGATTTTTCTAATATAAAATATTGTATTAAATTAAGAGAACCAAATATGAAATATGGGGGATTTTATGAAAAGAAGGAAAAACTTGCTTTTGGTTGTCTATGTAATTTTTGCTTTATCTTTGAATTTTACAAGTTGTAGATCAGAGGTTGATTCAGAAGAAACTTACATCGTTTGGACTGATGTAAGTACATACTCAGAATTTACTTCTTCTTTTAATACAACATTGAATGATGGATATTATATCCGTTTGGAATTCACTTCAAATCAATGGTCACAAATTTTGCCAACCTTGACAAGCGAAGGCCGTCATAATTGGGAAAAATCAAAAATAAAAGAATGGTTTATAGGTCGCGGATTTGGCGAATCAGAAGCAACAAAGGAAGTCTCGTGGTTTATGACAATTTCACACGGTTTTATTGCAAGCAGAACAGGTTCAACTGTCTATTACATTTTAAAATAAAACAGCCGCCCCTCCCGCAAGGGAAAGTCGGCTGGTGGCTGTCATTGCAGAATTACAGCGTTACACCGTCTTTGAAAATCGCAATCTCACGGTAGCCGTTCTTTTCATTCTTGGTGACGGCTCTTCCCGAAACGATGTCGATAATCTGCTGCAAGAGCGCGTCGCGGACTGAATCGCTTGGCTCGTCCAAGAGGCGGGCTGCGTCAAAGTCAATCCAGCCCCTCTTTGTCTGTGCAAGCGGGTGATTTGTGGCGATTTTGACTGTTGGAACCGGTGCGCCCAGCGGTGTTCCCCGTCCTGTTGAGAAGAGGATGATGTTCGCGCCCGCCGCAGTCATGTCGGTGGTTGAAACGATGTCGTTGCCCGGGCCTTCAAGCAAGGTGAGTCCGGTTGCATCCTGAGGCAGGCGCTCGCCGTATTTCAAAACGCCGGTGACAGGAGCCTTTCCGCCCTTCTGGACACAGCCCAAAGATTTGTCTTCCAGAGTGGTGATGCCGCCAGCCTTGTTTCCCGGTGAAGGATTCTCGTAGCAGACCTGATTGTGCCGCGCATAGTAGCCTTTAAATCCGTTGATAAGGTTTACGGTCTTGTCGAATCTTTCTTTGTCCACGCAGCGGTTCATAAGCATCTGCTCGGCGCCGAACATTTCAGGAACTTCGGTGAGCATAACCCGGCCGCCCATTCCTGTCATTGCGTCACAGATTCGGCCAATCAAAGCGTTTGCGGTGATTCCGCTCATTCCGTCTGAGCCGCCGCACTTCATTCCAAGAACGATGTCGGTGAGAGGCGCTTCCTCACGCTTGAACTGTTTTGCGTAGTCGGCAAGCTCGGTGAGTAATTTTTTGCCCTCTTCAAGCTCGTCCTCAAACTGCTGAGTGACCATGAATTTTACGCGCTTTTCGTCGTATTCACCAAGGAATTCCTTGAAGTAGGGAACATTATTTTCTTCACAGCCCAAAGAGACGACCAGAACGCCACCCGCGTTGGGGTGATGTACCAGGTCAGCCAGGATTTTTGCCGTGGTTTCCTTGTCGCCGCCCATCTGAGAACAGCCGTAAGGATGCGTCCATGTGAAAAATCCTTCCAGTCCGCCTTTTTCGCTGGGCTTTGGGTCTCCGTCGCAGAATTTGGCGTTTGCCCACATAGCCAGTTTTTCTGAAATGCGGTTTACGCAGCCGACGAGAGGCACAATCCAGACTTCGTTTCGGCTTCCAACCCGTCCGTCTGCTCTTTTGTAAACATTGACCGTCGGAACATTTTTGCGCAGCTTTTCCGTTTCTTTGTACCATGCGTCGTAAGCGGCTTTTGCCTTTGCCTCGTCATAGGTGTAAGAAAGCTCGCCTTCGAGCAAAGTGTGAATATTGTGAGTGTGAACATGCTTGCCGACGGCAATATCTTCGGTAGCTGAGCCGATGGGATAACCGTATTTGATGACCGGCTCGCCTTTTTTGATTTCTTTGATTGCGAATTTATGACCCGCAGTTATGTCTTCCTGCAAAGTCACGGTCGTTTCTGGAACATCGTCCATTGCCTCAAGCGTGACCTGAGTTCCTTTTGAAAGCGGTTCCAGCGCGACAGCGACCACATCCGCTTTATTTATTCTGATTGCAATTTTGCTCATTAGATACCCCTTTAGTATGGTAAATACTGATTTTATTATATCTTGGCGATTCAAAAAGTATATGTAAAAAAAAGACGGAAATTTATATTCTTGGGGAAAAAAACATGTTATACTGTACGATATATTTTGTACCTTGGAGACTCTATGCAGATTTCAGACTCAATCAAATATGTCGGCGTTGACGACCACAAAATCGACCTTTTTGAAGGACAGTTTCATGTCCCAAACGGCATGGCCTACAATTCCTATGCCATCCTTGACGAAAAAATCGCGATTATGGACAGCGTTGACGGCTCTTTTGGCGAGCAGTGGCTTTCGAACATCAAGAGCGCGCTGGACGGAAAATCACCGGACTATCTCGTGGTTCAGCACATGGAAATGGATCACTCGGCAAATATCAGGCGATTTACCGAAACTTACCCGGATGCAAAAATCGTCTCTTCAAAAATGGCCTTCGTGATGATGAAAAGCTACTTCGGCTCGGACTTTGCAGAAAAACAGGTCATCGTTGCAGAAGGAAGCAAGCTGGAGCTGGGAAAGCACACGCTCACTTTCATTGCCGCCCCCAATGTTCACTGGCCTGAAGTAATTATGACTTACGATTCTTTTGACAAAGTGCTTTTCTCTGCTGACGGATTCGGAAAATTCGGCGCGAACGACTACGATGACCCGGAAGGCTGGGCTTGTGAGGCTCGCCGCTACTATTTCGGAATCGTGGGAAAATTCGGGGCAAATGTGCAGGCTGTCTTAAAGAAGGCCGCAAATCTTGAAATCAAAACAATTGCTTCCCTTCACGGCCCGGTTCTCGCTGAAGACGATGCAAAAGAAGCCCTCCGCCTCTACGATATTTGGTCAAGCTACGGCGTTGAAAGCGATGGAGTCTGCCTCCTTTACACTTCTGTTTACGGAAACACAAAGCGGGTGGCAGAAAGATTGGCCGAAATTCTCAAGGCAAAAGGTTGCCCGAAAGTGGCGGTCTCAGACCTTGCCCGAGAAGACACTTATGAATGTGTGGAAGACTCTTTCCGTTACGGAAAACTTGTCCTTGCCACCACCACCTACAACGGCGGCGTCTTCCCCACAATGCGGGAATTCATCGAGCATCTTACGGAGCGCAACTACCAGAACCGAAAAATCGCCTTCATCGAAAACGGCAGCTGGGCACCGATGGCAATCAAGGGCATGACAGCCATGTTCGAGCAGAGCAAAAACATCACGATTTGCGAAAACAAAGTCACCGTGAAGATTGCGGAAAGCGCCGATACAGAAAGCCAGCTTGAAAAGCTCGCAGAAGAGATTTTGAAATAAGGAGAATCGAAAAATTCACTCTAAGGAGTTTTCTAAGTCTGTTTAGAAAACTCCTTATTTTTTAAAGTTTTCAAAGTGCATTTTGAAAACTCTTGATTTTTGAAAGTTTTCAAAGTACACTTAGATAAAATGACGAGCCGAAGCGATTATTTTGAGCAGGTTTACGCCTTCAAAGACAAGCAGATTATCAAAGTTCTCACGGGATTACGCCGGTGCGGAAAATCTTTCTTGATGGAGCAAATCATCGAGGAACTGAAGGCAAGCGGTATTTCCGAAAATCAAATCATCTATTATCGTCTTGACGAGCTTGAAAACGAAGCCTTCCTTGATTACAAAGTCCTGTACGAAAAGATAAAATCCCGGCTTGTCGAAGGCAAAATGACTTATATCTTCCTTGACGAAGTGCAGCTTTGTCCGAATTTTCAGAAAGCGGTGGATTCCCTTTTCAACAAAAAAAATACCGACATCTACATAACCGGCTCAAACTCTGACCTTTTGAGCGGAGAGCTTGCCACCCTTCTCAGCGGGCGATATGTTACGATTGACATGCAGCCTTTTTCATTCCGGGAATACCTGCACGAGCGGGGGGAGCAGGGACTGGCGACAGGAGACAGAGAGCAGTGCTATGCTGATTATGTCCGCTACGGGAGCCTGCCCTTTACGCTTCTGCTAAAAAACAATGCAGAAAACGTGAATCAATACCTGAACGGCGTTTACAACACCATTCTTCTCAAAGACATTTCGGCCCGTCATCAGATAAACGACCTTTCAACCCTGGAAGCCGTCATCCGCTTTATGTTCGCGAACACGGCCAACATCTGTACCTCAAAAAAAATCAGCGACACCCTCACTTCCGGCGGGCGGAAAGTCAGCCAGCCCACGGTGGAAAATTACATGCACTACCTTGAGGAATGTTTCATGGTCTACAAGGTCGGCCGCTACGACATAAAAGGCAAGGAATATCTAAAGACGCTTTCCAAATACTACATCGCCGACACGGGCCTGCGGAACATGCTCTTGGGCTACCGCAACATTGACACGGGGCATATCCTGGAAACTCTCGTTTTCCTTGAACTAAAAAGACGGAGATACGAACTCTACACCGGAAAAATCGGCGACATGGAAATAGACTTCGTGGCAAAAACGCCGTCATCGATTTACTATGTGCAGGTCGCCGAAAGCGTAAAATCAGAAGAAACGCTGGAGCGGGAATTAAAGCCCTTTTCCCGCCTGCGGGATTCCTATCCCTGCATTTTGATTACGCTGGACAAAACGCTCAACGAGGATTTCAACGGCGTAAGGCACATCAATGCGATTGATTTTTTCTGCGGAAAAGAGCTGGGATAAGGGGAGCGGCAGTGGACTTGAGCTGTTGTTCCTCCAGCGCCTCAAGTAGCGGGCGTCCACATAACCTTTGTTATGTGCTATTTCTTGTCTGAAATTAATTTAATGACCGCATCTACAAGTTTCTGATAGTTTTCTTCTGATAATTTTGAAACTTTTCTTTTAAATGAAAATTTATTCACGGCTCCAATAAGATGAATTACAGCCACAGAATCTTTTGAAAGTCCTGTTTCTTCTTTTTGAAGGGAGGCTTCCAACAGGGATACCAAAGTCTATGAGCCATATTTCACCATGTGTCATTTTTCAGTTCCTCCCACATGGCATTCATTGAGCTTCGGGCAATGTCATTTTCCATTTCTGCATAATTTTCTTCATTGCGCTTGTTTTTTAATGATTCAAGCATTTTGCCCATCAGAATTATTGTCTGTTCATAAGAAAGAGAAAGCACTTGCTCTGTAAAATCTGCATATGCGGAATCTGACATATTAATACCTCCGAATATAAGTATAGTATATTTTTTGAAAAAAGATATTTATTATGTACTAACAAATGAAACTATCTACTTCCATGCCCGGCTTTCCTCTTCCTGCTGATGGTTCTCCAAAATCTCAACATAATGACTTGCATAAGCCTTTATGAGGTCATTGATAGGCGCAATGTAGAAGCTGTCGGTGTCGGCGGAGATAATTTTTTCGGCGATTGGAGAAAGGGGAATAAACCACACTTCGCCAAGTGCCGTGTCATCGTATTTGTTGCCATTATACACGCTTTGAATTGTCATGCGGTAGGTGCCTTTAGATAGAAGACGGGGATTTTTTACTGCGTTCAAGGCAATCCAGTCATAAGAATAATAGCTTCGGCTGGCTGGGAAGATGTCTGCCATGTCAAGAGTGACAACTTTTTTTAGCGCGCTGGATGTAAGAGTCATTGAGCGGATTCTGTTGTTTGCCTCCCATGTTGAACCAACATAATCAGCCTTTACCAGAAGGGTAAAGTCATCCGCATCATTACCCCAGTTATGACCATAATCATCGTATATACTTCCAGCGAATCGTGCCAGGCCGTTTGATGCAAAAGGACCAAGAGCGGCTTTCGTAAGCGTGAATTCAATCCATTCGCCGATGCCGTCCCCCTTTGCGCCTTCCACCCATCCGTTGAAAGGGATTCCGTCAAATGATGTTTCTGCATCATAAGTTGATACACGAAGATTCTTGTCCGCGTTTTGATCGGAACCGTAAATGCCATGTCCGGCGATTTTGTAGGTGCCTTTGTAGGATGAAGAAGAGCGGACATCTTTTACAAAAATCTGACCTCCTTCGCGCTCTCCTATCTGCATGAGACCTTCGTCGTAGGAAGTTATTGCTCTAAAAAAAAGTTCTTCCTCTTTCTGTGGCTTGTAGTTTTCTGCTGCATATAGGGTGAAACCGACTCCGTCTGTTGAAAGCGTTCCCAGAGAAGTTGTTTCAAAGCCAGTCTGAGAGCCTTTTGCGGTCATCTGGCTGTCTGTAAAGACAAGGAAACTTTTCATTGCTCCCTTCCATGTGCCGCCTGTAGAAATGTCGTAGGTCAGCTCGTAGCTTGTCCCCTTGTAGTCCTTTTTCTCGGAATTGATTTTGTAGCTGACAGAAAGCTTTGACCGCGCCGACGGAGAAAAATGAAGCTCATGGTAAAAGTGGAGAACAAGGGTAAGATCATAGATTTCTTTTGAATTATGCCAGTTATATTCAAAAATGTATTCTGTGGCTTCCTCATTTTTTTCAATGCTTGTTTCAATTCCAACAGTCTGAATTGCGACTTCTTTGCCGTCCTGTTCTATTTTGCATGGGTTGAGAATGGAATTGCTGAAAGATGATTCAGAAAGCTCCGTAATGTAGGATTCCGCAGAAATCGTACGGAGTTTTTTGTCTAAAGAAAGAAGTTCGTCTTTTGAAAGTCCTTCAAAATTATCCTTTCCAAAGGCGACAGCAAGTACGGCCTCGTTTGCCCTGTAGCCATTCCTTATTGGAATGGAGGCGGAAATTGTTCCATCCTTCTGCACGCTTACTTGAGTTTTTACAACAACAGGAAAAGCGCATGGCACGGTAACGCTTCCTCGTGTTGTGTTCACAAAGTCAAAAAGTGCGGTCACAAACCCGTCAGTCTGCTCAACTATAAGAAGCTCCCGCTCCAAAGCAATTTTATCGTTGGGTTCTTTAACATAGATGTTGCCGTAAGTCCAGTCTTCGGGCTTGTAAGAGCCTCCGTCATCTGCAAAGATTGTTGCGACTAACACTGTTAAAGAAAATATTATAGAAAATATTTTTTTCATTTTATTTTTCCTCCAAAAGCGCCTCAAGTAGCGGGCGTCCACATAACTTCTTGTTATGCTATTTCTTTGTACAAAAAATATTCAAATCGTTCACTGCAAAAGATTTTCTTCATTACGATTTGATGGTTGTATTCTTCTGACTTCCATAACATCATCTATTACAACATACCATACAGTATAATTACCGACATTAATTCTTCTATAAGGATATTTACGTTTTTTCATAAATTGCCAGACAGGAAAACTCTCACACATCGGAACTCTTTCTAAAATGGCAGTTTCAATTTTATTCAATGTATTTTCTGTGGCAATCTGATTTTGCAAAACATCCTGAATATAATTTATTATTTCAAATAAATCTTCTTTTGCGATTGGAAGGTATCGTAATTTGTATTCTTTCATTTATTTCCGGATTCCCCTTCGTAAATCAGAAAAAACTTCTTCATGAGAAAGCCGTTCAGATGTTTCCTCGGCCATTATGTCAGCCTCATCCAGTTTAGCCTCAATATTGTTTGTAAGCGCATCGTACATCTGCAATGACATTAAAACCATTGAGCCGTATCCATTCTTTGTAAGAAAGACCGGGGATTTAGTTGAAATAACAACATTCTCAATTTCTGAGTATTTGTTTCTTAAATCAGAAACAGGTCTAATTTGCATCATACAGTGCCTCTTATCATCAAACTATCAATATAATATCATAAAAATGTCATTTTTGACAATTCATCAGGTTGCAGAATACAAGACAAATAAGCTTGAAAAACTTCTAAAAATCACTGGTCGTTTCCATTTTGATAAGGTGTTCCGGGTAAATTTCATTTGCATAATAATTCAACATATAAATTCTTTATCTTTGCGATATAAAACTACAACTAAATTATTATAACGTAGAACCTCTTTTACCTCTTCAAGAAATTCGACTTGCTTATCACCCACCTTCAAAAATTTAGACATTGATGACGATCTCCCGAGTCATTACACCTGTAATATCAAAAAAACATATATTTAATTGATATAACCACGCCAGTGGCGTGTGAGCATATCAACTGTTTAAACGGTGGCACGGCTCGACCGCAACATCCGCTTTGAAGCTTTGTTATGTGATTTTTTTACTCAATCATCAATTTTATATTATCAACAACATAATTAATTTCCTCTTCTGTCGCTTTTTCTATAAAATCACAGTTTCTTTGTCTATAATCAAGATTTTTTACCTGATCACTTAAAATACAACCGTTGATAGAATGATTTTCCAGTACAATTTCAAAAGGATAACCTTTGATATGGCTTGTGACAGGACAGAACAAAGCAAGACCGATTTTCTGATTGTACTTTTTCTGAGAAATACAAATTGCAGGACGGCGTCCTTTTTGTTCATGACCTGCCTGAGGATTAAAATCAAGCCAGACTAAATCGCCTTTTTCGGGAACATAAGTTGAATTTACCATTCTTCATTACCCACCGAACTGCCAGTTGATATTTCCGAATGAAGGTTTTCTGGAGTAACCATAGCCAGCATGTCATCAAGAGTCTTTTTCTGCGGAAGAATAACGATCTTTCCTTTTTCTGCAATAACTTCAATTTTGCTTCCGTTTTTTACGTTGTTATCTTTTGCCCAAAGAGAAGGAATCCTAAATCCGAGGCTGTTGCCCCATTTCTGAACTACTGCCTGCATAATGTACCTCCATATGCAAAAGTATATACATTGTATATCTTTATTGTCAAGTAAAAATTTATAAAAAAAGGCGAGCTTGACTCGCCATGCTTAAAATCAGGACTGTCCTGATTTTTTTATTTTGTTACATACATCCAAGCTTTTTTATCATTTCCATATATAGTCTCAAAAAATGCAATGTCATTTCCGACTTTTTTAGTAAGTCGATTTCATTTGATACTTCATAATTTGAAAAGCCTTTTGATAATAAAAACTCTCTGATTTCTTCAATCGTTATTCCAGTTTTGATTTCATGGTCAGATAAGGTATTGTTATATAAATACAATCTTAAAGATGCCACATTTGAATAAGTAAAATCACTCCAGTAAGAAATCTTATTCATAGCCGTATTATAAGTTGAATTTGATATTACTCCTACTTCTGCTTTGTAGGTAGTATAATCATCATCTGACGAACTGTCGCTACAACCTATAAAACTTAAACTTGCAATCCAAATAACAGCAAATAAAGTGAAAAGCTTCCTTTTCATAAAATCCTCCAAACTTTTGAAAAAATTTGTTTGAGGACTTTTCTTGTAACACAAGCGCCTCAAGTAGCGGGCGCCCACATAACAATGAGTTAAACCGCACGCGGCTTGACCTTTGCGATTTTTATACCTAACATAATGGACATATACCTTTCTGTTCTTCGTATTTTTTACGTTTCATTTTGTCATCAAATTCACGCAGGCTTAAATGACTTTCTTTTCTATCGCATCAATTTATTTTATCGATACTATTACACCGAATTTTCCTTTTGAATATATGCACTCCACATTCCTAAAACCAGCGTCTTTCAGCCATTGGATTTCCTGGTTGATTGAAATTTCGCGGTCCAATTTTTTTCTTTCAAGCCATCGCTCATACTCTATTGCTGATATTCCCGATTTTTTGATTTCATCTATCCAATATTCCTCAATTTTTTCGTTAATGACCGGACTGTCAGAGCAAAACTGGTCATAATTGACAAAAAGCCTGCCGTCCTCAAGAGATTCATAAACTTTCTTGAAAAGTCTTTTCTTGCTGTTAGCTTCAAGATGGTGAATTGAGAGAGCTGAAATAATCATGTCGGGATTGCCTTCTGGCATTGATTCCGAATAATCCAGAACTTTGTATTTTATATTCTCGATTCCTGAAAACCTTTTTTTTGCGACATCAAGCATTTCCTCGGCAATGTCTATCAGCACATACTCTGATTTTGGAAAATGCTTGTACCAAAAAGAAGGAAGCAGACCGGTTCCAGAGCCAAGGTCATAGATAAGTTTCGGATCATATTTCAATGTCCTGGCGATAAAATCTGTGCTTGAAATGTAATAATCGTCAAAACATGATATAAACTTCTTTCGATTTTCATCATAGCTATTTGCAACCAAATTGAACTGTTCTTGAATATCCATTTTTTCTTCCTATTCTGACCATGCCAGTGTGCCTGTCGCCATAACAATGAGTTAAACCGCACAGGCCTTGAGCCTGTGTCGGCTTTGAACTTTTGTTATGTGTTATTTCTTATGTGGCCCGATAAACTTATCCCCATTAAAATGAATCATGTGAGTAGGATTATCAGCAATCCACGCTTCTGTTTCCCAAGCAATTTCTTGAGCATAATGTGTAAAAGTTTTCTTATCGGGAAAAGCGGAAATATAAACTTTATCTGCATTTATATTTCCAAATAATTCTTCTAGTTCTATGTATCTTTTACTATCAACCGGTCCATGTGAAGTTACAGATTCCACAAGAACTAGCCATTTTTTATCCTCAACATACAAAATTACATCAGGCATCTTTCCATGCTGCTGAACATTGAACAAAAGATTTCCTGCAAGTTCTTGGTCGTAATAGCCCCATTTTTCTCCTGTATCGCCAACATAAATTAGTGTACTGTTAGGCAAAAATCTTGGAGCCATTTGTTCTATAATATTGCGAATTAATTCACTGTGTTTTCCCGGAGAAATCTGAATATGATGCCCTTCTTTAATTTTTACGGAAACCAAATTCAGCTATCTTCCCCCATCGGTCCTAAGAATTTAACTCCATCGCGATGCTGCATGTGGTCTGGTTCAGTTGCTATCCAAATTTCAGTTTCCCATGCAAGTTCTTCCGTGCATTTGTGATATGAACTGACATTTTCAAAAGCAGTTACGAAAATTCCTTTCTTTGAGCTTTCACCCATTATTTTTTGGAGTTCCAGTTTTCTTGTTGGAGTTATTGGATTTGATGTATGATATGCTTCAATCATATATACCCAATCTTTCTCTGGAGAATAGGCAACGACATCTGGAAGTTTTGACTGTTTTAAATCAGAGAATCCCAGTTCTTGTAATTTCTGCTCTTCAAAAATAAGACCGTATTTGTTGTCTGAATCTCCGCAATATAGAAGTTGTGCTCCATATCCGAACCGAGACAAAAATTCCTCGATTATCGCTTTTTGAATTGCGTTGTGTTCACCATCTTTCAGTTCGATTTCTTTTCCATCTGGTGTGGTTACTTTTATTTTAGGAAGATTTCTCTTTTGACTGATTTTCTCTTCATAAGTCGGGTGAGATGAATTGAATACCTCAACTTGTTTGAACCAGTCACTTTGACCATAATTCTTGATAATTCGTGAATATTCTGCACTGATTTTATAACCACGGGTAGGATTACTTGTATTTGCCATCGGCTTTGATTTTATCACGATATCAGCGAGAAGCAGGAACTTCAAATCATCTCGAAGCACATAATCATAAGAACCTCGGCTTATGTTATCCTCAAGATTATTGTTGTCAAAATCTATGATTTCCTTTGTTGTTACGGAGTAATCAGAATTGGAATCCTTTATTTTTTTCCATTCATTTGATGATTTCACATTGCCTACGGCAAGAAAAGCCATGCCCATTTTTTCTCTTTTGCGTTCCGTTATTTCATCTATTGGAATGCCAAGACAGATCAGAATCTGTAGAGATTCCTTTATCAGCTTTTGAATTTTAGGACTCTTTCCTGCAAAAGTTTTTGGACAATCAAGTTCGGGGAGATTATTGTAGTTATCATATTTCATTTCAGGCATTTTCCTTCAAATACTGTGAAATTGCTATTGCCATTTGGTATGCAAACAAAGGAGGTACTGCATTTCCAATCTGTGTAAACTGACTTTCTAGGCTACCAGAAAACTCAAACCAATCAGGGAAAGCTTGCAAACGAGCAGCTTCACGAACGGTTATTCGGCGTCTGCGCCCATCTGGAAGTTTTATCCGATGCATATCACTTGTAGCCCCTGCAAGATTCCTACAGGTCAGTGTACGCGCAGGTTTATCCAAATGCAGGTCACGCGGATTTTTGCACTTTGAGGCTTTCTCATATTTTGAAATGTAAATATCTTGCTCAGGTGTTAGAAAAATTGCATCTTCAGGAATCTGCGTCGCAAGTTCACCGAGTGCTTCTCCTGCCGTGATTTTTATACCGTTTGGCTCTGGAAACTGGAAACCTCCATGGTGTCCCACAATTACAAGACGTTCCCTGTTCTGGGGGATTCCATACTGAACAAGTTGAACTACATGAGGTTCGACAACATATCCTAGGGATTGCAATTCTGCAAGGATAGAGGCGTAATACTCTTCATTTTGCTCAGGCAAACCTTTTACATTCTCACACATCCATATTTTGGGGTTTATTCTTCTGATTGCAGAAATAAAGGCTGGAAAGCCATTCCTTTCGTCCTCTTTTCCTGTCTGCTTTCCCCTACGGCTAAAGGGCTGGCATGGCGGTCCGCCTATAACAATCTGGGCTTTAGGAAAATCAGTTTCGGTTGTAATCGTCAAATTATTGCAATCGGAATGAAGATTTTTTTTATATGTATTGCAACAATCAAGAACCTTTTCGTAACCGATTGTTTTTATTCCAGCCGCTTCAAAGCCAAGTGAAAGACCACCGCAACCAGCAAATAAATCTATCGCAGTAAAATCAAATTTTTGAGGCATAAAAATAGTTTTATTCAAATTTTCTATATAGTTAGCCATTATATGTTTCTCCTCAAATTTTAAAATTTACTGTTTCAAGTCCAAAAGCTCGGGCAGATTGTCTTTCTTTTGAATTTGTCAGTATCTTTTTATACGGAGGATTCATTATTACATGTGTGTAAGTTTCATTTATTTTCCATGTATATTCAAACGAAGTTTTCTCCAAAAAATCTTCTGAAAATATTTCATAATCTGACTTTTTAAAAGCCGAGCTTGACGAGGCTATGTTTTCATACAGTGTATTATATACATCTTTATCTATATCGTAGGCAGAAACATGAATTTCGGGAGTATCCCATTTTTCATTTACAATTCTTTCCATAAAGGAGCAGGTCAGTGTTCCTATTCCCGCTCCTGGATCAAGCAGTTTTATTTTTTTATCTGTTGCAGGAAATAAGGATGACATAAATTTTGCTATAGGGTAGGGAGTAAAATACTGCCCAAACGTTTCCTTATGATTTAAGGATGTTTCAACGGCATGAGAAATACGTTCTTTTTCAAGTGTTTCTGCAAGTGCGAACATACATAAATTATACTATATTTTTGATTTTAAGACTATTACTTTACAAACAAGCGCCCCAGTGCGGGCGTCCACATATCATATTTTTCAAGTTTTGCTGAATTTTATACGGATACGCGTAAAATTCCATATTAAAAATGAACTTCCAATGGCTTTTTTCTACCCCAAATCGCGAACTTTATTGTACACAATCTCCAAGGAATACGGACAAATTCATCATAATTATTTGTAACAACTGTCAGATTTCTTGTCATCGCCTGTGCTGCAATTTGCATATCATAAGGACCGATTACTTTTCCAGCTTTCTCAAGATATGCTCGTATCAAACCATACGCCTCTGTGTCTTCAGTTGTAAAGTCTATTATATTGTTAAAGTCCGTGCAGAAATCCAATAATGCCTAACGATTCTTTTCTCTGCTCTGACTTTTTGAAGCTCCATATTCCATTTTTGCAATCGAAACTGATGACAAAAACAGTTCATTACTGTCAGAAGCGAGAATTTTCTTCGTATACACGAGTGTTTACATTTGGCAAATAAAAAAAAGGTACTTGGCGTTTCTTTTGTGCAGACTGAAAATCAGCAGGTGGAAAATGGGGGGCGATAAGATTGGAAAATTCAACCACCAACCTTGCTTAACAGGAAAAGAATTTTTAAATTTCCCTTTTTTCCAATTACAGAGTACAATAGTTTCATTCAAATCTCAGGAGAATCTCCCATGAACAATTTCACCTACTACGCGCCCACCAAAATTCTTTTCGGGCGAGATACTGAATCTCAGGCGGGAAGCCTTGTCGCCGCTCAGGATTGCAAAAAGGTCTTGCTTCATTACGGAAGCGGCTCGGTCAAAAAGACAGGATTGCTTGGCCGCGTAAAAAAATCTCTGGACGAGTCGGGTGTTTCTTATATTGAGCTGGGTGGAGTTGTTCCAAATCCTAGGTTATCGCTTGTTCGCGAGGGAATTGCGCTCTGTAAAAAAGAGGGAGTTGATTTTATTCTGGCTGTGGGTGGTGGTTCTGTAATTGATAGCGCAAAGGCTATCGGTTACGGTGTGACTAATGATTTTGATGTCTGGGATATTTTTGAGAAAAAGAATTCGCCCAAAAACTGCCTGCCGATTGGTGTCATTCTCACGATTGCGGCCAGCGGAAGCGAGATGAGCAACAGTGCGGTCATCACAAACGAAGATGGCTGGAAAAAGCGGGGCAGTAATTCCGACACATGCCGGCCGAAGTTCGCCATTATGAATCCTGAACTTACAATGACCCTTCCAGAATATCAGACTATGTGTGGTTCAACCGACATCCTCATGCATACCATGGAGCGATATTTTACCAGCAATGGAAACATGCAGATTACAGACAGTATAGCCGAAGGACTAATGCGGACAGTTATCGACAACACGCTGATTCTGCTCAAAAATCCAAACGATTACGACGCCCGCGCGGAAATCATGTGGGCGGGAAGCCTGAGCCACAATGATTTGACCGGCTTGGGTAACGGCGGAAACGATTTTGCAAGTCATCGCCTTGAACATGAACTTGGCGGAATGTTTGATGTGGCTCACGGAGCGGGGCTTGCTGCAATCTGGGGAACATGGGCTCGCTATGTCTACAAAGATTGCCTTGCCCGGTTCAAAAAATTCGCCATCAAAGTCTGGAATGTAGAAAATTCTGGCTCTGACGAAGAAATCGCCCTCAAAGGAATCGAGGCAATGGAAAATTTCTACCGTGAAATCAAAATGCCGGTAAACCTAAAGGAACTTGGAATCAGCCCTACTGACGAGCAAATCACCGAACTTGCAAAGAAATGTGCAGTTGCAACCGGTGGCAAAGTTGGCAGCGCAAAAGTCCTTTACGAAGAGGATATGCGGAAGATTTTTGAGGCGGCACGGGTGTAACTGCAAAATTTGCGCGATAATTACTCCAAATTCAGTTTATTACGCAGAATCAATAATGTGATTCCGGCGCAAGCTGCCGAAAAGAGAATGTCGAAACCGATTGAGGCATAGCACATAGTCGAAATGATATTCCAAACTTCGGCGGGCGAGTCAGAGTTAAAGTTTTCGATTTTATTCAGAAGGAATCTTGTTGTAAACTGGCCTTGTATTGTATTCATGATAGAAAGGCCGACAACGGCAACGATAAACTGAACGAGAGCGCGGCATTTTTTTGCAAGATGACCGACCGAATAAACCATATAAATGAAAGTCGCGATAAAGAAAATCGTAAAAATTCCTGCTATCCCCAGAAGAACAAAAGCATTTACAAGCGAGTGACCGGTAAATTCAACGAATCTTTGAGCAAGTTCGGCAAAATCCTCATCTTCAAGCAATTTTTCGATAACGTTACGGTATAAAAAAAAGATTGAGAGTCCTACAATAACCGTATAAATCAAAAGCCAGACGAAAGCCGAAAGAATTCGTGCCAGCAAATGCCCCCAAAGGGTAACAGGAAGCGTAAGATTCAGATAAGCTTCGTTGCCGAGCATTGATTTTTTGAATCTTCGTCCTAATTGGAGCAAAGTAATGATTGCAGAAGCAACGACAAAAATCATCATAACCGGATAAAGTACAAAATAGAAGAGCATGACTTTATCGCCGCCAAAATCATCAAAAAAGTTCTGTGAAAAATATAAAATTCCCGCAATGAAAGCGATTGCAAGAATCACCGAATAGACAGGCACAAAAACTCTGGCCGTAGAGATAAACTCGTATTTGAAGACCTTTCCAATCATCGGAAGCTGGCTGACTTTATTTTCGTTTTCCATAATATTCTCCATTTAGCATCTGAATTCTTCGCGGAAGAGTTCGTCAATTGTTTTTCCGGTGGCATCCCGTGTTTTTTCGGCATTTCCCTGTCGGATAATTTCACCGTCTTTCAAGAAAATAATTTCGTTCAAGATGCTTTCAATATCAGAAATCAAGTGTGTTGAAATGAGAACGGTTGAACCGGCCGGAGTATTTGTAAGAATCGTATTGAGAATGTAATCGCGGGCAGCAGGATCAACTCCGCCAATCGGCTCATCAAGGATATAGAGAGGAACTTCGCGGCTCATCGTAAGAATCAGCCGAACTTTTTCTTTCGTTCCTTTTGACATTGCTTTGAGCTTGTCTTTGAGGCTGATTTTGAGACGGCTGAGCATGTCTAAGGCTTTTTCTCGGTTAAAATTTGAGTAAAAATCCTGCATCATTTTGACAAGCTGCTCGACATTCATCCAATCGTTGAGGTAAACACAGTCTGGCTGATAAGCGACAAGAGCCTTGGATTCAGGACTTACGGGAAGCCCGCAGACGGTGACTTTTCCGCTCGTAGGGTGAAGAAGCCCGGAAGCGAGTTTTAAAAGCGTGGTTTTTCCGCTGCCGTTTGGTCCTAAAAGTCCTACAATCGCACCACTGGGTACGGAAAGATTTACATTTTTTAGTGCCGTTTTATTTTCATATTTTTTTGTAACGCCTGTATATTCCAAAACGGAAGCCATAAAATTCTCCTTTTAAAATATTATAGAAAATAATCAGCCGAGTGTATATTATTTGACGAAGTAGTGAAATAATTCTACTATATAATATCTCAATTTTGATTCTCACAGGGGATTTTCATGAAAAAATTTATTTCACTCATTCTTACATCTTTGCTGGCTTTGTCTGCATTGTCAGCTCAGGATTCTGGCACTTATGCCGTAAAAGTTTCTGCCCCAAATGGCGCACCAGCTCTTTCTCTCGCAACTTTGGCTGCAAAAAATCCGGAAAATTACACTTTCGTTGCCGCTGAAACCATTTCCGCTGAATTTGCAAACAACGAGGCTGATTTTATCATCGCTCCGATTAACGCCGGCGCAAAACTCTACAAAATGGGCAAGTCAACTTACAAACTCGCGGCTGTAGTCACTTGGGGAAATTTGTATTTCGCTTCTCAGAAAAAGAATTTTAAGCTCAAGGACATCAAGAAATCTGAAATTACGATTTTCGGGGAAAATACAATCAACGCTTCCGTAGCGCTGGCTGCGCTGGAAAAAAACAAACTCAAGGCAAAATCTGTGGCTTATCTCGGAAGTGCCGCTGCAACTCAGGCCCTGCTTCTTTCTGATGCAAATGCAATCGTTCTTACAGCTGAGCCTGCCCTTACCGCCGCAAAAATCAAGAATCCAAAAATCACTGCATATTCAGTAAATGACCTTTTCAAAAAGGCAACCGGATTCAACGGCTACACACAGGCAGGGCTTTTCGTGCGGGCTGAAACAATCGCCGAAAATCCGCAGCTTGTCGAAGATTTCCTCGTTCGTGCAGAAGAATCATGTGAAAAATGTACGAGCGACGTGGATTCAGTGGCAAAAGCTGCCGTAGCACTGGAAATTCTTCCCAATGAAAAAATTGCCTTGAGCGCAATTCCAAATTGTGCGATTCGCTTTATGACATCGCTTTCGGCAAAAAATCAGGTTGAGACTACCGCAAACATTGATTTGGCTCAGTTCGGTGGCGCGCTCCCAGCCGATGATTTCTACTATGGAGAAAACTGATAATTTTTCCGGGCAAAAAAGCCGGCGTACAGAAACGCTCACTTTTCTGCTTGGAATTATTTTTATCGGGTGCCTGATGCAACTGCTCGGAAAGATAAAGGGCGATGTCCTTGTTTTTCCGAGCGTTCTTTCCATACTCCGTGCTTTTTTTTCTCTTCTCTTAACCAGAAAAACATACAGTCTTATCCTCACGACACTGATTCATCTTTTCGTCTCTCTTCTTTTCTCCAGTTTGATTGGAATCGCTATTGGAGTAGCTGAAGGTCTGTCAGATTCTTTCCGCAGATTTCTCAAGCCGCTTATGATATTGCTACGTTCAATCCCGATGATTGTGCTTGTCGTGATAATCATGGTTTTGACAAAATACAGCCGTGTTCCATATATCGCAGCCTCTCTGGTGCTTGTGCCGCTCATAAGCGAGGCCGCCGCAGAGGGATGCCGACGGATTGACAGGGAGCTGATTGACGTTTACAGGCTGAACAGTGATTTTTCCCCCAGAGTCTTGTTTCTTGTCTATCTCCCGCTTATGGCCGGATATCTCTCGCAGGCATATATTAACGCGGTCGGAATGGGAATAAAAATCATTGTCACGACAGAATATCTTGTGCAGACAAAAAACTCCCTTGGAAAAGCCGTGTTCTCCAGCAGCTATTTCAATGATTACGAAGAGATTTATGCCTATGCGCTGATTATGATAGGGCTTGTCCTGCTTTTGAGTGAGATACCAATTTTAATTTTTAAGAAATTCAGCTCGGAGCGTTAGCCGTTTTTCTGGCTTTCGAGCAAGCCCATGAGGACTTCATGAAAGGCTGGATAATCCTTGTTTATCTGGAGAATTCGGTCGTTCTTGATAAAGCAGTGTTCGCTGGTGCCTTCACAGACAAGCTCGTCCTTTTGGTTCGTCATTTTGTATTTCAGGACGAGTTTGATTCCGCTGTATTTTTCGATTCCGACAGTGATTGTGATTGTTTCCGCAAAAGTCGTTGAGTGCTTGTACTTGCAGTTGATTCCGATTACGGGAGAAATGATGCCTTCTTCTTCAAATTTTGCGTAATCCCAGCCAATCTGACGTAAAAAATCAACTCGGGATTCTTCCATCCACCGGACATAGTTTGAGTGGTGCGTGATTCCCATTTTGTCCGTCTCATAATATTGAACATAGTGTGTATATTTCGTGATTTCCATTCTGACTCCTGCAATTATTTTATAAATAAGAATAGTCGTCTGTCAATTTTCATGCTATTCTTTTTTTTATGAAATCTATTTTGCTTGCTTTCAGCATGTTTTCCGCACTTCCGATGCCACGTGTCGAATGGAACGAAAAAAACATGCGCTTCATGATGTGCGCTTTCCCCTTGGTTGGAGCCACGATTACGCTTTTGTACGTGTTGTCGTTTTTATTTTGGATTCAATGTGCGTATTTCTGGCAGAAGCCGGTTCCGATTTATCTGCCAGCCCTTGTTTTTACGCTGATTCCTGTTCTTATTACTGGCGGAATTCATGTTGACGGATTCATGGATACCTGTGATGCCCTTGCAAGTCATGCCAGCCGTGAAAAAAAACTTGAGATTCTCAAGGACAGTCATTCAGGGGCTTTTGCTGTTCTCGGATGCGTCATTTATTTTCTCTCATATTTTGTGTTTTCATTGGCAGTGAGCGATTATTTTTTCAATCCTGATAATTCTTATTCACATGGCAGATTCGAGAATTTTTTTGCCCTGTTTATGAGATTTTTCCCGCTGACATTGATTTTTATTCTCAGCCGGCTATTGAGTGCATTCGCTGTGGCTGTTTTTCCCATTGCGAAGGATTCCGGCTTGGTGCATACTTTTGCCAGCGCAAGCTCCAAAAAATTCACTTATATCTGGTGCGCTTCGAGCTTCATCATTATATCGGTTCTTTTGGTTTTGTTTTTCTGGGAGGCAGGAATTGTTTCTGTACTTTCCTGTCTTTCGGTCTTTGTATTTTATTTTTTCGTTTCAAAAAGGAATTTCGGAGGAATCACAGGAGACACTGCGGGCTGGTTCGTTCAGCTGTGCGAAATCGTTACCCTAGCACTGTCTGTTGTTTTCCTATTTCTGTGAATTTACCTATCATTGCCCTAGCCATTTATTTTCGCTAGAATTAGATTCTATGAATAAGAACGCTCCGAAACCAAATTTCCGTGAATTTTTAAAATCTCAGGTTGAAGCCGGGCTGCCAGTTTTTTTTGACGGCGGAATCGGCACTATGATTCAGAAGACGGGCTACACTGACTACGACATTCCCGAAGACCTTTCCATCGAAAAGCCTGAGATTATCGAGGACATTCACAAGCAATATCTTGAAGCCGGAGCCAATGTTCTTACGGCAAACACTTTCGGCGCTCTTCCCTTAAAGCTGATTTCGGCTAAATACACTTGCCGCCAATACATCGAGGCGGAAATTGCCCTGCAGAAAAAATGCGTGCAGGAGGCGGAGGCGGCTGGAAACACCCGTCCCCACTACATTTCCTGGGACACCAGCCAGATTGGCCGGCTTTTGGAGCCAATGGGCGACCTGACTTTTGACCAGGCCTACGAAACTTACAAGGAAGCCGCCCAGATTGCAGAAAATGCGGGGGCGGAGCTTGCCATTATCGAGACAATGGCGGACTTGCGGGAAGTTAAGGCTGCGGTTCTTGCGGTAAAAGAAAACACGAATCTTCCGATTTTTGCCAGCATGACTTTCCAGCCGAATTTGCGAACTTTGACAGGAGCGGACATCCGCACGGTGGTGGTTTATCTTGAGTCGCTTGGTGTGAATTTAATCGGATTTAACTGCGGCGGCTCTTTGAGCGAAGACGACAAAATCGTCACAGAGTTCATGCGTTATGCCCATCTTCCTGTCTGTGTCGAACCCAATGCGGGATTGCCGACGGTTATCAATGGAAAGGCAGTCTTTCTTGTAAAGCCGGAAGAATTTGCCTCTCATCACAAAAAATACCGGGAGCTGGGAGTAAGCGTTTTTGGCGGCTGCTGCGGAACAACACCTGAGCATATCGCAGAAATGGTTCGCGTGATTGAAGCCATGCCGCCCCAAAAGAGAAAGCCCTGTGAATTTGAGAACGCCTGTTTTATCTGCTCTTACAATTCCAGCGTTCAGATTGGCGGCGCGGCTGGTCCTCAGATTATCGGTGAGCGAATCAACCCCACTGGAAAGAAAAAGGTAAAAGAAGCACTCCTTGCCCACAATATGAATTTCGTGCTGGGAGAGGCTGAAAGCCAGATTAACGCGGGAGCGCAGATTCTTGATGTCAATGTCGGTCTTCCGGGAATTGACGAAGCGGCAACCATGGTGGACGCGGTAAAGACCATTCAGGGAGCCTTTAACACGCCGCTCCAGATTGATTCCAGCGAAGGGCCGGTTCTGGAAAAGGCACTGCGTTATTACAACGGAAAGGCCCTGATTAACTCAACCAACGGCCGCCAGGATGTGATGGATAAAGTCCTGCCTCTGGTGAAAAAATACGGCGGAGCGGTGGTCGCACTTTGTATCGATGAGGCGGGAATCGCACCCACGGCGGAAGGTCGTGTTGCGGTAGCCGAAAAAATCATCGCGGAGGCGGCAAAATACGGAATTCCTGTTCGTGACATCGTGATTGACACTCTCACACTTACGGTTTCAAGCCAGCAGAAAGAGGCTCTGGAGACCGTGCGGGCAATTCAGATTCTTAAGGAAAAATACAGAGAGCAGGGATTACAGTTCGTGCTCGGAGTGTCGAACATTTCTTTTGGAATTCCACGGCGTGACATCATAAACTCAAGATTTTTCGCAATGGCTTTGTACGCGGGACTTTCTGCCTGCATCATCAATCCGCTCATGCAGCCAATGATGGAAACTTACTACGGCTACCGTGCCCTGGCAGGATTTGACGAGAACTGCCTTGACTACATCGAAAAATACAACGACACACCGGCCCCGGTTTACGGATTGACCGCTGAGCAAGTGGCGGCAGCAAAAGGCAATGCACCAGGGATAGGAGCACCGCCGTCAGGCGTTCCGAACGCAGAGAGGAATGGAGCGAACAGCGGAAGTGAAACGAGCACAACAACGAAAGTGCTCGCGGATAGCCCGGCCCGCAAGGGGGTGCCCAAATTACCTGAAAACTTAACTGACTCGGAAAATTCGCTCATAAACATAATCTGCAAGGGCTTTAAGGATTCGTCGGCTGAGGCCACAAAAAAACTTCTGGACGAGGGAAAAGAGCCGGTCCAGATTATCGACCGCTGCATCGTGCCGGCATTGGACATCGTGGGAAAAGATTTTGAAATCGGAAAGAAATTCCTGCCCCAGCTTTTGCTCTCGGCGGACACGGTAAGCGCAAGTTTCGCGGTAATCAAGGCATTTTTGGAAGCGAGCGGAAACGCCCAGGAGTCAAAGGGAAGCATCGTAATCTGCACGGTTTTCGGCGACATCCACGACATCGGAAAAAACATCGTCAAGGCCATGCTGGAAAATTACGGCTACACGGTAATAGATTTAGGAAAAAATGTCCCCGCGGAAAAGGTCGTCCAGACCGTGCTTGAAAAAGACATTCAGCTGGTGGGATTAAGCGCCCTGATGACAACGACAGTCGCCAACATGGAAGACACAATCAAACTTCTGCGGGAAAAACTCGGCCAAGCGGGAAAGACCTGCAAAATCATGGTGGGTGGTGCCGTCCTCACGGCGGATTACGCGAGCCAGATTGGAGCGGATTACTACGCCAAGGATGCCATGGTGTCGGTCGCCATAGCTAAGGAAGTGTTTGGGAAGTAAGAGGGAGGAAAAAATTCTCTTGTCTTATAATCAAATAATGATATAATTATGATATATCATTTACAAAAGGACGAAAATATGCCTGTAATCAGAGCAAGTGCAGACTTGCGGAACAAGTACTCTGAAATCTCGAATTATTGCCACACCACAAACGAACCTGTTTTTATCACAAAAAACGGACAGGGCGATTTGGCTGTTATGAGCATTGCCCAATACGATTTTCTTTTGGAAAAAATTGACTTATATTCAAAATTAGCAGAAGGAGTTAAGGATTTCCAGACTGGTAAACACGAGCCGTTTGACAAGGCAATATCCGATATTAGAAGCAAGCTGGGAATTTAATGAACGCTATCGAAATCTCAGAATCTGCAAAAACAGATATTGAAGAAATATTAACCTACATAAAAGATTCTCTTCAAAATCCCAAAGCGGCTTCAAACCTTGCAGACCTGCTTACACAAGAGATTTCTTCTTTAATAAAGCATCCATTCAGCGGCTCCCCTGTACAAGATGGATTCCTTTCAGATTATGGATTTCGTTTTTTACTTGTAAAAAATTTCAAAGTTTTTTATATCGTTTCAGAGCATAAAGAAGATAAAGAAATCAGAATAATCCGTGTTTTATATGCCCGCCGAGATTATGCGGCAATATTGAACGAAGAATTGAAGTAACAGCCGCTGCATTAATGATTGCAGGCTTCCTTGCCTCCCGCTTCATTCTTTTCACCTTATCACAAAATGATAGACTCCCCATGTTATAATCCTCATAAATACATGATTTGACACATGTTTTCAGGAGGAGCACATGCCTATTCTTAAGGATCTTGAACAAGAAGAAAAATATGAAATGCGACGGAAAAATCTCGATAGGGAATTCAAGTGGACACAAGGACAAATTGAAAAACTCCGTGCCTTGAACAGCGGGCTCTTAAAAAAAGCAGGAAGAACTTGTCTCGCAAATGAAAAAGGTCTCAGATTTGCTTACGCGGCTTGAAAGCGAAGGCTTTGATTTTCTGCATGGCTTCAAAGTTATCGGAGTCATCGAGTTTTGGAAAGCAGAGCTGGACGAGGAGGATTTTGGCAAATCTAAATTTTCCGCTTCTGAGGACTTGGAAAAATGGCGCTATATATCAGAAGAAGCAAATTCTCGGTATTGGTCGCTGATTTTTGATTCAAACACAGGCGATTTTATGACATTCTCAAAGATATTATTGTCGGATGCAATCGATACGCCCTATAACTTTAATCTTCCAGAAGAAAATAAGGTAAAGCTTTGCAGTTTTCTTATCTATTTTTATGAGTATATTTCAAAAGCAAGTTTTTCCGACCTCTTGGAGTGCAGCGCGGATGACTTTTTCCCATGGGTCATCGTAGAAATAAACTGTGACACGGTAGAACTGAAGGAAATTTACGACCATTGTCTGTTCGATGAAAGTCCTTTTCCATCAGTTTTGGAGGACAGAAAGAATGCCCTTGACAGCAAATTTGAATGGTCAGAGGAGAACATCAAGAAAATTTTAGCCATCAATGCAATCGTCTGGAAAAAATTCAATCAGGCGGAAGAAAACTTAAAACGACTGGCGAGTGTTTTTCGTGAACTTTCTAAGACCGATTCCTTCTTTGAACCTTACGGAATTGAGGCAGAAATCCGCTATCAAGGCAAGAAGCCGACTGATATTGCAAGCATCGAAATGCAGAAACTCTTGTGTCAGTATACGCTGGACTTTGGCACATATCTGGGGATTAACGAAAATATTCCAGAAGTTGAGATGGGCAATGTCAACAAAAACGAAGATTTGAACTGGAATTTTGAGGTGTATGCAGACCATTTCAATGAAGATCAGAAAAAAATCCGCTTCAACTATTTTATGCACAGGGTCTTCATCGATGGCCCAACATTCAGCCTTGAGGATTTGGTCCGCATGGAAGAAGAAGGATTTTACACCAGATACGAGATTAATTTTTAAAGGAGAATTAGCATGAGAAAACGACGATATGTTCGATATGCTATGAATGAAACTGAAGAAAAAAACACCTACGGCATCAAAATCTCAGGGCAGCCTCTTGATGGTGAGACGCAAACAATAATCACTTTCGATATGCTTGAAAAACTGCACACAATTCTCTGCTACGATTACGAGGACGGAAAGCCTTGGCATGACATGACCTGCGTAATGGAGCTGATTTTTCAGGAAATAATTTATAAGGATGACAAGTGCATAAATTCGGACGGGGTACATTTTTCAAAAATAAGATACTTGTACCCGCATCCGTGGTCGCTGCTCTCTGATTTTCATGATTTTGCGGAGAATTTTACTTTTTACTGCCCCTGCCTTACCGCTGTCCGAATGGATTTGACGGCAAATTATTTCCGGCACGACTACAAAGACGAGGGGATTTTCTTTGATGAGTTTGAAAGTTTCAATTGCACCATAAAGCACAAAAAACGCTACTTCCCGCAGAATCCCGTCATGCCGGATGATTAAGGGAAAATCGCATGAAAAAGGATGCCACAGGCCGGACTACCATAATCGTAATCGCCTAAAGTCCAGCGTGAACGGGCTTGAATAGTAGTATCCTTTTTTGAATGTGTCATACTCAATCGGGGCACATAAATCGACTCTCATCATACTTATATCGCGATAAAGAGAAGGAATACTTGCCGAAGTAACATTTTCCATGCATACATCCAGAAAATCTGTCAGTTTCGGGAATGATTTCATTCGAATCATATCATCAATTATTATAATTCTCCGTACCATATCCCAGCTTGATGTTTTTCCTTTTCTCGTCGTTTGCTTAGGGCTGTCCTTGCAGACAATTTCGCGCCCGTCATGATGAAAACCTGCGCACATGTAGAAAGCCCATTTACTGACTTCGAGGTCTTCAGAAAATCCTTCATAGATAACTTCTTTGAGTGATTCACAATTCATAAATGCAAGGTGATTAATTTTTCGGACACTTGCAGGAATTATGACTTTTTCCAGAGATACCATATCGCTAGAAAGCGAGGTTTGCCTGTAAAACTCATAAAATGTATTTGTTCCGATTACCTTAATTTCTTCCGGCAGCCGTAATTCCGCTTTGTCAAAATGTAAGCGAAAAAGAGAAACCTGATGTATTTTATTTACAACAAAACCGTCAATAACTGTATATGCGGGATTTGAAAGCAAAACATCGGCAAGAAATTTCGGTTTTAAAGTCATCACCTTTTTGTTTTTGCCGAAAAATGTCAGATTTACAAAAGTAATATTTCCACCCACACGAATTGATTTGCACTTTGTCGTAAAACAACACGCAGAGATGTCTGTTACGCTTTCTGGAACAACGATTTCTTCAATAGCTGGACAGTGCTTAAAGTCAATGACGAATTCTTTAAGTTTATTGGGAAACTTAATATCTTTGAGTGCCTTGCAGTATGAAAAGGCATTAGCCGTTATCTCCGTCACTGAATCGGGAATGATAATCTTTTCAATCGTCGTGTTCGGTTCAATATCATCAGCAAAAGTAAAATCCGCGATTTTATTTACGCCATCTGGAATCGTGACAACAGGCTCATTTCCCTTGTAACGACGGAGCACATGCTTTTTGGAGCCAGTTTTTTTGCTAGTGAATGTTTTGATGATAAAGTTAGGGTCGGTAAATATCATGGGGCGGCCTCCTTGTATTCCCGTTAACCATAAGAGCTTCCTTTGGATTAGAAGCACAGAGTTTAATTAAAAATTAGAACTTACAGTTTTTCAAGTATTCGTCTTTAAGTGAAAGTCTTTCCCCAAAAAGAAGAGTCGCAAAATAATGAGAGACGGGAAAATCAGACCCGAAAAGTATTTTTGACTTGTCATTTGTGAGCGCGCGAAGTTTTTGCAGGTTTTTCTTTTCGAGACAAGCAGTATCAGAAAAAACATTTTTGTATTTATTAAGCATTTCAGCTGTTTGTCCGACAGGATTTGAATGAGCCAAAATCACACGGGCATGTCTGTATTCAGCAAAAAAGGGCTCAAATCGCGTCGGCAAGTCACATTTTTGTGTTCCGCAGTGAATCAGTACCGACTTTTTGTTGTCATCTGCCCAGCGGAAAATCTGATGAAGAGCCTTAAAATGCATAGGATTTTCCTCATCCCAAATTTGCCCGGCAGGATGTAATTTTATTCCGCAATAGTCAAAAGATTTTGTGGCACTTTTTACACTGATTCCTTGTTCTGCGTATTTCGGAATGAACCACAGGTACGGTTTTATGATAAGATTTTTTGATTCAAAGGATTGTGCGTAGGCGATTTCTTCTTCTACAAGGGAAAGCTCTGCATCATCGCGGCAACTTGATGTCGATGAATATCGTATTTCAGTGATATGCGTTAGATTCTGCGTAGACTCAATTATATCGAACAGTTCTATGGCATCGTAGTAGATTTCGTTGAACTGTCCGATGTGGATATGATAGTCTGTCATTTTGAGAAGAACAGCTCATAAATGCAGACCGCAATTGCACACAAAACAGCTACAGGAACTACAAGCATAAAAAGTTTTGATTTAACACTGTATACCAAGTATTTTATTCCATTCACGCCGAAGTACATCAAGAAGGCAAATACACTCAGAAAACTGCTCATTGCATGAATATTCACACCAAAGGCAATCAGCGAAATCGCAATTATTATTTGAATAATAAGACCTAGCGTTAAAAGTGCCCTTGTTTCACAATGGGAGAGAAAATAAAACGCCAAATTCCATAGTGTGAGCAATATGAGCAAAATGTTTAAAACAATGACTGGAGCCGTTTTTTTTACCTCTTCATCGCTGAACATCACAATGCCACATAAAATGATGAGAGGCATTCCCAGTGTGAAAAGAATTCGTCGTATCCACATACAAAGTCTTTCAAAAAAATTCATGTTGTTTACTCCTTCCTGTTAGTCTTCACTAAAGTTTTATTTCTTTAATTTATCATCAAAGTATTCTGGTCTATATTTTTCTATGATTTGCTCTACAATCATTTTTTTATGTGCGTCCATCCTGCTTGACAGCAGAATCCCTATCGTTATTTTGTCTCTATCAGTAGCTTCATCATAGATGTTTTCTAAAATAGCTTTATAATTCATATAAATATTCCTTAAAGCGGACAACCCAATAATGAATTGTCCGCCATATTGTATAGTGTGATTACATAGCTACAAAGATATGATTACCACCAGTCACCTTGCATCCTGACAGAATAGGTGCATGGTCTCCATAACTCTTAGCAACATATCCACACTTCACACACTGGTAATTTGTTCCCGCAAACACACCCTTTCCTAAGTTCACAGCATACGCCGGCTTCTTAATGTTTTTCATTGATTTCATAACGAAATCCTCCTTTCTTTTGACATGATGACAAAAATCGCTGAAGCACTCAAAGTCAATCCAGCAGATTTGTTCATTCGGGATTCATCAAAAGGAAAAATTCAGTTGAGGGGTGTATTGAAATCAGAATTCGAAACAATTCTTGCTAAGATTTAACCCAATCCTTGTTGAAGCGGCAGTAAAGGCGAAAGCAGGTAACACGCTTTAAACTCGACATTAGGACTAATATTTTTTTTCGCTATATATAGGCATAAATATCTTTTCACGAAAAAGGAGATTCTATGCCGAATGAAAACCTTACCCAAGACAATCCCGTGACCCACCTTGAGATGGGCGCTCTTCCCGGTGCCGCCACCAACAAGAGCTACAAGGACAGCCTCTTCCGTCTGATTTACAGCGGGAACGATGAGCGAAGCCGAAGATGGCTCCTCTCCCTCTACAACGCCGTCAGCGGCCGGAACTACACCGACACCAGCGGCATGAGGATCACGACGATTGAGAACGTGATTTACCTGACCATGAAGAACGACCTTTCCTTCCTCCTGGACTCCCAGATGAACCTCTTCGAGCATCAGAGCACCCTCAACCCAAACATGCCCCTGCGCGGCCTCATCTACTTCGGTCAGCTCTATCAGAACGAGGTCAAGCGGCGGAAGAAAAACATCTACGGCGAGGCTCTCATAAAGATTCCGTCGCCGCGCTTCATTGTCTTCTATAACGGCGAGAAAAGCCTGTCGGATGTCTCAAAGCTTAAACTTTCTGTAGCATTTGAAGTTCCCGACACGACAGGGGAATTTGAATGGACAGCCACCGTGATAAACATCAACCGGGGAGCCAATGAGACTCTTCAAAAAAAGTGCCAGTCGTTGTATTATTATGCAGAGTTTGTTGCGCGGGTCAAGGAGAACCAGAAAAGCGGCATGGAGCCACCCGAATCCATCAACGAGGCCGTAAACTACGCCATCCGGAAGAATTTTCTGGAAGGCTTCTTTGAGGAGCAGAAAATGTACATAACGAACAGCTTGCTTACGGAATTCGACCAGGAGCTTCACGACCAGTCCTGCATGGAGCTGGGATACGAGCGGGGCCGAGCTGAGGGAATTAAAGAAGGTGCGCAGCAGAATGCGGTGGCGAACGCGAAGAATTTGCTCAGCATGAATCTTGGAACTCCCGAACAAATAGCACAGTGTTGTTCCCTGCCACTTGAACAAGTCCTTGCCCTAAAAGAAGAACTCGCAGTACACCCCTAGACTCGTGGTGAAATTTATTATGCAGATTACGGTCAGATAGACAACATAGTTCGCAAAATTGCAATGAACGAGGTGATTACAGGCGAACGCCCAGCAATCACGGACATTCACGATATGTGTAAGTGTGAAAAAATTGACAATCCTGACGGCTCAAGACGCATGGGATTTTGTTTGTAGGAGGGCCGAATGATTTGCATAACCGGCGATACACATAACACCGAAGACATGTCGAATCTCTCATCGCGAAGCCATGAGTGACGACAAAGCCTGGCGCAAGGCTCACGAATCCTGGTGGGAACAGGAAGAATGGAGTGAAGAAGAAAAAGAAACCTGCTTAGCAAAAATAAAAGAAAACAACAGTTTTGACTATGTTCTGTCTCATACAGGCCCGTCAGTCGGCATCGCCCTTACGGATGATTACTTCTGCAATAAAGAAAACCAAAAGCAGCTCCATCGCGATTCTAATGCAGTTTTCAATGACAAAATCGATTCTCTCATTTCATATAAAAAATGGTTCTTCGGGCACTGGCACAGCGATTGGGGCTACGAGCATTACAAGGAATCCAAATACATTCCGCTCTATCATCAGGGAATTGTAATTTGAACTGACAAAATTGAAGCACGCTCCCTGCCCTTCCTCTTACAAAAACTCCATGCAAGTAGAATTTCCCCTGCTTTTCTGATATTCTATATGCTCCAAATCAATTTCGGGCAAATGGAATAAATGAAACCAAGAATCTACGACAACAAGCCGTTAAAATCATTCAATCCTCTCGTCGCTTATGCGGGCGTGCTTTTCGGGCCGCCTAGTTTTATCACGAATTTCAAGTGCTTTGCCACGATTCTCAAGGAATTTTTCTTTCTTCAATATTTCGAAAAATTCCACATTTTTCACATTCCAGTGGTGCATGTTGATCATCCGCTGGACAAAAAAATTCCCTTTACGCCGGAAAAAGTTTCTGTTTACCTTGATTTTATAAATCTCTGGGTGCGTCCCCTTGCCATGCTGGTCAAAAAATTCGGATTCTGGCATGCGAGCCGCCTTACAAAAATATGGATGCTCCGCTTCCGAAAGCTTTATCAATGTTGCGGTAAGATTTATCATTTCCGCCTCACTACGACTGACCGCCCAAAATACAAGGAGATGCGGGAATTCCGCCAGATTCACGCCCTGGATCCTCACTTTCTCTGCGTTCCCAGTCTGCATGTGGCCACGGTTTTCCTTGCTTTCGGCTTTTACCGCCACATTTTCGGCAAGGAAGATTTTACAGAAGTCGAAAAGCGTGACTGGAGCGAAGAGCTTTACAAGGGTGCGCTTGAAATCACCGAGACTGTTCTTTATGTAAAGCAGCACTCGGTCAACTGTATTCCGGCGGCACTTTACCTCGTGGTCGCCAATTTTCAGGAATGGATTTCCGCTGACGATGCCCGCAAATTTATCGACCAGCTTTTTGTAAATCCCGAAGGCTTTTCGGCAGAAGAAGCATTTCAGGTTCGAGAGCATATCCGCGCGACTTTTGAGCAATATCTTACTGACGGAGCAAAAACTCCGAATTGGTACGATCCTATTCGGGAATTCTTAATCAATTACGAAGATAAGATAAATATAAAATAAAATTCGGGCACTTCCCGCTATCGCGGGTCGGGTCTTTCGGGGTTCCGCTGCTGCTTCATTGCTTCGCTTCGCTGCGCAACTAACGCCCCTTCAGCCCCTAGTGCATTGGAGTCTATATGAAATATTTTTTTGAAACTTATGGCTGCGAAATGAATATCGCAGAATCGGCCAGCGTTGAACAGCTTTTGATTTCCCGCTCATGGGAAAAGGCAGAGCATCCCGAAGAGGCAAATCTCGTTATTATCAACACTTGTTCCGTGCGAGGAAGCGCGGAGCAGCGTATTTTGGGACGCTTGGGCTATTTTGAGGGTGTCAAAAAAATCCGCATGGGAGACCTGAACGCAAAAATCCGTCTCGAAGACATGAAATATGCCGCTGAATTCTACAAACAGAATGGAGCCTTGCCTCTCACGCTTGTGGTCATGGGCTGCATGGCCCAGCGGCTCTTGGACGACCTTAAAGTCCAGTATCCTGTCGTCGATTACGTCGTTGGCACATTCGGAAAATACAAATTCGGCGAAATCATTCAGGCCGTGGAAAACGGCAACAAGCCATTCAAAATCAAGGACGAAGAGACCTACACTTTCGCCCAGTACTCTTACGAGCAGGGAGCCTTCTCAACTTTCGTGCCAATCATGCACGGCTGCAACAATTTCTGCACTTACTGCATCGTGCCTTATGTCCGTGGCCGCGAAGTCAGCCGCCGTGTAGACCAAATTTTGGCCGAAATCGACTTCCTCACCAAGGCAAATGTCAAGGAAATCACACTTTTGGGTCAGAATGTAAACGCCTACAAGGGCGAAGACGGAACCACATTCCCCCAGCTTCTTGAAAAAATCTGCCGCCACATCGACGAGACAAAATCTTCTATTAAGTGGGTGCGCTTCGAGTCATCAAATCCCAACGATTTCTCTGACGAATTAATCGAAGTCATCAAGAATAATCCCCATGTCTGCCAAGGCTTCCACATCGCCGCCCAGCACGGAAACAACGAAATCCTAAAGCGCATGAACCGCAAAAACACCAGGGAAGAATTCATCACTCTCGCTCAAAAATTGCGCTCTGCCCTGCCCGGCGTTCAGCTTATCACTGATTTAATGGTAGGCTTCCCCGGCGAAAGCGAGGAGCAGTTCAAGGACATCCTCTCCCTCATGGAAGAAGTCAAATTCGAGTCCAGCTTCATGTATTTCTATAATCCCCGTGAGGGAACTCCTGCCGCAAAATACGAGAACCAGATTCCCGTGGAAGAAAAAAAGGCCCGGCTTCAGAAAGTCATCGATTTGCAGTCAAAGCACACCACAGAAGTCATGTCAAAGCGAATCGGCGAGACAATCGAAGTCCTCTGCGACATCGTTTCCCGCCACGACGAATCGGAGCTTTTGGGCAAAACCGAGCAGAACGAGCGTGTTGCCTTCAAGGCCGACAAAAAGCTGATCGGAACTTTCGTAAAAGTGAAATTAATTGCTTTAAATGGTAATACTTTTAAAGGTGAACTATTATAAAATTCCTCACAGAGCAATGGAGGGCACAGAGAGTCTTTCTTATTATGAAAATCTCTCTATATACTCTGTGAAAATTTTAAAAGGAGAAAATTATGCCAATAAGATTAATCGGATCAATCATTCTTTTGGTTCTCGTCACGATTTTTGCGGGCGTGAATCTTGACAACAAGTGCGACATCACTTTCATTTTCTACACCTTTGAGCAGGTGCCGGTTTTTATGACCGTGATTGTCTCTTTCGCAATCGGGGCAATCCTCATGCTGCCCTTCACCCTTGGCCGCAAAAAGAAAAAGACTCAGAAAGCAGCTCAAACACAGAAACCTTCTGACACGCAGAATAAGCCAAAAGAAGAATCAAAAACGCTTTTCGATTTTAAAATCAAGCGTGAGGCAAAGCCTGAAAAAACAAAAACAGAAAATCCTCAGAAAAATAAAAAATCCCTGTTCGGATTCAGAAAAGCCAAAGCTGATTCTGAAAACACCGCCTCTGCGACATCCGGGAACCAGGCAGACTCTTCCGAAAGCACAGGGGAACCGGTATGAGCGAAGAGTCATTCCCGCCCATAAAGCGGGAATCCCGCTGCGTCATAATTGGGGCAGCCCCTATCAAAAACTATAAGAAAATTCGCTCGTTTTTAGGCAATGATGATTTCGTCATTGTCTGTGACGGCGGATTAAATCATCTTCGCAAGCTCAAAGTCAAGCCGAATTTAATCATCGGCGACTTCGATTCCCACAAAAATCCTCATTCAAAAATCGAAACCATCGTCCTTCCCCACGAAAAAGACGACACCGACTCAGTTTTTGCCCTCAAAACGGCACTTTCCCGCGGTTACAAAGATTTCCTTTTCATCGGAATGATTGGCGCGCGTCTTGATCACGGACTGGGAAATCTCTACATGCTCGTCAAATGCCAGAATGAGGGGGCAAAAGCCCTGGTGATTGATGATTTTTCTGAACTTGAGCTTGTGGGCAAAGAAGAAAAATCTATTTCAGACAAGTACGCTTATTTTTCTTTGCTGAACATCACCGGTACAGCCCGCGGAATCACGATAAAAGACGCGCTCTATCCCCTTGAAAACGCTGAAATCACGCAAGAATACCAGTACGGCGTAAGCAACGAAGTTCTTTCTGGAAAGACAGCCCTCGTCTCAGTGAGCGAAGGAAATCTTCTCCTAGTGAAAGTCTGGAAATAAATTCCTTAGCTACATTCCTTACCGCTCCCACTTTCAAAGAATAAAATTTTGTTTTTTCTCAATATTTTCCCTCTATTTTCCCACTTTTTGCTTGCCTATTGAATAAATAGCATATAGGCTTAATTGTAGAGGTACTTTATGGAAAATAAAAAAAGGGGGCTGAGACTCTTTTATAAGATTTTCAGTGGCTATTTGATAGCCTTGGTTGCAATCACAGCGATTGCTTTATTACTAATGTCCAATGCGGACAGATTCAGCCATGATTCTGAACTGATTGAAACAGAAATTCTTCCAAACACACTAAAGGCAAAAGATTTGCAGCTTCATGTCATTCAGGTTCAGCAGTGGCTCACAGATATTTCTGCAACAAGAGGCGCACCGGGCTACGATGACGGTTACGATGAGGCGGCAGAACATGCAAAGGCTTTCGGAGAAATCATTCAGGAATTCACGGCTTTTTACCGTTCCCACAACGATAACGAAAAAGTAAGAGAACTGGCGGAAATGCAGACAGCTTTCAATGGTTACTATGATATGGGAAAGCACATGGCGGCTACCTATATCGAGTATGGCCCGGAAGAAGGCAACAAAATTATGGAAGAATTCGACCCTTACGCCGAGAAAATTTCAGAAATGGTAGACGGATTTGTTGAAAATATCAGCGGAATGCTTGTAACAAGGATTAAGGGCATCAGCGATGATTCTCACAATCTGGTTATTTTGGGCTCAGCTGTCAGCGGAATTTCTACAGTCCTCCTGATTGTTTTGAGCATAATTATTTCATTTAAGATTACAAAACCAATCAAGGAATTCTCTGCCGTCTTAAAAGACATTTCCGAAGGTGAAGGCGACTTGACCCGCAAAATCGAAGTCTCTTCACGGGACGAAATCGGCGAAATGGCAGAGTATTTCAACAACACCTTTGCGAAAATCCGCCAGCTGGTCGCAACGGTGCAGAAGCAATCAAATATGCTTGGCTCAGTCGGCTCAAATCTCTCTTCAAATATGACCGAAACGGCAGCCGCAATCAACCAAATCTCGGCCAATATCAAGAGCATTAAATCTCAGACAATCAATCAGGCGGCCAGCGTCACCGAAACCAGCAGCACGATGGAACAGATTTCAATGGGAATCTCCCGCCTCAACTCTCTTATCGGCGAGCAAAGCTCTAACATCAGCCAGTCTTCTACAATCATCAATTCTCTTATTCAGAATATCGATGGTGCCACTAAAACTTTGATTCACAACACCGAAAACATCAACCGTCTTTCAGAAACCTCTGAATCAGGAAAAGTTGCCCTGGATAAAATCACTCATGCCATTGAGGAAGTTGCCAATGAATCCCGCAGCCTCATGGAAATCAGCAGCGTAATTCAGAATATCGCAAGCGAGACAAACCTTCTCGCCATGAATGCGGCAATCGAAGCGGCTCACGCAGGCGAGACAGGAAAGGGCTTTGCCGTCGTTGCAGATGAAGTCCGAAAACTTGCAGAATCTTCTTCAGCACAGACAAAAACCATTGAAAGTGCACTCAAAAAGATTACGGCATCAATTTCTGTCGTCACGGCATATTCTACTGAAGTCGTTGAAAAATTCACTTCGATTGAGCAAGAAGTCAACAATGTTTCTAATCAGGAAGAAAGGATTCGAAGCACAATGGAGCAGACTTCCGAAAACAGCAAGGAAGTTCTCCACTCAATTACGATGCTCAACGACATAACTCAGAAAGTTCAGAAAAGCTCCGTTGAAATGCTGGAAGGAAGCAACCAGATTACCCACGAAGCAAAGAATATGAACACGATTACACAGGAAATAACAGGCGGAATGAATGAAATGGCAACCGGCGCGGATCAAATTACCGAAGCCGTAAACACGGTAAACACGCTAACCGTTGACACCCAGAACAGCATCAACGCCCTTAACACCGAAGTAAATAAATTCAAAGTATAAAAAAAAGAGGGGGTGACCAATAAGTTCAAACAGTGTCATTTTCGGGCTTGACCCGAAAATCCATTTAATTACAATACAAGAGATTGCCGTGTCGAGCACGGCAATGACTCATACTTATTGGACAGCCCCTTTCCTTTATAAGATGAAAAATTAGAACTTTGCCTTTCGCAAGCGGACTTCTTCAATATTCTCGCTGAAGAGCTCACGCAAGTCGTTCAAGCCAAGTGCCATAAGCGCCATGCGGTCAATACCCATGCCCCATGCCAGAACCGGACAATCCAAGCCCTGAGCCTTTGTAACTTCCGGACGGAAAATGCCCGCTCCGCCAAGCTCAAACCAGCCCAAAACAGGATGTTTAATGTGAACCTCAACAGAAGGCTCCGTGAATGGGAAGTAGCCCGGAACATATTTAACTTCAGTTGCGCCTGCGACTTCTTTTGCGAACATCTCAAGCATACCAAGCAAAGTGCGCAAGTTTACATCCTCACCGGCGATGATTCCCTCTGTCTGATAGAAGTCGCTCAAGTGAGTAGCGTCAACCTTGTCGTAGCGGAAACAGCGGGCAATACCAAAATATTTGCCCGGAACTTCTGCCTTGTGAAGCTGATGTGCCGAAAGAACAGTTCCCTGTGAGCGCAAAACCAGCCTTCGCGTGAATTCATGGTCAAAATCGTAGTTCCAGCCACGGCTTCCTGTGTTGCCGCCGTTTTTGTGGGTTTCGGCTACATTTGTAAGCCAAGGCTCTTCGATTTCTTTTGCGTGGGTCGGATTTTTGATTCGATATACATCGTGAATGTCGCGGGCTGCGTGGAACTGCGGCATAAAGAGTGCGTCGCCGTTCCAGAATTCAGTCTCTACAAGCGGGCCGTCATATTCCTGAAATCCCAAAGAACAGAGCTTGTCCTTAACATGCTCCAAGAACTGAACATAAGGATTCGTGCGACCCGGAATGATTCGTGCCGGCGGAATTGCAATATTGTAGCCACGGAAAGTGCCGTTCTTCCATTCGCCAGAAGCAAGCATTTGCGGAGTGACGGCTCCCAACTCTTCGCCAGTGATTCCTGCCTTTTTGAGGGCGGCGACTACATCAGCAGCCTCTTTGTTGAGCTTGTAAACGACTGTCTCGCGCTCAATGATTTTGAAAGGAGAATCTGCCGCACCGCGTTTTTTGGCATAGTTCGTGATGACTTTCTGCTCGTCCGCGTTCAATGAAGCGTTGTCCAGCTGACCGTTTTCGGCTTTTGCGGCACGCTCGAACAAGTCTGTAGCGATTTTGATATTGGCAGGGATTTCCGCGCCTGAATATTCAGCCTTTTTTTCGGCATTCATTTTGAGAACGCCGGCTTTTGAGAGCTGACCGAATGCCGAACCGACATCCTTCTGCTCAAGGCCTGTGCCTGCTGCGATTTCTGGAAGGAGTTTTGCTCCCTTTTCTTTTACAAAGTTGATTATTCGGACTTCAGGGATGCCGTCTTTTGCGTAAGCTCGTCCCAAATCAGTGATTTCGTAGAATGTGTGGGGAGTTTTGCTCACAACAGAGAGCAATTCTTTTCCGCCAAGCCAGCTGAATGCCTGGTTACAGTGACCTTCTTTGTAGTCTAATTCTTTCTGAAGTTTTTCTGATGTTAATTCGTCTTTTGCCGTGTAGTTAAGAAGAACTTTGATTTCAAGGGGATGAAGGTTTTTAATGATGTTCTGAATGTCCATTTTTAAAACTCGTGTATTTTATTTTGTTTTTATAAAAAATTTGAGCCAGCTCTTATGAACTGGCCCTTGCTTTCAGCGTTTAAGCTTTAGCGGATAAACTGCACATAAGAATGATAAACAGCCCATTTCATGTTTTTATCATCCTTGAAGAACTTTGTATTGTCACGGCGCAGATAGCGGTAGTTGTAATACATGTTCTCTTTCTTGAAGTCATCGAGACATTCAAGGACAGTGTTCATTGCTTCGCCCTGATCAAATGAAACTGACAGGCACTGATAGTAGATGTGAGCCTCATCTGTGAGCGGTGTGTATTCAATCTGAACAGTTGCTGTTTTGTTTGTTGTATGCTGATTCTCAGGGATGATTACGCGTGTTGAAAGATCAACATAATTTGGGTCTTTCTGCAATTCTTCCAATTCATCAGCAAAGGCAAAACCTGCAAAACAAAAAAGTGCTGCTACAATAGCGATAAATTTCTTCATGTTATTCCTCCTTGTTGGGCAATGGGAATGCATTCCCTGCAAGTAATTTATACAATATAAATTTAAGACTAATTAGAAAGTTACAAGAATAATGCTCTTTAAAAAGTCTTATACTCTATTATTTTATCGGTTTCCATAAAAAAATCAAGGGTAACTTTATATCTGCCGGCATCCACACCGATTTTCGGAGGTTCGTGCATGAATACGGTTCCGCTGATTTCTTTGGGTTTTGTTTTTATCCATTTGCGCTCATAGTTTCTGACGGCATTTTTCAGAGCCTCGCCACATGCTTTTTGGACACCCTCAAATCCCTCGGCAAGCTGTGCGTAGCCTTCTCCTTTTATTTTCGGATGCATGACGGATTCCCAGCCTTTGTAGACATGAACTTGTGCATCCGAGCGGCGGTATTCTACCCAGCAGTAGAGAATTGATTCTTCAACCCATGGTTTTGCATAGGCGATGTTTTTTATTTCTGATTCTGACAAGTCACGGAGCGGTGAGAATTCAAAATATTCCGGAACTCCACGGGTCTTGTCGTATGGAACATATTCAAATTTCCACCCATAAATCATTCCTGAAAGCAGAAAGGGTGAAATTTCCCTGATTTTCCGAACAGGAAGGGCAAAAGCGTCCTTTTCTACTTTTTCTACGCCAGGAAAAGCTTCCATTGATGCCCAGAGGGCAAAACGAATCATGCGTTCCTGACTTACATCCTGGGCGAACATGAGTGGCGATATAAAGAGAAGAAGGGTAAGAATTATCTTCTGTAAGCGTTTTTCCATACTTGAATCGGATGAACTCCCATGCGGGCAATAAAATACAGCCACGCGAACGCAAATCCAGCCAGGTGCGTCATGTGGGCGACATTGCTTGATGACACGAACTGACTTACAAATTCAATGACTCCATAGCCCAAGACCATGAGCGGGGCAGGAACTGGAAGCAGTCCCCATATATAGATTATCGACCGGGGAAAGAGGACTGCGTAGGCAAAAAGAAGGCCGTAAATTGCACCACTGGCTCCGATTAATGAAATAGCGAACGTCCAGGGTTGTATTCCGTTCATCATGAGAAATTTGCCGAAAGCGTAATACATGCCTAAGGAAAAGAGTCCGCTGCATACCCCAATGACAAAATACATGAGAAGGAATTCTTTCGAGCCGAGAGCCTTTTCTATCGCCGTACCAAAAATCAACAGGGCGAGCATATTGAAGAACAGATGGCTTATGTCACCGTGGACGAACATATAGGTGACAAGCTGCCAGAAATAATGCCCGTAGACGAAGCCGATGACGCTCAGCCCAAAAAAATTTTTATTTACAGAGAGAAAAGTGAACAGAAAATGTACGGCAGTATTGATTATGACAAGTGCAAATGCTGCCCGGAAAAAAGAATACTGGAATGGCTTTCTTAAAGGATTCATTGTACCCCGCTGCTATTTCTCAAGGGTGATATCAGAAATAATCTTTGGGTCTGCAAAAGTGACTCGGTTTCTGCCGCTGCGCTTGGAAACATAAAGAGCCTGATCTGCCTGATCAACGAGCTGCTTTGCGGATGTGACAGGATTTTCTTTGGTATCGAAAGTAGCGACGCCCAATGAGATAGTGACTTTTACATGCTGGTCTTCGTAACAGAAATCAAACTGCTCAACCTTGCTTCTGATTCGCTCTGCAACGATAAGCGCGTCTTCGGTTTTTGTCTCGTTGAGAAGAACGGTAAATTCCTCGCCTCCGTATCGCGATGCCAAATCCTGACCGCGAATGCTTGATTTGATAATCTTTGCGACTGTCTGAAGAACATAGTCACCACATGCGTGGCCATATGTATCGTTGAAACGCTTGAAGAAATCTATGTCGAACATGATGACAGAAAGGTTTCCTTCGTTTGCAAGGGCGTTGTCAAGCTTATCGGTGAGTACGTTATAGAAGAAATATTTGAGCTTTAGATGCGTCATCATGTCGGTCGAAGAGCGTTCGAGAAGAGCCGCATTGTTTATTGCGACGGAAGACAGTGATGCGATAATCGTGAGCTGCTCTTTTTCGTAATCCGTGTAGCTGGCGTCTTCTGCGAGGGTAATCCGTTCTCCAAGCAAAAGAATTCCGTTCAGGTGATTGTGCTGGACAAGAGGGATGATGAGCGACGGTTTGAGCGTGGTAATCATGTTCAAATCTGTAGAGTCTGGGAGCTTTGAGACTAGCTCATCAACTGTATAGGCTGCGTTGCTGGATTCAAGAAGCTCCACAATTGGATTTGAGACAGGAATCACATAAGAAATATTCGGATTTGGATCCATGCCGTTGTAGTTGGAATCAAGATGAAAAGAATCAGCGTCAAGCGCGTTCAGAACAAAGATACCGGCACCGAGGACATGAAACTGACCCATGCATGTATATAGGACAGATTCAATCAAAGTTGAGAATTCAAGTGTTGAACATAGTGAAAGAGAAATTTCGAGGAGCTGTTGCAAATCATAGATTTTCTTTTCGTATTCGCGTACAAGAGAGTCTGTGTTTGTTTCCTGCAACTGTTCAGTCATTTCATTGGTCATGGTTGTTCTCTATTTCGCCAATAATTGCATAATTTTTCATAATTTTAAGGAAGAGCTTCCAATTTTCTTGCTGCTGCTCAATCATTCCCGCTCCGTCGTGATTTCGCGCAGACGTAAGAAGCACCTTAATATTAGAAACCATATCAGACTTTGATTTTTTTGAGTCAACAATAAGCTCGCCAATCTCAATATACAACTGGTACAAGATTTTTGATGTTTCTTGAATCAGTTTATGAGCCTGATTATTTATATTATCGACCAAAGAGCCTACCTTTTTAAGGAAATCTTGATTTGCACGGCTGTCTTGAATCAATCCCCGGAGCTCTGCCTCGTCGTTCGGTCCGTTTCGTTCAAATGACTTTTCAAATTCTTCGATTTGGTTTTCGATTTCATTCATTGCGTAAATCGAAGAGGAGAAATCAGCTTTGTAGCTTTGGTTGTTGAAGAAACCTTCGATAACGATATTGTTGAGCACTGTCTTTACGCTTGTTGTTATGAAGGTCTGCATGAAGGTCTTGAGGACTTGGAGTGGCGTTATCCAGATGAAAGAGTAGGGAGTTTCTGAGCGGAGATATTCGTTTGTCTGGGAGTTATAGACGTTAAGTTCCTCCAGCTTCTGGTCTCCGAACAGCTCTTTGATTTCAAATGAGACGGTGTAATCCTTGATTTCGCCTTTGATACGCTCGCTGTCTGACGCAAATCGTTTCTGCATGTATTCGATGAATCCTTTGAGCGAGTTTGAGCGGTAGGTTGCGAATTGGAATGTTATGTTCGAGTCCTTTTTTCCGAGACAGATAATCTTTTTCATGACATCGGACGTAAGGTACTTTGTAAAGACTGAGTTTATTTTTTTGAGGTTTGAGGAAAGGTTTGATTTTTCTGATTCTGACAGCGGCTGGCCTGTGAGAAGCTCCTTGAGCGCGAAAATCGCCTTTTCTTCGGCTGTGTTAATTTTGAGGCTGCCTGTCAGATAATACAAATCCTGAAGTATCGGTGCGGCTGACTCTGTCGGAACGGCGGTTACCAGCCCAAGGGAAGTGGAGGCCAATCCGTCGAAATTCTGGTCAAACAGATGAACCATGTTTATGTAGTTGAAGTGACAGATGTCCGCAAGCTGCTTGAGCGATGAAAGAGTTTCGTCGATTTTCATGAATCCCGGTGCGGTAAGCTGCTTGAGAAGCGCTTCCAGGGCGCGCTTTTGGACTTCGATGACTTTGTTCATTGGCAGGTCAGAGTCCATAATCTGTGCCTTACGGGCTTCATATTCCAGGCTCTCAAGTTTTTTCTGAGACGGCTCGTCGAATCCTGTGATAATCAGTTCCGATTCAAATCTTCCGTTGCGCGGAATGTCCTCGGTGTTGATAGTTTTTGAAAGAATATCATCAATGGGCTTCGTGTTTTCGTAAAGGACTCGGAAAAGCTCCGCGAAGTTCGGCTGGAGAAAACCGTTTTTGATAATCTGAGACGGAAGAAGCTTCAGCTCGCTTTCTATTTTTCGCATTTCAATGCGCTTCTTGACCTCTGGAGACGAGCTAAGAAAAATAGATTCAAAAAATTCCTTTAATACCCTCAAAAAACCCATAGTATCCATTGTAGTAGCTTAGCGGTTTTTTTACAAGATTTTAAAGTTTGTATTTTTCCGTTCGGACTTTGCGCTTGCTTTTTCGGAATTTCGGACGTATCATTAATTGATGGAATTTTATGAAAATATCGCCGAATACTATGATGAACTGTACCCGGCCAGTGATGACATGAAATCATTTTACGCAGAAGAAGGCAAGGAGTATGTCGCTCCCATAAAATACCTGAGCATAGGCTGTGGGACAGGCACGTTCGAGCACTTTCTTGCCAAAGAGGGGGCCGATGTCACCGGCCTCGAAACTGTGCCGTCTTTGATTGAGTCCGCAAATCGCAAGCGTCGCACACAGCTTATGGCCCTCAGATTTTTCCAGATGTCCAGCCTTGAAATGTGCCGTTTTCTGGGAAAATCTTTCTATAATATTATATTCATTCCTGACAATCGGATTATCTTCACTCACGACAGCACGCTGATGGCAAAATTCTTTTATGATTGCAGGCAGCTCCTTGCTCCTGAAGGAAAACTCGTGCTAACCGTGCCGAATTTCCAGAAATTCTCTGCCTCGCCGGTCGCAAAACTTCCTGTTCGTGAAAGCATTCGTGTCCGCCTGTTCTCAAAAATCAAGACGGAAGCGGACGGCCGAAAATACCTTGTGCAAGATTTGGAGACAGGCAACGGCAAGAAAATTTCCGTTACTGAAAATGCCGAAATATTCCCGCTCACTAAAAACCAGATTGAACAGTACGCAAAAGAAGTCGGATTCACGAAATTCAGATTCTACGGAAACTATTCGCGCGGAGATTTCACTTCGGATTCCGATGAGCTTATCGTAGTGATTTCCTGAAAATCAGCAGTGAATCTTAATTTATTCGCCATTTACCGTTTTCTTTTATAAAACGGCTTGCGGGAATCTCAAGCAGGCGTCCGTCTTCGCTCAGCATCCGGATAATCTGCTTGATTGGGTTCACGTCAGTTATCCTAAAATTTGCCCCGTCATAATGAATGTGAAGTCCTTCTGACGGAAGTTTTTTCCGTGCCTCAGCGTACCAGTTGTATTCATAGCTCAGACAGCACAACAGGCGGCCGCATTGTCCGGAAATCTTTGTTGAGTTGAGGGATAGGTTCTGCTCCTTTGCCATTTTGATGGATACTGGCGGAAGTTTGTCGCGGATAGAATGACAGCAGTAGGGGCGCCCGCATACGCCAAGCCCGCCGATTATCCGGCTTTCATCGCGGACGCCGATTTGCCGCAGCTCAATACGCATCTTGAAAACGCTGACTAAATCTTTGACAAGCTCGCGGAAGTCAACGCGGTTCTCGCTTGAGAAGAAGAAAAGCGCTTTTGATTCCTCAAGCAGGAAGTGGACGGCCACGAGTTTCATATCAAGACCGTGCTCGAGAACTTTTTCCTTGAAAATCCTGAATGCATCATCCTCTTTGAGGCTGAGCTCCTTGAATTTCTGCAGGTCCTCGTCGTTCGCCTTGCGTTCGATTTTGACGATATCAGAAGGCCTAAGACCGAGCGGATGTTTTGCCCTTCCCAGAATCATTGCAAGGTCTTTTCCGTAGCGGGTCGGAATGATGACATAATCGCCGTTCTTCAAGTCCTCGAATTTTTCGGGAACGGTAGCGTAAACGCCTTCGCTGGAATATTCAAGGCGGCACAGATAGAGGATTTTAGGATAGACAAAATGCTCTGAGCCTTCTTCCTCGTAGCTTTTATATTCTGCATCCTCAAGCTTTGAAATATCCTCTTCGCTTTCGGTTATATCCTGTTCAAAAATGTCGCTCATTATTTTACTCCGTTTTTATTCCGCCATCAGGTCGACTATCATGCCGTTGATTTCCTCAACCCGGGCCAGAAGGTTCAGATTTGCACCATGCAAAATCAGCATTTCGGATGCCAGCTGGTTCAGTTTTTTGTCAATGACTTGAATCTGGTACATTGGCTTGATAATCCTGCCGCTCCGTAATTTTTTCTGCTCGCGTGTCGTTATGAAATTATAATTGATTTTTACAATATATTTCATAAATTGACTGACTTTTTTGCGATATTTTTCCATGGCCTCAAGGTTCTGGCGCGTTTTCAGCTCGTCTCCTGCAAGGTCCATTTCATCTTTCAGAAAGACAATTGCTTCTTCTTCGCTCATGCCTGTAAGTTCAACAGGAAATCCTTCGGAGATAAGCTGGGAAGATTCCTGATTTTTCGACAGGAAAGATGCGAAGGATGCTTTTTCTTTTTTGGGTGCCTCCCGTGTTTTCTGCTGCGCCATTTGCTGAGAGGCCGCCTGAGTTGCCGCGAAATAAAGTGATTGGGTATTAAGCTGCGAATTTACTGATGAGACTTCAGCCATTAAATTGCCTTGCCGCGAATGCTCTGCTCATTTGAGAAACGCTCTGTCATTCTTGCGAATTCTTCGTCGTCTTTGAGGGCGATGCAGTGTCCGTGTAAAATAACGTTTTCCTCAATCTCCAGTTTTTTTGTGAAGATATTTCCGATGACCGCAGATGAAGAGAGAAGTTTTATTCCGTTGGGAGCGTAAATATCTCCGAGAACGATGCCGCCGATAACCGTTGAGAGTGCGCTTATGCTTCCGTTGATGCGGGCTTTGTCTCCGATTATGATATTTCCTGTGGATTCGAGATTGCCGTCAATATCACCGTCCACGCGGATAAAACCGTTCGCATGAACGTCGCCAGAAACAGCAGAGCCAAGACCGATTATCGTGTTAATTGAAATATCATCAGTGAGAAATGCCATGGTTATTTTGCGACTTTGATATTCACATATTTAGCCGGATCTACGACATCGGAACCGATGTGAACTTCATAATGAAGGTGCGGACCGGTGGAAATTCCTGTGCTTCCGATATAGCCGATAACGTCACGCTGAGAGACGAACTGGCCTTTTTTGACGCGTGTTGATGCCATATGGCAGTATCGGGTGTAGATTCCGTGCTTGTGCTTGATGATTACATAGTTTCCGAAACCTGAGTCATAGGCGACCGTTACGACCTGACCATTTGCCGTTGCAAGAATCGGGTCGCCGCTTCGCCATGTAGAGATGTCCAGACCCTTGTGAATGTACCAGTTGCCCGTAATCGGGTGTGTTGTTTGACCGAACGGCTGAGATACGTGACCGATGCCTCCACGGACCGGCCAAATGTTCGGAATGTCGGCAAAAAGCGTTTCCTGACTTTCGAGCATTTTTCCAATCTGCTCAATCGGCTGGATTGCGCTTTCCAGATAAGATGAAAGCTGACGCATATCAGATGCTTCTTTGGTAGAACCTGAAACTGTGTCTTTTGTGTCGAAAAGCGAATTCAAGTCGCTGTCAGATACAGAGGCTTTTGCGACAGTGCTTGACTGATTGATTCCAAGAAGGGAGAGAGTTTGGGAAAGGGATGAACGGAAGCGTTTTGCCGTTTGCAGGACATTGTTGTTTTCGTCGCGGAGCTCATCAAAACTTGCAAGGAGCTCACGGTTTTCACGCATCGAGCGGGCAAGCTCTTCACGGATACCTGCATCCTGTTTTTTGAAATAGATGAAAGCCGATGCAATTCCGATTACAAGAATGATTCCAAAAGCGAGTGCAAAGACGTTCGTGCGGAAGTTGATTACTTTGCTCTGCGAGTGGGGAACAATCATGATAGTGAGCTTTGAATCGCAGACACGGAATGCCTTGACGAAAAATCTTCCGGTACAGTTAAGGAGACGTTGCAAGCCGTGCAATAAAGACGAGACTACGTTTTTTTCGATTTTTTTATAATGTCGTGTTCTTGCCAAATCATTCACTCCAAAAGTAAACGAAATTTATTTTTAGATAATTCCTAAAAATATATCATACTATGAGAAACTGTGTCAAACATGCTTGACTTCATATACTGAATATCGGCGAAAAATAAGGCGGCAAGCACTCAAATTTCAGATAAAATTCCTGAAAACTTGCTTGTAGTCTTCAATGGATTCTGCGGCGACGATTTCTTTTCTCAGCGCGGCCCCGCCTTCGATTCCTTTTGAATAGGCGCAAAAACGCTTGCGGGCATCTCGGCATGCAGAAAGTTCTCCCATATCCTGCACCAGCAATTCAAGTTCACGGAAGCCTGCGCGAATCCGCTTTTCTACGGGAATTTCGGTAATTGTGCCTTTGGTGAGGAATTCCTTGGTTTTTGTGAACAGGAAGGGATTTCCCATGGCTCCGCGGGCGAACATCACCGCGTCAACAGCAGTCTCTTCAAGCATTCGTTTCGCGTCCTCGGGTGTGAAAGCGTCTCCGCTCCCGAATACGGGGATTTTTTGAGAGCCGGCTGTTTTTTCTGCAACGAATTTGACAAGCTCGGCCAGAGCCATCCAGTCTGATTTACCTTCGTAGCCCTGTGCCCGGGTGCGGCCGTGCATGGTGATTGCCGACACTCCTGCCTTGATGGCGGCCTCGGCACATTCCTTCCATGTGATGTGCTCCGCGTCCCAGCCGAGCCGGAATTTCACGGTGACGGGAACTTTTCCTTCGGCAGCCTTCACCACTGCGCTTACAATTTTAAAAAGATGCTCCGGGTCTCTTGTGAGGGCGCTTCCGGCATTTGACTTGATGATTTTGGGAACCGGACAGCCACCGTTTATGTCGATGCACTCGGCCGTGGTTTTCTCAAGGACGATTCTTGTGGCCTGGGCCATGGTTTCGGGATTTCCGCCGAAAATCTGCACGGCATAGGCCTTTTCGTTGGGGGCGCGGGCCATGAGAAGTTCGGTTTTTTCGTTGCCCCGTGTTAGTGCCTCGGAACTGACCATTTCGGTGTAGGCAAAATCCGCTCCACAATCCGCACAGATAGAGCGAAAGGCACGGTCAGAATAACCTGCTACAGGAGCGAGAAACAAATTTCCGCCAAGAGAAAGCTTGCCGATTTGTACTGGATGATATAAAGCCATAATTATATTATAAAATGCCCCGCACGGAATGCGGGGAAACATCGAGTTACTCTGGCAGACGGAAAATCTTGCAGCTGTTGGTCCACAGGATTTTGCTCAGTTCCTCAAGGTCGATTTCAAGCATTTCTGACAGGAATCGGGCTGTTGATGGAAGATATGCCGGCATTGCCCGCTTGCGCTCTCGGAATTCTGCCGGAACCATGAAAGGGCTCTCGGTTTCAATCAAGATGCGGTCATGCGGAATGTTCAGAACCGTTTCGTGCAGGTTTCGTGCATTTCGGTATGTGAGGTTTCCTGCAAAAGAGAAATAGACGTCGAGGCCTGCCTCAAGACATTTTTTTGCGTAAGCGGCATCCTCGCCGTAACAGTGAAGAATTGCACCTGCTGGCGGAATTCGCTCTTTGAGAATGTCGAACATGTCTTTTCCAGCGTCGCGGCTGTGAATGATGACCGGCTTGTCGTATTTTTTGGCGATTTCAAGCTGTGTGATGAAAAGCTCTGTTTGCATGCGTTTGTCGCCGAACTGCTTGTAGTAATCCAGACCGCATTCACCGACAGCGATTACATTTGGGAGTTTGAGACCTTCTTCAATGGTCTTTATCCAGTCTTTTCCGGGATTCATGACTTCAACAGGCGCCACACCAATGGCGTGATATACTCCCGAAACCGCCTTGATGTTCGGATAGACTTTCTTGAAGTCGTGGAGACTGTTGTTAATGCTTACAATGCGCGTGACTCCGGCCTGTTTTGCCTGTTGAATGACGCGTAACTGTTCAATCGGGTCCTCATAAATGAGCCCGATATGGGCGTGAGTATCAAAAAACTGCATGGCTTTCTTCCAGAAATGAGATATGATAATGAAAAGTCCGCACGGGAAAACGCGGGACTTATCAAAACGAGTTGATTTTTTATTCTTCTTTAGGATAGCAGAGAAAAACAAAGCTGTCAAATTGCTTTTTCGGAAGATTTATAAATATTATAGAAGATTCTTGAAAAAAAACTCCCATAGTGATAATCTTTTTTTAATCTTATTCTTTGGGAATCGAGGTAAAAATTATGGCAAAAGATTTGGACTGGGCAAATTTGCCTTTCGGCTATATGGAAACTACAAAAAGTTTCGTTTCAAATTGGAAAAACGGTGCGTGGGACGAAGGAACTCTCACCAGCGACCACACAATCACAATGTCAGAATGTGCTGGCGTCTTGCAGTATGCTCAGACTTGTTTTGAAGGTCTCAAAGCTTACACCACCGCAGACGGAAAAATCGTCACATTCCGTCCTGATTTAAACGCTGACCGCATGAAGGACTCTTGCGAGCGTCTGGAAATGCCAGTCTTCCCAAAAGACCGCTGGATTAAAGCCGTAATCGACACAATCAAAGCAAATATCGAATGGGTTCCGCCTTACGGAAGCGGAGCAACTCTTTACATCCGTCCATACATGTTCGGTTCAAGCGCGGTTATCGGCGTAAAACCGGCAGACGAATATCAGTTCCGAATTTTGGTCACACCGGTCGGCCCCTACTTCAAGGGCGGCGTAAAGCCAATCACAGTGCGCATCTCTGACCTTGACCGCGCGGCTCCCCATGGAACCGGTGACATCAAGGCGGGCTTGAACTATGCAATGAGTCTCTACAACATCGTTGACGCTCACAAAAAAGGCTTCGCCGAGAACATCTACACTGACCCGGCAACACACACTTATATAGAAGAAACCGGCGGCGCAAACATCCTTTTCGTCACAAAAGACGGAAAATTGGTCACGCCGAAATCAAACAGCATTTTGCCGTCAATCACACGCCGCTCTCTCATTCAGGTTGCAAAAGACTATCTCGGTCTCACAGTCGAAGAGCGTCAGGTCAACAAGAATGAGCTTAAAGACTTCGTAGAAGTCGGTCTCTGCGGCACTGCTGCCGTAATCAGCCCAATCGGTTGCATCGATGACCACGGAACAAAAATCAACGTTCCAAGCGGCATGGATGAAATCGGCCCTGTCCTCAAAAAGCTCCGCGAAACTCTCACGGGCATCCAGATGGGAAGCGAAAAAGCCCCGGAAGGCTGGATTTACGAGATTAAATAAAAAATCCACAGACTCGCACAGACGTACACAGATTAAAAATCGGTGGAAATCTGTGTCTGCCCGCGGTAAAGATTATGGAACAAATTACTTACAAAACAAGCGGCACCTGCGCCCGCCTCATTCACTTTGAGCGCGATGCCGAAAATCGTATTCACAATATCTCTTTCGAGGGCGGTTGCAACGGAAATCTCAAGGCAATCGCCAAGCTCTGCGAGGGCATGAAGGCCGAAGAAATCAACGAAAAACTTTTGGGAAATCTCTGCGGCAACAAATCTACATCTTGTGCCGACCAGCTGGCAAAAGCCGTAATGACTGCATAGCGTCTTCTATGGCATTCTTAGAATTTTCGCATCAATGAAAGATTTCTACAGAACTAAATCCCTTGCAGAATTGAGCCCCGAAGAATGGGAAGCCCTCTGCGACGGATGCGGCCGCTGCTGTTACCGGAAGTACATCACAGGCTACGGAAAGAGGGAAAAGACCCACTACACCCGCGTGGCCTGTGACCTGCTGGACCTAAAGATAGGGAAGTGCCGCGACTACGAGAACCGCTTCAAAATCATCAAAGATTGTCTCCAGCTCACCAAAAACAATGTCGCTCAATTTGACTGGCTCCCCGAAACCTGTGCCTACCGCCTTGTCCACGAAGGAAAGCCTCTTCCCGACTGGCACCCGCTAATCTCCGGCCGCAAAGAAAGCGTGGGTGAAGCGGGAATCTTGATTCAGAACGGAATCCACGAAAGCGAAGTGGACGAATGTGACTGGGACGAATACGAGATTTGAAAAGCAAAAACACTTGAAATTTCTGCACCTTTTGTGGTGAATTATTTTTCATCCCGCTCGTGATTCTATTTCCGAATCTTTTCCTTTAATTTGATTCCCAGTTTTTCAAGCTCCTCGTCAATCACTGAGTCAATTCTGGCAAAAAGGCTGTCATCGCCTGAAAATTCTTGCGCCGTGTAAAAGAAACTTGCTGGCGTTGTATTAAAAATGACACAAAGCGCGTCCAGAAGTTCTGCCGTCACAAAAGATTTTCCGTTTTCTATGCGGCTGAGATGTGTCGGGATTATATCTAATCTTTCAGCCAGTTCTTCCTGTGTCAGCTTCCTTAATTTTCTGAAATGCTTTAGATTCTCGCCAAAAATTTCTCGTACATTCATATAATGAGAATTTTATAGATTGAAATGATTACAAAACATAGCACTTAATGAAAATATTCTTAACACTCTTGGCATTAAATGACAAATTTCGCTTGATTTATTAATTTTTAATGTTATAATTTTTGAGAAACAAAGCATTTTATGCTAAGTTTAAGGAGAATGCAAAATTTTTAGTTGTTTATGTCTCTGAAATAGAAGACAAACCGGGGAAATATAATGTTTATTTCCATGATGACTGTGACATCGATCCATACCGTGCAGAAGCCCTGCCAGAAAAAGAAGCGATAGCGTTTGCAGAAAAACTTCTTGAAGAACAGGGGCATGTTGGCGGTGAAATCATTATCGAGACAAATGACGGTAAAGCTCGCCTGCTTTGGGATTCAGACAGAAGGTAGAGTGGTTGATTTTTAAAAACTTGTGAAACTAACCATGGATGCGTGAAAAATAGCTTTCTGCTACATCCGTGGTTAAATTTTAAGTAGGACTTTTATGAAGAAAATTATAGTATTGTCGATGTCACTTATGGCATTATTGTTTGGATTTGTGTCATGCAGCAATGATGATAATGATGATGCAACAGAGACTAAAGATAGTAAAACATCAGTTTCATTTGATAATCTTGAGGCATTAGATATTTCTGATGCAAAGGCTCTATATATCGGTACGGGAACAACGGGTTCAAATCGTTCTGCTAGAGATGCTGCAAGTGAAAGCATTCAGAAATTACTTAAAATCACGGATTCAGATAAAACGGAGGAAGTCGCTTATCTTGACAAGGACGGATTTATGCTTTACACGGGTCGCGGTGACAGTGGTTTTTATACGAGAGTAAAAAAAACAACCGGTAGCCTTGTTCCTATGACTTATACTTATGCATTTTGGACAGGCTTAGACGGCTATATGTATTATTGCGAGTATGATTCCTCCGACAAAGTGTCTATCAAAAAAATTGATACAACAAACTATGAAGTCAACATAAAGGATTATGCAACAAATCTTCCTCTAGATTTCTTTCTAGAGTATCCTTATGATGCTTATAAGCTTACTCTAAAAAATAAGATGTACTTTATTAGAGGTACAAGTATTTTAGAAGTGCATAATGAATCAAATACACCAAGAGTAGTAACGCTGGCAGAGATAAACGCAGCAAGTGTTTCCCATGTAGTTGCTACCGAAAATTACTATTATTTGGCAGGAACTGATACGGCTGGAAAAGGATTTTTGGTGAAAGTTGACCCAACGAATGATACTTGTACGAATCTGCTTTCAGAAGATTATGTAATGTATACTTTTACGGCTTCAGAAGTGGACGGTATCGTCTTTAATGCCATGCGTATGAGTGATGGAAAGAAAATTATTGGTAAAGTCGGAGTCAATGGTGGTGCTGTAACCATAATTGATGAAGAAAGCGATGCCCAAATAACATATCTTGAAAGAATCAATTAATTTCTTGATGTAGTTTTTTTATTTCTCATAGTGCACCACGCTTTCCCCAGTGGAGAGCGTGGTTTTTTCTTAAAAAGTATGCTACAACGAAAAATGGAGGTATCGTTATGAATATATGCAAGCCGTATCTATAAAAATACCGGATTCAATGGTCGAATACACAGCGGTTGAAAGTGAAAGCGAAGAATTGCTTCGAAATGCAATGATTCTGTTTCCATATATTCAGAATGAGACTATCTCGCACGGGAAGGCTGCCCAAATTCTTGGAATAAATAAATTGGATCTGATAGCATTGTACAGTACTTTGGGAATTCCCTATCTTGACCAGACAAAAGAAGAATTGCAAAACGACCTCGCTGTTCTAAAAAAACTCCGGAGTCGTTCAGCATGACAGTAATTTCTGATACAACACCAATTATCTCACTCATAAAAATAAACCGCTTGGATTTACTTTAAAATTTACTATTTTTGCACATGCAAGAAGTTTATCCATCAGCTCTCCGACAAAAAAAACCGTCGCAAGGACGGGCTTAATGGGCATTTTCTTTCGGTTTGCACCTACGCTTGGCGAAAAGTCAAGCGTAAGATTTGTTAAAAATCATAAAAAAGGTGTGTTGACAGTTCCCAAATTGGGAACTATACTGCAAGTATGCATGTGATTTCCCGAAAAACTTTGAGCGATTACTGGCAGAAAGCCCCCGAAGCAGAACAAGCTCTAAAGGCGTGGTTTTGTGAAGCGCAAAAAGCACAGTGGGCTTCTCCTGCGGACATAAAAGAAAAATATCGTTCGGCAAGTTTTCTAAAAGGAAATCGCATTGTATTCAATATTTGTGGCAATAAACATCGCTTAATTGTCCGCATAAACTACGCATCAAAGACAGTGTTCGTGCGATTCGTTGGAAGTCATTCAGACTATGATAAAATCAACGCGGAGGAAGTGTAATGTCGTATAACAAACTCATAAAAACAGAGGTCGATTATAACAATGCGCTCAAACGAATTGAGCAGCTTTTTGACGCAAAAGCAGGCACTCCTGAGGCGGACGAACTTGAACTTTTGGCAACCCTTGTTGAATTATACGAAAAAGAGCATTTCCCCATTGTTGCCCCTGATCCTGTTTCTGCCATAAAATTCCGAATGGAGCAAGAAGGTCTTACAAACGAAGATATGATTGCGTATCTTGGCGGAAAATCGCGAGTCTCAGAAATTTTTTCACATAAACGGAATTTGAGTCTTTCCATGATAAGAAAATTGGTGGCGGGGCTTCAGATTCCCGCAGAAGTTCTTTTAGGCGCGACAGTTTTGTAACCGATACTCAACTCAATTTTATTTAAAGTTACACTTGGCGAAAAGTCAAGCGAGGTTTTTTATCTCTTTAAAAATTCATACATTATTGCAGGAGAGAATATATCACAAGTCTTTTTAAAAATCACATAAAAAAGGCGAGGATGTTTCGTTCCCCGCCTTTTGTTTGGTCGCTGAGCGTAGTCGAAGCGACTTATTTCACAATCTCAGCCAAAGCAACTTTCATACCCTTAGACTGAATATCAGCCAGGTGACCAGCCACAGCGGCTTCAAGTCCTGCGACCTTTGTCAAATCTTCCTTCCAGAAGTCAACATTGCTCAAGACCTTGTTTGCGATAACCTTTGCGTCTTTTGTCTCTTTGTTGAGGGCGGCAAAGAATTCCAGAACAGGCATAGTGTCCTTGTTTGGATATACGCCGTCTTCGCGCTTAGACTCAAGGTATTTTGCGCCTTTTTCGTCGGTCTTGATTTCTGTACCGTTGTAGAAGGCGATGAGGGCTGCGATTGAGAATCCGAGAAGCTTTGGAACAGAGCCGTTCTTTTTGACAGACTGCAATACAGAAGGCAGACAGCGTGTCCAGTATTTTGCCACAGAGTTCAAAGAAATCTCAATCAAGCGGTGTGGGTTGAAAGGATTCTGGAAGCGGGTCCAAACATCCTGTGCATATTTCTTCAAGTCTTCCTGGTCGCCGTCGATTGAAGGAACGATTTCATTGAAGATGATGTCGTGCATGAATTTCTGAGCGTCGGCGTTTGGTGTGTTAAAGCCTGTTCCCACTTTTTCTGAGCATACGATATCCTGAACATAGTTGCATCCTGCAAGGAATGCTGCCAGTACAGAAGAAGTGTGTGCTCCGTTCAAGATGCGGACTTTTCTTGTGTGGTAGTAGTCCATGTTCTGTGTCCAGATAACAGAAAGTCCTGCCTTCTGGAGGGGAAGCTCATCTTCATGTGATTTTTTAGATTCAATAACCCAGAAGTGGAAAAGCTCTGCTGAGTCAAGGAGTTTGTCCTCGTAGCCTAGTTTTTCGCAGAGGTTTTCTGCCTGAGTCTTGCCGTTCTCTTCTTTTGCGAGGAGTGGGAAGTATCCTGGAACGATGCGGTCAACGAGACATGAACAAACGTCACATGCTTCGTCGAACCAGTTGATGAAGTCCGGTCCCAGCTGCCACATTTCTGCGTAGCGGAGGATGTTGATGCGAAGGTTCAAGCCGGCCTGGTCGCTCAATTCACAAGGAATCAAAATCAAGCCCTTAGAAGTGTCGCCCTTGAATGCCTGGAAGCGTTTGTACAAGAAAGCGGTGACTTTTGCCGGGTAGTTTTTCTGTGGCTTCTGGTCGAGAGTTACAGGAACTCCGTCGATTTCTGTGTCAAAGCGGATTCCAGCTTCTGTTGTATTTGAGACGATAAAGCGCAAATCCGGGCTAGAAGCCAGGGCGATATAGTCGTCATAGTTTGTGTATGGGTTGATTGAGCGGCTTACAGAAGTGATTGCCCGTGTCTCAACGGTTGGTTTTCCGTCTTTCATGCCGCGGAGAACAGTCGTGTACAAGTTGTCCTGAGCGTTCATCGCGTCAATCATGCCTTTTTCCAGGGGCTGAACGATTACGATGCTGCCGTTGAAGTCTGTTTTTTCGTTGACAATATCAATCTGCCAATCTACGAATGCGCGCAAGAATCCGCCTTCACCAAACTGAAGGATTTTCTCCGGGCGTTTTACTGTCTTTACTACGTCTTTTATTGATTTGAGAGCCATCTTTGAACCTCCGAAAGTCCTATAATTAAAATTCAACATTTACTTTTATAATCCCTAATTGAAAATATTTATATAGTGAGAAATGACACATTTTTGATAAAAACCGTGAAAACTGAAAAAAAAGATTTTTTTGCTGAAAAAAGAAATGTCTTAAAATAATTTTTAGAATTCCTTTTGTAATATACATATATAACTTGTAAAAAAAACGATGTCATTATAAAATGGTAAAATGCAAAATTCGCGTATTGGACGAAGGTTAGGGTTTATTCTCTCAACCATTCACACGGGTTCAGCCCTAAAGCTTTTTCACAGGTTTGTTGAGCGGGCCGTTCAGGATGATGGAGCCGTCTTTGTTTTCCCTGGCGGAAGATTGGATGTAAAAAATAGCACTGAATATCTCCGTAACGATATCTATAACTTAGTCAATTCGGCAAACCTTGATGGTTTCGTCAGCTGGGCATCCAGCATCAGTGGTTCGGTTCCGATTCAAGAAGTCGAAGAATTCCACAGTCAGTTTATGTCAATTCCCTTTGTTACAATTGGTCAGAAAGTTCCGGGGCATCCATGCGCCGAGTTTGACGCATACTCAGGAATGAAGGAACTTGTTCGGCATTTCATTCAGGTTCACGGCGTAAAAAAAATTGCTTTCTTGCGTGGCCCGGAAAACCACACCTCGGCCGAAGAGCGTTTCCGCGGCTACAAGGATGCTCTCACTGAAGCCGGAATTACTGATTTTGATAATCTTATTACGGCGCCATTAGGCTTTGACAGCGGTGAAGTTGGAGCGATTCAGTTATGCGAGGAGCGTGGTCTGGTTCCAGGAAAGGATTTTGAGGCCCTAGTCTCGGCAAGCGATTTGATGTCTTTTGCGGCCGTTAATTACTTCAGGTCTCGTGGCGTCCAAATCCCAAAAGAATTAAAGATTGGCGGCTTCAATGATACAAGCGAGAGCCGGATTGCCGTTCCGCCATTCTCTACCGTTCATATGCCGCGCACTGAACTTGCCCTTGAGTCATACGAAAAATTATCTAGCGTTCTTGATGGAATGTTGGGCGTTTCCGATATAAATATTCCTGCCTATCCTGTGATTCGTGAAAGTTGCGGATGCACGCAGGCAAAAATCTGGACCTCTGATGTAAAGGTCAAAATTAAAAACGAAGCACAATTCAAGGATGAGATTTATCGGATTTTCAGAATCAATCCGTCAACTCAAAAATTTGAAGCTGCCATTACTGCGCTTTTTGCAGGAGATAAATCCAAGTTTTATGATTTGTTCACGCAGCTGCTTACGGCCTACTTTGAGAATAATGGCGAGCTGCAGAATCTGTTCGCGGCAATGTCTCTGCTAAGGAACCTGAATTGTCTTGCCTCTGACTACATTGAAAAGGTGATTCGTCATGTTGCGATTCTCATTCCTCGTGTTCAGGAGAGGGTTGCCGCCGGAAAGCGTTACAATTCCGAAAAAATGAACGGTGCAATCAGTGCCTTGAAGAACGAGCTTCTTTCAGTCTTTGACAGGAATCATTTGATTTCCGTTCTGAAAAAGCATCTTTTTGCTATCGGCATCAATACCGTTTCGATTATCCTCTATGATGACGATGACTATTCTACATATATAGGCGGCTTCAATAATACGGATGAGCTCCGTACCGAAGAAGTCCGTTTCCCCAGTGAATCGATTGTTCCGGACCGTTATTCGGCTGATTTCAACAAGGGAGCCTTCATCGTTCAGCCATTGTTTGCTGAAGGACGCTCATACGGATATATTCTTTGTAATTACTCTTCTGGATGTCATGGCTTAGTATATGAAGATTTGCGTTCATCTGTCAGTTCTACGCTCCAGAGTATTTTCCTTTTTGAGCAGACGAATGCGGCAAAGCGTATTGCTGAGCAGGCAGAATTCGCCAAAACAGAATTCTTTGCAAACGTCGGAAGTGATTTGTGTGACCCGCTCAAGAATATTTCGGCAAAGCTCAGTCAGATGGAAGAAAATGTCGAAAGAGGACTTCTTGATAATGACATCCTCGCAGAGCAGCTTCTCTTCATCCGTTCACAGATTGACGCTCAGCTTGAAAAAACAGAAACCCTTGTCGATTTGACTCGTTCACAGGTTGATGACCTTCCAATGGATAAAAAGTTGTTTGATATTCATCAGATTCTCCCCGGAAGCGTCGCTGCCAGCGTTGAGCAGAATTTTCCGCTTCTTTACGGAGATGCCGAGCGGCTCAAGCGGGCATTGCAGACGATTTTTGATTTCGCCGAGAAAACGCCCTATATTTCCGAAAAACCGGAAGGCGTTCACATTGAATTCTATTCAAACAAATTCGACTGGCGTAAGCCTGAATTGCTTTTGGCCGAAAAAATCATTCTCTTGCAGTATGGTGATGTCGTAAAATCCACGAACTATGCGGAAGTGGTTCTCCCATGGCCAAGTCTTTCAGGGCAGCCTCTTGAAATTCAGGACAGCGAAACTTTGCAGATGTACAGTTTCTCCGAGAATATTTGTGAAGAAAAGAAGGATGCTGATGTTAAATATATTTTTGGAGACGACGCGGAGCTTTCTCAGCTGAACAATGTTGTTTTATTGTGGGAACCCGATTCAGCGCCTATTGATGAATGGGTTAAGGTCTATGGGTTGCGTCATTATGACTCTTTGTTCCGTGCGCCGATTCTTTGTTACAGTCACAATATGATTGGCCACAATTTTATTGACTTACTGGAGCAGAAAATAAAGACTCAGCGCTCTGCCCCGGTTCTCTTCGTGAATGCCAAGCATACGCATTATGGTTCATGGGCAACAGATGCGAATACCGTGAGCATTTCTTCCATGCAGGACTTTGACAAAATCCTGGAAGAAATCACTCCCTCTCTTATTGTGTTTGAGTCAATTGATGAGGCAAGCATCCGAAAAATCCGTCAGAATCAGAAGACGGTGCTTGTTCCGATTGTCGTGCTTCCTGATACTGTTGACAGCGATGAAGAAGTGGAGCTGCTCTGCTCTCATCCGCGCATCATTCTCTGTAATCGTGGGGCTGCCGAGTCTGAGCAGTTTGAGGACAGAATCAAGGGAATCCTTGCAGGCGACGAAATCCTTCCGCCCCATACGGGAGCGCTTGTAAAAAAAGCTATCCTTTACCTTAACAGAAACGCGGCCCAGCAGATTGTCCGCTGGAAACTTGCGGATACGGTTCATGTCAGCGAGGATTATCTCACGAGAATTTTCCATAAAGAAATAGGTCTCAGCCTTTGGGAATATCTGAATCGCTATCGAATATATATTGCAACTAAAATGCTTCTTGAAACAAATGACACGATTTATGAGATTGCGGAAAATTCAGGATTTCAGGATCAGGCTTATTTCTGCCGTGTATTCAAGAAAATCTATGGTGTTCCGCCTGGCAAAATTCGGTCGAAATAATTATATTCAGTCGGTTTTGTCCAATAAGACAAAAGTATTTTCAATGCAAAATTACAATTTACGCTGTAATATATTATTACGAGGTTAGGTATGAACGCACAAGAAACAACTGTTCTTAACACTCCGAAAAAAGATCTTTGGAAAAACATCAAGAGACATTTTTCGGTCTATGCTCTCCTTATCATTCCAGTCGTGTACTATGCTATCTTAAAGTATGGGCCGATTGTTAATGGTCAGATTGCTTTCAAGGACTTCCAGCCGGTAGACGGCGTATGGGGAAGCGTTTGGGTTGGATTTAAAAATTTCAGCACTTTTATCCATTCGTTCTATTTCGGCGAACTTATGCGAAATACAATTCTTTATAGCTTGGCTAAGCTTTGTGTTTCTGTTCCGCTTTCAATTATTTTGTCTGTTGCTTTGTACGAGTGTACGCACAATGTACTTCGTCGTGTCGTTCAGACTTTGGCTTATCTGCCGCACTTCCTTTCATGGGTTATCATGTACGGTATTTTGCTTATTCTTCTTGCAAAGGGTGACGGTCTTGTTAATCAGGTTATCGAAGGCGCGGGCGGTACATCAATCGACTTCCTTACCAATACAAGTGTATTCCCGGTTGTTGTCATCCTTTCGGATGCATGGAAGGAGATGGGTTGGGCGGCAATCATCTTCATCGCAGCTCTTATGGGCATCGACCCGTCTTTGTTCGAGGCTGCCATGGTAGAAGGTGCATCTGCCGTTCAGCGCGTATGGTATATCACAATTCCTTCAATCAAGCCGGTTATCGTTACAGTCGTTCTTCTTAAGCTCGGTACCGTTCTTGATGCTGGTTTCAATCAGATGTTCATGTTGTACTCTCCTGCTGTTTACTCAGTAGCGGATATCATTGATACATGGGTTTATCGACAGGGTCTTCTTCAGTTTGAGTTTGCGCTTGCAACTGCTGTAGGTATCTTCAAGGGTGTCATCGGTATGATTCTTGTTATGGTTTCTAACAAGGTCGTTAAGAAGTTGACTGAATCTTCACTCTTGTAATTCGAGGTGCAAAAATGGAAAAACCAAAGACAGTAAAATTAACATCAGGCGACAGAGCCTTTTATATCGGTGTAAATACATTCCTTATCTTCATCGGTATTGTTATCGCTGTGCCTATCATCAGTACGATTTCTTCTTCTGTAACCCCGAACGGTTACATTGGAACTACTTTTGACAAATTCATCCTCATGCCATGGAAATGGGATGGAGCTGCATACAAAGCCTTGCTTGGAAATAACGGTTTCACGCTTGCGTTCTGGAACTCAATCAAAATCATGCTTTTCGGTGTAGTTACTTCATTGTCACTCACCGTTCCGATGGCATATTGTATGTCTGTTCAGGATTTGCCTGGCCGCAAAATCCTCAACTACTTCGTTCTTATTCCATATTTGTTCAACATCGGTGTTATCCCTACATTCTTGGTTGTCACAAATCTTCACCTTACTAACCACTTGTGTTCAATCTTCTTGCCGGGCGCAATCGGTACTTACAACTGTCTGATTATGCGCGGCTTCTTCGAGGGAATCCCTGAGTCTCTCAAAGAATCGGCCCGAATCGACGGTGCGGCTGAATGGTATGTTCTTATCTCAATCATTCTTCCGCTGTCAAAGCCAATCATCATGACAATCGGTTTGTACTACGCAGTCGGTTACTGGAATGACTTCATGCACGCTTTGCTTTACTTGACGGAGGCTTACTTGCAGCCGCTTCCAATCCTCACCCGAAACATCCTTCTCGGTGCTTCAATGAGCGAAACTTTGGATACTGGTACTGCGTTCGGTGCGGCTTCAATCGCATCTATCAAAGCGGCTTGTGTATTCCTTTCAGCTATTCCGATGATGCTCGCATATCCGTTCATCCAGAAATACTTTACAAAAGGTACTATGCTTGGTTCTGTTAAGGGCTAAGTTATTATAAAAATGATTTCATTTGTTTTCATATAATGAAGGAGGAAAAAATGAAAAAGTTAATGAAGGGAGTTGTTGTTTCTGCAGCAGCTATTGCCGCATTGGCTATGGTATCATGCGGTGGCTCAAAGAAAAGCAGCGCAGTAGATATTGAACTTTGGTATGGTGCAGCTGCATCAGAAGCAGGTCCGATTCCCTCTGATTGGATTGGTTATCAGATTGTAAAAGACAAGTTGAACATCAACCTTAAACTTACAAACTTGCCATCTTCAGAAGCAGACCAGAACACAAAGGTTAACGCCGCTGGTGCAGCAAATACATTGCCTGATTTGTTCATGGTTTCAAACGAAGTTTATGCAACACTCGTTTCAAAGAAACTTCTTGCTCCGGTTGATTCAATTTATGCAAAGATGCCTAACCGTACTGCAAAATTGTACGATAAAGACTCGCGTGCATTCACTACAATTGATGGAAAATCATATGCTCTCGCTCAGCCGGGCTCTATCGTCCGCAATGAAGGCGTTCTTATCCGAAAAGACTGGTTGGACAAGCTCGGTCTTTCAATCCCCAAAACAACTGACGAGTATCTCGCAGTTATGAAGGCTTTCACTGAGAAAGATCCGGATGGAAACGGCAAGAACGACACCTATGGATACGGTGCATACCTTGAGGTTTCTGCAACAAACGAAGGTCTCGGACGACGCCTTGATCCTCTCTTCGGTGCATTTGGAGTTGCTGGTACTTGGAACCTGGCATCTGCAAAAACAGCAGGTCTTAACATCTACAAGCCAGAGTACTATGACGCAATGGTATTCGTAAAACAGATTGTTGATGCTGGATATATTGACCCGAACTGGTTGGCTTACAAAAAAGACGACTTCCGAGCTGCTTGGAAACAGGGCCGCTTTGGTATCATGCGTGAGCAGAATGCTGCTTATGCTTCTGAAGGCAACTTCAAACCATTCGATAACAACTTCCCTGATGGTGAATGGGTTATCGTTGAGCCACCGGTAGGACCGAACGGACAGTCTTCAGCAGGTACATATTCACAGGCATATCGTATGTATGCTGTTTCTGCAAAAGCTGCCAAAGAGGGAAAACTTGACAAAATCGCTGAACTCCTTGAGTGGATGTCTTCAGATGAAGGCTACTATCTTCTTGGCTGGGGTCAGGAAGGAGTCAACTATGTGTTCAATGACAAAGGTGTTCCTGTAACAGACGGTTTGCCAGATCCTTCAAAAGCTTATACAGAGTCTGCAATGATTCCGCTCACACAGCTCCGCAATATGGTTTACTATAACGGTGATATTGAGTTGGCTTCACGCTATCCGACATGGCACCGCAAAAACGGAAAAGAGATGTCTGCTCTTACCGCACTCCGCGAGATGCAGGCTAAAGCTTGGACTCCGTGTATCGGTCAGGACAAAATGCCACAGCCTAACGCTGACGTAAAACGCTTCTACGAGCAGGGCGTTGTCGAGTTTATGACTGGTAATCGCGCTCTTAACCCGACCGAATGGCAGAAGTTCCTTGACGAATTCACTAAGATTGGTGGAAAAGACTGGAACGATGCTGGTGTTAAACTCGCAAAAGAGAAGAACATTATTAAATAAGTAGACTTTTAGTTTACTGAAGCGGGCATGGAGAGTTTTCTCTGTGCCCGTTTTTTTGTCTTTTTGGACTGACATATTCTGTTGAAAAACTCAAAGTTTTCCACAATATGTTTAAAACTTGTTGAAAAGATTGTGGAAAAACTGATAAAGAGTTGAAAAATTCACATTTTATTAACCAGTTTTCCACCGTTTTTATGTGGAATTGTGGAAAAAATGTGGAAATTCACAAGATTTGGAGCTTGACCTAGATTTTTCTGCCGGAAGAGATTCTTGCAGAGAACATGTACTTTTGTTAGAATTCGCCTATGAAGAATAAATACACTAATGAACTTGCGGTATGCGGTTTTGAAGCCGTAAAAGCTTTGGTTAAATGCAATCCTCAGAAAATTACGCGTTTCTACTATACGCGGGACCGAATGATGGATTTTAAGGATTTGTTCAAATCTCTTGCCGAGCGCCGTGTGCCTTACAATAATATTCCTGTCGGTGAGCTTGAAAAACTGAGCGGCACGGTTCATCATCAGGGCGTTGTCGCAATGATTGAGCAGCCAGAAATACCTCATTTGAACACTGATATTACGGACGGCTGGCTTCACGACAGGGAGAGTGCGATTTTGCTTGATCGCGTTGGAAATGCAAACAATCTCGGTGCGATTATTAGAAGCGCGGCATTTTTCGGGATAAAGAATATTGTAATTCCAAGAGATGAAGAGCAGACTTCGATAACTACCAGTTCCTACAGGGTGGCCCAAGGAGGGATGGAGTATGTCAACGTCTATTCGATTCAGTCCATCGAAAAGCTGCTTGCCTCGATGAGCGGAAAAATGATTCGCTTCGGTACGGATGTGCGTGGAAACACGCCGATTTCGCAGATTTCTGAAATGTGTAACGAGAAAAAAAAGCCGGCTCTTATTGTCTTAGGCAACGAGGAGCACGGAATTTCGCCTGTTGTGCGCAGAAACTGCGACGCTTTGGTGCGGATTCCGGCATCGGCGACATTTGATGATGAAAAGCCGCAGGCTATTGAGAGCCTGAATGTAGCTCAGGCCGCGGCGATTATTTTGTATGAATGCCGAAAACTAAGAATTACATCCCTATAATATCTAATTGGTGGGGCTGTCCAATAAGTATGAGTCATTGCCGTGCTCAAGGGCATTGCTTAGACACGGCAATCTCTTGTATTGCAATTAAATGGATTTTCGGGTCAAGCCCGAAAATGACACTTTTTGAACTTATTGGTCATCCTGCATCCTCACGGATAAAGTGCTGTCTAGCGGTTCATCTCTGACTGCTTGCCCTTGCTTTGGTGGGCTGCGATAATCGAGCTGATTTCATTGAAGTCGGAAAGTGGAAGATCACCGAAGATTGTGTTTTTGGTAGCGCAGGTGGCGTTTCCGAATTCCGTGGCTTTCTGCGGGTCGCCGTATTTCAGCAGGCCGAACAAGACTCCTGCACAATAAGCATCGCCACTTCCGATTCTATCAACTACGTCGATGTCTTTGTAAGGCTCCTCAGTGTAGAATTTGTCGTCTTTTTTGGAATAAACAAGGGATGTGAAAGAGTGTACCTTTGGGCTGATGACTTCACGCATTGATGACGCGATGTAGCTGATGTTGGGAAAGTCTTTGCAGAACTCCCTGTGCATGTCCTGAAGAGAGCCTGTTTTTTGGAACATACGGCGGCAGCTTTCTTCGGAAATGAAGAGAATGTCTACATAAGGAAGAATCTGCTTGATAGTGTTTCGGGCAGTGTCTTCGTCCCAAAGATTTGCGCGGTAGTTTACGTCGAAAGCGATTTTGGCTCCCGCTGCCTTGAATTTTTTTATCATCTCAACCGCAAGGGAGCGTGTGTTCTCGCTTAAGGCAAGAGTGATTCCTGAAGTGTAAAACATGCGCGTTTTGCTGTAGATGTCTTCAGGAATTTCTGATGAACTAATCTTTGTGATTGAAGAATTTTTGCGGTCATAGACGACTGTGGGCTTTCGTGGATAAGCTCCGTTTTCGTAGTAGTAGATGCCGACGCGGGCTTCTGGAGAGTCGTCGAAGATGATATAGTCGTCGCTTACGCTTGATGCGCGGATTCTGTTTTTGATGAAAGTTCCGAGCTGGTTTTTGGGAAGACGGGTTATGATTCCTGTTCGCAGACCCAAAAGGGAGACTCCTGATGCAACATTTAGCTCTGCGCCACCCGCATGTTTTTTGAATGAGTCGCTTTTGCTGATGAGTTCATTAACTGAAGGTGAGAGGCGAAGCATGATTTCGCCGAATGTAATCAAATCAAATTCTTTGTTTTGTTCCATAATCTTATTTTAACTTTTTATTGCTCAGTGAACAAGTGCAAGCACTTGACTGAATCGCTAAAAATTTGACTTATTCTGTCGATAATTAAGATATGAGTGAAAAAGGAAAGAAAAATAAAAAGAAGACCGGATTGGGACTGGCACTCTGGATTCTTGCTTTTTTGATTATTTTGATTGTTTTTTTGGTCAAACAGGAAGAGATAAAAGAAAATTTTGACAAATCTGGAGCAAGCGCACTCATTGAGAAAAAAATCGGAAAGGATATTTTTGACGACAAAAAAGACGGAAGCGAAGAAACTGTCATTCAATTGAAAAAGGAAAAGCCGGTCGAAGCAGTGAAAGCTGCTCCTGCAGAGGTGGAGCCTCAGCTTGTTGAAAGAAAAGAATCTCAAACTCCAATAGCTCAGACAGAAACAAAGAGTCAACCTGTAGCTGTGGAGACCGAAAAGCATAAAACGCAGCCGCAACCTGAGAAGAGACAGCCTGTCCAGCAGGAAACAAAAACGGCCAGCAAGACTCAGGCTGAAGAGAAAAGCAAGGCTTCTGTCGAAGTGAAAACGGCAACTCAAACACAGGCTCCGGCAAGCACTGTGTCAAACACGACAAAAGCGATGCTCTGTTTTGTGGCGATTGATTCAGACGGTCTGGTGGTGCGAAAAGAGGTGAGCCGAAGCGTTTCAAAAGACGCGCCCTTGGTGGAGTCTCTGAAGGAGCTGCTAAAGGGACCGACAGCCACGGAATCAAAAACCGGCTGCCAGACTTATATTCCGGCTGGAACACACCTGATTGGGGCTAGCATAAAAAACGGAATAGCATATTTGAATTTCAGCGAAGAATTTCAGTTCAATGATTTCGGCCCCATGGGACTTAACGTGCAGCTTATGCAGATTGTATACACGGCCACGAGCTTTTCATCGGTAAAGAAAGTCCAATTTTTAATTGACGGAAAAACACTTGACTATCTGAGTGAGGGGGTCTGGATCGGCAGTCCCCGCGGAAGAAATGATTATTAGCCGGTAAAAGGCCGCCCCGCTATGGAGCGACGCGCTTGCGCGGTGCGAAGCACTGAGCGTGAGCGAATCGCGGAACAGCGGCAGCAAGGTGATTGGCGCAGAATTATTCAAAACTGGCTAGAATCTCGTTGAAATATTTTTTATTCGGTTCGTACGCCCCGGCGTAAACGGTGAGAGTGTAGAGCCCGACGGTTTTGGGGTCGATTTCACGCAAGAATTTGAAGTCATATGTATAAGTGTCGCTTTCGGCATGGTAGGAAACCTGCGTGAAGAGAGTTCCGTTTGCTTTGACTTCAATTTTTTGATTCTGCCAGTTTGGATAGACGAACTCGTTTCCCAAAAGAAGGCGGCGTTTGAGCACATCTGTCTGGTTTTCAGAGGAGGCCGAGACCTCATTCACTGTTAGAACGGCGACATTGCCGAGAGTGTAGAGGTTTTCTGCGACTGGAACCCATGATGAATCCAGTTTTGCCTTGAATTCCGTGGAATTTTCTGTAGCCTTATAGTTTACTTCGAGAGCTTTTGCTTTTTTATCTTTTTTGAATTTGTGATTTTTGTCCTTAAAGTTTTCATCAAATCCTGTGAACTTTGCGAAACTCTGGTCATTCTGTGAAACAAGCTGGCCGGCTGACACAATCTGCAAGACTGTTTTTTTGTCAACGGAGACGATTTTTTCGAGGTTGAAAATCGGAATGAGGGGATTGTAGTAGAGCGTTACGTTTCCGCCGAACTGTGCGTAGTCCTGATAATCTGTTTTGGGAGAAGTGATTTCACCCGCATTCTGGCGGCGTTTTGTCATCTCGTAGAAAAAATCATGGATATAATTGATTAAATCCGTGTCATCTGGCTGGATGGTGCTCAGAATTCGCTCGCCGGTAAGTTCTAGACTCTCCTTTTTTGAATCGACAGTAAAAAGAATATGGATGTTTTTTTCTGGAAGTGGGGTTATCTTTGCAAGAACGGCCGGAGCATAGTAGCGGAATCCATAGGTGGTCTCGTCGTAGTAGACGATTCCAATGTAGGATTCCCGCTCAAAGCTCGTGTCCCGGTAGTAGACATACTGGCCTGAAAAATCCGGAACTGAGGGCGTGACTGCGGGCAGGGCGTGGAAAAATGAAAAATGAAAGATGGAAAATGAAAATACAATAAGTGATTTTTTGAAAAAGTTTGTCATAGATGTCCTTAAAAAGAGTTGGCAAAAAGCCGTCATTTCCGGCGATTCAGGGAAGAGATGGGGAAGACCAATAAGATTGCCGTGTCTAAGCAAGGGCGACAAGTAATGCCCTTGAAGCAAGGGCAACAAGCAATGCCCTTGAAGCAAGGGCGGCAAGCAATGCCCTTGAAGCACGGCAATGGCTCAGGCGATTTATGAATTCAGCTCGGCGAGCGCGTCTTTTACGAACTTGATTGCCTTTGTGGCGGCTTCCGTGGCTGGAACGAGCTCGGCTTCGCTTGCGGCGCGGGGCTTGAACTCAATGTTCGGAAGATTTTTGTCGCCCACGGTGATTCGAAGCGGAATTCCGATAAGCTCCATGTCGGCGAATTTTACGCCCGGTCGCTCATTGCGGTCGTCAAGAAGAACTTCGATTCCTGCGGCTTTAAGCTCGTCGTAGATTTTGTCTGCGGCTTCTTTCATGGCACCTTCGTATTTAATCGGAACGATGCAAACCTGGAAGGGAGCTACTGTCATCGGCCAGATAATGCCCTTTTCGTCGTTGTTTGCCTCGATGATTGAAGCGAGGGTGCGGTCAACGCCGATTCCGTAACAGCCCATGGTAGGCTCGGTAGGCTTTCCGTTCTGACCAAGGAAGGTTACATGCATTGATTTTGTGTATTTGTGACCCAGCTTGAAGATGTGGCCAAGCTCGTTTCCTTTTTTCTGATAGAAAACGCCGCCACAGCAAGCGCATTTGTCTCCTTCTTTTACTGTGCGGACATCTGCATTGATGTATGGAGTGAAGTCCCGGAGCGGCTCAACATGCTTTACATGGTAGCCGTTTTTGCCGGCACCGGTGATTGCGTCGTGCATTCGGGCCTGACCGTCCTTGACGACAGAATAGTCAACTACGAGAGGGCATTTTGAAGTCATGGGACCTACAAAGCCGTGGCCTGCCTGAGCGTATTCGAGGATTTCTTCATCTTCTGCCAGGACGACTTCGCTTGCCTTTAGAGTTGCGGCAAGTTTTGCTTCGTTTACATCCAAATCAGAGCGGATGCAGACGCAGGCGTAAGAAAGAGGATAGTAATCGCCGGCCGGATCTTTGACTCTCTTCCAGTTTTTGGCACAGTCCAGAGCCGAATAGTCAAGGGAAGAGTTGATTACGCGGTAGATGAGGCACTTGATGAACATTTTCGGAGACTCATCGAAGAATTTTTCCATGTCTTCGATAGAGAAAACATTGGGAGTCTCAACTTCTTCAAGAGCCTTGTCTGTTGCAGCGACTTTTTCGCCCTTTTTGTTGGTAGACTCGTCCAAAGCGCACTCTGCCTTTTCCACATTGGCGGCATAACCGCACTTTTCGTTAGGACAGATAATCAGGGTGTCGTCGCCGATTGGAGACTCAACCATGAATTCTTCTGAGCCGCTTCCGCCCATTGCGCCAGAATCAGCCTTTACGGGAATGATTTTGAGCCCAAGCCGCTTGAAGATGCGGAAATATGCCTTTTCGTAGGCCTTGTATGACTCGTCCAGAGATTCATCGTCAGCGTTCATGGTGTAGCCGTCAGCCATGATGAATTCCCGGCCTCGCATTACGCCATATCGCGGACGGATTTCGTCCCGATATTTCGTGTTAATCTGATAGAGGTTTACGGGAAGCTGCTTGTATGAGTCAAGGCCGTCGCGGACGATGGCAGTGTAGGCTTCTTCGGCGGTTGGGGAAACTACCATGTCCTGCTCGCCCCGGTTCTTTGCCTTGAGCATTTGCGGGCCCATTGTTTCCCAGCGGCCGGATTCTTTCCAGAGTTCGCCCGGTACAATTACGGTCGGCTTGAATTCCAAAGCGCCGGCTGTTTCGTTCCATTCCTCACGGATAATATTTTCGAGTTTGTAAAGAGAGCGTACGCCCAGCGGAAGATATGTATAAAGACCGTTTCCAAGTTTGCGTGTGATTCCTGCCCTGAGCATGAGTTTGTGGCTCGCGATGACGGCCTCAGCCGGTGCCTCGCGGAGAGTTGAGATATAGAATTTAGATGTTTTCATAGAAGATATTTTATTGAAATTTCGGGAGAGATACAACAAGAAGGATTTTTTTAATGCAGGGCGGTCCGGCACTTCCGTGCCGTCGCTATGTCCGCCCTTCGCTAGCGCTCATTCCTTCGCTCAGTCATTCCGACGAAAGTCGGAATCCCTTCGCTACGGAACTTCGGGGCTTCCAGCGCTACCGCAAATTTACATCGTAAGATTCAAATGGCGCGGCAATCCGTCTACCATAATCGGGCTGAGTTCAGCCTGAATCAACGGATGAATGTAGTGAATCAAATCCTGTGTGACGTAATCGTCGTCGGTAATCCACTCAAGGGGGACTTTCTTTTCGACGTTGGCGATTTTTGAGACATCAGCGGTTTCGGTGATGCACATGTATGGGTCGTCAGAAACTCGCTTCAGGACAACTACTTTGCCGGTTTCGCCTTCGAATGCTGCTTTGACAGCGGCTCCGCCGACATTGTATGCTTCGGTGATGTCCGTTCGGCTGGTCATGTGAGCGGCGCATCGCTGGAGCGTTGAAAGCTCGATTGCCCGGGCTTTTGTGCCAAGCTCAGCCGTGACTTTGTTGGCAAGGAATTTTGCACTTCCGCTCATCTGTTTGTGGCCGAAAGCGTCTACGAATTCAACGTGCTCTGCAAGCTCAAAAACGAATCGGCCGTCAGCGACTTTTATGCCTTCTGAAACTGCAACAACTATAGATTTACCGGTTTTTGAAAGCTCACGGATTTTTGCAAGAAAGTGATCCACGTCAAAGACTTTTTCTGGAAGATAAATCAGGTCGACGCCTTCGCAGTCATCAGATTTTGCAAGGGACGCGGCCGCCGTGAGCCAGCCTGCGTTTCGTCCCATAATCTCCACGATTGAAATTGTCGGGTAGTCGTAGACATGGCCGTCGCGGATAATTTCTTTCATTGTGGACGCAATAAATTTTGCCGCGCTTCCGTACCCTGGTGTGTGGTCAGTGATTGCGAGGTCGTTGTCGATAGTCTTTGGAACGCCCATGAACTTGATGTCGCTTTTTACGCTCTCGGCATATTTTGAAAGCTTGTCGATGGTGTCCATGGAGTCGTTTCCACCGATATAAAAGAAGAATTTGATGTCTAGTTTTTTGAGGATTTCAAAAATCCGCTCGTAAGTTGCCTTGTCCTTTTGGATATCAGGGAGCTTAAAGCGGCATGAGCCTAAAGCTGATGACGGTGTTCGTTTGAGAAGGTCGATGGCCATCGTTGAGTTTAGCTTGTCCGTCAAATCCACATATTTTTCGTCCAAAAGACCTTTGACACCATTGCACATTCCGTAGATTTTGTTCGCGCCTCGGTCAAGGGCTGTTTTGAAGACGCCTGCGAGACTTGAATTGATTACAGCAGTCGGGCCTCCTGATTGTCCGACGATTACGTTTCCATTCATAGATTTTCCCCCTGAAATTACTGTTATAAAAAAATTCCCCGCATGGAGGCGGGGTAAAAGACGGTCGAGAATTTCGCAAGCGAAATTCTCGTTAAGTAAAAAACGCATGGATGCGTTTTTTACGACGGCTGCTTGCCGATGTAAGCGAGGATACCGCCGTCAACATAGAGGATGTGGCCGTTGACTGCGTTAGAAGCGTCTGATGCCAGGAATACTGCAGGACCTGCGAGTTCCTCTGCATCAAGCCAGCGACCAGCCGGAGTTTTTGCGCAGATGAACTGATCGAAGGGATGGCGTGAGCCGTCTGCCTGCTTCTCGCGGAGTGGAGCTGTCTGCGGAGTTGCGATGTATCCAGGTCCGATACCGTTACACTGGATGTTCTGTCCGCCGTACTCTGAACAGATGTTGCGTGTGAGCATTTTGAGACCGCCCTTAGCTGCTGCATAAGCAGAAACTGTCTCACGACCGAGCTCTGACATCATTGAGCAGATGTTGATGATTTTTCCGTGGCCTTTTTTAATCATGCCTGGGAGAACTGCCTTAGAAACGATGAATGGAGCGTTCAAGTCAACGTCGATAACCTGGCGGAATTCCTCTGCTTTCATCTCAAGCATTGGGATTCGTTTGATGATACCTGCGTTGTTTACGAGAATGTCGACGACGCCCACATCCTTCTCGATTTTTTTGACTGTTTCCTGAACTGCAGCCTCGTCTGTAACATCACAGATATATCCGTGTGCATCGATTCCGGCTTCTTTATAGTTTTTGAGACCGTTGTCGAGCTGTTCCTGTCCACGGTCGTTGAAAACGATTTTTGCGCCAGCTGCAGCGAAAGCCTTAGCGATTGCGAAACCGATTCCGTATGAAGCGCCAGTTACCCAAGCGACTTTTCCTGTAAGGTCAAAATCTTTCATTTTAAATTCTGCCATTTCTGAAAATCCCCCAAATAATTAGATTATTTAAAGGATATTCGACAAAGATTGAAAAATCAATGAGAAAAAGAGTTTTGTTTTTTGCTATTACCGTACTATTTTATCTGTGAAAGGGAGTCCAAATATTTCGGATTCGTGATAGTCCAGTTTTGCAAGGATTTTTCGTTCAGAAGTGATGTCTTGCGGCTGGCAAGGGCATTTTTTTCAGTTTCAAGTTCGTTTGAAACGATTGAGATTTCGGTATTGAGCCGCATGAAATCTTGAAGCCCCTGCTGGACTGTGACGCACTTCTTTTGGAAATCATCAGGGAATACGGTAAAATCATGGAATGCCCGGGCGATGATGCTTTCACTGTTGTTGAGATCACCGTAGACGACTTCTTTTTCATTGCAGAGCGAGACCATATTTTCGTTGTCGACAGCGATTGACGAGCTGAAATTGTCGAGCATGTTTCCGGTATCCTGCATGAAGCTTTCGAGAATTGCCTGAATTCCGTCAAGGGAAGTGTTTGCCGAGTTGATGAGGTTGTCCATGTCGGTTACGGAGTCTTGTACAGACTTAATCGCATCGTTCTTTGAGACTTCGATTTGCTGAAGGATGCGGACATGGTGCAAGCGGCTCATGACCGGGCGGAGGGTCTCAAACACAGAGTAGATTCCTTTTGCCCGTGAGGTTATGTTGTGGCATGTTCCCTGAAGATCCTTCTGGACCATATGATAGTTGTTGAATTGGCCAATCATGAGACGATATTTTTCGATTATTAAAGAAAGCTGCTTGGCGATATTATCGTTGCCGAAGGCGTGGTTGTTGAGGAAGCGTGATTCAAAATCCATGCGCTTGGTATCGGCGTTTTCCATGATTTCGACCACTTCCTGCCAGGCTCCTGCGAATTGGGCACAGGCCTGGGAAAGAAGGGATGACAGATTTGACAGAAGGGCGATGTTTTTTTCGCAGGCGGCGATGGCAAAGCATACATAATCAAGTTCTTCGCCAGAACCAGGAGTCGCAGGATTGTATTTGTTCATCTCATTGAAGCCGTGTGTGACAGACTGGAATGCTGATGAAAGCTTAGGCCTGAATTCTGTGACTGACAATGCACGGTCGATGGCAGGATAAATAGAATCAACTTTGCCGGAAATCTCTGAAATCGAAGGCTGGACGTTGGAAAGCATTCTCTGCAGTTCCGAGCTGCATTCCGTGTCTTTTGATGAAATTGAACGCTGGGATTCGATGATTCCAGAGAAAATTGATTTGAGAGAGTTTATCTGCTCAAGGAGCTGGGCTTCTTCTGCGCTCAGTTTGTCCGATGAAATGAACATATCCTTTGAGAGCCGCTGGAGATTCTCGGTGATTTTGCTGAAAGCCAGACCTTTTTCGCCTGATTTTACTGATATGACCATCGCGTTGAGTGCGATAAGCTCCATTTGCTCGGAGTCTTCCTTGACTTCGGCGATAAGTTTGTCGAGGGACTGCAAATCCTTGATTTTTTCGTTGAGCTTGTCAAAAATCGGGGTGTATTTTTCACTGAAATTTGCCATGTTGGATGAAGATTTTGCCGTAAGAGAACCAGAAATGGATGAAAGCGCATTCTTCAGATCCTGAAAAGTTGTGTGGCTGTCCGGAACCGTGAGCTGCGGAAAAACCGAGCTGAGCTGGGTGAAAATTCCCTCGCATTTGGAATTGATTGTGTTGAGCTGTGAAAGAGCTGCGCTTGCGTTCATAGTAGAAATCCTTATTGATCAAGAAGTTTATCAGAAATTATTCTCAAAACACTATTATAAATTCAAATTTAAGGAATTACAATTGAGAAAGGGATTTTATTGGAAGAAAATGTTTTTTTTGGTATGCTCTTGCCATGTACAAGTTTTTTTTGATTCTTATTGCGTGTTTTATGATTTTCTCCTGCTCTAAGCCGGGGGATTTGACGATTGGTCGTGCCATGAAATCATATCAGTCAAAGGATTATGACAACGCCCTCTCATTTTTCAAGGAGGCTCTGGATGAGGAATCAAATTATTCTCCAGAACTGATTTATAATTTCATTGCGAACATTTACCTTCAGATGGACGATATTGAGAACGCAGTTGTTTATCAGGAAAAGAGCGTTGAGCTCAGGCCGGAATACAGGAATCTTGTCTCGCTTGGTATGAGCCTTCATCTCTTGAAGCGTGATGCAGAGGCAGAAGGAGCATACCGCAAGGCCATTGACCTGGATCCGCAGAAGGGCGAGGCCTACGCAAGTCTTGGCGCGCTTTATCTCGGTCAGGGGCGCTCCCAGGACGCAATTGTCCAGCTCAGGAAAGCGACTGAATTTGAGCCTAAAATCGCCGTGATGCACGCAAATCTCGCCATTGCATATGCTGCGAACGGTGAGTCCGAAAAATCTGACGCTGAATTTAAAATCGCTGAAGAACTGAAATGCGAGAATCTTGAGGAATTCAAAGAGCGTGCCGAATCTATGCAAAAACAGTGAATCATGCTTTTGAACAGCAGGAAAAATGCAAAAAAAAAATGGCTGGAGTCGTGGTTCTGACTAAAACTCGCTTGAACTTGTTCACCGCGAGTTTGTAGGGAGGTTCACGACGGGAAGCCATTTTTTTGTTTTATGCCCAAATACTCAAAAAAATCATGATTCACTGTTGACATGTTACCGAATGTTCGGTATATTTTTGTTACCGTCTGTTCGGTAACAAAATGGCTAAAAATTTAAACTCAAAACCAACAAAAGAACTGATTCTCGACGCTGCTTTTTCTTTCCTCGAAAGGCCTTTTTTCTCGTCTTTTTCAATGAACGAGCTTGCGTCGAAGGTCGGAATTTCAAAGCCTGCCATTTACCGCCATTTTAAAAACAAAGATGATTTGCTTGATGCGATGGAAAACCGAATCGTCGATAATATGGCAGACTTGCTCAAAGATATTGCCTCAAAAGATTTTGAAACTACAAAAAAATCACTGGCGGGCCTGATTCGGTATTTCATTGAGAATCCCAGCCATATCAATTATTTTATCGCCCAGATGTCGCAGAATCCGAATTATGAGGAGCGTCTTTTCAAAAAACTGAGCGAACGGAATGTTTCATTTACTGATATCGAAAAAGGGCAGCCCTTCTATCTTGATAATTTCAAGTCAGACATGAGCCTTTTCGCAAAACATATTTTTTCGGGCATGTCTCTTTTCTATTTCGTTAAATTGCAAGAAAACCTTCGTTGTGATTGCAAAATTTCAAGCACACCATTGGATTTTTCTGAAAAAGTCGTGAATCTTCTTTTAAACGGCTTTTCCGGAACTTGTGAAAAAGATAATCCGGTTTATCCTCAGGAAATTACCAGGGAGCGTCAGAAAGAGCTGTTCGATTTGTGCAAAATTTCAGAAGATTCTTTCCCGGCAGAAAATCGGATTTTTACGGCCCTGGCGGCTGTTATCGAAAAATACAAGATGGGCGGCGTAACTGTCGAGCGTATTGCTGATGAGCTTGGTATGGCAAAAAGCAGTCTCTACGAGTATTTCGACAACAAAAATCAAATGATAAAAACTCTGGTCAATAAAGAGCTTTTGCTTTTGAAAACAATTGCCAATGAAAATACGGTCGAGGCAAAGAATTTTACAGAATATATTCTGATTCAGATGTATTCGGAATTGGAGTATTTTATGCATCGTCCGTCAATCATTCCGATTTGCGGTTGGCTTTTGATGAGCAATGACAATTCCTTTGAGGAGAATCAAAGAAAGTCCGAGGAATGTAACGATTATCGGGAAGCTTGGGTAAAGTGGCTTCCAGGGCGGATTAACTCTCCTGATTTGGGATTTTCTTATTCGCCGAAAATGCTTACGACTTGGGCGGGAGTTTTGCCAGTGGCTTTCCTTGTGGAGGCAAAAGGCAAAGATTTGAGCGAGGAAAAGTTCATGGAAGGTTTTAATTTCATGATTGATTATATATTTAATGGAATAAAATAACGGAGGAATAAATGAAAAAAATCGTAAGTCTGATTTTGATTGCTTTTACGGCAGTAACTTTTACTTTCGCGCAAGAAAATTCAAAATCTGAATCAAAAGAAGAAAAATCAGAAGTCATAAAGCTTTCGATTGAGGATGCTGTGAGCTACGCGCTTTCACACAGCCGCACTCTCAAAAGCAACGACATCGATTTGGAAATAAAAAAACGGGCTTCCAGCAATTCTTGGAATGTGTTTTTGCCAAATGTTCAAGCTTCTGGAACGATGAGCCGCGCAAATGAGTATAGCCCTTCAAATTCAGGAACTCTGCAGGCGATAAATGGTGCCCTCGCAATGAACGGAATGAAAAATTTTCTTCCCGTGAAAGACGGCTACGACAAAGAAGAGGACAGGTGGTCTACGGTGGGAACGGTTTCTGCCAGCTGGAATTTTACGCCGGCATACATTGCCCAGATAAAAATTGCAAAAGCCCAGTACGAGGCAGGAAAAATCTCTTGGGAACAGAGCCAGCGGGAGACAATCACCAACATCAAAAAGATGTATTATGGCCTTCTCTTGCAGCAGGAAAGCCTGAAAATTCAAAAGACATCTCTGGAAAATGCCCGGCAGCGAATGATTCAGGCGCAAACAAACTTCAGAAACGGCGCTATCCCCGAAATCCAATATTTGCAGACTCAGGTAAATTATGAGAACGCAAAGCCTGATGTTGACAGCGCAGAGCAATCACTGGCCCAGCAAATAGATTTGTTCACTTTTATGATTGGAATGCCTGTTGGAACAAATATAGAACTGACTGATTCAATCGAGCCTGTGTATGTTGATGTTTCGGCGGATGATTTGCTTGCGAAATATTCCGACAACGACCTTCAGATTCAGAATCTTGAAAAAAACAAACTTGCGGCAAAACTTGGAATAACGGCGGCAGACTTTTCGACATGGCTCCCAACCCTTGCCCTCAGCTATTCATATCAGCCGGTGTACATCGGTTCGGAAGGAGCCTGGCATTTTTCTAAAGACATTGGTGACGGTGAAAAATGGTACGATTCAGGCTCATTCAGCGCAACTCTTGTCTGGAACCTTACGAATATGTTGCCTTGGTCTTCTAACCGTCAGAAAGTAAAGGACTACAAACAGCAGCTCGCCCAGCTTGATCTTTCAATCGAGACTCTCAAAGAGAATCAGAAAGTGCAGGTAAGAAAGGCAGTTGACACTCTCACTCAGGCAAAAGAGCAGATTGATGTCATGGGAAGAAATGTTACCCTTGCTCAGCGGGCTTATGATATGACGGCTCGTTCTTACAGAAACGGTACGACAGAGCTTCTTGATTTGCGTGACGCCGAGGCTTCCCTCAATCAGGCAAAGCTCGGTCAAATCAACCAGAAATTCCAGTACATATCCGCATTGATGGATTTGGAAAACACGCTGAACGTAAGCCTTACGGAATCAAAATAAAAGTCATTCCGAAGTCGTTTCGGAATCTAAACAGGAACTAATTGGAGGAAATATATGAAACGAACAGCAAAATCAGTAATCACGGCGGCTTCAATGGCTGCTGCCCTTACTTTCATTAGCTGCGGTCCAAAAAAAGCCGCGGCTGCAGAAGATTCAAAAGAAGTGGAGACTCTTTATGCGGTCTCAACATACAAAACCGTGGCGGGAAACCTGGATGATTATCTTGAATTCGGCGGTGACGTGGCTTCGGTGAATGAGGTCATGGTTCTGCCTGATCAGGCCGGAAAAATCACCAACGTGCTGGTAAAGGTAGGCGATATGGTAAAAAAAGATCAGGTAATCGCTTACGTAAACCCTCTCCGTGTCGGCGTCGTGTACAATGACAGCCCTGTCCGTGCTCCTATTGCGGGGCGAATCACTTCCCTTCCGGTTACGGTCGGTTCCACGGTTTCCCAGTCTTCTTCCGTGGCAAAAGTAGCCCGCACGGATGAGCTTGAAATCAGAATCAACATCGCAGAGCGTTTTGTCAGCCGAATCTCCAACGGTCAGAAAGCGACCGTTACCTTCGATGCTTACCCCAGCGTCGTTTTTGGCGCAAAGATTTTTGAAGTCAGCCCTGTTCTGGACACTTCCACCCGCACCATGGGCGTAAAGCTCCGTCTCAATCCGCCGGACAGCCGCGTAAAGGTGGGCATGTACGGCCGGGTCCGCCTTGTTACCGAAAGCGTAAAAGACGCTATTATCCTTCCTGTTTCAGCCATAGTTACCCGCGACGGCAAGGATTACGTTTTTGTTATTACAAGCCCTAAATCGGGCAAAAATGCAGCTGTGGTCGGCTTGCGACCGGTCACAAGAGGCATTTCCGTGGACAACAAGGTTGAAATCACAAAAGGTCTTGAAGCCGGTGAGGAAATCGTTACCAAGGGTCAGACTTTGCTTAATGACGGCTCAAAAGTCAACATCGTTTCATCGAACTAGGAGATTTTATGACTTTATCTGAAAGGTGTGTAAATAAACCGACGACGACATTCCTCATCTTCTTGATGTCTGTCTTGCTCGGTATATATTGTGTGTTTAAGCTGCCGGTTGACATGTACCCTGATATGGACTTGCCCTACATGATTGTCATCACCACTTACAGCGGAGCGGGTCCTGAGGAAGTGGAGCAGAGTATCACCCGAACCATGGAAAGCTCTCTTTCGGGACTTTCCGGCCTTAAAAAATTGCAGTCCCGCTCAATGACGGGCACCAGCTTGATTATCCTGGAAATGAACTACGGCACCAACCTTGATGCCACCACCAACGAAATCCGGGATAAAATCGACATTATCAGGCGCTATCTTCCTGATGATGCCGATTCGCCGATTACGATTAAGATGGACCCTTCGATGATGCCGATTATGATGCTTTCGATGAAGGGAAGCCGAACTCCAGAAGAGCTGCGCACTTATGCCGAGGATGTGGTTCAGCCGCGCCTGGAGCAGCTTGACGGTGTAGCTTCGGCTACGGTTTCCGGCGGACGGGAGAGGGCAATCAACGTTGACATTCCCCGAGACCGCTTGGAGGCTTACGGACTTTCAATTTCTACCGTGGCCCAGCTTATCGGCGCTCAGAACATCCAGTCTTCCGGCGGTACAATCACTTCTGGCGATACCAACTATACGATTAAGACCAGCGGTAAGTATCAGTCTATCGATGATTTGAAGAATACTGTTATCTCATACAAGCCTTCCGCAGAAGGTCAGATTCGCACAATCCGCCTGCGGGATGTGGCTGACGTTTACGACGGCTACAAAAAGGAATCTACCCTCGCTTATCTTGACGGTGAGCCTTGTGTCGTCCTTATGGTCCAGAAACAGTCGGGCAAGAACTCCGTTACGGCGGCAAAAAATGTCCGAAAGACCATTCCTTCCATTAAGGCGGAGCTTCCCAGCGACGTGGAGCTGGTTGAGACTTCAAACACAACTGACATCATCGAGCAGACAATCAACGAGGTCGTTAAATCGGTCGTTCAGGGTGCTTTGCTGGCAATCCTCGTACTGATTATCTTCCTGCGCTCAATCAAGTCTACGATTATCGTTGGTCTTTCAATTCCGATTTCGGTTTTCATCACCCTCATGCTCATGTATTTCCAGGGTTTGACCCTGAACATGATTTCCCTTGCAGGTCTTTTGCTGGGTATCGGTATGCTGGTCGATAACTCAATCGTCGTTTTGGAGAACATTTACGCCTACCGTCAGCGAGACGCAAAACCGAGAGTGGCCTCAATCCTGGGTTCTCAGGAAATGGTCATGTCAATCACCGGCTCTACTCTCACTTCAATCTGTATCTTCGCGCCTATGCTCATGTTCAAGAAGACTCTCGGCATCATGGGTCAGATGTTCAACGATTTGGCATGGACGATTATCTTCTCGCTTACCTGTTCGCTTTTGGTCGCTATGTGTCTGGTTCCGGTTTTGACTTCAAAATATCTCAAAATCGACAAAATCGACACATCAAAGAAAGGCGAGGGCAAGCTTGCGGGATTTACATTTGCCCTTAACGGAGCCTTCAACAATTTCTTTGCCAAGCTGGATGAAAAATATGCCAAGGGAGTCGCCTTTGTCCTTCACCACAGGAAAGCCAGCCTGCTTACCCTTGTGGCTCTGCTGATTCTTTCATTCGCTTCTATTAAAGTCATCGGATTTATCTTCATGCCGGCCTCTGCCTCAAACTCTGTGGCCGTTGAATTTACCCTGCCTCAGGGAACGAAAATCAACATCACTGACGACATCATGCACGAGTTTGAGAACATCGCCATGCAGGAACTTGTGGGCGTAAAATACACCACGATGACCGTCGGCGGAACGAGTATGTTCAGCGCTGGTTCTGAGACGAACAAAGGTTCGATTACATTCACCCTTTATCCTCCCAGCGAGCGACTTCCCGGCTACGACAACGAGAAGTCGGCAAAGGCCAAGCTCCGAAAGCATTTTAACTCTTTCCCGGGCACGGACTTGATTTTCTCTGCCGGAGCAAACCAGGCTTCATCTACCAGCGACATTAACATTGCCGTAAAATCGGACGACTTGACTCTTGTGCGGGAATATGCCGCTATGGTCGAGAAAATGCTCAAGGAAAAGGGCAGTGACTATGTTCAGGAAGTCACTTCGGATCAGGAAGACGGCTTGCCGGAAGCTACGATCCGGGTTGACCGCGACAAAATGTATGAATTCGGTTTGAACATTCATTCTGTGGGTGCGGAAATTTCCGGGGCAATCAACGGAACTACGGCCAGCCGCTACACTGAGCGCGGTAAGGATATTGATGTCATCGTCCGCCTTTCTGAGGCAGATAAAAAGCGCCTTGATGATTTGGACTCAATTTCTGTCGTAAACTCACAGGGCTTGCGAATTCCTCTTTCAAGTTTCGCTTACTATGAAGAAACTACGGCTCCTGTCACGATTTACCGTGAGAATCAGTCACGAATCGTTCATGTAAAGGCGAATCGTGTTGACGGTATGTCTCTTGGCGTTTGTCAGGAAGGCGTGAGAAAGCTTCTTGCCGACAATATTCCGAAAGATGATGCAGTCACGGTTTCTCTCGGCGGTTCTATGGAAGATGTTATGGAAGCCGTCACCAACTTCGGTATGATTATCATCATGGCGGCTTTCCTGGTATTCGTCGTTATGGCGAGCCAGTTTGAGTCTCTCCTTGATCCATTCATCGTTATCCTTACGATTCCGCTTTCTTTCATCGGCGTTATCATGATTTACGGTCTTACAGGAACCCAGCTCAATGTCGTTACGATTATGGGTATGCTGGTCTTGGTCGGTACAATCGTAAACAACGGTATCGTTCTGGTTGACTACACCAACTTGCTCCGTAAGCGTGGTATGGAACTTGAAGAGGCTTGTGTTGAGGCTGCACGAAACCGCCTGCGACCGATTCTTATGTCAACTTTGACGACTGTAATTTCATTGGCTCCAATGGCTTTCTTCCCGGGCGAAGGCTCTCAGTCAATGCAGCCGATTTCACTCACCGTATTCGGCGGTATGACCTTCGGTTCTTTGATGACGCTCTTCATCATGCCGACCATTTACTTCATCTTCAACAATCGCCGATTGAAGAAAGCCGAGAAAAAGAGACAGAAGCTTCTTATAAAAGAAGGAAAGCTTGATGCAAATGAGGCCAAGGCTGACAAGGCCGAGGAAAAGCGGCGGCTCCGGGATGAAAAACGCCGGGCGAAGCTTGAGGCAAAGGCCGCAAAGGCCGCGAAAGACTTGGAGGACTTCAAAAATGGGTTATCTTGAGAACATTAAAATACATGCGGGCGTGCAGAAGCGCGTTGAAATCATCTTCTCTCAGGCTGTAGAGGAAGACTTTATCGCCGAGTTTAAGGAGCAGGGAGTGGGCGCGAAATACACCAAGCTGGCCAATGTCATGGGCGCGGGCTTCTCAAATCCCCGCCTTGGCGACGCAATCTGGCCCCAGCTCAACATGATGTACATCATCTATTGCAACGAGGAGGATTGCGGTAAAATCATCGCCATCGTCGAAAAACTCCGCGAGCAGTACATGGGCGAGGGAATCGCCTGTTTCGTAAGCGAATCGACCGAGGTGTAGCCATGGCAATACTTACACTTACGAGGCAGGCAGGCTCTTTCGGCGATGAAATCGGGATGCTCATTGCCCGCCGGCTTGGATACACTTACTATGACAAACACGAAATAGAACGGCGGATAATCGCGAAGGGACTTTCGAAAGAAGAATTCCTAAAGTTCGACGAGCGTAAGCCGCGATTTTTGGACAGGTTTACAAAAAATCGCGATAAGTATCTGAATTATCTGAGCGCTGTTATTCTTGAGATTGCTCATGAGGGGAACTGTGTCATTATGGGGCGGGGGGCTTTCCTCTTTTTGAGGGATGTTCCGAGCCATATTACGCTCCGTTTTGTTTCAACTGCCGAGGCCCGTCTCCAGCACATCAAGGAAATCACAGGCATTACGACCGATAAAGTCGCTGAAAAAATGCTTGCTGATTCTGACAAGCGTCAGGCTCAATTCTACAAGAGCTGTTTCAAATACGATTTAAGCGACCATTCTTTGATTCAGGCAACTGTCAACACGGCGCTTGTTCCTCCCGATATGCTTGCCGAGATGATTTCTGCAGGAATCAAGAACAACGTTAGTCATGAAATTGAAGATGCAGGAAAAAGACGGGTTGATGACTTGATTCTCGCGCAGCAGATGACAAACAAATTGATTTTTGAGCACGGTCTGCACATTGACGAATTGTGGGTCATGGTAAAGGGTGAGACAGTCACTCTCCATGGACTGACTTCATTCCATGCAACGGTTGACCGGGCTGTCATGATTCTCGAAAGCGAGTATTCCGGATATAAGATTGAATCTGAAATACGGTGCGTGCAGGACAATCGTCTTTCAAAGGCCTGACGCTGACGTAATTTTTTTGAGGCTGGATGGTGATTTTTACCATTCAGCCTTATTTTTATTTAAATTTGTAAAATTCCGTACAAAATTTTTATTAAAAATACATAAATTTAATTGACTATAATTTCTATAAAAGCTACTATTTTCTATATAATAAACATAATCAATATTAGGATGGAGAAATCAATGGCAACAAAGTATGTCTACTTTTTTGGCAACGGTGACGCAGAAGGCGATGAGTCAATGCGCCCGATTCTTGGTGGTAAAGGTGCTAACCTTGCACAGATGGCAAAAGCTCCTTTGAGTCTTCCGGTTCCACCTGGATTCACAATTTCTATTGACGTTTGTCAGGAATACTATAAGCTCGGAAAAAAATATCCTGCAGGTCTTGATGCAGAAGTTGCAAAATATCTTAACAAACTTGAGACAACATTCGGCAAAAAACTCGGCGACGAGAACGACCCTCTCTTGGTTTCTGTTCGTTCAGGTGCCGCAGAGTCTATGCCGGGTATGATGGATACAATCCTCAACCTCGGTCTTAACGATAAATCAGTTGTTGGCCTTGCCAACAAAACAAACAACCCGCGTTTCGCATGGGATGCTTACCGCCGCTTCATCCAGATGTACGGTAACGTTGCTATGGGCGTTGACCATGACAAATTCGAGGAAATCATTTCTTCTGTAAAAGCAAAGGCTGGAGTTAAAGAAGATACAGAACTCACAACAGAGAACCTCCAGGAAATCGTTGCTAAGTACAAGGAAATGTACAAAAAAGAAAAGGGCGAAGACTTCCCACAGGATCCACAGGTTCAGATGTGGGGAGCAATCGGCGGTGTATTCGGCTCTTGGATGAACGAGCGCGCTATCATCTACCGCAAGCTCAACAATATCGACGAGAACGTTATCAAAGGTACTGCCGTAACAGTTATGGCAATGGTATTCGGTAACATGGGCGAAACATCGGGAACTGGTGTTGCATTCTCTCGCGATCCATCTACAGGTGAGAACCACTTCATGGCTGAGTACCTCATCAACGCTCAGGGTGAAGACGTTGTTGCTGGTATCCGCACTCCAATGGATATCTCTGCTCTCGAAAAACAGCAGCCAGAAATCTTCAAAGAAATTTCTACAATTCGTGACCGTCTTGAGGCACACTATCACGATATGCAGGACATGGAGTTCACAGTTCAGGAAGGTAAACTCTTCATGCTCCAGTGCCGCAATGGTAAACGAACAGGTCCAGCTGCCGTCAAGATGGCTGTAGACATGGTTGCAGAAGGCATGATTACAAAAGAGCAGGCTCTCTTGCGCGTTAAGCCAGACCAGCTTGATCAGCTCCTCCACCCACAGTTCGAGGCAAAAGCACTCAAATCTGCTAAGCCATTGGCATCTGCTCTCAACGCTTCTCCGGGAGCTGGTTGTGGTGAAATCGTATTCACTGCCGACGAAGCTGTTGCTGAGGACAAAGCAGGCAAAAAAGTTATCCTCGTCCGCAAAGAGACATCTCCAGACGACATCGCCGGAATGTACGTTGCTCAGGGTATCTTGACTTCAACTGGTGGACGCACTTCACACGCAGCTGTTGTTGCCCGCGGTATGGGTACACCATGTGTTTGTGGTTGTTCAGACGTTGTATTCACAGGAAAAGATACTGTTACAATCGGTGGTAAAGAGTTCAAGAAAGGCGACTACATTTCTATCGATGGTTCAACAGGTAAAGTATATGGCGAAGTTATCCCTGTAACTCCAACTTCAGTTTCTGGCGACCTTGAGACATTCCTCTCTTGGGCTGACGAAGTTCGCGCTTCTTCTTGCCGCACAACTCCATCTGGAAAAACTGTTAAGGGATTCGACGTTCTCGCTAACGCAGAGCAGAACGAAGCTCCACAGGCATTCCGCTTCGGTGCAGCTGGTATCGGTCTCTGCCGAACAGAGCACATGTTCTTCGAAGAGCCAAAACTCACATCATTCCAGAAGATGATCATTTCTGACACAACAGAAGAGCGCAAGGCTAACCTCGCGGCAATTCTCCCATTGCAGCAGAAAGACTTCTACGGAATCATCAAGACAATGGAAGGTCGTGCAGTTACAATCCGTCTCCTTGACCCGCCGTTGAACGAGTTCGTACAGGCTGAGACTCCAGAGCTTGCAAAAGCACTTGCTGACAAACTCGGCGTAGCAGTTGAGGTAATCAACAAGAAATATGCTGAGCTCAATGAGCACAACCCAATGCTCGGACATCGTGGTTGCCGTCTCGCTATCACATATCCAGAGATTTACGAGACACAGGTTGAGGCTATCGCCCGCGCTACAGCACAGGCTGAGAAAGAAGGTCTCAAACATGACGTTCGCATCATGATTCCAAACGTAACAACATTCGCTGAGCTCAAACAGATTCGCGCTCAGGCAGAGGCTGTTATCGCTAACGTCAACAAAGAGCTTGGAACATCACTCAAGTTCCAGATTGGTTCTATGATCGAATTCCCACGCGCTGCCGCTACAGCTGACAAGATTGCTGAGTACGCTGACTTCTTCTCATTCGGTACAAACGACCTTACTCAGACAACATTCGGCTTCAGCCGCGACGACTACTCTAAGTTCATCGATTCTTACCTCGACCAGAAAGTTCTTCTTCAGGATCCATTCAAGACTTTGGACGAAGACGGCGTAGGCGTAATGATTGGCTTGGCAGAAGAGAAGGGACGCGCTGTTAAGGCTGACCTCCACCTCGGAATCTGCGGTGAGCACGGTGGTGACCCGGCTTCTATCGAGCTTTGCTACAAACTCGGCTTGAACTATGTTTCTTGTTCACCGTTCCGAGTTCCAGCTGCCCGATTAGCAGGTGCTCAAGCTGTAATCAAATCAAACAAATAGGATGACAATCACGCGAGTTTTGCGCAAGCAAAACTCGTTAAGCACGCGTTAGCGTGCGACGGCTGTTATCAAGTCTAACAAATAGTTTTCTGACGGACACGCCCTGCGTGCCGTCGAAACATAAGCAAAAAAAGCACTTCCCGAACTTGATATGTACCCCTTTTACTGGACAAAAGTAAAAGGGGTATTTTTATGCGCTATTCATTTGAATACAAAAAGAAATGTGTTGAATTGTATCGACAAGGAATCTGGGTTGAGACTCCAGATGGTTTTACAGATCCAAGAAA
>JAFUFU010000002.1 GCA_017469785.1 Treponema sp.
ATTCCATTTTTTTGCCTCTATCTGCTGATTCAAAGGATGACATTCCACCTGATTCACCATAGGCTTTATGCGGTTGAAGGACGCAAACTCCACCATGCGGTCGGCATAAAAGTTGGAGATTCCGATTGCCTTTAAAATTCCCTGTTCATAAAACTCTTCAAGAGCGCGCCATGCACCGTAAGCATCACCAAAAGGCTGATGAAGCAGCATAAGATCAATGTAATCAGTCTTGAGTTTCTTAAGAGACTCTTCCACAGAAGCCTTGCAAGAGTCATAGCCGTAATGCTCAATCCAGACTTTTGTGGTAAGGAAAATGTTGCTCCGGGCAATGCCCGATTTTGCAATTGCATTCCCCACTTCCTCTTCATTAAAGTAACTTTGCGCCGTGTCAATCGAGCGGTAGCCCACTTCCAGCGCGTCCGAAACGCACCGCTCCGCCTCCGCCTTAGTCACCTGATACACACCATAGCCCAAAACAGGCATTTTAATTCCATTAGATAAAGTCTTATATTCCATTTTTGGCCTCCTGAAAGTAAATTGTTTTCTAAAATAAGAGTAGCGTGCAGACAGACCTTTTGTACAATAAAACTTTCGTAATGCGGTATTCGCCGTGCGCATAGTGCATTAGTTAATAATTTCCTTACAGAACGAGCCGTAAGGCTCATTCGCCGTGCGCATAGCAGACATAGCAGGATACCAGGCGTTCCCCTTCGACCTGACATTGCCGTGCTTAGACACGGCAATCCCATGTCTTCGGGTCGCTATGTCCGCACTTCGCTTACGCTCATTCTTCCGCTCTCTTCGTTCGCTACAGAACGCCTTCGGCGGTGCTCCCAGCGCTAACGCATTTTTTCCTAAACCATTTTCTACAAACACAAATATTTTCGTCGCTTAATTAGGCCTTTTTATTTTCTCTCACACCTGCTTTATAAACTTCCTTCTGAACTTTACAAATCTTTCATATGTAAATGTTAATGAATAATAAGAATCATCTTCCGTGATAACATTTTATTTTTCTTCTTCACTTTCTTTGTTATTAACCATGCATTTTATCCATTCGAAAGAGTAGCCGTTATCTTTTTTTGTAACAATAATTTGCAAAGTACACCATAGGGCTAAGAATATTCTTTTTACTCCCGAAATTTCCGGGAGTAAGACCCCTACAAAACACATCATTTTTCATTGTATAATCGTTTTTTATGAGAAAAAGCATAATTCTTGTTGATGATCACGCGCTTTTACTGAACGGAATTAAAAACTGGATAGAAAATCATTCGTATTATAAGGTTGAATTTCAGGCAAGTAACGTTGAAGACTGTAAGGAAATCCAGAATCAGTTTGAGAAAGGAAGCCTTAAGGCTGACGAATTTCTTGCGGTCGTAGATATTTCATTTAAGACTGTATATTCTCAGATGGAAAACTCCGGTTTTGGCATCATCAAAGAATTTTCTCTGCTTGGTATTCCTTGCATTGCCTATTCCAGCCACGACTCCGGCGGTTTTATTGAACACGCAACAAGTCCTGCTGTGGGCGCAAAAGGCTTTGTTTCAAAAACGGCGGATGAAGCCATTCTGCTTGCGGCAATCAATTCGGTGGCAAATGGCGGAACTTATATTCAGGCTGAGCTTGTAACCGGGCTTCTGGAAGTGCGCGACATCACCCAGACCTTCACTAAAAAGGAAAAGCTAGTCGCCGACACGCTGACAATTCACAATACCAATGCTGAAGTTGCCGCCGCCCTTGGGATTGCGGAAAAAACTGTCGTAAATTACCTGACAATTTTGTATGATAAGGCAGGAGTTGAAAATAAACTCCAGTTCTTAGAAAAAATGGGAAGAATATGAAATCCAATAAGTTTGCATTCACAGGACTTTTATGCCTTCTTGCTCTTCTATTGAACATTGCAAGCGCAATGCTGGCCACCGCCCTCAAACTCCCGGCCTTTTTAGACACAATTTTTACCGTGGCAATTACTTTTTATGCAGACCTTATTCCCGGAATCATCGTAGCATCGCTTTTTAATCCGGCTATGACAATCTTGCGCTGTGCAATGACCGGCAGTGAAATCTTCCTGTATGATTTTTTGTACGGAATCTGCGGAATCCTGATTGTAATAGCCAGCTGGCTTTTCAGCCGCAACAAAAAGGAATTTCATTTTAACCGCCGCGTTACGCTTCTTTACCTTCTGATAATTGTATTTTTCTCAACCTTTTTGAGTTCATTTTCCGCAAGCGCACTTGACACCTTTATCCGCCCGCTTTTTGAAAAAACTTCGGGCTTTTCGGCAATCGACGACATTTCCTTAATCTTTCAAAAAATGAATTTCAGCGTATTTCTGTCTTATCTTTTGCCACGCATTCCCATCACGCTTTTAGACCGCTTTATCTGTACTTTTGCCGCTTACGGCATTTATTCGGGATTGCGCAAATGACCGAGCTTGATTTACAAGATTTAACATCCGCCCTCAGTTTGTATACCTCGTTTTTTATCTTTCTTGTTGTGCTTACCTTTGCCGCCTTTATCATCCTTATGGTGATTTTGATTCACAACATTAAATCCCGCAAAAACCTTAAGGACAACCGGCAATTTATTGAAGAAACAATAGGCGTACAGGAAGAAGAACGCCGCAGAATCAGTCAGGAGTTGCACGATACGGTAAGCCAGAACATAAAAGCCCTGCTGCTTTCCCAAAAGGAACTCAAAGACCGCTGCACGGACGCAAATCTGCTTTCTGAACTTGAAAAAATCATCAACCTGGAAAAGAAAAATCAGAAGGAACTGAGGGCCATAATCCAAAATCTTTCTGTTCCAGCTCTTGGAAGCATACCCTTTAAGACCGTCATCAATGATTTGTGCGAGCAGTTTTATGCCCAGAGCAAAATTCCCTGCAAATTTTTTGTTGCACCCGACCTTTCTTTAGATACCTTCACCACCGAACAAAAGCACCATATCCTGCGCATTATTCAGGAAGCCTTGAACAATGTCCGGGCCCACGCAAAGGCAGAAGAGACTAGTGTTGTAATCAGACGGATAAGCGGGCAACAGAAATCTAGCGGAATGATTCGCATTATGATTTTTGATGACGGACAGGGCTTCGACTATGCAAAACAACCAGCTTCTGACGACGCTTCATCTCACTTCGGTATGAGCGGCATGGAAATGCGGGCTAAGCTCCTGGGTGGCAATCTTTCTGTAAACAGCTCGCCCGATACAGGCACGGAAGTGCGCCTGGAAATTCCTCTGCAGTGAAACGGAGGGAGAATGAAAAAGAACCGTCCGAAGAAATACGAGGAAAGCCTTAAAAACTGCATCTTATTCGCACGAATAGAATTTTTCACAATTTCTGCAGACCCAGATGACCAATATCAGAACCAGCTTGCAGAAAAAATATTTCATATACAGAGAAAAATAGAAAATAAACAAAAGGATAACGGGCTTTTTGGCGGCCGCTACGGAGTAAAGTGGTATCAACAGCTCTTTACAAAGTTTGCGGCGAACCTGGGCATTTCAAAAATGTGCCCTATTTACCGCCTTCCCGGCTTTTACGCTTTTGATAACGCTGACCCCTGCCGCGTTTATCAGAAATGGTGCGCCGCTTTTGACGGAGTTCTTAAAGAAAGCGACATAGACTTAATCGTTTCAGCTGCCATAAAAAATGACGACAACTTTTACGAATACGGCGTAAAAGCCTGGGAAAATATGCAGGAACAAAAGAACTGGAACCTTCCGGGCGAGCTTATTACCATCTGGCGATTTTGGAAAAAGAAAATTAAGGGAAAAGATTAGCCCGTTCTTGACGATTTCTTTTTTCAGCATTATCATTTTAGTCGGATAAAACCGAGTCGGAAATATTCGAGTAAAAAGGAGATGCATATGGCAATAGGGGAAGTTTTCTTTGGAAGAAAAGAAAATATCAAAGCAATTTCAAGATTTTTCAATTCAGATAATAATGATGCAGCCCTAATTTACGGTCGTCGTCGGGTTGGCAAAACAGAACTGATTAAGCATTGCCTAAAAGAAACAAAAACAACTTCCATTTATTATGAATGTAAAGAAACCTCTGAGCTGAATAATGTCAAATCCTTTTGTGAAATCATTTCAGAAACTTTTGGTCTGCCGCCTTTAGCCTTTGATACCTTTGAATCAACACTTGCTTTTCTCTATAAGCAAGCTGCAAAAAAAGAATTAATCCTGGTGATTGATGAATATCCTTATATCAGGAAAGTTGTAGAGGGATTAGACAGCATTATTCAGTCTTTTATCGACAATAACAAGTCTACTTCCAGATTAAAGCTGATTTTATGTGGCTCTTACGTAGAAACCATGAAATCTTTGCTCTCGGAAGAAAATCCGCTTTTTGGTCGTTTTGATTTAGTTATGAATCTTAAAGCTATGGATTATTATGAATCAGCTCTCTTCTATAAAGATTTCAGTAATGAAGATAAGGTCCGCTTATATTCTGTTTTTGGCGGAATCCCTTATTACAACAGGCGCATAGATTCATCAAAGACAGTTAAACAGAATATAATTGATTTGATTGCCAGTCCCGGCAGCCGTTTTGAAAATGAAGTTCAGATGCACCTGAAATCTGAAATTTCCAAAATGCAGAATGCGTATGAGGTTTTTGAAGCTCTGGCAAAAGGATTTGTTCGATTTAAAGATATTCTCTCTCAATCACAAGTCTCAAGTTCACCAACGCTTGCAGATGTTCTTGATAAATTAATAAATATGGATATCATTGTAAAAGAATCTCCAATTAATGATGAAAATAACAAGAAAAAAGCCGGCTATTATATTTCAGACCAGCTGACTTTATTTTATTTCAAATACATTTACAGAAATCTTTCAAGACTTGCAGTGATGGAATCTGAAGCTTTCTATGATAAATTTATTGAACCCGATTTTGAAGAACATTATGTCCCACAGGCCTTCGAACAGATTTGCCGGCAATTTTTAATCCGTAAAAATCGCTCAGGAGAATTACCTGATTCTTTTGAAAAGATTGGCAAATACTGGTATGACGATCCTGTAAATCATAAAAACGGTGAATTTGATGTAGTCACTGAAAACGATAATTCCTATATCTTTTACGAAGCAAAATTCCGTGAAGGTAAATTAGACAAAAATCTCATTTGGAACGAAATTCAGCAGGTAAATAGCACAGGTTTAGTTTGCAGCAAATACGGATTTTTCTCTAAATCTGGGTATAAAGAGATTGACGAGTCCCATAAACAGCAGTTGATTCTTTATAAGCTGGAAGATTTATATAATTAATTGAAAAACGTTACAAAACTGTCCTATTTGAAGTAGAAAAACGTTACAAAAAGATACTCCCAAAATATTTAGGAGTTAACCCCTACCTTTCCTAAGCGTTTCCTCCCAATACAGAATTAAATTCTCAGTGTAAAATTGATTTTGTTACAAAAAAAATGATTTTTTGCGGCATAACTTATTTATATTATGCAGGCAATTGTGGAGGAAAAATGCGAAAGATAACAGAAACAAAAAACATTTTTAAGGTGCTGGATATTGGCCACTTGGAAAACTATCACAGCAATATGCTTGCATGGCTTTTAGATGTTAACGGCGGCCATCATATTGGTTCAACTTATTTTAGAAATCTTGTCAGCGGTCCTATTCAAAAAAAATCTCAAAAAGAGATGGAAGAAACTGTTGATATGGACTGGGAATCATTTAGTGTGTACCGCGAATTCCCTGTAGAAAATGATGAGAAAAAAGGCTTTATCGACATTTTCTGCATTTCTGAAGAGAAAAAATGCGTAATCTGTATTGAAAACAAAGTCGAAAGCTCTGAACATTCAAATCAATTGCAGCGCTATGCAGATTTTGTAGAACAAGAATATTGCGAAAAAGGCTACAAAGCGCTCTTTATGTATTTTACACCAACAGGCGAAACTCCTTCTGATGCACGCTGGATAAAAAAGAATTACAGAGACCTGTATGACATTACCCGCACGGCAATAGGAAATATCGTTGACGGCAAAATAAGAGGCATTGTGGAAGATTACGGAGATGTTCTTCTTAGTCTTTTTGCTAACACACGTGATTTTAAAAGTTGCATCACAAAAGTGAATGAAAGCATCGTTGCAAAGGACTTTTCAAACTTAGAATGTGCCGCAATCACATCAATGAATACTCTATACAAAGATTCTTCACTGACCCGCTTCGCTCCTGCAGATACGACAGGCGGCTACATGAACACAACTGATTTGTGCTACATCAATATCAAAATGGAAGACTCGCAACGAAAAAAAGGCACGCTTGCCTGTGTGCTTACATTTACCAATCACCCTAAAAATCTTGAAGAAGGCTCTGAATTTAGAAAATGCTTTCCTAACGCAGGACTGAATTTTCGTTGGTATAATGCAATCACAATTGAAGAGAAATTCTTAAACGATGGCGAAAAGTTACGGGATTTTCTTATGAACAACGAATGTCTGGAGCGTTTAGGTGCCGTGGTAAAGAGCCTGCTTTCTAAGATGAAAGACGAAATCAAGGCAAAGGCTCTGTAGAGGAAAAAAACGCTAAGTCTTATAAATTGCGGTATTTGCCGCTTTTTATAGCCCTGCGTTGCAGGACACAGATTCGGAAAACGAATCTTATCAAGCTGAGGTAATTCATATGGAAGACAAAAAATCAACAGAAAAGGCTACTGTGGTTTATGAAAAACCGCAAGTTCTTGCACAGAATGATGCTTCTGGAAGCTATGCTGCTGGATGTCCTGCCTATAAAGACGGCAACGGACACTGGTGCGCAGAGTGCGAACGCAGAAACTAAAACTGTGTCTTATAGTGGCAAAGCCCGCTATGTAAAATAAGGTGGCTGAAATAATTTTAGTGGTGAAGCGATATGGCAATAAAAGATATAGAGAATGAACCTGGATATGTATACGACGATGAGAAGCCGTCAAAAATAGAAGATGGTAAGAAAATGTTTTCAAGTCATTTTAACAGGAATCGGGCTAAAGAACTCGGAATGTCAGAAGAAGAAATCAGACTTCATGAAACTGGTGTAAAAAATCGCGAGCATTTTATTTATTCAAATTAGGAACAAGCAATGTTATATCGACAAAAAAAAGATGTTCTAATTAGAAAGACAAAACACGGTGCATATATTCTCTCAAAAGAAAATTACAGCGAAAAAATTGTGAATGAAAGTGGATCTGTATTCTTATGTGCTCTTTCAAAAGATCCTCAATCAATAGAAACCCTTGCAGATACAATCTTAAAATCATTTGTCGGAGCTGACAAAGAAACGATAATTTCTGATGCCATAGAATTTTATGAAACTTTTGTAAAAGAAGGCTTTGTTGCAAAAGGCGAGACAGAAGCAGAGCTTAACGAGAAAGCTGCGAGCGGAATTTATAATTCTGATTGTAGAGTATATGATGGAAGAAATAAAATACACTTTTTTATTCCTGGCTTGGACTTGCAATATCAGGGATTTTACTCCCTATTTTTTGATTATATAAAAAAATTTCCTTATCGTTTTATGGATAATATTGATGTTCCCGCTGTTTATGGTTCATTCAATAATATGATATGGAATGGTGGGCGTGTCCGCAGAGGTGTTCAGCCAGCACTGGAAGAAATAAAATCGACGATAAAGACTTTAAATGATTTTGGAATAGCCGTTAGATTTACTTATACGAACAGCCTTGTTGAAGAAAAACATCTGCAAGATACTATGTGTAATCTTACGATGGAAATTGCAAACAATGGAATGAATGAAGTTCTGGTAAATTCGCCTTTGCTTGAAGATTATCTAAGAAAGACCTATCCAAATTTCAAATATATTCTTTCGACAACAGCTTGTGTACGCGATGTAAATAAAATAAATGAAGCGACAAAAAAATATGATTTGGTCGTCTTGGATTGGCGTGACAACAGAAATTTTGACTTCCTAAAAAAAATTCAGGATAAAGAAAAAATCGAAATTCTTGTTGATGAAAAATGCCCAAGTTCTTGTCCAAACAGAAAAGCAGATTATGCGCATGTCTCAAAGGTGAACTTATATCAGGCAACTTCAGATGAACTGAATTTAAAATGCATGAGAGCGGTTTCAGATGTTGCAGGATTTTATAGAGGATTGAAATTCAATCGTGACACAAATCTTACTTTCAATGACATTTACGGAAAATATTATGACATGGGCTTTAGAAATTTTAAGCTTATGGGACGAAATGAACAGGATTTATTAAGTCTGTTTGAAAGCTATATTTATTACATGGCAACCCCTGAATGTCGGGATATTGTACGCTACGACTTACTCACTTACTATATGGATTATTTAATTCGTGATTTTGGTGGAAACAGAACTTCTGCAATACGCTGGCACGAAGAAAATCTAAAAAAATCTTACGCACAAGGAAAATAAAATGTTTTATCGGCTGAAAAAAGATACTTATGTTCGAAACTATGATGGAATCGGATATATCACATCAACTGGAATATTCAATGACAGCGTTGTAAATGGAACTGGAGCTGTCTTGCTCAGCCTCTTAAATCGGCAGCCGCAATCTTTGGATGAACTTGTAAATAAGGCGGAAAAGATTTTTGATAGTGCGAACCATATGATTATTTACAAAGATGCAAAAGAATTTTATGACAATCTTGTTGAGGATGGGTTTGTTTTAAAAGGGAAAAATGAAGATGAATTAAATGCTAACGACATTGGTTTTACATACAACACTGTACTTCCTAAGACAATTCAAGATGATTTTACGCCATCAATTCAAAGAGCAGATACTTCTACGCAGGAGTTTTTAGAGAAATACTTTAAGGATAAGCCACATCTGACAAGCTTTCAGATAGAACTTACAAGTCGTTGCAACGAAAGATGCATTCATTGCTATATTCCGCACAAATATAAATTGTACAATATAAGTGATGAATTATATTATTCAACATTGGAACAGTTGTCAGAAATGAATATTCTTTCTGTATGCTTAAGTGGTGGGGAACCTATGATGCATCCTCATTTTAAGGAATTTTTGAAAGCTGCAAAAAAATATGATTTTTATGTGACGCTGCTTTCAAATCTCACGCTTTTAGATGATGAAACTGTTCAGATTATGAAGGAAGGAAATGTTTCAAGCGTTCAAGTTTCACTATATTCTCTGGTTCCAGAACACCACGATGCTATCACGCAGTTAAAAGGCAGTTTTTATAAAACCCGTGATGCAATTCTAAAATTGATAGAAAATGATATTCCTTGCCATGTAAGTTGCCCCACAATGAAAGCTAACAAAAATGATTTTACAGATGTACTTGCTTGGTGCAATGAGCATAAAATTCGCGCACAGACTGATTACATTATGATGGCGGAATACAATCACGAAACAGAAAACCTTGCTAACAGACTTTCTGTAGATGAGGCTGGCGAAGTCATAAAATCTATAATGACTGGTGATATAGATTATCAAAAAAATGTTCTTAAGAATGACTTCCTTACAAATATGAACACGGCACAGTTCAATCCAGAACGTCGTTTATGCGGAGTCGGAATCTCGACTTGTTGTATGGTGGCAAATGGCAATGTTTACCCATGTCCTGGCTGGCAAGAAATGGTCTTAGGCAACCTGAACGAAACACTGCTTCAAGAAATCTGGGATAACGGCGAAAAAATCAAATGGCTTCGTTCTCTTAAAATGAAAGACTTAGGCGGTGGCGAATGCTGCAAGTGCGACAAAGCAGCATTTTGTGCTCCCTGCATGGTTCGAAACGCAAACGAATCTCCTACAGGAAACCCTCTTGAAATAAACAGACACTTCTGTGCAGTTGCCGCAAAAAACAAGCAGATTGTACTTGACTGGCGAAAAGCAAAGCTGAAGGAACTGGGGCATAAATAGATTCTTCGCTTTGCTCAGAATGACGCTGAATCAAGTTCAGAATGATATTCCAATGCAGAGTGGAGGTTGGCTATTGTCATGTTGAGTGCAGTGAAACATCTTTAAAAGGAGAGCTATGACCGACTTTCATGTTCACATCGGACAGTATGAAAAAGCATATTACTACGCAGACCGCGTGTTTTCCGTATTAAAGAAAAACAGTGTAGATGAAGTATATTTTTCGTCTACAACAAGCTGTATCTTCTGCAAAGAAAGTACCGATACCCGATTTCCTGAACATGAAAGAAACGATGCACCTTCTGCAAGGCCCCTATACGAAGCAATTTGCGAAGAAGTGAAAAATGCTCTACTTTCTGCAAAACAAATTGGTATAAAAGCGTATGCGCTATATTGGGTAGTACCAGATTTTCATTTTGCGAATTGCGGTCTTTCCATCAAAAAAGCGATGGAAGATGTGTCTTATGACGGATTCAAAATTCATCCATTTGCACAAAGATGGAATTTAGAAAATGAACATACAGCAATGCTTGCAGAAGAAATATTTGATTATGCAGAAATACACAAAAAACGAATTGTGATTCATACAGGGGATGATGATTTTTGCAGTCCGAAATTTTTTGAAAATTATATTGCAAGTCATAAAGATGTTATTGTTCAACTTGCACACTGTCGTCCTTTGAGACAAACGGTTTATATGCTGAAACATTATGCAAATGTTTTCTGTGATTCTTCTATGACAAGCAGAGAAACTATCGCAGAAATAGAAAAAAAAGGATTCGGAAATCGTGTGTTATACGGAAGCGATTTTCCTATAACACACTGGAGAGAGTATAAACCTGATTATGATCCGACAGAAAAGGAACTGTCTGATTTTTTGTAACAAAAATCTTTGCAAAAATTGATTTTTTAACAAAGGTTTTGTTTATATTATGTATAACTTCCCCAGTTTATCTTGCGCTAAGGCAAGTCAACTGCGATTAAGCAGGAACTGGGGTCCAGTTCAGTTTTAGGGGCTTGCCCCTAGGCGAAGGGGGTGCTGCGCAACGGACTGCGACGCAGGGGGAAAGCTTTCCCCCTCACCCTAAATTCTGGAGGTAGAAATGAAAAAGCAACTTCTCAGTTTTGTAGTTTTGATTATGTTTGTATCTGCTTTGGTAAGTGGCCAGAAGAAAAAGAAAACTTTGTATAAGAGATTTACCGAATTATTTGATAAAAAAGTAGAAAAAGCTGAAAAAGAACTCCCTCCCAAAATCGAAAAAGGCATGGAAACTCTGACCGACAACCTGGAAGATTTTGAAAACGACATTCATGCCGAGCCGGAAAAACAGAGTAAATTCGCAAAGATTTTTAATTATATTGCAGATATTGATATTGCTGAAACCTGTGCAAAGGATTATGCCCAAATAAATCCTGAAGATGTTGAAAGAGTCGGAGCTTACACAGACGCCCGCGAAGAAAAATAAGAAAGGACCGCCTATGATAACCTTCAAGGGAAAAAAATACGCAATTTCAGAGGAAACCGCCATCTCCTGGCTGAAAAGTGTTCACTTTCAGCTTGCAAAGCCGCTTGCAGAAAAGATGGGACTTGAGCTGCCATCTGATTTTGTTTCGGATAATGAGGGAAAAAGACCCGGCGATTTTGGAAGCCAGACTTATGAAGAGGCGCTAAAAAAAGGTGAAGAATATATCGCTATGAGGATAAAATGGGCGACCCGTAAAAAAGCCCGCCGGGCCTGCAGCTTGAAGCAAGAATACGTCTATATTGTCACAAGTTACGAGCGGGGCGACGATTATTCGGCCTTTGCCTATGCTGCAATCGATAAGAATGATGCTGTCAGCTTTGTTGAAAAGGAACAGAAAAAGTGGAGGGAAGGCTGGGCAACTCACGCGCTTTTGTGGCGGTGCAGACTAAAACTTTGGGGCGGCGAAAAAATCCTCTGGGGCATTTACAGTGTAGAAAAAGGCGAATGGCTGGCTGATTATTCAGTAGACGAAAATGAGACAATTTTCTTTGAAGACCAGGTGCTGGTAAAAGCGCCCTACTCCAGCCCCAACACCGGCATTTTTGTCTGCCCAATGATCGTGAAGGATGGAAGAAAGTCGTTTACGCTCCATTTGTAGCAACCAGCAGCGTTCGCCCACATTTCCGCTCATGTCGTAAAGTCCCAGTTCGTTGGGCTTCAGAAGTCCGACCTGGTGAGCATGTCCGCCAGAGTTGTCATCATACCAGCCGACTTCGCCGATTCTGTCGCTGCCCGAATATTTGTAGCCCTTAGACAAAGAGCCTCTGCGGGCAGCATATTCCCATTCGGGAAGCGTGGAAAGCCTGTAGCCGTTCTTTGAAAAATCGCAAGTCCACTTTTCGTTTTCCAGACGGTAGCTCTCGTCAAGGTTTTCAAGGCGGCTCAGCGCGTTCAAAAAAGCAATGCAGTCATAGCCGGAGATGTTTTCCACGGGGCGGTTCATCTCGTCCGTTCCGTCGCGGGCGGAAGTGGGATTCTTGCCGGTGACTTTTTTGTAAAGGGCGACCGTGACCTCATATTTTGAGATGTAGAAATCCCCCACTCTCTCGCGGTGCGTCGTGTAGTCACTGGGATTTTTCGTGCTTGACGAGGAGAGAAAAGTTCCGTCTTTGACAAAGACAAGGTTTTCGCTTTCGCCGCCGCTCTTTTGGGCAAAATCATTTGAGGTGAAGGCAAGCAACATCAGTGCGGAAGGCAACATCGTAAAAAAGCGTTTGATTTTCACTTCCTCTTTTACAACCCCTTTGCCCAGTCTTTTATTTTCTGCTCGGATTTTGCGGTGTCGCTGCGGCTTAGAATCAGCATGTTCTTGCTGACGGTGGCCTTTGGTTCTGCGGCGGCGATTTCTCGCTCTATTCCTGCGCTTCTGCTTCCTCCGTGGGTGACGGAAAGGTAAATCGTTTTGCCGCTCAAATCGTATTCGTCAAGGAAGGACTGCACGGCGAGGGGCATTTTGTACCACCAGACCGGGCAGACGATGACGATTTTGTCATACTGTGCCATGTTCTGAACGCGCTTCAAGAGCTTTGGCTTTACATTTTTTCGCTGCTCGCTCTGTGTTGCGTTGAAAATCTGTTTGTAGTCGTGGGGATAGTGGCCGCCCGTGTCGATTTCAAAAAGGTCTGCGCTTTCTCCAAGCGTATCGGCGACAATCATGGCGATAAACTGGGCATTTCCGTAGTGCCGTCCGTCTTTGATGGTCACGCTGGCTCCGCTTGTTGCGTCCAGAGCTTCTTTTCCGCTGTCGATTGGAAAGGAAAAGTATGCGACCAGTGTTTTAGCCGATGCCGTCATTGTGAGGGCAAGAGCCAGTGATAAAGTCAGAATCAGTCTTTTCATTTTTTCACTCCTATTTTCTTTAGCCATGCATCCACATCGTACTGATTTGGATTTGTCGTGCCATAACCTTCCTTATGACTGGCAGTTGGAGTTACGTCCACAATTGCCTGAAGCGTTTCCGCGCGGTAAGTTGCCTGATAAGTGCAGAATGGAATGACGGTCTTGCCTTTAAGGTCGGCTGCATGTTCTTCAAGAAAGTGCGTCATCAAAGTTGGAGCCGTATGCCACCAGACAGGAACGCCCACAAAAATCGTGTCGTACTTAGAAAAGTCGGGGGCGGATTTCACCGTGCGGAAAATGCCCCTGTCGAGTTCGTCCTTTACGACTTTCGTACATGGCGTGTAACTTGTTGGATAGGCTTCTGTCGGCTCAATCTTAAAGAGTTCCCCGCCGGTAGATGAAGAAATCATCTTTGCCATTTTTTCTGTAGTTCCGCCCCAACTAAAGTAGAGGACGAGGGATTTTGATTTTTCCGAACCTTGAGCGAAAAGTCCGTTTGTTGCAGAAATTGCAATAAGTGCAGTTAAGATAATTGATTTGATTTTCATTTTTTTTCTCCAAATGTTTGTTTGTAAAATGCGCAAGGGTATGGAGCGGTGCGAAGCAGTCTGCGATAGCAGACCGTCCGTAGGTAAGCCGCGGAACACCCGACCGTCGTTTGGTGAGCGTGCCGAACCAAACGGCGGTTGCGCCCGAATTCTATTTATTAAGTCCTATTTTTTTAAGCCAGTTTTCTACAGACTTGCCGGCACCGCCTTCTGCTTCTTTCATAGAAACAGGAAGACCTTCAAGAACGGTTGCGCCCCTTGCCTTTTCACGAACGGTTTTATAGGTTCCGCCGTCTCTGCTTCCCATATGTGTGTTGAAAGGCACGACTGTTTTTCCCGAAAAATTCACAGTGTCAAAAAGCGTGTAGATAATCATGGGGAAGGTGTACCACCACATCGGGTAACCGATAAAAACAGTGTCGTAATCAGAAAGGTCAATTGCATTTTTGATTGCAGGACGCTGGTCTTCGTCGTGTTCCTTTTTAGCGTAGGCTGCCAGCGCGTCATAGTGGTCGCGGTTTTTGTCGTAAGGAATTACCGGTTCAATTTCCAGAAGGTCGCCGCCAGTCTGACGGGCAATTTCTTCTGCCAGATGCCTTGTTGAATCATATACTGAAAAATAAAGAATAAGTGTCTTTGCCATTTGCTTTCTTTGCTCCTTGTGTTTTTAATATAACCGAAGGGCGGTAGCTTTGAACAATCAAACTTTTTTATTCCACTATTCGTTGCACGCATAGCAAAGCTGTGTTACAATATAATCATGATAGAAACTTATATCCTTCAAAATCTTGTCGCCTTTGCTGACAGTGGAACGCTTGTTGCCGCAAGTGAAATTGTGAATGTAACGCAGCCGTCACTTACGCGTTCTCTTCAAAAACTGGAAGATATTCTTGGAGTACAACTTTTTGACAGGACGAAAAATACAATCTCTTTGAATCAGACCGGGCGACTTGCCGTGGACTATGCCCGCCGAATTCTTGCGCTTGAGAACGAGATGGAAAATGAGGTGGTAGACTTTTACAAGCGGACGAGGGAAATCAAGGTTGCCTCTATTGCGCCAGCACCCTTGTGGCATCTGACGGAACTTTTCAATAAGGCTGCTCCCGAAACAAAAGTGACGGGAAATCTTTGCGAGGAAAACGACAGGCTTTTTTCTGATTTGGAGCATGACAAGGCACAGGTCATCATCACCACGGAAAACAGGGCTGACGAGCGTTTTTATGCCCGGGAATTTTTTGAAGAACATCTGAAGGTCTTTCTGCCCAAAAGCCATGACCTTGCCAAAAAGAAGTCCGTATCTCTCTCTGAGCTTGCAGGAGAAACTTTCATCATGGCTTCCGCGCTGGGATTCTGGACGAATGTGGTAAAAAGCAAGATTCCCGATGCAAAGTTCATCGAGCAGGACGATATCACCGACCTCCGCGACATCATCAACCATTCCACCCTCCCGGCCTTCGTGACCGACTTCACAGAAAAAACAAGGCACCTTCCGGGATTGGAAAAGTCAAGCCGTGTAGCGGTTCCCATCAGAGATGAGGCGGTGAATGTGCGCTTTTATGCGATCTGCCGTGTGGAGATGATGAGGCAGATGGAGAATGTGCTTAAACAATAAGAAGCGTAAATGCGAAGGTTCGAAAAATAAACTGCATAACATGCATTTCAAAACGGTGGTGTAGCTTTACAGTAATGTCGACTTTTTATCAGTTTAGAGAATTTCTTTATTTTTCAAATAAAGCGACTCTGATGTGCGTAAAAAATGGCTCACCGCAGAATCCTTAGCCTCCAGAGATTCCGTCCTGTAGTAAATGCCGAATGGCGCATGGTGAGTTTCCTTAAAAGGGAAAAAAATCAGCTCTTTGTCCGGCAGGGCAAGATATTCCGGCACAAAGGCAAAACCAAAGCCAGCCTTTACAAGAGCATACACCTCTGACGCGAAAGAGCAGACGATGTTGTTCAGTTTTTCGTTCACAGGCAGAATATGGCTTCCCTTGGAAAAAACGTTTTTCAAAAGGTAGGGCGGAATCTGCACCACCTGGGGATATTCCCAAAGCAAATCCTGGGAAATCTCCGTAAGTTTCTTTTTCTTTGCGGCCTTTGCCACAGGATGATTTTTTGGAAAGACGATTATAAAGCCGTCCATGTGCAGGGTTTTAAAATCAATTGAATCATCGCTGAATTTAGAATCCTTGATGCCGATTACAATGTCCGTCTGGCCGTGAAGAAGGCGGTTCAGGTTCGTGTCAGTCTGGTCAACAGTGAAGGCCGGAAGCAGATTTTCAAAATTGCCTTTTATTGCCGCCAGAACCTTGTTTATAAAAGGAAGCGTGTGGGAATCCATGTAGCCAATTCGCAGGGTGTTCTTGCTTTTGGAATGGAAGCTCGCAATCCAGTCTTTTGCGTGATAGTAGGAATGAAGAATCGAATTGGCCTCTGGCAAAAACTGGCGACCGATTTCCGTAAGCGAGACAGAGCGGGTGGTGCGGACAAAGAGTTTTGCGGAAAGCTCTGATTCCAGCGACTGAATCTCTTTTGAAACCGCGGGCTGGGTAAGATAGACCTGTTCGGCAGTCTTTGCAAAATTCAGCGTGGAAGCAAGTGTTACGAAACATTCAAGCTGGGTGGTGTTCATAGGCGTAGCTCCTTTTTTCGATTGTCTATTCATTCCAAAATCTTATCAATTCTAATATTACTAAAAAAGAGAAGGAGTTTATAGAGGGCGTTCGTCGTTCGCTACGCTCACTTCGCGAGTTTTCTTTTGCTCACCAAAGGGTTCGCATTTTGCTACGCAAAAACAAGAAAACTCGCGACGTCGGGCTTTTCGCACTTCGCCGTCTTGCCCGGCTCATCCCTCACTGCCGTTCGGGACTAAAGGTGCTACAATCCCTAACGAATTAAAACAAATCATTCAGGGCTAAATATCCTGCTCATCTATAAGAAGCCTAAGTCCATATAACATAAAGACTTAAACGCAGTTGTCGTATAACCTATGCTATCTGAATCCGATGAATCTGTCAATAAAAGTTGAAAAAAGTGTTGATACACCTGTTTACACGAATGGCTTTTTGTTGATTTATGATTTTTTGTGAAAGAAAGGATTTCAAAAACTAAAATGATATTACCACAAAACAAAAACAAAGGGAAGCGCAATATCTTCCCTTTGCCCGCTCATTCGCCCAGAACGGAATTTATCTTCCCGTACTGAGCCATGAAGTCGTCGCCCGAAGCGAACGGCGCGGAATAGACCTGCAGGAGGCTTTCAAGCGCGAGCCGCGTCACCTCGTCGTTGCCTGACTCCATCGCCCTGTCGATGAGCGCGAAATAGCCGTCATACAGCCTGTTGCGCTCCCCGTAACGGTGGCTCAGGTAACTCACCATCACATCGCGCCTCTCGTGGAGCATCGCGCAGACAGCACGGCTTTTCGCCCTTATCTGCTCGCGCTCGGTCGCACCGCTGTTCAGAATCTCGATGCAGCCCGCGACATTTCCGAGCATTGAGGAAACGAGCGCGTCATTCGACTCCCGATGGGGCGGTATCAGCATCGGCGTAAGTTTGTTCGTCCTCATCACCATTCCTCCCGCATAAGTTTCTGAAAATATCGCTCCGTTTTGTCGATGAGCGTTCCGTCCATGCTGCAGATTTCAGCCTCCATCGCCTTTTTCAAGGCGACAGCGAGCGTCATCGTCCGGTCAAAAAGCGTGTCCGCCTCATCGTCGGAAAGGACATTCTCGGCATCGCCAATCTTGGAAATCTTATCCGAATATTCAGAAAGTTTTTCCGAAAGAAAGCCTACGACCTTCATTCCCTCCATAATCCGCTTTCGGAGCGCGCGGCACAATTCCGTCTTCGCGGCGATTTTCTCGCACTCGATTTCAACCGTACCCGCGAATCTCTCCGACTCGATGAACATACGGCTTCCCCTCTTTGCGATTCCGAGCATCGCAGGGAGCAGGTGCGGAACGAACGAGAGCGAGGCGGCACCAGAGCCGAACACGCCAGCGTTCTGCAATATCCCCGACATGACAGGCTCGATGCCCGCCGACCGAACGAGGCTCGGAAACGGAGTATCGCCCTCAAAACGCCTCTCGAACCGCTCGATGTCTTTCGCAAGGATTTTCGCGGTGCAGGCGTTCATCAAGACAGCCGTGCTTCGGTCGCCCGCATTCCGCACGGCAATGACGGCATTTTTGAGAAGCCCCGAATAAATCCGCCTCTTCATTCTGCCGAACTCCTCAGCCTTGCGCTGTGTCCGCTTGGCTTCCGCTCGGAGTTTCTCGCTTTCAATGCTGAACTTCTCTTCGGCATTCTCGCGGATTTCACGGGCTTCTTTCGTGTCAATCACGCCCTTCACAGCCGCGCCGATTCCGACGGCAGCCGACAAGCCGAGCGCGACTTCTCCCGCCCCGACAGCGGTAGCCGCAGCCCCCGCAATTACTGGCAACAAAAATAACATTTTCTTTTCCTCCTTTTCTCCTAGCAATGCTCGCGCTCGTCGTACTCGCGGACATCGTAGTCAATGACGAACTGGTAAATGGTTTTCAGTACGCCGTCCTTCCTTATCCGCTTCGGCTTCGTCCTGAACGGAGTTTTGATGACGACAGGAGTACGTTTGTGATTCACAATCCTGTTCACTTTGCTCCAGACCTCCCAGTGCGAGATTCCGAGGCAGTACGCCCGAACCTGATAGCTCGACGGCGATTCCCGCCCGCCGAAGTGCTTCCTGAACTGCTCCATCACGGAAGGCGTGTATTTCCCTTCGTGGATGCGGAACACCTTGATGTCCGTGCAGCCGTCGCGGTTGTACGCGACCGTCTTCTTCCAGTATTCGTGGAAATCGACAGCCTCGACAGGCACGGAATACCTTACCAAATGTGACATAATTTTCTTCTCCTTGCCGTCATGCGGCGTTTTCCATATCAAAACAATCGCAGGGAAGCTCGCCTTCCTCGTCACACAAACATTCACCGTCCTTGTAACGGTAATGCTCCCAAAAATTCAGACCTGACTCCGTCGAACGAACCTCAACTTCAAGATTCAGTTCTTTCGTCGCCTCGCGCAGACTGGTCAGATTTTTGTCGTAACCGTCCGAATAGTAGGTATGCTTGCCCTCGCACATGCACGAATACACGCTCCAGGCGCAGTCACCCAAAATCTTCACGGTTCTGATTCCGTCCTCAGCGACTGAATCGCTTACAATTTCCGCAGAGAAAATCCGCGCAAAATATTTCGGGGAATTGTCGTAATCAGTGAGGTATTTATAGAAGATTTCTACATCCTCGCTCTTTCCCCGAACCACCATCTCAAAATCACAGCAATTCGCCATTTTTTGTTCCTCCATAAAAACTAAGCCCGCCCCACGGAACGCAGGGCGGACTTGTAGATTTGATTTCCGCATTTTATGCCGCAGGCGGCAGGTCATCGGGAAGCCGTTTTGCGACCTCGCCGAAAGCGGTTTCCTCAATCTTCACGCGGCTGAACGGCTTTCCGTCTCCCTTTACGGAAGTGAAAAGTCCCGTCTTTGAGTCGCGCTTGACCCACTTCCCGATTTTCGGGTTGTAAATCTGCGACCTGTCCTTGAAGTCCTCCGTCCTGAACGGAAGCACATTCGTCTTCGCGGACTTCGCCGCGTTTCTTGCCGTAAAGATGTTCATTTCGTTTTTCTCCTTTTGCCTCTGGGGTTTCTCCCTGATTTCCTCGATGAACCTGTAGACTTTCTCCGTCCAGTCCACCGCCTCGATTACCTTCCACGCCACATGACTTTTTCCCGCCCAGCCGTGGATGTATGCCTTCGTGTTCTGCAAATCCACATCCACGCCGTAGAGCGAGCCTAAGAACGCCGACGAGAGTTCCGCGCAGATTTCCTCGAATCCGTAGTCAAGCCTGACCTTTTCCTTCCGCTTGATTTCGGCGATGATTCCGTGGCTCAGTTCGTGAAGGAACACCTGCTTGTCGGCGCAGTTCATGCGGATTATCTTCTCGGCGGGCGAGAAACTTCCCTCCGCCGACCCGCACAAGTCCGCCCTGACTTTGATTCCGAGTTTTTCCGCGACATCAATCAACGGAAGCTCGTCGATTCTCAGCTCGCGCATCCGCGTCTGGTACGGGAGTTCCGCGCCCTCGGTGTCCTCAATCCTGAACTCGTTTATCAGCGTGAAGCCCGAAAGGACGCGCTTCTCCTCATCGGTAGCCTCGTCCTTTTCCGTCTTGAAAATAGGGGCTACAATCTGGAATGCGTGGCTTCCTTTCTTCGGGTGCCGTCCGACCTCTTTCCATGCGTTGAAAGTCCGTGCGTCGCGCGTTCCCTGAAAGAACGCTATCATCTGGTTGCACAGGCTCCAGCTCCTCATCGGGATTCTCACCCCGTCGTCGAACCGCCGAACCTTGTCCGCCATGTAAGCGACCGCACCGCCCGAAATCACCTCGCGCACGATTCCGTCAAGGATTTGTCTGACAGCCTCAGACCTGGACAATCTTTTTTCCATACGCGCCCCCTACGCCGCGAGAGGTGCGAACACCGCGAACTGGTTCTTGTCGTCTTCTTTCTCCAGTTTGACGAGGTTCTTGTTCCCGCCCTGCGTGAAAATCTTCCACTTTGAGCCGATGGCATCACGCAAGAATCCCATGTTCACCTTGAACCCAGTGTCGAACAGGAACGAGCCGTAGGCAACTGAGAATTTCTCCTCGCGCTCCGCTTTCGTCCCGTCGATTTTCTCAAGGTTCGCAGTTCCCTTGAAAACCGCCTCTTCGGGAAGCACATTCTTCCACGCGGGAAAGGCGATGCCTACGGGATTTTTGAAATGCACGCAGTTGTCCTTCACTTCGGGCTGGTAGTTCCCTGCGGGGATTCTTGCGCTGATTGTCGCCGCGTGAAGCCGTTTCCCGTCGGTGCAGACAAGGCGTGAGCCTGTCCGCGCGTTCTCGATGTGTATGTAGCGCGTGAAAGGTCTGTCCTGACGACCGCCCATCGCCTTCATGCAGAACATTATTTTTTCGTAGTTCTCAGGGCTTTTCGCCTTAGTGATTACCGTTTCTTTTTCATTCATCTTCGTTTCCTCCTAGATTTCCGAATGAAATTCCTCTGAATATGAGACTGCCTTGCGGACATCTGCCGCCGTGACATTCTCCCGACCGTCCATGTTCGCGATTGTGAGCGCGAGTTTCCTTATGCTCGTTGCCCTCCGCTGTGAGATTTGTTTTTCCTGTGCGTAGGAATCGAGAATCTCTTCCGATTCCTTGTCCGATTTGAACCGAAAGAGGAGTTCCTGCGGGGAGAGATGGTTGTTGTAGTTCCCGAATCTCCGCTGAATCTCGAACGCCTTTCTGATGTGGCTCCGCCAGTCCGCAAGGTTCACCCTGACAGTTTCCTCGTTGTCGCCGAGCGCGCAGATTACGCCGATTCTGTCAATGAGCGGCGAGCTGAGTTTCCGCCAGTATTGCCGCACCGTTTTCTCCGAGCATAGGCAGATTTTTTCCCTGCTCCCGTAGTTTCCGCACGGGCAGGGATTTACCGCCATCATCACCTGGAATCTCGCTGGGTAAACGGTCGTCCTTCCCGCACGGCTGACCGACACGCACCCGCTTTCGAGCGGAACTCGGAGCATCTGCAGGACGGACGACTTGAACTCAGCCGCCTCGTCCAAGAACAGGAATCCGTTGTGCGAAAGCGAGACTTCGCCAGGTCGGCAGTTCGCGCCGCCCCCGCACATTCCCTCCAGCGAGCAGGTCTGGTGGGGCATTCGGAACGGCGGGATTCTTTTTAGCCCCTCGCTTGGTCGCAGAAGAGCCGCTATGCTGTAGATTCTCGTCACGCACTGCGCTTCTTCCCAAGTCAGATTCGGCGCGAGAAGGGGAACAAGCCTCTGGATTGCAAGCGTTTTCCCACATCCTGGCTTCCCGATGACCATGAGGCTGTGCTTTCCCGCGACGGCTATTTCTATAGCGCGGACAAGTTTTTTCGGAAGTTCCGTGCCGTCAATTTCTGCGGTCTCTTTGTCGCCTCGGAACGAAACCGTGCCATCGTCCTTTTCTTCCGTCGCCGAGTCCTTGAAAAACGATCTGTCTTTCAGTGCGTTTATTGCCTCGCAAAGATTCTCGACTCCGCAGACTCTCATTCCGTGAATCTCCCGTGCTTCCAAAATGTTCTGCTTCGGAACGATTGCGTACCGCACGCCCGCGGACTTTGCCGCACAGAGTGCCGCGTGGACAGCTCGCACGGGTCGCACAGCCCCCGAAAGTTCCAGCTCGCCGAGGACAAGCACTCTCTCGTCGGCGTATTTTTCTTTTCCGCCCGCCGTTATGATGCTCGCCGCTATCGCAAGGTCAAGGATTGCGCCCTCTTTCTTCAAGTCCGTCGGGCTCAGCGAGACCAATACCCGCTCCATCGGGAAGTCGAACCCGCTGTTCCTTACCGCTGCCTTGATTCGCTCCCGCTCCTCTTTTACCGCACCGTCCGAAAGTCCGACCATATCGACCGCGGGGATTCCGCGCCTTGTGTCGGTCTCCACCGTGACGAGCGAGCCTTCGTAGCCGAACGGCTCGAAAGTTAAGATGTTCATGTTTTCCTCCGTAAAAACAAAAAGCCCCGCCGGTTGCTCGGCAGGGCGTGTGTGATTTTTGGTTTATCTGTTTTAAGCAGCCATCTTCTGAATCCGTGAGTCAAGTTCATCCTGCACGGCTTTCTCAAGGTCGAGCAGGTCTCTGATTCCCTCCTCGTCGAGCCTCGTGCTTGCGACGATTCCCCGGACATTCGCGATTTCGCTCTCCGTGAACGATTTCCGCCCGTTCTCCTCGTGGCTCACAATGCCGCCGATTCGGGAAATAATGGCGTTTCCCTCAGCCTTGATTTTCTCCTCCTCTGCCGCTCCCTTTCCGCCGTCTCCTTTCGGCTCAGGATTTGTCTCAGGCAAAGGAGAAGCCGCCTTAGCGTTCTTCTTCGCAGGCTTTCCGCGAAATGATTTTCCGCTTTCGTCCTTCGGCAATGCCCATTCGGGGAGCGCGGGCGGATTCCATCGGAACTGTCGTTCGTTTTTGGTTTTACCGAAGTATTTTCCGTCCTCGCAGATTTCCGCCCAGCCTTCTTCAAGGTCGTAGAGATACCGCCCGATTCCGAACTGCACGGCGGCGCGTTTCAATGCGCCTGAGATTCCGCCCTTCACCGATTCGATGTCGGTCGCGTCCGCCCCGTCTGTGCGCGAAATCCATTCCGTGCTTCCGTCCTCGCGCTTCGTCCTTATTGAGAGCGTGCAGAGGTAGGCGTTCCCGTCCTTCCTGATGTCGCTCCGCCAGCCGTCAGCCCCGCACACCTCGTCGAGCCGCTCCTGCACCGCCCGCGAGGTTATGTAGGCGAGGCATTTTCCCCAGATTGTGCCGTCCTTTCTCTCGCCACATTGCTGGAGCCGCCATTCGATGTCGTCCGCACTGAATGGCTCTTTGAGTTTGCTTAAGTCCATTTTCTTCCTCCGTCATTAAGCCGCTTTTGCCACATTGTCAGCGTTCTCGTCGCCGCCAAGATTCTGATTCTGGTTTTCTTTGCAGAAGTTGCAGAACTTTGCGCAGAGGCAGTAGTTCTTGCACTTCATACTTTCGCCCCGCCTGATTTCGAGGTAGTGCCCTTTTCCGAGTTCCGCGATTCTCTCCTCAGCCTCTTTCTGCGTGTCGAAGAGTTTCACGGCGGATTTCCGTCCTTCCTTCCTCACCGCGTAGACATCCTTCTTCTGCCACCGCTCCTCAGCGGAGCATTCGGGAATCATGTTGTCCTCGCTCGACGAGAAAAGCTCGTACTGGAAGACCTTTTTCCTGATGAAACGCTCGATTTCTTCAAGCGCGTCCTTCGTAACGGCGAACTCGTAGACATACACGGGCGACTGAGGATAGGAATGGTCGCGCTCCGCCTCCGTCTTCGAGTGGTCTTTGAGGAGCGCGATGAAGCGGCACTTTGTGGCGGGTAAGCCGTTTTTCTGCAGAAGCCATGCGTAGATGAGCCCCTGCAGTTTCCATTCGGGGAATCCGTAGGGCTTTCCGTCAGCCCCTTTCTGCCACGAGGCTTTGATTTTGTAGACGGAAGTGTTCTTGTAGTCGCAGATTGTTCCCGTCGCCATGTCGTAGTTGTCGAGCCGACCCGTGACCGTGATGTTCGACACCCGCTGTTTCAGCTCGATTTCGGTGAAGTCGGTCTCTCCCTCGGTCTCCAAGAGCGCGTGAACCGCCGTTCCGAACACCGCCCATATCCGCTCGGAAACATCGTCCTCCAGGTCTGCCCAGTGCCTCTGCGTTAGGATTACCTGCTTCGTTCCCTGGATGAGCGTCGTCGCCGAGATTTCGCCAGGCTTGTTGTGCGGGTTCGGCGACACAGCCTTGACCAAGCCGTATGGCAGGTTGAGTTTGTTCGTGATTCTCATGTTTTCCCCCTGTCTTTAGTAGATGTCGAAGCCAGCCGCTTTTGGCGGCTCTCCTTCCGTTTTGCCGTGATTCCCGAAAAGGCTTTCCTTGTCGAACTTCGGCTTGCGTCTCGTCTGCGCTTTCTCCTGTGCGGGCGGTTCTGCCGTTTCGTTTTTCTGCGTGGAATCATCTTCGTTTTCCGACTTTTCGGATTTCGCGGTGAAGTCGATTTGCTCTGACACGATATAGACCTTGCTGTAGGTCTTGCCGTCAGAGCCTTTCCACCTGCGCCCGAAGCACAGCTTCGGACGAGAATCGCTAAAAACTCGCCTCGCGAGTTTTTGCCCCGCTCACGCGATGCCGCTCCCTACCTGTTTGAGCCGCCCGACGATTCGGCATCCGCTCCCTTTCTTGCCCTTCTTTTCGACCGTCTCCGCGAGTTTTCCCCACGCCTCCGCGTCGAAGAAGTAAGTCTCCTGCTCGAACTCGCCAGCCGCGTTCTTCACATAGCGGTTCACCGCCAGCGTGAACTTTGCCACGGTCGAGCCTCTGGCAGTCTCCCTGATTTCGGGTTCGCGGACAAGGTTTCCCTCGATGATGATTTGGTTGAGTTGGTTCATAGAATCCTCCTGAAAGTATTTCTTGGAAGATAATATGTAGACGAGATTGCGGTTGTTTGCGGGGAAATAAAAAAAAATGCAGGGCGTTTACCCCCTGCGGAAGTTATGAGAAAATGAGTTGTGTAAAATTCCGTTTTCCTCTTACAGCCCTTTCTGAATCAGCTCGATTATCTGCTGCTTGGTTTTCTCACGCTCAAAGTCGGTGGAATCGGAGTCGGTAAAAAGGACTGCGGGGTTTACTTTGAGTGCTTTGGCGAGTTTGAACACGGTGACGAGGTTCGGGTGCTTCTTCTTGGTTTCTACCATCGCAAGGAAGCCCTGCGAGATTCCAGCCTCGTAAGCGACTTCCATCTGGCTCAGTTTTTTCATAGTGCGGAGTCGGTAAATGCGCTCGCCAACCTTGTCAGCCTCGATTTCTGCCTCCTTCTCGTCCTCTTGGTATGTGCTTTCGTCATTCTGCATAAATTTTAGTTTAACTAGACAAAATCTGAGCAATCAAATACTTCGGATTATAAAATTTATTACCTAAAACTGTAATTCTGTGATATAATTTTTATTACCCTAAGAAAAAAACAAAGCGACAGGACTTGTCGCTACCGAGGGCATAGAATAATTGCGGAGGTAAAGAAAAATGAATCTGACGAACGGAGTGCGACCGCCACGGCAGGGCGAGAATGTGGTCTACATCTGCCACAAGTGCCGGCACCGCTTTACGGCAAAACTCTCAATCCTGCCGCTTCCTGTGAAGTGCCCTGAGTGCGGAGAGCCTGAAAAAACGAGCAGGGATTTTGGGGTGGTGAACTGAGGCGGACGGTAAAATGGCAAACTTATTTATGAACATCATAACTTTCGGCGCGGCTGAAAGGCTGGAAGATGCCCAGTATGAATATGAAGAAACTTGCGAGCGGTACAACGATAAAGTCCGCGAATGTAAAAATATGCACTCGGGTTATAAACGAGCCGTCAAAAATTTCACTGAATTACAGCAGAAAAGTCAGCAAGAGGCTATGAAAATATGCCTTTTCGTTCCAGCGGATGTGAAAGAACGCAAGACACTGTTTACAAAATTGAATATGCCACATGAGAAAATTACGGCGGTTGAACACACGCTTGATACGGCGGAGATTTTTCAGAATTACGCAAAACTTATGTCGCAAGCTGCTATGGTGACAAGTTCCGTTGTCACGGGAATGACTACAACCGTAAATCTTATCGCGGGCGCAACATTGGCACGAACTGGCTCAACGGCACTTGCCGCTTCAAGTGTGCTTGCGGGCGGAGGTTCTCTAGCATTGAGCAGTTTTGCCGCCCCCGCCGTGACGACAGGGCTGACCGCTTTGGGAGTGGCTGGAGCAAGCGCCGCAATTCCTGGAATTAACATTCTTGCCTTTGCCGCGATGCCGATTGTTTCTCATCTTACGGCGAACAGTCAAATCAGTGACCTAGAAAGCGAGATGTACGACATCGAAGAAAAAATCGGGGAAGTGAACAAGACTTTCTTAAAATTAAAGCGGTACAAAAAGCGTATGACGGAACTGAACAAATCTCTCAGAGATGCGCTTAAATCATTTTCTTTTGAGTATGAAAAGACACTGAAACTGATTTACCCGAATGGCATTGATGAAACTACGCCGCAAAAAGATTGGAAATCATACTCAGAAGCGGAGCAAAACTCTGTCCTTAACTTGGTGAATGCAACTTATGAAATGCTGAAAATACGGAATGCAAAAATCTCAGGAGCAAAGAGGTAAAATTATGGGGAAGAAATCAAAAAATGAACTGATGAATTTTGTGCCTGACTCTGACGGCAAAATTCCAACTCAGATGCTGGATATTTCCGCGAGTGGCTTAGAATTTGCCAAAACGGTTACTTCAAGCGTAATCGAATTGCAAAAAGTAAACGCGGAACTTGAAATGACACGGCATCAAAAAGAAATCATTATGGATGCGAATCAGAAGAAATTTGATGCGCTCAACAAAGCAATGGACAAAACTTTCGGAGAGCGAGAGAAAGTTTTGAATATGGCAAGCGATGTCATAAGTGACGGAATCAAAAAGAATAAGGATTACATGGTGTTGGACGCATTGCACACAGCTGCTGGCATTGTAACGAACAATCCTTTTTCGCAGAATCCCGATTTCAGAAAACAACTTGATGCTGGCGAACGGCTTGAACTTGGAAATGAGTAAACTGAAAAGATTGGAAAATCTTTGAATAAAACTATACGAGGAGGTAAATAATATGGGATTCCTTTTAACTGTGCTGGTAATTGTTTTGATTATCTTTATCATCAAAAAAATCATGGATTAGATTCTAATTCATTGAGAAATTATTTTTTGGAGGAAAACGATGAATAAACTTTACGAAGAATTGCTAAAAGCAATCGACACAAATCAGAGCATTTCTGACACCGAAAAGAAAAACTTTTTAAAAGTTCTTCTTGAGCAAAGCGAGAAAAAGGCAAATGTCCTTATCACTGGCGCAACTGGGTGCGGAAAAAGTTCGACAATAAACGCTATGTTCAACGCTGAAAAAGCGAAAGTCGGAACTGGCGTAGACCCCGAAACAATGGAAATCGCAAAGTATGAATTGGGCAACCTGACTTTGTGGGATAGTCCAGGTTTGGGCGATGGAGCGGAAGCCGACAAAAGACACGCCGAAGGTATAATAAATCTTCTGAACAGAAAAGATGAAAACGGAGATTTGCTGATTGATGTCGTTCTTGTCATTTTGGACGGTTCAAGCCGTGACTTGGGAACATCGTATGAACTCATCAACAAAATAATTGCGCCGAATCTTGGCGAGGGAAAAAACAAACGGCTCATTATCGGCATAAATCAGGCTGATATGGCGATGAAAGGTCGGAATTGGAATCACGAGCTTCATAAGCCAGAGGCAGAACTTGAAGCGTTCCTCAAAGAAAAAGAAAAATCCGTGCATGACAGAATTTTTGAAGGAACAGGCATTTCCGTTAAGCCGGTTTCTTACGCCGCAGGTTACAAGGAAGATGGCAAGGAACAAGAGCCGTCTTATAACTTGTCAAAACTCATCTATTACATCATTGACTCAATCCCTGCCGAAAAGCGTATTCAGGTCGTGCAGGAAATGAACGCCAATTCTCAGGTTTGGCAGAGCAATGACGAAGAAGCAGATTACGGCAAGGAAATCACAAAGAGCGCGAGCGAAGGCGTTGTCTCTGCTTTTAAAAACGCAACAAAAGGGGCTGCTGCTGGAGCGGCACTCGGAGCGGCAATAGGAAGCGTTATTCCTATTGTTGGCACTGCGGTAGGAACGGCAGTCGGA
>JAFUFU010000003.1 GCA_017469785.1 Treponema sp.
ACGTATGGTAAAGCGAGAAAATTGGCTTAAGAAAATTCGCCCTTTTTATGAAAGTGAACTGATACAGGTAATTATCGGGATTCGTCGCTGTGGAAAGTCTGTCGTCCTTCGGCAGATTTATGACGAAATTCAAGCTGATGCCAGCCACAAAATCTACATCAATTTTGAAGATTTGCAGTTTGCAGCCTTAACCAATGAAACAGAACTTTATGCCCATGTAAAAAATCTTATAAGCGATGACAAGAAGTATTATCTCTTCTTTGACGAGATTCAGAATGTTGCGAACTTTGAAAAAGCAATCAACTCATTCAGGCTTTTGAACACAAGCATTTTTATTACAGGTTCAAATGCAAAATTGCTGTCCGGAGAACTTGCTACGCTTCTTTCGGGTCGTTATGTTTCATTTAGAATCATGCCTTTCAGTTTCAAGGAATGCCTTGAAATTCAGAATATAAAATCTGCTGATGAAAACGCATTTATGGATTATGTAAAATGGGGCGGAATGCCTCAACGTTTTGCAATGAAAACTGATGAAGAGCTTAGGGCCTTTTTATCAGATTTATACAACTCAATCGTGCTTAAAAATGTTATCTCGCGCTACAAGATTCAGAATATCGATTTACTGAACAGAATTTTTGAATATCTTTCTATAAATATGTCACAGCTTTTTTCAGGCACTAACATTGTGAATTACTTAAAATCTCAAGGTCGTGTTTGCCCAAAAGAATCTTTGTATAATTATCTTTCTTTCATTGTTAATTCATGTGTTCTGAACAAAGCTCCTCGCTATGACATTCAGGGGAAAAAATCTCTTTCAACTTTGGAAAAATATTACCTTGCAGATGTAAGTTTTAGTCGTATTCATTCTGCAAAGCTTGATATTGGTGCAAGTTTAGAAAACATAGTGTACAATGAATTATTGTGTCGTGGTTATGAAATAAAAATCGGTATCTTAAAAAATGCGGAGATTGATTTTATAGCACAAAAAGGCGATGAAAAATTATATTTTCAAGTCTGCTATCTTCTTGCCACTGATGAAATTGTTCAGCGTGAATTTGGCGCATACAAAAGCGTAAAAGATAACTATCCCAAGTACGTTCTTTCTATGGACAAGTTTGATTTTTCGCGTGATGGTATTATTCACAAGAATATAATTGAATGGCTGATGGAAGAATAAGGAGTTTTGATTATATGTCCGATTACAACGAAGAAGCCTATGAAAATGCTTTGATTGAACGTTCCAGAATATGGGATGGGAGCATGTTTATGGGCCGGAAGTTGACCGCGACTTTTTATGATTCTGTTCTTGAAGATTCTATCCGCAGACTTAATCCAAAGGCTGCGCCTGACGATAAAAACTCTTACATTGTTGCAAATCAATGGACATTTATAGAAAACTCGAACAAACGGCCGGATATTCTTCTTTTCCTAAACGGACTTTCTGTCTGTCTTTTTGAATTAAAGTCGCCAAGCCTTGAGCAGACTGATGCAAGTGAGGCTGATTCCATGGGCGTTCCCGTCTGCTGTAGCAGACGGTCGGGCTATTCGCGAGTTTGCTTGCAAACTCGTTACAAGAATGGCAACGCCATTCTTGCGGGTTCCGCTATCGCTCCATTGCCTAAAGGCAACGGCTTCGCCGCCGCTACTATCCCTAACGCTTTTTAATCATCGTCCAAGTCATAATAGTCTTCATTTTCTAAGCCTTTTATCATTTTCTTTGCCAAGTATAAAACAAATCATATCATAAGCAGCAGATTGTTTTGCGGCAGATTTTGTGTATTCTTCTCCAATTCCTGCTTGGTTGTAACCATCCCAATCTTCGTATTCTTTGATAAAGCATTCGCATCGCCAAACTTGATTTCCATCGTCATCAGGTGAAACGGAGCAATTCAACTCAGGCTTTGAAATAAATTTCTTCAAATACAAAGTATTGAGTGTTTGAACTGCTGTCTCAGGAGTTGCCTTTTGCGCAATTTGTTCAATTTTGTATTTCTGCAGAAAATCGATAGCTTTTTTTGCAGCATCCATTTTTGCAGCTATTTCGGAATTTCCTTCGCCATTAAAAGTTTTGATATTTGACAGATTATAAATGACCAAGCCTTGATTATAACTAGTTGAGTTCGTTGAAAAATTTAATTTAACTTCACATCTGAAAGGTTGATTGTTTCCATAATATTTCTGATAAACAGAAAACTTTGGTTTGGTAATTCCTAAATCATCACAAGAGTCATAGAGTGTAGTTACATAATTTTCATTGAAATCCAACATTCCCCACATTGCCTTGCATGATTTTTCAATTTGTTTGAAATCCCAATCAGAATCAACGGCGATTGCTCCGATAATTGCCTCAAATAAATCACAGCGAACTTTCTCGTTACGCCAGACTTCGTTTTTCTCATCGCTATTTCCAAGCAGAAGATAATCGTCCAAATCAAGCATATCAATACAATGTGCCAATGCAGACTTGTTCACATAGCTCGCACGGATTTTTGACAGTTCAGCTTCATTTTTCTTTGAATAAAAGAAATCGTCCGTGTAAGTTTGTGGAACGGTACTGTACGAATCATAGAGCCATTTTGTCATTACGGTATTTACAAGTTGGTCACCATACAGTTCAAGGATTTCATTATCTTCATAGCCGTCATGTTCTTGTGCGAATGACTTCCGAGTGAAAGCCTGCACAAGAAGTTTTGTGTGACAGCGGAATTGATATGAAATTTTTTCTTCAATTGCTTTTCGATTTTCTAAGATGTATTTAACATCATCAGTTGTCATAAAGACCTCCAAAAAAATATGGAGGCACTGAAAAGTGTTCTTATATGCGAGAAAATATAACAACACTGTCCATCAATACAGATTCATTAAAACGAAGATAATGTGAAAAGTTCCTCAGCACAAGAAGCAATTCATCTATAACCATTTTAAAACACTGTGTTGGTTTAAGTGCCTTTTAAGACAAAATAATATAGAGGAAAGAGAATGTCAATATATAATTTGTTCTTCAATGGTAAAAGAGCACATGCGCCTTGAAGCTGCCTTCTTTGAATCTGTTCGCGTTATTGTAATGCGCCTTTTGTACAATCCATCTGGCAAGAAATTTTCCCTCAAAGAAATTAACGACCGCATAAACGAACTTCTCAAACAGTCAGTTAAATCCGACGGTGTTATAAATCTTTTCTCTGATGTCGGCGAAAAAGTAAATCTCTTTGACCCGACCTTCCTTGAAAACATCTCAAAGATGAAAGAAAAGAACCTCGCCGTAGAAATGCTCAAGAAGTTGATTGATGAACAGGTAAAAGTTTACAAACGCACAAACCTTGTAAAATCTCAAAGCTTCAGCGAACTCATTCAGCAGACCTTAAACCGCTATCTTAACGGAATGCCTACAAACGAAGAAGTAATTCAGGAACTTTTAAAACTTGCAAAAGAAATGCTTAACGCAAGCGAAGAAGGAGACAAACTGGGCCTCACTGATGAAGAACTTGCCTTTTATGACGCGCTCACAAAGCCGGAAGCAGTAAAGGATTTCTATTCCAACGAAGACTTGGCTGCACTCACAAAAGAAGTCACCGAAACCCTCCGCAAAAACAAAACAATCGACTGGCAGAAAAAAGAATCAGCTCGCGCAAGAATGCGAATGATTGTTAAAAAACTGTTGAGGAAATACAAATATCCACCGGAAGGGCAGGAAGACGCATTAAAGACTGTAATCAGCCAGTGCGAACTCTGGACGGATAATGTTGCAGAATTTGAAGATATACCAAGGGAAAAAGTTTTTTATACAATAAATGAAGATTACGGGTTATTGAAAGTTGTCGAACCTAAAACAAAAATTCATAAATTGTAATTCAATCTGAAAAACTCTCACTCCAATTGACCCAAGCCAATGATTTCTGCTATAATATTATCACTTCATTTTTTGAAGTACGGGCCATTAGCTCAGCGGTTAGAGCAGAGGACTCATAATCCTTTGGTCCTTGGTTCAAATCCAAGATGGCCCAGTATTTTCGCAACGAAGTATGCCTTTCCTTTTCGGAAGGGCTTTTTTATAGCGCGCTAACACTTGTCATAACTTCTTCTGAATGATTCTGTGTCAAAGTCCAGACGAAAATCCAAATAAAGCACATCACCGTAATGATTTTTAAGCCCGTTCCCAGCAAAAATCCCTTGAACGCGCCGAATGCGGCCTTGAGCGCTCTTTTTGCGTCAGAAGAATCGTGAATCATCTCGCCGATATAGGCTCCAACAAATGGTGCGATGAGAATGAAAATCGGGCCGAGAAAGAAAGCGATGATAAGGCCAATCGTACAGCCCCAGGTGGCCGCCTTGCTTCCCCCTGCCTTTTTTGTCATTAGCGAGGGAAAAATATTGTCGATTACGGTAACGAAAAGGGCGGCTATTCCGGTCACAATCAAAATCCAAACTTCAATCTGAGAGTAGACCGAAAAATGCGCCGCAAGAAGACCTGCCCATGCGATTGGCGGCCCCGGCAGCACAGGCAGAACCGTGCCGATTAAACCGATTAAAAGAAGGATTCCTGCAAGAATCGCAAAAAAGAGCGTGATATCGATATTCATCATTCCCCCTAAAAACTTTCTACAAATCCCACCATGCGGCGGCACTCTGATCGGCCAGCTGAATCAAGAGCACCAGCGGGTTTTGCAAAAAATTAGAGTAATTGTAAGTTTCCATGGGGGCAAGGTCAGAAAATCCCATGTGGCGGCTGATTGCTTCGATTACAGTGCGATTTTTGAGAAGATGAGGCATGGAATCCAGCAGGAGAAGAACAGATTCGTTTCCATGGCCGAGATTACGCACATCGGATTTTGTTTTGTAGAAAGGCTCGTACTTCCAGTTGCCGTTGAAATCCTTGGTCTTGCGGCTTTCTGTGGCGTAAGTTCCGGCCTTGCAGAAATCGTGGGCGATTCCAGAAATAAAGACATCTTCCGCCGTGAAAGAAAATTTACCGGCCTGCTTTGAAAGTGCGAAATTCTCTGCGAAGGGAATGGCAAAGCGAAGGGCCTGGGCTGCCACCAAAAGAGAATGGGCTGCAAGCCCGCCCTTTACATTTCCGTGAAAGCGGGTGCTTGCCGGGCTGGTCCAGAATTCGTGGCTTTCCATCCAGTCTTTAAAAGCAGGCAGAGACTCCTTTTCATCAACGATATAATCAGCCATGGCGAGGGCGGTTTCCTTTACCGCTTCGGGAGAGAAAGTTCCGTCCTGCTTAATCGGCTCTTTCTCGTCGAAAATGGCGAGAAGAGCCTTTATTTGTGTGTTAAAATCTTCCATTACAGCGTTGCGATTGTTCGCTCAAGACGAGCCAAAGCCCGCTCTTTTCCAAGAACGGCGATTGAACCGATGAGCGGCGGAGAAACCCGGCTTCCAGTGACGGCCATACGGACAGGCATCATGAAGTCTCCAAGTTTGATTCCCAGCTCCTCAGCCTTTGCCTTTGCGAAGTTCTCTGCTCCCTCGTGGTCTGTCTCAAATATTTTTGCAACAAATTCCCTTGCATTCTCCAGAACTTCTTTTGTTTTTGCCTGGTCAAGCTTTTTGGGGATAAGCTGCTCAACTGGCGGAACGGCAGGCTCAGTGAACATAAAGTGAACCATCTCAGCGGCTTCCGTGAGGAACTTGAGCCGTTCCTGAATGAGAGGCATGAGTCCCATGAGAGTCTTCTTGACATCTGCGCTTGTCATGTTCATGCTCTTGTCTACGCAGTAAGGCTCGCCGTCTTTGCCCAGTGCCACGCCAGAGAATTCCGGGCCGACATTTGGTTTGGGCTGTGGATTTTCAGGATTGATTTCAAGTTTTGCGTCGCCAGTTCCCGTGATGAATGGCAAAGTCCATTTATAAAGCTCTTCCGTGCTAAGCTGACGGATATAGTTTGCGTTATAGAATTCGAGTTTTTTGTAATCGAAAACAGCCGGAGCCTTGTTAAGGTGCTCAAGCTTGAAACGCTCTGCCAACTCGTCCAAAGTGTAGAAATCCCGGCCTTCCTCGTAAGAGCAGCCCAAGAGAGCCACATAGTTTACGATAGCCTGTGGCAAATATCCTCTCGCGCGGAATTCGTTGAGAGAAGTAGAGCCGTGTCGTTTTGAAAGCTTTTTGCCATCGCTGCCGTTTACCATTGGAAGATGGCAGAATTCAGGATGCTCCCAGCCGAAAGCTCTGTACATCTGAACATGGAGCGGGGTAGAAGGAATCCATTCCTGAGCGCGCATGACATGGCTGATTTTCATCAAGTGGTCGTCAACGATGTTTGCCAGGTGATATGTCGGAAATCCGTCGCTTTTGAGCAAAACCGGATCCGGTGAAATGTCTTCGTTTTTCCAGGTGATGTCGCCGAGAAGGTGATCGTGGAAAGTCGTTTCGCCTTCAAGAGGAACCTTTAAGCGGATAACATAAGGCTTGCCGGCGTCGAGATTTGCCTTTACTTCCTCTGGGGTGAGGTGGCGGCAGTTTCTGTCATAGCCGGGAGCCATTTTGTTTTCGGTCTGAATCTTTTTGATTCGCTCCAGTCGCTCGCTGTCGCAGAAACAATAGTAAGCCTCGCCTTTTTCCACCAGTTCCTGAGCGTATTTTTTGTAAAGCTCAAATCGCTCTGACTGAACATAAGGCCCGTACTCGCCGCCCTTTTCGCCGCCTTCGTCCCATTCGATTCCCAGCCAAGCCATGGTGTCGTAAAGATTCTGGACATATTTTTCATCGTAGCGGGTGCGGTCTGTGTCTTCCAGGCGGAGAATGAATTTTCCGCCCTGGCTTCGTGCGTAAAGATAATTGAAAAGTGCAGTGCGAACGCCACCAATGTGCTGCATTCCTGTTGGGCTTGGAGCGTATCTAACCCGAACTTTATCTGACATGTTATACCTCCGAGAGGAAATTTCTCGAGTTTCGTACAGAAACTCGCTTGAAAAATCTGAACTTGTTCAGATTTTTCATAACTTCTGACATAAAAATTCCTCTAACAATAAAAAAGTTTCTTATTATTATACTGAATTGAAGATTTATATTCCATAGACCTTAAAATATGGAAACAATCTGTATATTTTCGTGTTATTCTGTGTTATAATGTTATAATATCTTACTAGAGGAGCTATATATGTTCAAAAAAATTCTTTCTTTATGTGCCGTGTTTTTTATGATTTCGGTTCTTTCATTTTCTCAGGCAAAAAATCAGACAAAAATCTCTGGTCTTGAGGATGATAAATATCAATGGTTCGAGTTCAAGGCGAAGCGTCTCGGAAAGACATTTAAATTTTATGCTTTCAAAACCGATGCTCAGCGTGACAACCGCACGATTCAGCTGTTCAAAAGCGCAGGATGGGGTATGGGACCAAACGAAACAATCACTGAATTCTATAACTTCAATGGCGGTGAAATCACCAAAACATGGGATGAGGAACTCAAGCCCACGATGAAAAAAGAAGGCTACAAATATGCCTTTACAACCTACCGAACTACGGATAAGGATTTAACGACAATCTATTTGTACACCTTCTATTATGACCCGGACACGGATCAGCTCCATATGCTCAGGTCATTAAAATAAATTATTCTCCAAGCATCATGCGGTCGTTCAAATCACCGGCCGCACTGAACTTGGCGAGCAAATCTTCCACTTTGAGGTTCTTTTTTTCTTCACCACGAACATCATAAACGATATTTCCCTTCATCATCATGATAAGCCTGTTTCCATAACGAATCGCGTGCTTCATGTTGTGAGTGACCATGAATGCCGTGAGTTTGTCTTGCTCAACAAATTTTTCGGTGAGTTCGAGGACTTTTGCGGCTGTTTTTGGATCAAGGGCAGCCGTATGTTCGTCAAGAAGAAGAAGTTCCGGCTTTTTAAGCGTTGCCATCAAAAGGGTGAGGGCCTGTCGTTGCCCGCCCGAAAGCAAGCCGACTTTGCTGGTAAGGCGACTTTCAAGCCCCAAATCAAGCATTGCGAGTTTTTCGCGATATACAGCTTTCTCTTCCTTTTTGATGCCCCATTTTAATGTACGGGTGCTTCCCCGCCGGAGAGCCATGGCAAGGTTTTCTTCGATTTCCATGTTTGCCGCCGTACCTGTAAGAGGATCCTGAAAAACACGCCCCAGAAAAGCTGCCCGCTTGTACTCAGGCATGGATGTGACGTCCCGACCGTTTAGTTTTATGGTACCTGTATCGCAGGAGTGGACGCCTGCTATCAGATTCAGCAGGGTTGATTTGCCTGCACCGTTTCCGCCAATAATCGTGACAAAATCGCCGTCTTCAAGGGTAAGCGAAATGTCATGCAGCGCGCGCTTTTCGGTGATTGTTCCAGGATTGAAGGTTTTCGATACATGTGATATTTCAAGCATTTTATTTTTCTTCCTTAGAGATGGTGGCGATTTTTGTTTTGATTACTTTTGATTTTGCAACTGGAATGGCCAGTGCGATGACAACGATGATTGCCGTAAGCAGCTTGAGGTCGCTTGATTTCAATCCGAGCTGCAGAACGACTGCGATTATGAGACGGTAAACAACGGAGCCGAGCAAAATAGAAAGCAATGTGATATAGAAGGCGAAGCGTTTGTTGAAATATGCGAAAATACTCTCACCGAGAATGATTGATGCCAAGCCGATTACGATTGCACCCGTGCCCATGCCTACATCGCCATAGCCCTGCTGTTGTGCGACAAGGGCACCTGAAAGTGCGATAAGGGCGTTTGAGAGCATGAGGCCGAGAAGCTTCATTTTGTCGGTATCGACACCCATCGCGCGGACCATTTTTTCATTGTTACCTGTAGCTCTAAGGCAGGAACCGAGTTCTGTTCCGCAGAACCAGTAGAGGAAGGCAATCAAGGCGGCTCCGAAAATCACTCCGACGATAAATGAAGCGACGTTGGGAGAAATCCCGAAAGAATCTTCCATCTTTTTCATGATTGTCTGAACGCCGAGCAGGGGAGTGTTTGATTTACCCATGATGCGGATATTAATAGAATATAATGCAATCATTGAGAGAATTCCGGCCAAAATTTCGTGGATTTTGAGCTTTGTATGCATGATTCCCGTGGCAAAACCTGCTAAAAGCCCGGTGAAAGCCGCTATAAAAACTGCGAGCAGGGGATTCATGCCCTTTGTGACAAGAATTGCACACGTAGAGCCACCTAATGCAAAAGAGCCGTCGCATGTCATGTCTGCAATGTTAAGAATTCGGAAAGTAAGATACACTCCGAGAGTCATGATACCCCAGAGCAAGCCTTGTGCGACTGCGCCTTCGGCCGCACCTAAAATACTAAAGATGTTCATAATAGAATATTATAGCATAGAATTTGCTTTCTATGCTACAATTCTGCTATGAACGCTGATATTAAAAATCTATTTTCTTTTATAAAAAAATCCCCGAGCCCATTCCATGCCGTGTCAGAAATCACAAAAATCCTGCATGAAAAAGGATTTCAGAAATTGAATGAGGACGAAAACTGGCACCTTGAAACTGGAAAAAAATACTATGTGACTCGCAACTCTTCCTCTGTCCTTGCTTTTGCACTTTCGAATGTTGAAAAATTGAAGTCCGCGCCCTTCCTTGTGTGCGCCAGCCACTCTGATTCACCGTCTTTTAAAATCAAAGAAAATCCCGAGATAAAATCTGCCTCGTCTATTGTTCTTAACGTTGAAAAATATGGCGGAATGCTTCTTGCTCCATGGTTTGACCGCCCTCTCTCTGTTGCCGGCAGGGTAATTGTAAGCGAAAAAACTGGGGAGGACAGAATTTCATTCAAAGAAATACTTGTGGACGTCGACCGCGATTTACTCATGATTCCAAATTTAGCGATTCACATGAATCGTGATGCCAATGAAGGCCGCAGGATTGACGTGCAGAATGAAATTCGGCCGGTTCTTTCGATGAACGAAAGGGCCTCGCTGCTCTCGATTGTTGCGGATTCAGCCGGTATTCCTGAGCAGGAAATAATTTCCCATGATTTGTTTTTGTACAACAGGACGGAGCCTGTTCAGTGGGGGGCAGAAAACGAATTCATTTCCGCATCAAAACTGGATGATTTGGAATGCGCTTTTTCCACCTTGCAAGGTTTTCTTCATTCTACTACTGGGGAGTGTGAAAAATCCTCAAAAAGACATATCCCGGTTTACTGCGTTTTTGACAATGAGGAAGTTGGAAGCGCAAGCCGGCAGGGAGCGGATTCGACATTTTTGAGCGACACGCTTGCCAGAATCGCAGAAAAATTGAACTGGTCAGGCGAAGATTATCGGATAGCCCTTGCAAAAAGCTTCATGATTTCCGCCGATAACGCTCATGCTGTTCATCCGAACTATGTTTCGTCTGCAGATCCGGTAAACAGGCCGAAAATCAATGGAGGTATCGTCATTAAATTCAACGCCGCTCAAAAGTATACAAGCGATGGCTTTTCGGCGGCGTGTTTTAAGGAAATTTGCAGAAGGGCCGGCATTCCCTTTCAGATTTTCACGAACAATTCAAACACAGCAGGCGGCTCGACTCTTGGAAACATCAGCCTGAGCCATGTCTCGATACCCTGCGTTGACATAGGTCTTCCGCAATGGGCCATGCATTCACCATATGAAAGCGCAGGCTCAAAAGACCTTGAATACATGATTCAGGCCATTTCTGAATTTTATATGGGAAAAATTGTATAGGAGAAAGCTGACGCTCTAGGCGTCAGTCAGTTCTTCGATTTCATCATCAAGGACGTCATCGTGTTCTTCTTCGGCAACATATTCCGCCGCATTGGTTCGTTTTGCGATGATGAGCGTGATGTCGTCCTCAAATGGCCGGTATTCAACGAATTCTTCCAGCTTGTTGATGATGTGACCGATGATTTCGTTAGCAGGTTTCGCGTGGTTCTCTCTGATGACTTCTTTGAGCCGGTCAACTCCGAACTGAATCTGGTGAGAGTTGGTTGATTCTGTGATTCCGTCGGTGTATAAAATGAGAATGTCGCCGGTTGCCATTGAGAAATTTGAGCGGGCAAAAGAAACATTGATTCCTTCCATGCCAATTGCTCCGTAGTGGGGCTTTCCGTCGTTTCCTCTCAGTTCAAAGATTTCGTTGTCTCTCAGGCTGAATTTAAGAGGGTAGGGATGCCCTGCGTTTCCAAGCTCGACGCTGCATTTGCCAGGAGTTTCACTGTCATCGAAGCGGCAGAGAATACCTGTCATGTAGTTGTCGATACCGCCCTTTTCGTCGATGATTTTATTGTTGATTTTTGTGAGAACCTTGTCGATTGGTTCCTTGCGATGGAATCCGGTCTGGAAAATGCGCGAAATGATGTTCTTTGAGAGCATCGTGATAAGGCTTGCGGAAAGTCCGTGACCAGATACGTCAAACAATGAGATTCCATTGAGAATATCGTTGTAAGTGTAATAATCGTAGAAATCGCCGGAAACTTTTGCGGCCGGAGAGTAGCAGATGGAAATTTCCCAGCCGCGGAAATGCTTGTTCGGCTGCGGAAAGAAATTTCGTTGTACGAGAGCCGCCATTTCCAGATCCATGTCCGAGCGGTGCTTGTCCTTTTCCAGCTGCAGGTTGAGGACGGAGAGTTCATCGTTCGCGTTCTGCAGGTCAAGCGTGGCGGCGGTGATTTCTTCTGTAAGGTGCTCGGAAAGTTCCTTGTTCCGTCGGTAAATGCTTGCAAAACGTATCGCAAGAAGCACGATAAATGCGATGATTGAAAGCTGCCAGCCGAAAATCGAGAAGTAAGGATAGACCTTGGATTTGTCGGCAAGCCTGATTGATATGTCAAAAATTGCCGTGATGATGACCGGCATGAACCCAAAAATGAACTGAAGTGCTGTAACCCTTGTTTCTTTTTTAAGCAATTCCTGAATGACAACCCTGATTCCGATTATAAGCTGGAAAGCGATGAGGACAAGGATAATCGGTGTTATCTTAACAAGCGATTCATAGGTAGGGGCCAGGATAATCATGATTACTTGTACCGCCAAAGCTGTCAGACGTATTATTTTGTATATTTTCTTATAATAGCGATTGTGATAATCGATGGCAAACAGGGTTGCGAAATAAATCATGAAGCATGGCGGAATGCAGAGAGTAAACTTGATGAAGGGCATATAGGGAAGGAAACCGTTTGTATACATCGGAAGTTCAGTCGCAAAAAACGGAATCAGGAAAATCAGCGTGAAAATGTTCAGCAGGGCGAAATCACGGAATTCGCGGTAACTCCTGATATTGATGAAGAAGCACAGGAAGAGCAGGAAGGCGAACAATTGGCTTCCGACAAAGAACATATATATGCGTGTGTGATTGAAATTGATTCTCTCGAATGCCGGATAGGCAAACTGGGTTGGCAGGATGAAAGCGTGCGATGAGATTCCTGCCTTGCCCTGAGCGAATACTTTGATAAGTATGATGTTCTTGCCGTCACGGTTGAGAAGATTGATGGGAAAGCTGAAAAAGTGAGCCTTGAAGAGAGTGGACTGCTCGTGGGGTGGAAAGCCACCATACATGGAGATGAAATTTCCGTTCAGGAAAAGCTGTTCCGCAAATTTCAGATGGGGAATTACCAGGCCCAGGGGGACGTCTTTGAATCCTTCGGGAATTTCAAATTCCGCCTTGCCCCATACGAAATGAGGGCCGGCACCAAGCACGTTGCGTAAGTTCCTTGTGGAAGTGTCCTCAAGTTTTTTGAAATTCTGCATGTTTCGCATTGCGTCGCCCAGATTGGAGTCGGCATCGGCTTCCCAATAGTAAAAATCATCGCCTATAATCAACTTGTCTGGCTCTTTTTCTTTTTTGCAGGAAACAAAGCCGCAACAAACCAATATCAGAGAGAAAATTAAAAAGAAATTTGTTCGCACTCTTGCAAATTCAAGAAAAAAATGCATAATTCCGTTCTATTCTATAATTATTATAGCACTTAAGGGCTGATAATTAAAAGAGGATTTTAATTTTTTTAAATCAGCATTTCCTTAGAAAGTACCCTTTTGCCATTTATTGATTACTCAACCATTCAAACATCTTCAAGTCCCCATCGTTACAAACATCATTAAGGACATAAATCCAGCTCCAGTGCCCCTCGTACTCATAGGGAAGCCCGAAGTCCTCATCATCACGGTCGGCCGTTCTGTTCATAAGGTAATTACCGCTCAAATCGACGACGTTTCTGAATTCCGAGTAATGAACATTATCAGCTCCCGCAGAAAGAAGACGCTTAATAGTAGGAATTGAGTTTTTTTCGGGATTTACCGAACCGTCATTTAAAGCATAGGTAAACCACAGGGGCTTTTTTGCCAAAGAACGAATCTGGCTGTCTGTAATTTTGGAATCCAGATAATACTCGCAAATAGGAAAAGCGGCCGCAAAACGTTCCGGGCACTGAATCATCATGTTCATCGTCATGTAACCGCCAGCAGAACAACCGCCAACGTAAATCCGGTTTATATCAATCTGCGGATTTTCCCCCAAGAATTTATCAAGGAGGGCTGAAACCGGTTCCGTATAATAGGAAACAGCAGCAAAAGGAATTTTTTCTATGGGAACTTTCTCTCTTTCTTTTTTAACGAAGAATTTACCCAGAAATTTACTGACTGGCTTTTTGACGGCATTTACCGGAGCCTCCTTATCAATAGGTGCCCAATAACGGATTCCAAAAGCCCCCTTTTCTTTTACCTGAAGCCATCCAGAAGGACACTGAGGAGCCAGGACAGCCACGCCGTCACTAAAGTAGCCCTGAATTCCTTTATCGACAAGAGCCGTCGTTTTTGTGCCGAATAAAACCTTGTAGATATTATCTCCGGACTCGCCCATGCCGTGAAACCACAAAATCAGCGGGATTTTCTTGCCAGAATTATCCTGGGGAATAAAGCTTGCATAGGGCAGGGTCACACTTTCTTCCTTATATTTAGGGTCGGCCAAGTCTTCTTCCGTAGCGGGATAGGTGTATGAGAAAGAATCAACCTCAAAGCAGGAAGCCAGACTGTTGACAAAGCCCTTCATTTTTTTTATAGAAATATCAAGCTCGTCATTTTCAACCCGATAACCGTACATTTTCTCGAATCTATCCCCCAGGGAAAGGGAAACAAAGGGGCTTGAATTCTCGGCTTCGGGATAAACATCCGTCAAAACAGTAATATATGAAGAAGGCTCGTAAATCTGAGAACCTGTCGAATCAGAACAAAAGGCATCTACCACCGAAAGCTCGCCTTTTGCCATGCCCAGACTGCCGTTCTTTACATAAAGAATCTGATTAACCTTAAAATCCGGGGCACGTACAGCCGACGGAGACACCATAATCCCCACGTTGATTACGATTTTGTCTATACATGCGCCCCAGTCATAGGCTCCGACGTAAACGACGCTCTCATTTAAATCGGGAACCAGAAAAGACTTGAATTCGTTTGCATAAAGCAAGGCAAAAGAAAAAAGAAAAGACGAAAAAACAGAAATAAGCTTTTTCATGGCGGACATTCTAACAGACAGTACAGAGATTTTCTATAATGTTTTGCAAAAAGAAAATGAGAAAAGAAATTCACAATCTAACGGGTCTTTCTCACTTCCATATTCACAAAAAAGATATTATAATCAAAACAAATTTGATTTTAAGGAGCATTTTCATGGCTATTAAAACTGTTGCAGAAATCCCCAACGCAAAAATCAAAGCTTGGGTCGAAGAATGCGTAAAAATGTGTGAACCGGACAATGTTGTCGTTTGTGATGGTTCAGCTGCTGAATACGACGCTCTCGTTAAAAAGTGCGTTGACTCTGGTTTGGCTACTCCATTGGCTAAAAAACCACACAGCTACCTCTTCCGTTCAGATCCTTCTGACGTTGCCCGCGTTGAAAAACGAACTTTCATTTCTTCTAAAAAACAGGAAGATGCGGGCCCGACAAACAACTGGATTGACCCTGTTGAGCTCAAGGCAACCATGAAAGGCCTCTACAAGGGTTGTATGCACGGACGCACAATGTATGTCATTCCGTTCTGCATGGGTCCTCTCGGCTCACCAATCTCTAAGACTGGTATCGAGCTTACCGATTCAGAATATGTCGTCCTCAACATGGACATCATGACTCGCGCTGGCGAGAAAGTATGGCAGTATCTTGGCGATGATTTCGTTCCATGTCTCCATTCAGTTGGTAAGCCACTCAACAACGGCGAAAAAGACAACGGCGTTTGGGCTTGCGCTCCTGTCGAGCAGAAATACATCTCTCAGTTCCCAGAGGAGCACCTCGTATGGAGCTACGGTTCAGGATACGGCGGAAACGCTTTGCTTGGCAAAAAATGTTTCGCTCTCCGCATCGCTTCTGTCATCGCTCACGAAGAAGGCTGGCTTGCTGAGCACATGCTCATCCTCAAGCTCACAAACCCACAGGGCGAAGTCAAATACGTTACTGGCGCATTCCCGTCAGCATGTGGAAAAACAAACCTCGCTATGCTTATCCCGACAATCCCAGGCTGGAAAGTCGAGACAATCGGTGATGACATTGCTTGGATGAAATACGGCGAAGATGGCCGCCTCTACGCTATCAACCCGGAAGCAGGCTTCTTCGGCGTTGCACCGGGAACTTCTGCAGAAAGCAACAAGAACGCTCTCGTTTCGGCTTCAAAGAACACAATCTTCACAAACTGTGCTCTTACAGAAGACGGCGATGTTTGGTGGGAAGGAATCGGCTATCCTGCAAAGGGCAAGCTTGTTGACTGGAAAGGCAACACTCGTGACGCTCTTCCAAAAGACAAATCACCAAAAGGCGAGGAATTCGCTCACCCGAACGCACGATTCACAGCACCTGCAAATCAGTGTCCGTGTATCGCCCCGGAGTGGGAAGATCCAAAAGGTGTACCTATCTCTGCTATCCTCTTCGGTGGACGCCGCCCGTCAACTGTACCTCTCGTACATCAGAGCCGCAACTGGAACCACGGTGTATTCTTGGGTTCTATCGTTGGTTCAGAAATCACAGCCGCTTCAACAATCAATGCTAGCGAAGTCGGAAAAATCCGCCGCGACCCATTCGCTATCCTCCCATTCTGTGGATACAACATGGGCGACTACTTCCAGCACTGGGTTAATGTTGGTAAGGCTGCAAAAGACCAGGACAAATTGCCAAAGATCTTCTACGTTAACTGGTTCCGCAAGGACGAGAACAACGCAGAGCTTCCAGGCGGATTCATGTGGCCAGGCTACGGCGACAACTCACGCGTACTCGCATGGATTTTCGACCGCTGCGACGGAAAAGACAACTATGTTGACACACCAATCGGCTTCATGCCAAAAGACGGTGCTATCAACACAGATGGATTGCCAGAGTACTACAAAAAGACTCTTCCAGAGATCACAAAAGTTGACAAGGAAGGCTGGTTGAAGGAAGTCAAAGACATCCGCGAAAACCACTATCCAAAATTCGGCTCACACTTGCCGAAAGAATTGTCTGACTGCTTGGACGACTTGGAAAAGCGCTTGAATGCGTAAGTTCATGCTGGCAAGCGTCAGCTTGCGACAGTCTCGCTTGAACAAAGCATAAAACTCACAGAGCTTAGGAGCGCACAGAGAGCGTAATGAACAGGAACGATTTTCCTAATTCTGAAAGCTCTCTGTGAACTCTGTGTTCTCCGTGAGGAATTTAGAATACCCGCTCTGAGATTTTCTTGGGGTGGGATTTTTTTGTGTCAAAGCACCCGCGTCTATAAAAACAATCTGCGTTCATCTGCGCGTATCCGCGTCTAATTTTATGCTAATATTTTTCCGATAATTTACTTATGATTAAGACTTTTGAGATTGATTTGGATGACGCTTTGGTTGAGAATGCCAGCGAGATTTTTGAGACCCTTGGCACTGACATCGACACGGCGATAAAAATGTTTTTGACTCAGGCGACGCTAAGAAAGGGCTTTCCTTTCGATGTGGCAATCCCACAGGAAAATGAAAATGGAGAGTTGAAAATTGAAAATTCAGATTCTCCTGTGAAAGTGGAGCCCGCGACGCTGAAAGATGCCGCTGAGATGGCTTCTGTTCCGCCTGAGCTTGCTGCCCGTGTGGCGGCTAATGAGGCTCTTGTCGCCGAGATGCGCGAGGAAATCGGAGACAAGGCCGTTACTCCTGAATTTGATGAGAATGAAGACGACGGAACACACGGCGATTATGATGCCTCTCCTGTTGAGAGCGTGGCTCCCGCCACAAGCGATAAATCCCTGGTTGCAGCAGATGAAAGCGCGGCCGATAGAGCTGCTTCCGCCGCGGCTAATGAAAATCCGTCTGGCTCTGAAAGTGATGACGCTGATGAGGAAGACGAGGACGAGACCACGCCTGACAATCTCTTTGACGCATGGGATGTGGGCGAGGAAGAAGATATCGGTTGCCGCTAGAAGAGCTAAAAACTCACTGTGCAGCTTATTGGGAGATGATCTGAATATCCCTTACCGTTCCACAGCTGGTATCGGCGGGGCTGTCCGTTCTCGAAGGCCCAATCTCCCTCGCTTTCGGCGCAAAAATCGCTGATAACAATGTCGCCGGCGGCAAAAAAGTGGTCAATCCGTTCCCAGGCATTTTTGTACCAGTAGCTTCCGGGACAAAGAAATTCTCCGTCCTTTAAAATCCAGGGCGAATACACCAGGAGATTTTCCTCTCCATGAAGGATTACGTTTTTCACCGGGAGATTCGCATTCTTTTCGCTCTGGGAATTTTCTGGAATACAAATATCGAATTCAGAAATGTCTTTATTGAAGTCGCCTGTTGCAAGGACGGCTTTGTTTTTGCCCTTTGCGCTTTTCATGAGCCGAGAGAGAAGCTTTTCCTGCCTCTTCCTCCATATTTCAGATGCTTCGGCTCCGCTGCTCTTGCTCTTCCAGTGATTTACAAAAATCGTGAGAGTCCGGTTTCTTTTTGTTACGGAAAATTGCATGATAGGGCGCATCGGAGGCTGGCTGTCTCCTGTTCGGACATCAAGCGTGTGGACGGAAATATCTTCCAGTGGATAGCGGGATATGACTCCGCAGCCAATGGAGCTTCCTTCTGCGGCGGCAAAAAATCCGTGGGTGTAGAGCCGTGAGAAATCAAAGGTTCCCGTCAGCCTGTTTGCGATGTCCTGCAATTGGGACTCTTTTTCCAATTCTTCCATTATAAAAATATCTGCATCAAGTTTTTTGATAACCGATGCAAGCCTGTCCAGACGCTCTTCATAGCGCTCTGTGCTCCAACCGCTTTTAGCGCTTTTATATTCGGTGTATTCATTTCCGTCAAAAACTGCGTCGAAAAATGTCTGCAGGTTCCAGTTGGCCACTTTTAAATTCTGGAATTTCGGGGACTCTTCCGGTTCAGAAAGGGCGCATGAAATCTGTGTGAATGCCAAAGTCGCCGTGAAAAAAAACGTCAGGAAATCGCTTCTGAGTCTTCGTGTAAAAATACTTATGTGTTTCATGTATATTAATAGGAAAAAAATATCTCTTTTTGGCAATCTTTATGTAAAAATCTGAAAAAAAACTTCAAAAAAAGTTCAAATTCAGTCTATAATATCCCTAGGAACGTTTATGAAACACAAAATTCAGATTTCAGTCCTTTCTTTTAAGTTGCTTGCCGGTGCAATTATCTTCGGCGTGCTGCTTTGTGTCATCAACAGTTATATCAGCTATCGGGAATTCAAAAAGCAAATTGAAAATCTGTACGCCAATGTGACGAAACAGTTTGCTGAAACAGCGATTTCATACATAGACCCTGAGCGCATTTTCTCATGGCTCACTGACGGTTCTGACGGCAACTGGGACTCTACAAACGCCAGACTTTACGAATTGACAGAAACGGCGGAAGTCGCGTTCATTTATCTTACGGTTGTTTCTTCTGATTATAAATCCAGGACCTATGTTTTTGACACTGTGAACAGTCTCGTTCTTGATGCCAAGGAAATTCCTCTTGGTTATGTTCAGTCCCTCGAAAACAAAACTCCTGACTATATTGAAAGTCTTAGGAATATAATCGAAAAAGGTCTGTCAAAAAGCTATTTCTCCTATACTGCGACTGGCGGCCACGTTACGACCATGGTTCCCGTGCGGGATTTCACAGGGGCAAACATTGCGATTATGAGCGTCGTCAAGCCAATGACTGAAATTCGGGAATACAAGGCCGGATATTTAAAGACTTTCCTGACTGCAATCTTGATTTTCACGGTGTTCTTCCTGGGCTTGTACATGCTTTCACTTTTGCGCGGGCTTGTCGGGCCTCTTATGCTCATTATTGATGAAACCTCGAATTTTGCCGCTCACCATGGGGAACTTAGCGGGGTGCTCAAAAAAATCAAGAATCACGATGAGCTGGGACTCCTTGCAAAATCGATTGAAAAAATGAGCGAGGACATGAACCGCTATATTTCGGACTTGACCAAGGCAACCGCCGAAAAGGAAAGACTTGGGGCTGAATTGAACGTCGCCACAAAAATTCAGGCTGAAATGCTTCCAAGGGTATTCCCGCCTTATGAGAACCATCCCGAAATCGAGCTGTTTGCTACTATGTCTCCTGCCAAGGAAGTTGGCGGCGATTTCTATGATTTCTTCATGATTGATGACAATCACTTTGCCGTTGTCGTTGCCGACGTTTCAGGGAAAGGAGTTCCGGCCGCCTTGTTCATGGTTATCGCAAAAACTCTTTTAAAAGATGCGGCCTATCGTTTCAAAACTCCGGCGGAAATTTTCACGCACGTGAACAATATTCTCTGCGAGGGAAATGAATCCGGACTTTTTGTAACCTGCTGGATGGCGATTCTTGAAATCAGTACGGGGCGGCTTCAGTTTGCAAATGCCGGTCACACGGCTCCCTTGCTCTGTCAGAACGGAAAAGTTTCCTATATCCATACAAAGCCGAATCTTATGCTTGCCGCAATGGAAGGCATACCGTATAAAAACTACGAAATTACAATTCAGGCAGGCGACAGAATTTTCATGTATACGGATGGTGTGACGGAAGCGACTGACAGTCAGAATCGCTTGTACGGAGAAGAGCGTCTGCTTGAGACTCTGAGCCGTGAGGATGCAAAGAAACTCCAGCCGAAAGAACTTCTTTCTTTTGTGCGCGCCGATATTGATGCTTTTGTCGGCGGGGCTGACCAGTTTGACGATATCACGATGCTGGGAATGGCCTTCAAGACCAATCAGGGCTCAGAGCCTGAAAAAGAACTGAGAGTCAGCGCAGAGGACAGGAATATGGAGCAGGTGAATGAATTCGTCCATTCATTCCTGCCATCTGACTGTTCCCCTGCTATCATGAATAAAATTGATTTGGCAGTCGAAGAAATTTTTGTGAACATTGCTCACTATGCCTATCAACCTGAGTCCGGCGAGGTAAGTATTTTTGCCTCTTTCAATGATGACACCCTTAAAGTGGTTTTTAAGGATTCTGGAAAGGAATTCAATCCAATTGAAAAAGAAGACCCCGATATTACTCTTTGTGCCGAAGAACGTAAAATCGGGGGATTGGGAATCTTCCTGACAAAAAAATTCATGGACAGCGTGGATTATAAGTACATGAACGGTGAAAACATCCTGACTATCCAAAAAAAGCTGGTATAAAATTACAGGAGCCTCTGAAAACTTCGGTTTTCGGGGCTGCCATTATTCTATCGTGAGGATTGAATCCATTCCTGTTGCCTCTAGAACTTGCGTACAGAATTCCGAAGGCTGTCGGAGAACCATTTTGCCACCTGTAGGAAGCATGATTTTGTGGGCGAGCAGAATTACGCGCAAGCCCGCGCTGGATACATAATCAATATCCTTGAGATTGAGGTAAAGCGTTTGCTTTGCAGGCTCTATCTGTTTGAGCGCCGATTCAAGTTCCGGGGCTGTGTTCGTGTCAAGACGACCTGCTACGATGAGTTCGAGTCCATCAGGGGTTTTATTCTGTGTAATTGTCATATATATTCTTCCTTATTTTTGATTTGCTGTGAATTATAGTTGCGTATTTGCGATTGCACTTTGGCAGACTCTGAATCCGAGGCTGCTGCTTTTTCCGGCTGGAACACTTCCACTGCGGAAATAGACCGAGCACATTGGTGAATCGTCAAGCCAGCTTCCGCCTCTCTTGACGTGCAGATTTCCGATTTGCGGTCCGTGGGGGTTCGTCTGTGATTTTGCAGGAAGCTCGTTCTCGAAGTAGTCCCAGCACCATTCCGTGACATTTCCGCTCATATCGTAGAGACCGAGAGAGTTCGGATTTTTGGTTCCGACGATATGACTTGAGATATCGCTGTTTTCGCCGTACCAGGCTACCTGATTTATGTCGGAGCTGCCGGCAAATTGATACGGATCACAGTTTCTGCCGCCCCGAGCCGCGAATTCCCATTCTGCTTCTGTGGGAAGACGATAGCCGTTTGCGAAGAAATTGCAGGAAATTCGCTTCCAGACCGGGCTTGATGCGTCGAGCCTGCGCAAGTCTGTGATGGAACCGATATTGTAGCATGGAGTGAGCCCCTGCATTGAGCTTAATATGTTGCAGAATATAATTGCTTCGCACCAGTTGACCATTTCAACAGGTTTGTCTTCGCCTTGTAATTTTGCAGGATTGTGGTTCATGACAGCTTTGTATTGTTTTTGGGTAATTGGTGTCTCTGACATGTAATAGCTTGAAAGCGTGACGGGACAGTTTGCGCTTGCCCCGCCCATTAAAAATTCACCGCCCTGCACTGGAAGCATTTTGGGAATGGCGTTGTTCGCTGATTTTGATTCGTTGGAGATAAATGGATTTTCATCGGTTGATTTGATGACACGGACAGCTTTGCCACACTGGGAACAGAACTTGTCGATTGCGCTGAGCGATGCTCCGCATTCTGGACACGATCGGCATACACGAATTGAACCTACAGGAAAGCCGCAGTTGTAACAGAAATTTGCGTTGTCTGGCAAGTCATTTGCACATTTTATACATTTAATCATTGAAGTCTCCAAAAACAATCAGACTATTATAGCATGTATTTCAAAAAAGTATATAATGAAATCAGATTATGCGAAAAATTCCTCTTCCCTCAAAAAAAAGGCTTATCACGCTTTCTCGATTGCTTTCTCAGCTGGAAAAACCAAGAGTCACCTCGGTGGAACTTTCTGAACTGACTGGCTGGGGCGAGGCAACGATTCGGCGCGATATTTCCTGTCTGGAGCTGCATAACGGGTGCTCAAACGGCTATGATATAAAAATCTTGCGGGACGCAATCTGCTCTGCCTTTGAAATTGATAAACTGGCATCCAAAAAACACCTCTGCTGCATTGTAGGACTGGGAAAACTAGGGGAGGCTCTGCTTGAATCCTCTGCCTTTGAGGGAAGTTCCTTTGAGCTGGCAGCAGGATTCGATACGAATTTCAACAAGATAGAAATCATGAAATCCTCCGTGCCGCTTTTTCCCACGCTGGATCTTGAGAAAAAAATCCGTCAGCTTGGAATCGAATATGCCGTGCTCTCCGTTCCTGATGAAAAGGCTCAGTTTATGGCAGAGCGCCTGTATTCCTACGGAATCAAGGGAATAGTAAATTATACGAACATCGTGCTGTCGCTCCCCAAAGAAATCAAAGTGGAGAGCGTGAACACGGTTACGATTCTTACAGGAATGATTGCAGGAAACTAAATGCGGCTTTTCGTTATGTCTATCGACGCTTCACCGTCAGCGCTGAAAGAAATGCCGTCGGCTTCCTGAACAGCGTCGGTCGAGCGTGAGGGTATGCTCATGGATGCGGTAGACTAGCTCCGTGTAGGAATCTTTGTCTTCTGCTAGTCTGATGCTGAAAGAATAGCAGCCAGCCTTTGGGCGAATCAGCAAGTCCATTGCAAGCATGCGGCCTTTCACTTCTTTAATCGAAAGTCTCTCATTTCTTATTATCAAATTTGGGATAGAAAATTCCTTCTTTTTGAGGAATTCGAATTCCCGGCTGGGTTTCTGCCATAATCTTCCATCTTTAATGAAAATTTCTCTCGGAAGTGTCATTTGTCCGGCCCAGGGAGAGCCTTCTTCCCTTATTGAACAGGAATCCCAGTTCTGCATCCATGCAATCATGACGCGCCTGCCGTCTGGAGTCTCTACAGTCTGAGGAGCGTAAAAGTCAATGCCGTTGTCAATTGCCTGTTGTGAAATCTCAGAAAAATCGCCGCTTGTCTCGTCAAAATCGCCGATTATGCAGACCGTACCGTTGCCGTTCCTATTACGGTATGCCAAGAAGAGTAACGATACAAGACATAGCAAGTGAGATGGGGCTTTCGCGAAATACCGTTTCAAAAGCCATAAATGGTACAGGAATTATTGCCGACGCAACGCGTGACAGTATCCTAAAAAAGGCGATGGAAATGGGTTACAAGCTTTTTACCCAGATACCTGTTGCAGAAGTTGCTGCGGGCATCGGCGGGGAAGCTCAAAAAGAGCTTGTCATCCTTACCGGTGCCACGTTAAGCGGTTCCCATTTCTCCGCACGGATGCTGGACGAGATGCAGGTGAAAGCCTCTCTTCTCGGCTATGGCTTCACTATATATCGGGTTATGCCTCAGGAGCGGGCTGACTGTCGTCTCCCCGCCAATTTTGACACGAAACGAGTCGCAGGAATTTTCTGCCTGGAAATGTTCGATACGGCATACAGCCAGATGCTGTGTGCCCTTGAGATTCCTTTGGTGTTCATTGACAACGCTGTGACTTATTTGGAAAAGCCTTTGGCTGCGGATTGCCTGCTCATGGAGAACAGAAGCGGCATTTACCGGCTCGTAAAGGAGATGGCCGACCGGGGCAAAACTGAAATCGGCTTCATCGGCGAGAAACTGCACTGCCTTTCGTTTTATGAGCGCTATGACGCGTATATGGGGGCGCTCAGGATGTTCGGCCTGCCATTCCGGGACGAATGGTGCCTGACAGGTGAATCGGTCGGTTTGGAGTATCCGTCCCATGACGAATACACGGCCTATCTTGAAAGGTGCCTGAGGAATTGTGAAAAGCTTCCGTCGCTTTTTATCTGTGCCAATGATTTTGTCGCACTGGATGCGCTTCAGATGCTCAAAAAGCTTGGCAAGAGCGTTCCCAATGACTTGTTTTTGTGCGGTTTTGACGATGCGCCAGAGTCCCGTATCATTACTCCTTCGCTGACGACGATTCATATCAATGCGCAAGCTATGGGACAGTCGGCAATTGACCTGCTGTTTTCGCGCATGAAAGACCCTGCGCTGCCATTCAGAACCGTGTATGTCGAAAGCTCTCTGGTGTACCGTGAATCAACGGGAGACTAGATTTTATTTATGGAAAAGAAATTTGATGTAACTGCACTCGGAGAAATTCTGATTGATTTTACTTTTGCCGGAAAAAACTCTGACGGGAAAAATTTATATGAAGAGAATCCCGGTGGGGCTCCGGCGAATTGCGTGGCTGCCTTGTCGAAACTTGGGGGAAAAGGCGCTTTTATTGGCATGACCGGCGAGGACTCTTTCGGCTATGACTTGCGTGCTGTTCTCGAAGGCTTGAACGTAGACACTTCCGGCATGTGTCGAACCAATACCCAGCACACGACCCTTGCCTTTGTGAGCCTTGACCAAAAAGGTGAGCGTCATTTTTCATTCTGTCGGAATCCGGGAGCTGACACACAGCTTTCTGTTGATGATTTGAACCGAGATGTCCTTGAAAGCACGGCAATTCTGCATATCGGCTCACTCTCGCTGACTACGGAGCCTTCGAAATCTGCGACTCAAGCGGCTGTAAATCTAGTAAAAAAAGCAGGCGGCTTTATTTCTTATGATCCGAATTACCGCGAGTCGCTATGGGGTGGCCGAGCTGACGGAATTTCGCTCATAAAAAGCATGATTCCTCTCACAGATATTCTGAAAATCTCAGAAGAAGAGATTTTTTTACTATATAGCAATTATGACGGGGAGAATCCGCATGAAAAAATTGCACGTGAGATTCTTTCATGTGGACCAAAACTTGTTCTGATAACGCTTGGTTCAAAAGGCGTTTTTTACGCATTTAAAAATCTGGCAGGAGAAGTTGACTGCTGAAGAGTTGAGTCAAGGAAGGTGAGCGTTGTGGATACTACCGGAGCCGGAGACAGTTTCAATGGCGGGCTTTTGTATCGTCTTACTCGACGGAAAAATCCTTTTTCTTTTAGCAGACAGGAGCTTGAGGAAGACCTGACTTTTGCCAATACTGTGGCGGCTCTCTGAGTTTCTAAGCGTGGAGCAATTCCTGCATTGCCGACACTTGCGGAAGTAAAATCTTTACTGTGAAAGAATTCACAGTAAAGATGGAAAAATTCCTGCTTTTTCTTGACCTTATTTTTTCAAAGTTCTAGAATCTAGCCATTGATTTCGTGAATAATTTCACAGTACAAAGGGGTACGTTATGGCTAGAGTCTACAATTTTAGTGCTGGTCCTTCTTGCTTGCCGGAAGAAGTTTTGAATGAATGTGCGGCAGAAATGCTTGATTATAAAGGAACAGGTCAGTCCGTAATGGAGATGAGCCACCGCTCAAAGGCTTACGAGCCAATCATTCAGGACGCAGAGGCTATGGTCCGCAAATTGATGAAAGTTCCTGAGAACTACAAGGTTCTTTTCGTTCAGGGCGGCGGAAGCACACAGTTCGCAATGGTCGCTCAGAACCTGGGTATCAAAAACAAGAAAGCCGCTTACATCGAGACTGGCGTTTGGGCAAAAAAAGCTGCCGCTGAGGCAAAAAAACTTGGAATCGCCGTTGACGTAATCGCTTCTTCAAAAGACAAGAATTATTCTTACATCCCGAAAGTTGAGAAAGTTACCGGCGACTACGACTATGTTTACGTCTGCTTCAACAACACAATCATGGGAACTCACTACGAGTACATCCCGGAGACAGGCGACATTCCTTTGGTCGCAGATATTTCTTCTTGCGTTTTGAGCGAGCCTCTTGATGTCTCAAAATTCGGTTTGCTTTTCGCTGGCGCACAGAAAAACTTGGCTCCAGCTGGCGTTACTTTGGTAATCGTCCGCGAAGACTTGATTCCTGAAGCCTCTGACTGCTTGCCGGGAACACCGACAATGCTCGCTTACAAAACCCACGCTGACAACGGAAGCATGTACAATACACCGCCATGCTACACAATCTATGTTTTGGGAAAAGTCCTTCACTGGATTGAAAAGAACGGCGGAGCGGAAGGAATGCTCAAACGAAACAAGGAAAAGGCTGATTACCTCTACGACTTCCTTGACTCAAGCGATTTCTATCACGCGACAACAGAAAAGGGAAGCCGCTCTCTGATGAACGTTCCTTTCCTCACAAAATACTCTACAGCCGAGACAGCAGCCGCTGGAAAGAAAGACGAGGCTGACCGCTCTGACGCAGAAAAAGCCGCTCTCGCAAAAGAGAAGGAAATCAACGACAAGTTCGTTAAGGAAGCCGCCGCTCAAGGCCTCGTAAACCTCAAAGGTCACCGCCTGGTTGGCGGAATGCGAGCCTCAATCTACAACGCAATGACTCTGGACGGAGTCAAAGCATTGGTTGAGTTCATGAAAAAATTCGCCGAGGCTAATAAATAAAAAAATTCCTCACAGAGGCACAGAGTTCACAGAGAATGTTCTGATATATCGGGTTTTACACCTCAAACTCGTCGTTTGAAATACAGCAAGTTTTAGGTGTGGAGTTTCCCATACGAAAAGCTCTCTGTGCGCTCCTAAACTCTGTGAGGAATTTAATCAAGGAGAACAAATTATGTACAAGATTCAGACACTTAATAAAATCAGTTCAATCGGCTTGGAGAACTTTCCACGCGATTCTTATGAGATTGCTACCGACATCAACAATCCGGACGCAATCCTTGTCCGCTCTGCTGACATGCACTCAATGGAGCTTCCTGCAAGCGTAAAGGCCGTAGGACGAGCCGGTGCCGGCGTAAACAACATTCCTTGCGAGGAGCTTGCCGCTAAGGGCGTTGTCGTATTCAACACACCGGGAGCTAACGCAAACGCAGTAAAAGAGCTTGTTATCCTCGGTCTTCTGCTTTCTAGCCGACCAGCCGTTGCTGCAAACAAGTGGGTTGCAGGACTTGCCGGAAAAGGCGACGAGATTCCCGCCCTGGCAGAAAAAGGCAAATCTCAGTTCGTCGGTCCTGAGCTTAAAGGAAAAACTTTGGGCGTTATCGGTCTTGGCGCAATCGGAGCACTGGTCGCAAACACGGCAATCGCCCTTGGCATGAACGTTATCGGTTACGATCCTTTCCTTTCTGTAAAGGCAGCCCTGGCCCTCGACCGCAACGTAAAGATTTCTGATACCCTCGAAGGCGTCTACACAAAATCTGACTACATCACGGTTCATGTTCCGCAGACAAACGACACAAAGGGCATGATTAACGCTTCTTCAATCAAAACAATGAAAGACGGCGTTCGCATCGTGAACTTTGCTCGCGGCGGACTGGTCAACAACGCTGACATTCTGGCAGCCCTCGCTTCTGGAAAAGTCGCAACCCTCATCACAGACTTCGCTGACGAAGAGCTTATGAAGTGCGACAAGGTAATCTGCCTGCCACATCTTGGCGCTTCAACTCCGGAGGCTGAGGACAATTGTGCTGTCATGGCGGTTCAGGAACTTCGTGACTTCCTTGAATCAGGTGAAATCCGAAATTCAGTAAACTTCCCGAAGACATTCCTGAACAACGAGACACCGGCTGGCGGAACCCGACTCTGCATCGCCCACAAAAACGTTCCGAACATGATTGCTCAGTTCACCACAGTTTTGGGCAACGCAAAACTCAACATCTCTGGAATGGTTGATCAGAACAAAAATGATTTGGCCTACTGTCTCATTGATGTTGACGGAAAAGTTGAGGGTGAAGCGCTCAAAGCGCTCGAAGCTATTGATGGCGTAATCAAAGTTCGCCCGATTTATGCATAAATTGAAGAGGGGAGGGGAAAGGCCTTTCCCCCGTGCCGCACTTTGTTGCGTCACCCCCCCCATTCTCCTAGGGGCTTCGCCCCTAAAACCCCCTAATCGCTGCACGGCCTTCCTTTTCTTGCTGTGTGGCATTTTTTTTGGAGAAAAGATTAGTTTTTTAAATCAGTTCCGCTGGTTTTTCAATCACAAAATCAGCGGCATTTTCCTTGAATTCTTCCAGATTTCCGTAGCCCCAGAGGACGGCACAGCATGGAACCTTGTTTTTGTGTGCGCCGATAATGTCATGCTTGCGGTCGCCAATCATAAGAATTTGGCCGGCCTGCACCTGGCTTTCAAGGCCTGCACTTTTTATGACGTGCTCAATGATTTTTGCCTTTTCGCTTCTGGTTTCTTCAATGTCAGCCCCGCCCACGAATTCAAAGAAGTGAGTTAGTTCAAATTTTTCAAGGATGCGGTTCGTGTAGATTTCAGGTTTGCTTGTGGCGACAAAAAGCTTCCTGCCCTGGGATTTGAGTGCGGTCAGGCTTTCTCGGATCCCCGGATAGACAGAATTTTCAAAAAGACCTTTTTCGGCAAAATATTCCCGGTACTTTTTCATGGCTTCCCGTGCCTTTTTTGGAGAAAAGCCGAAAAATTCCTGAAATGAATCCATGAGAGGCGGTCCGATGAATTTTCGCAGGCTTGAATCAGGAATGTCAGTGATTCCGTATTGTGCCAAAGCGTAACGGGCCGAATTAATAATTCCCGGAGCAGATTCAGTAAGGGTTCCGTCAAGGTCAAAAAAAAGATGTGTATACGAGGAAAGTTGTTTCATAAGTCTAAAAAAATAACCACAGATGAACACAGATTAAAATTTTGAACTAAGAAAGGCGTTCGTGTCAATACGAAAGCGTTTAATAAAAACATATATAATCTGTGTAATCTGTGGTTTCAATAAGTTGTTTTTCTAATACCCTTAGTGATGAAACAGTCGAACAAAAATTACATCCATGTAATTTTTGATTCGTACGAGAATTTTCGTTCCGAAAATTCTCTCTTTGCTTATCACCCACATCCATGTGGGCATTATCTTACAAACTAGTGATGGAACAGTCTTATGCCGTTAAAGCACATTACCATGTTGTACTTGTCGGCGGTTTCGATTACCTGATCGTCACGGACACTTCCGCCTGGTTGTGCTACTACTGTGACTCCGCTTTTTCTTGCCCGCTCGATGTTGTCCCCGAACGGGAAGAATGCGTCGCTTCCGACGGCGACATTTGTGTTTTTGTCAAGCCAAGCCCGTTTTTCTTCCCGGGTGAAGACTTCCGGCTTGACCTTGAAAATGTTCTGCCATTTGCCTTCTGCAAGGACATCCTCGTATTCTTCGCCGATGTAAACGTCGATTGCGTTGTCACGGTCTGCCCGCTTGATTCCGTCGACGAACTGTAGGCCCAGGACTTTCGGGCTCTGGCGGAGCCACCAGTTGTCGGCTTTCTGACCTGCAAGGCGGATACAGTGAACGCGGCTCTGCTGGCCTGCTCCGATACCGATTGCCTGACCGTCTTTGACGTAGCAGACTGAGTTTGACTGGGTGTATTTGAGAGTGATGAGGGCGATGATAAGATTATGTTTGTCGTCCTCACTGAGATTTTTGTTTTTTGTAACGATGTTTGAAAGGCAAGACTCGTCGATTTTAAGGAAGTTGTGTCCCTGCTCGAATTTAACGCCGAAAACCTGTTTTACTTCTGTTGCAGGAGGAACGTAGTTCGGGTCAATCTGAATGACGCAGTAATTTCCGCCTTTTTTTGCCTTGAGGATTTCAAGTGCTTTTGCGGAATATCCCGGGGCTACGATACCGTCAGAAACTTCTTTTTTGATAAGTAGAGCCGTGGCCTCGTCACATTCATCGCTGAGAGAAATGAAATCGCCGAAAGAACTCATACGGTCAGCTCCGCGGGCACGGGCATAAGCTGCTGCCAGCGGAGTGAGCTCAACGCCGTCAGTGAAGTAAATGGCTTTGAGCGTGTCGCTCAAAGGTTTACCAACGGCGGCTCCTGCAGGACTTACGTGCTTGAAGCTTGTTGCGGCAGGAAGACCTGTGGCCTCTTTAAGTTCTTTTACAAGCTGCCAGCCGTTCAAAGCGTCCAGCAAATTGATATATCCCGGTCGGCCGTTCAAAACTTCGATTGGAAGGTCGCCTTCATCTACATAAACCCGAGCCGGTTTCTGATTCGGGTTGCATCCGTATTTTAATTCAAGTTCTTTCATATTAAATAGAAGAATAGCGGAAAAAAGCAATGTTTTCAATTCTTTTTAAGATATTGACTGTTATTCTTTATTTGTGCTATGACTGATTCATGAAAAAGTTTTCACATGGTATCGTTGCCGTTTCTGCACTTTTGTTTGCTGGCTGTGCTTCCTCAAAAACTGCTTATAAAGAATATTATCCTGAACCCGAAGAAATTATTGCGAACGCGGTCAAAGTTGAGCCTTGCGAGTGGAAGGAAATCGTAAATCCCTATGAAAAATTTGAGTATGTCGAGAAGATTTCGACAGAACAACTTGAAAGCGACCTTGATATGCTGTGCTACCTGCTCAGAACGGCTTACGCGGGGTATGACAAGTCTTGTGAGCGGGGATTAAACCTTGAAGAGCTTGAACAGAATGTGAAAAATCGGTTTGATGAGAAAGAAATTTCTGTCGAGGCTTTTTTTGAGGCTGTGAAAGACGAACTTTCTGGCAAAATTCAAGATACGCACTTTTCCATGCAGCTGAATTACTGGTTCTGGCATTTTTGTGATAAATACATCGTCTATTATTCGGACATTTTCGTGCAGAAAACAGGCGATTCGTTTGAAGTATGTGAAATCGGCGAGAAATCTGAGAAATTTGGAATCAAAAAGGGCGAGAAATATGACGGCGATATGAAAAATCTTTTCTATTATCCAGCGAAGGGCAGCGAAGTTTACAGAATCGGCGAAATCGCAAAGGCCCGGCTTCCTTCATATTCAATGATGTACAAAGAGGGTGATGATAAAATCAATGTGTTCCCTGCGGAAGAAAAAACATTCACCGTTCAGATTGGCGGAAAAAAGCGTGAAATTGTCGTAAAATCCGAAGTTCCGGTAAGCATAAGGGAAACCGTCCGTTACGGCGAAAAGGAAACCGAAGATTCGGCATATATTTCTCTGAGCCATTTTATGCCGCCCGAATCTGATTCCGTGTACAGAAAGGGGAGCGACCGAAATTTCACAAGATTCATGGAAGCAGCATCCAAATTCCAAGGAAAAAAGAACCTGATTGTAGATTTGAGAAGCAACAGTGGTGGAAACAGCAATTATGGCGATAAATTCTTCACGCGCTTGTATGTTCCCCAAAGTGATGGGCTTGAAGAAGATGATTTGAAAAGGTATTCGGACGGAATCGCGTTGAAAGTGTGGATCAAAAATGATTTTGTCTTTCCTTTGTCGTTTCTTTCACCTGCAAATTCGCAGAATGCTTTGATGTGGGGAAGCCTATTCTACGCCAGCAAAAAAGAGGATTTGAAATATGCCAAGAAAATTGTCGCTTTTCAGAAAAAATCTCCATGCAAAATCACTTACAATTCTGAATTCGCCACGCCTAAAATTGCAGAGCAGGCTCTTCCCGCCCCAGAAAAACCTGCTTTTACAGGCAAACTGATTATAATCATAGACCGAAATTCTGCTTCCGCAAGTGAGCTTTTCATACAGAACGCAAAAAATATTTTCGGCTCTCAATGCCTGGTTGTGGGCGAAAATTCTACCGGCTGCATTGAATACGGCTCTGTTTTTCTGTACAGGCTTCCCGAATCCAAAATTTTCGTGAGCATTTCTTCTATGGATTTGTCCGGAAATCTCTCAAATATCGAAAACTGGCATGGCGAGGGCTTCGGAATGTACCCCGAAATCTGGTCATGCGGCGCAGACTTGCTCGACACGCTTGTTTTTGTGACTGGAGATAAAAAGTTGCGCGATAAAATTCCCAATATCGAGTGGGCATTGCAGTAAAATCCATGAAAATCATTTAAAAAGTCTTTTTTAAACGCGGAATTCTGTTGACAGCGGATTGTTTTGCTGTATAATGTAACTAGTTTTATGAAAGCAGTTTCAAAGCAAGCAACAATTTATGATGTCGCTCGATTGGCTGGAGTCAGTTCCGCTACGGTTTCCCGTGTCCTTAATGAACCGGACAGGGTTGCCGTGGAAAAGCGTGAGCGCGTTCAGTCAGCCATAAAAGAACTGAATTTCGTCCCAAAAGCTGATGCTGTGGCAAAGGCCCGAAGCTCCTACAAAAAAATCGGCGTTGTGGCTCCTTTTTTCACCCAGCCGTCTTTCATGGAGCGTTTAAGGGGCGTGGCTTCTGTTTTGAGCGCGGAGCATTATGAGCTGGTGGTTTACTCAATCGATACTGAGGAGAACCTTGCGAACTATGTCCAGATGCTGGTGAATACGCAGCGCGTTGACGGCCTGATTCTCCTTTGTGTAAGGGTTTCTGATGATGTTTTGGATTTGCTTCGCGGGGCGAGCTTTCCTGTCTGTTTCGTTGAGAACGAATATGAAGATTTTGATTGCGTGGTCGTTCACAACTTGAAGGGCGGCCAGAAAGCAGCTGAATTTTTGAGCGATGCTGGTTGCGTGCGGCCAGGTTTCATCGGTGAAAAATCTACGCTTTCTTATGCCGTGAACGCTACGGAAGAGCGGCTTCAGGGATTTAAATTTTATTTCGCCAATAACGGGATCATAATCCCTGAAAATCATATTTGGCTTGGAGATTTTCTTGCGGGAAATCTTGACGAGGGAATCAATCAGTTTTTGAGCCAAAAAGATTTGCCTGACGGAGTTTTCTGTTCCAGCGATGTGATTGCGGCGCGTTTTATCAGAATCGCTTTGAGCCGGGGGATTTCAATTCCCGGAAAAATCAAGGTGATTGGCTTCGATAACATCGACATCGCTGACTACATTGGGCTTACGTCTGTGAATCAGAATCTGGAGGAGTCTGGCAGAATGGCGGCTCGTCTGGTTTTGGAGAGAATTAGGGACAGAGAGCGCGGAAGCGTTGTAATGCGGGTTCCTATCTCCGTAATTAAAAGGGAAACGACCGGTAAATAGTCCGGCTTTTATAGATTTTTATTTCGGCATGCTTAAAGGGGGCTGTATGAAAAAAATTACAAAAATTGGAAATGTGGCAAAAATTTCTGCTGCTTGTGCTGCGATTGCACTTCTCGTCCTTAACACGGGATGCAATGAGAAGAAAGCTGCTTCAACTGCAAAGGCTGATGACGGAACAGTCCGAATCGAAGGCTCTTTCCGCGGTGAGGAAGAGGCTCGCTTTCAGGAAATCATCAAGATTTTCAACGAGCAGAATCCTCAGTTCCACGTAACCTACGAGGGAAGCCCTGATTTTGAGGTTCAGATTCAGGTTGAGACTCAGGCAAATACTCCGCCGGACATCGCGGCTCTTCCTCAGCCAGGAACGATGAAACGCTTTGCGGATGCGGGTTATCTTAAGCCGCTTGATTCGGAAGTCATCGCCGCGATTGACGCAAACTATGCTCCGGTCTGGAAGGAACTTGGTTCTTACAAGGGGAATGTCTACGGCGTATTCCATCGCGTGAACGCAAAGAGCTTTGTCTGGTACAATAAAAAAGAATGGGCTAAACGCGGCTACACAGTTCCGACAACCTGGGATGAGCTTCGTGCCCTTGAGGAAAAAATGGTCGCTGACGGCGTTACTCCATGGACTGTTGGATTTGAATCAGCTGCCGCTACAGGTTGGCCTGGAACAGACTGGCTTGAGGACATGATGCTCCGCACTGCAGGTCCGGATGTTTACGACAAATGGGTAAATCATGAGATTAAATTCAATGATGCGGCTGTTTTGAATGCTCTTAAATACTGTGGCGAAATCTTCCTGAACAACAAATATGTTTACGGTGGCTCTGCAAACATCGTTTCTTTGAACTATGGCGACAGCATCAAACCGCTTTTCGAGAATCCTCCGAAGGCAATGATGAACCGTCAGGGCAACTTCATCACAGGCTTCATGCAGCAGGAAATTCAGGACAATCTTGAAGAGAATGTGGGTGTATTCGCTCTTCCTGGCGTTGATGCAAAATGGGGAACACCTGTTCTTGGTGGCGGTGATCAGTTCGTAGCTTTCACGGACAAGCCGGGCGTAAAAGAATTCATGGAATTCCTTACAAAATGGGAGGCTTGCGCTCCATGGGCAAGAATCGGTGGCGCTCTCTTCCCTCACAAAAATCAGAATTTTGCTGACTACGGAAACAGCCTTGAGCGTGAAATCGCAAAAGTCCTTGTAAATGCAAGCGTATTCCGATTCGATGCATCAGACCTCATGCCTACAGAAGTAGGTTCAGGCTCATTCTGGACGGGAATGGTCAACTATGTAACTGGTGCTGAAGACGCCGAGACTTGTCTTAAAGTAATCGACGAGACTTGGCCTCAGTAATGTGAAAATTCCTCACAGAGCTTTTGAGGGCACAGAGATTTTTTCGTAATACGAAGTTTTATACCACAAACATGTTCTTTTTTACACGATGTATTTGAGGTGTGAAACTCTGTATGTCAAAAATTCCTCTGTGTTCTCTGTGCCCTCTGTGAGAAATTTAAATCAAGGAGAAAACTATGGCTGAAACACGAACGCTAAAAAGCTATGCTTCTTTGTCGGACATTATCAAGACTGTTCTTGTTGTGCTTGGCACTGTTCTTGTGGCTGGAATCGGTTTTAATCTTTTGAAGACGAATGTTCTTCCGCAAGTTCCGACAACGCTTGTTGCGATTATCTGGGGTGTGTCTTCTGTTATTCTGATTTTTTATTCATTCAATCTGCTCGCACAGATTTTTCCGACAAAAATCTACAATAAAATAGTTCCGTATATTTTCATTGGTCCTGCTGTCCTCATTATGGGCTGGTATCTTTTGCTTCCTACCTTGCGTTCTCTTCTTCTCAGCTTCATGGACAAGACTTCAACCCATTTCGTGTGGTTCGATAATTATAAATATTTGTTTACAGATCGCTCGATGCTGGTTTCAATCAGAAACACTTTGATTTGGCTTGTCTGCGGTACCGGCTTCAGCGTGTTTATCGGTTTGCTGGTGGCAATCCTTGCCGAGCGAAGTTATATTGAAAAAGGCGCGAAGACCTTTATCTTCCTTCCGATGTCTATTTCCCTTGTCGGTGCGGGCGTAATCTTCAAATTTATGTACGCGGCTAAATTCGGCGGGGCAGAGCAGATTGGTCTTTTGAATGCGATTGTCACTTCATTCGGATTTGAGCCGCAGAACTGGCTTGGAAAGGCCCCTTGGAACAATCTTTTCTTGATTGCGATTTTCGTTTGGCTTCAGACAGGATTTGCCATGGTTGTTCTTTCGGCAGCTTTGAAGGCAGTCCCGGAAGAAATGCTTGAGGCTGCCCGAATCGACGGCGCAAGCGAATTCCTGACCCTGGTAAAGATTGTAATTCCGAATATCAAGGCTTCGATTATCAGCGTAAGCACAACCATTCTTCTTGCTGCATTGAAGTGTTTCGATATTGTCTATTCAATGACTAACGGCATGTTCGGAACTGAGGTTTTGGCCAGCCAGCAGTACAAGCAGATGTTCACTTTCCAGAACTACGGTCGCGGCTCTGCAATCGCTATTTTGATTTTGATTGGCGTAAGTCCTGTAATCTATTATAACCTCAAAGAATTCCGCAATAAGGAGGCTTTTAAATGAGAAAACTTGAACAATCGGCTAAAAAAACTTCTGCGGCGCTCCCCATTACACTTGTCCTTATCGCGTTCTGTATTCTCTGGACGCTTCCGACTGTGGGAATCCTGGTCACATCCTTCCGTACTGCTGACGCCGCTTCCTCAACAGGCTGGTGGAACGCTTTTTCCGACTGGAAGCATTTTACCCTGGACAACTACAATCAGGTGCTTTTCGGCCAGAGATTCAGCGTAGGAAATGCCACGGGAACTTCAACGGTGCGCGGCGCGACTATGCTTTCAGCCTTTCTTTCTTCAATCACGGTCACGCTTCCGTCTGTAATCATTCCGATTCTGATTGCTGCTGCTGCGGCATACGGCTTTGCATGGCTCAGCTTCAAGGGCAGGAACGTTATGTTCGCGATGATTATCGCCCTTCTTGTCGTTCCCTTGCAGATTTCTTTGATTCCGATTCTCCGTGATTACAACAAAATCGGCTTGAACGGCTCGTACCTTGGAATCTGGCTGGCTCACACGGGCTTCGGTCTGCCTCTGGCCACTTACATGATGTACAACTACATTTCAGGTCTTCCCCGCTCGATTTTGGAATCGGCCTTTATCGACGGTTCAAGCCATTTTACCACCTTTGTGCGCCTGATTCTGCCCCTTTCGGCTCCGGCAATCGCTTCTTTCGCAATCTTCCAGTTCATCTGGGTCTGGAACGACATGCTGGTTTCCTTGGTCTTCCTTTCGGGAGCGGGTCAGAAATTGCAGGTCGTTACGGTACGCTTGATGAACATGGCCGGAACGCGAGGCACTGACTGGCACTTGCTCACGGCAGGCGCTTTCGTCTCTATGATTCTTCCGCTGGCAGTCTTCTTGGGCTTGCAGAAATTCTTCGTTAAGGGCCTGCTCGCAGGTTCCGTTAAGGGCTAAGGAAAATTATGTTTCAGAAGCAGCTTGAAGAAAATATGATGGAATTGACCGCTCGGCTTTATCCGCTGTACGGTCATCGCTGGGATTTTTATCAGATTTTGTCCCGCCTTGAAGGAATTATGAAAAAGGCTTCGGCCCAGCGGCAGGAGGGCTATCTTTTTGACGCTGATCAGGAAGCACTTTCCTGTGCCTCAGCAACATTACCCTGGTATTTGAACCAAAAAACGGTCGGCATGATGCTCTATGTGGATTTGTTCGCGGGCAATCTGCGCGGTCTTATCGGAAAAATTCCTTATCTCAAAGACTTGGGCGTGAATTATGTCCACCTGATGCCCCTCTTTGACTGCCCCAAAGGCGAAAATGACGGCGGCTATGCCATCTCTTCTTACCGGAAAGTCCAGAGCCGGCTTGGCACAATCGAGGACTTGCGGGAAGTGGCTTCTGAATTCCACAAAAACGGAATCCGCCTTGTCCTCGATTTCGTCTTCAATCATACCAGCGATGAGCATGAGTGGGCGAAAAAAGCCAGAAAAGGCGACGAAAAATTCAAGAGCTTCTATTACATTTATAAAGATAAGAGCGAGGTTGACAGCTGGAACGCCACATTGCGTGAGATTTTCCCCACTGTCCGCCGAGGCTCTTTCACCTATCTTCCTGAAAACGACGAATGGGTCTGGACGACTTTCAATTCCTTCCAGTGGGATTTGAATTATTCCAATCCCGAAGTTTTCCTTGCCATGGTTGAGGAAATGCTTTTTATCGCGAACCTTGGCGTGGACGTGCTCCGCCTTGATGCCCTTGCCTTTGTATGGAAGGAAAAGGGCACAGTCTGCGAAAGCCTGCCCAAGGCCCACACGCTGATTCAGGCCTTTCAGTTCGTGGCGAAAATTGCAACACCGAGCCTGCAATTCAAGAGCGAGGCAATCGTTCACCCGGACGAGGTGATTAAGTATATCAATGGCAATGAATGTCATTTGAGCTATAATCCCCTGCAGATGGCGCTTTTCTGGTCAACGGTGGCCACTCGCGACACACGGCTTCTTTCTGTTTCTCTTAAAAATCGCTGGTCAATTCCCAAAAATTGCGCCTGGGTCAATTACATCCGCTGCCACGACGACATCGGCTGGACATTCAGCGATGAGGACGCTGCCCGTCTTGGAATCAATGGCTTTAGTCACCGCCAATTCTTGAATCGTTTCTTTACAGGACGATTTGAAGGCACTTACGCCACCGGCGAGCCTTTCCAGCTGAACCCAAGCACCGGCGATTGCCGTATCTGCGGAACGATGGCCAGCCTTGCGGGCTTGGAGCAGGCCGAAGAGCGGGATGACGAGACTCTCCGCCGCATGGCAATTTCCCGCATGAAGATGATGTACGCCGTGCAGATGGCTCTTCCGGGGCTTCCGCTTTTGTACGCCGGGGACGAAAAGGCCGTCTTCAACGATTATTCTTACCGGGACGACAAAAGCAAAAAAGACGATTCGCGCTGGGTTCACCGGATTAAGAGCGACTGGAGCGGAAAAGGGGAGCTAAAATCGCAGAAAATGGTGGCTGATTTCGTCAAGAAAGTGATTGCCCTCCGAAAAGCCGAGCCGCTTCTGGGCGGAAATGAAATCTTTTTCTACGATGTGCAGGATTCCGGCGTTTTTGCCTTCCGTCGCGGCACGATTCATGTGGTGGCAAATTTTACTGACCGCCCGGCAGAATTCATGATTGATGCCTGGAGCGAGAACAGCACTGATTTGCTCACGGGACGCAATTTCTGGAATCATCAGAAACAACTGCTTTCGCCCTATGAAGTGCGATGGCTTAAAGAGAAAATTGAATAGGGGACTGAAATGCGCTTTACCACTAACCGATTCGGCGGGAATGATACTGCCCGCAATGAGACTCTTTTTACTACTGGAAACGGAAACCTTGGCTTCCGCGGGGACACGGAAGAAAAGAAGGGAACTTCTCACAAGGGCACTTATATCAACGGATTTTACGACTCCGAGCCGATTCAGTATGGCGAGACGGCTTATGGATATGCCAAAAATCATGAGACCATTCTGAATCTCCCTGACCCAAAACGGATTGAGCTTTTCGTGGACGGCCACGCCTTTGACCTTTGCGGCAGTGACGGAAGCTCTGTCACTGATTTTTCCCTTGAGCTTGACCAAGAAAAGGGAATCCTCACCCGGCGCACGGACTGGTCTTGCGGCCAAAGCTCTCTTTCTCTGGTCAGCCAGAGGTTTGTTTCTTTCTGCCATGAAGATTGTGCCGTCATCAGCTACAGCGTGACCAACACTTCCCCAAAAGCAGAAAAAATCTCCCTTGCCTCGGTGATTGATATTGCGGCAAAAAATATCCTTGCAGAAGACGATCCCCGAATCGGCGCGAAATTCACCCACACCCCGCTGATTATTGATTCTACTGAAAGCTCTGGAAGCGAAATCGGATTTTCAGCCCACACACAGAACAGCGGCCTCTTTTTGAGCGGCAAGGTAATCAACATTTTGACTGCAGACGGAAAAATCCTCGAAATGAAAGACACTTGCTCCGCAGATTTCTCTGACCTTGATTCTTCTCTCCCGGCTTCCTTTGCGGAATTTACGCTGGAAGAAGGAAAATCATTCACTCTTTTGAAATTCATCGCCTATTCTTGGGGCGGAGAAAAAGAGCGGGAAAATCTCAAAGACAAGGCCTCAAAAGAATGTGAGAGTTTTGCCAAAGACGGATTTGAAAAGGCCGCAAAAGAGCAGGCTGATTTCCTTGCTGATTTCTGGAAGATTGCGGCTATTAATATAGAAGAAAATGAAAATCCTGAAGATGCGGGAAAATCTTCCCTGCAGGATTCATTGCATTTCAATCTCTTTCACCTGCTCCAGTCGGCTGGGCGGAACGGAAAGGTGAGCATAGCGGCAAAAGGGCTTACTTCGGAAGGTTATGAGGGCCACTTCTTCTGGGACACCGAAAGCTATGTCTGCCCGGTTTTCACTTACACGGCTCCACAGGTGGCAAAAAAACTGCTGGAATACCGTGCTTCCATTTTGGACAAGGCACGAGAAAGGGCAAAAATCATGAGCCTGAAAGGAGCCCTTTATCCATGGCGAACGATTTCTGGCGAAGAGACCAGCGCCTACTTCCCCGCGGGAACTGCCCAGTATCACATCAATGCTGACATCATTTTTGCCCTGAACAGATTCTTGAATGCCCACGAAAATGAGGCCGGTCTTGCCTTTGACAAAGTCACTGTGGAAGAAATGTCAGCTCAAACCGCTCGCATGTACGCTTCTTTGGGAAGTTTTGCTCCCGGCAAGGGCGGAAAATTTGTCATCAACGACGTGACTGGCCCTGACGAGTACACGGCAATCGTAAACAACAACGCTTTCACAAATCTCATGGCCCGGGAAAATCTTGAAATCTCGGCTCGGCGGGCGGGAGATGCCGCTTCTGACTCTGAAAAAACTGAATGGAAGCATATTGCCCAAAACATGTACATTCCTTTTGACAAAGAAAACGGCATTTACCCTCAGGACGACAGCTTTATGGACAAGGCGGACTGGGATTTTGAGCATACACCGCGCTCAAATTACCCGCTTTTGCTTCATTATCACCCGCTCGTGATTTACCGCCACCGGGTTTTGAAACAGCCTGACTTGGTTCTGGCACAATTTTTGCTCAGCCGTCGCTTCACCCTTGCCGAAAAAATCCGCAATTTCAATTTCTACGAAAAATACACCACGGGAGACTCTTCCCTTTCCCACTGCATCATGAGCATCATGGCCTCTCAGACCGGAAATCAGGAAAAAGCCCTGGACTACTTCAACAAAACCGTCCGCATGGACATTGACGATGTGAACGGAAACAGCCGGGACGGAATCCACACGGCCTGCATGGCGGGAAGCTGGATGAGCGTGGTCTACGGATTCGCGGGCTTCGAGGACTATGGCGGAGAATATTCTTTCAATCCACATCTTCCCAAAGAATGGAAGAAACTTTCTTTCGCCCTGACAATTCGAGGCAATCTTCTTTCAGTTACCCTTACTCAGGACGAGGCTGTTTACACTCTAAAAGAAGGAAAGGAGCTGGAGCTGACCCACAGAAATGAAAAATTCACCCTCAAATCCGGAGAGTCAAAATCATTTTCTCTCAGACGAAAACTCCGTGCCGTGCTTTTTGATTTGGACGGCGTTGTCACCGACACGGCTCCCCTTCATTACAAGGCATGGAAAGCTATGGCCGAAGAAGAAGGGCTTCGTTTTGACGAAAATATGAACAAAAAGCTTTTGGGAATTTCAAGGGAGGCTTCCCTTGAAGTGATTCTCAAAGAAAATGGCGTGGAGTGGCCGGCGGAAAAAAAGGCTGCCTGGTGTGTCAAGAAAAACGAAATCTATAAAAAATCCCTGGAAAGCCTTTCTGAAAAGGATATACTTCCGGGAATCAAAAAACTGCTCGAAGATTTGAAATCGCACGGAATCAAGGCCGCGCTCGCTTCAAGCAGCAAAAATGCACCCGCAATTCTGGAGAGGCTTGGCTTAAGGGACTATTTTGCCGCAATCGCCGATGCCGCAAAAGTGCAGAAAGCAAAGCCTGAGCCGGATTTGTTCCTCGAAGCCGCCGAAAAATGCGGAGTCTGGTACACGGATTGCGTGGGCATTGAGGATGCTCTTTCTGGCGTGTCCGCAATCAAAAAAGCCTGCATGAAAGCCGTGGGAATCGAAAGCACGAACGAGCTTCCAGAAGCCGATTTGCGTCTTTCTTCAACGGCGGAGCTTACTTACGAGAAACTGGAGAAATTGTTTTTCTGACGCAGATGCACGCTGATAAACGCAGATTTTGTATTACATAAGTGAAAAATTTTCGTATTTTGCAGGCGATTTTCATTTATCAAAATACTATCCGCGTGCATCTGCGTGAATCCGCGTCAAAATTTTGGAGAACTTTATGAAAAAATACGATGTTGTTGCTCTTGGTGAGATTTTGATTGATTTTACTTTCGCAGGCACAAATGCCGACGGCAAAAAACTTTATGAAGAAAACGCTGGCGGCGCTCCTGCAAACTGCGTGAGTGCGGTGGCAAAATTGGGCGGACGGGGAGCCTTTATCGGCATGACCGGCCGGGATTCCTTCGGCGAGGATGTGCGCCGTGTCCTTGAAAAAATCAGCGTGGACACCAGCGGAATGCGCTACTGCGAGAGCCAGCACACGACACTTGCCTTCGTAAGCCTTGACGCTCAGGGCGAGCGGCATTTTTCTTTCTGCCGCAATCCCGGAGCTGACACCCAGATTCGCCCGGAGGATTTGGACAGACAGATGCTGGAAAACAGCCGGATTCTTCATGTCGGCTCCCTTTCCCTCACGGACGAGCCGGCAAAATCGGCCACCCTCAAAGCCATCGAAATCACCAAAAAGACGGGCGGCCTTGTTTCCTATGACCCCAACTACCGCGCGAATCTCTGGAAGGAACGGACTGACGCAATCGAAGTGATGAAAAGCATTTTCCCCCTTGCCGACACGGTAAAAGTGAGCGATGAAGAGCTTGCCCTGCTTTTCGGCGAAAATATCAGTGCGGAGGAGGGCGGAAATAAAATCCTCGACTTGGGAGCAAGCCTTGCCATGATTACCCTAGGTGCAAAGGGCGTTTTCTACGCCGCAAAAATCCCCGACGGAAAGAGAATCTCAGGCACAATCCCCGTGCGAAAAGTCGATGTGGTGGACACTACCGGGGCGGGCGACAGTTTTACAGGCGGCATCCTTTACCGGCTGACCCGGCGAGAAAATCCCCTTGATTTCACGAAAGAAGAGCTTGAGGCGGATTTGAAATTCGCCAACACCGTGGCTTCAATCTGCGTGACCCGGCGGGGCGCGATTCCGGCCCTGCCAAGCCTTTCAGAAGTGGAAGAATCTCTCTGTTGACCTTTAATCTGCTCCTGGAATGTATTCTGACTCTATTGATAGAATCTAAATTAAAGTATAAACTGAATCTATTCTTTAATTTTCAGGAGTAGAAAATGAAAAAACTTCTTTCTGCGGCCATTCTTCTTTGTGGAGCAGCCTTGCTTATTACTGGCTGCAACTCAAAAGATGGTAAAACAAAAATCGGTGTCATCCAGCTTGTTGAGCATGTCGCTCTCGACAAAAGTTATCAAGGCTTTGTTGACGGTCTTGCCGAAGAGGGATACGTTAACGGCGAAAATATTGTAATTGATTATCAGAACGCACAGGGCGAGCAGGCAAACTGTGTTACAATCGCAAACAAATTTGTCAACGATAAAGACGACTTGATTTTTGCGATTGCAACTCCGGCAGCTCAGGCTGTTGCGAACCTCACCAAAAAGATTCCTATTCTTGTTACAGCTGTCACTGATCCTGAAACAGCAAAACTGGTCAAGTCAAACAGCAAGCCGGGTACAAATGTCTCTGGCACTTCTGACCTTACTCCGGTCAAGGCTCAGATTTCCTTGCTCAAAAAAATCTTCCCGGAGGCCAAAAAAGTCGGTCTTCTCTATTGTTCAAGCGAAGCGAACTCAATCTTCCAGATTAATCTTGCAAAAGAAGCCTGTGAGGCAGTCGGACTTGAATATATCGAAGGTTCAGTTTCAAATTCAAACGAAATCCAGCAGGTGACACAGAGTCTTGTAGGCAAAGTCGACGCTTTCTATGTTCCGACTGACAACATGCTTGCCGCTGGTATGGCAAATGTCGCTATGGTTGCAAACGAAGCAAAACTCCCGGTTATCTGTGGTGAAGACGGAATGGTCGTTTCTGGAGGTCTTGCAACTTATGGAATCAATTACTACGAGCTTGGAAAACTTACTGCTAAACAGGCTGTAAAAATCCTCAAAGAGGGGGCAAATCCTGCTGATATGCCGATTGAATATCTCGAAAAATTTGATTTCACTTACAACAAAGATACTGCCGCTGCAATTGGCGTTACAATTCCTGACAATCTGTAGAAATATCTAGATTCTTTATTAAGGACAGCTTTCGGGTTGTCCTTTTTTTTATTGTTCTTCCTGAATATTGCGTTAAAATACTTTTAAGGGGCGTCTATGAAAAAGATTTTCATAAAAGCGATTGGATTGCTTGTTTTTCTTTCATTCTCACTTGTTTTTGCTCAGGAAAGTCAGGAGCCAAAGTCATCAGAAGCTAAAGAACCTACTCTCGGCGGCTCTATCGTCGATGAAAAAGGCCATCGATTCATCGAACTTAAAGGTGCGTTTCCTCTGCATCCATATTTGACTTCCCATGGTCTCGTGCAGTCAACGGTCATTGCTTTCAGCGAAACAATGGGCTCGGTTGCATCTCTCGGAAAGGAACATGACAGCATAGAGCCAAAACTTGCCACTGATTTGAATATTACCTTTTATCCGCTGGTGGAAATGTCTCAACTTGGCTTCATTTTCGGATATGCACTTGATAAGTGGAAATATCCGGTAAAAGAAAACGGTGACGCAAAAAATAAATACTATTCGATGAATTTTGCCTATGGCGGAATCCACGGTGAGTACATGCACCATGTTTTCAATAATTCTGGTACGCGCATCTCTTTGTATGGAGAGTTTGTAATCGGCTGGCTTCTTTCTGATGACGCAGGAGACAGCAAAAATCTCTTCTGTATAGATATCTGTCCTTTTGGAATTCAATTCTGCCCGGAAAAACATATCGGTTTGTATATTGAAGTTCCGCACCTGGGCGCCCGGCCAGTTTTGCAGACCGGACTTTCTATTGGCCTGTAGATTATTCCAAAACCAAATCGACTGCTTCGGCTCCAGTGGCCTTTATTAAATCCTGGGGGGCAAGGGCAATCTGCTCCCCCCTCATTCCCGCGCTTACATAGATTTTTTCGTGCTCCAGTGCGGATTCGTCAATGAAGGTGGGAAATTTCTTTTTCATGCCAAGGGGTGAGCAGCCTCCGCGGACGTAGCCTGTTAGGGCAAGAAGTTCATCTGGTTTTACGGGACCTATTTCTTTTGCGCCGCAGGCATTCCTTGCTTTTTTGAGGTTGATTTCGTGTTCCGCACTCTGGCAGAATACAAAAATCTGCTTTGACTCGCTGCGCATTACGATTGTTTTGAAGCAGGCTGCCGGATTGATCCCAAGTTTTGCCGCTGTATTTCCGGCAGCTCCGCGGCTAAGTTCGTGTTCGCCGTCATCGTCATAAGAAAGTGTTTCGTATTTGATTTTCAGACCGTCAAGAATTCGCATTGCATTTGTTTTTTTCATTTCCTATTTTCCTTATATTTGATATATTTATCTAATGAGCCAAAATTTTCAAGAAGTTCTCAGCAATTTCTCTCAAAAACTTGCCCGATTCAATAAATCTTCTCAGACTGAGCGGGCTGTTCCCCCGTCTAAGAATTCCTATTACGAGGAAAAACTTCGCGAGCGTGGGGAAAAGTTTCGTGCTTCTGTTCTTTCAACTTACAAAATCTATCGCGCCCCCTTCGAGGCTCTGGGCGAGCAGTCAGACCGGGCGGCTTCCATCGACAAGGATGAACAGGCGCTTTTAAAAGCTTACAACCTCTATAAATCTTGCATGGACATAGACAAGGAAAATCAGGACGAAATCGGCTCCACTCATATCAAGAACGTAGAACTTTATTCTCCTCTTGCGGACAAGGCCAGTTATACTCAGGGAGGTCAGTTTATTTACCTTCTTTGCTGGCTCTATTTCGAGCAGAATTCAACGGAATTCATGCCCTTTTTTAAGGAAATTGAAAACCATACTGTGCTATGCTTTTCACCGTCAGAAGATTTCCATTTTGATGACAGTCACGAGAGAGAAATCTTTGAGCTTATTGAGGCAGAGTTTTATTCATGACAAAAGATTTAACCACAGGACATCCGCTTAAAATAATTTTTAATTTCGCAGTTCCCGTATTTTTCGGGTATCTCTTCCAGCAGTTTTATAATCTGGTTGACACAATCATCGTGGGGCAGTTTCTCGGCGTTGATGCCCTTGCGGCCGTTGGTTCAACAGGCAGCCTGAACTTTTTCATCATAGGATTTTGCATGGGGCTCTGCTCTGGTTTTGCGATTCCTGTAGCTCAACGTTTCGGGGCCAGCGATTATACTTCAATGCGTCAGTTCATTTTCAATTCATGGATTTTAATTCTGGCATTTTCTGTTGTCGTAACCAGCTTTTCCGTGATTTTCTGTCGGCAGATGCTCATTGCGCTTAAAACTCCTGAAAACGTTCTGGATATGGCATATTCCTATTTCGTGATTATCCTTGCAGGAATTCCAGTCGCTTTCTTCTATAATATTCTTTCAGGTATCATCCGCTCGGTGGGAGACTCAAAAACACCGCTTTATTTTCTTCTCATTTCAGCAGGACTCAACATCATCCTTGATCTGCTTTTCATCGCAGTGTTCAAATTCGGAATTCCGGGAGCCGCCTATGCCACGGTCATTTCGCAGGCTTTTTCCGGCATCCTCTGCTATTTCTATATGAAGTCCAAATTCGAGGTTCTGCGTCTTTGCAGCGAAGACAAAGTCGCTTCCGGCAAGAAAATCCTTGCCCTTCTTGGAATCGGAGTTCCCATGGGACTTCAATATTCAATCACCGCAATCGGAAGCGTCATACTTCAAAGTTCTGTGAATGTCCTTGGCTCGGTCTATGTCGCATCAATGACAACGGCTCAGAAAATCAGCATTTTCTTTTCAACGCCTTTTGATGCCTTGGGTACGACCATGGCAACTTACGGCGGACAAAACGTAGGCGCAAAAAAAATCGAACGGCTCAATCCCGGCCTTTTCTGGGGAAACGCAATAGGCTTTGCGTGGTCACTGGTCGCCCTTGTGATTCTCTATTTCTTCACGGATAATCTTGCGGTTCTTTTTATCAGCAAGAACGAATCTCCTGAAACCTCGGCCTTTGTCATAAAGAATGTCTTTTATTTCCTCATGGCGAATGGTCTTACTTACTGGCTCCTGACGCTGGTGAACGTGGTTCGGTTTATGATTCAGGGAATGGGATTCTCCAGACTGGCGATTTTTGCAGGTGTCTTTGAGCTGGTAGGACGGGGTGTAATCGGTCTTATTTTTGTTCCCATGTTCGGCTTTCAGGGTGCCTGTCTTGCGAGTCCATTGGCATGGCTGCTTGCGGACTCTTTCCTTCTCCCGGCCTACTTTTCTTGTCGTAAAAAACTCATTAAAATGTTCAGCGAGGGCGAGTCTGCATAAATGAAAACAATTAAAACGCAGGTTTTTTTCATTGTCCTGTCAGGTATCATCACTGCCTCTGCCATAATCGGCGGACTTGGTGTCTTCTGGTCCAATAATGCCGTCAAAAAGGGATCCGCCCAAATCCTTGATTTGATGGCTCAGGTTCAGACTCAGGGCCTGGATTCAATGTTTTCTGAAATTGAACATGCTTCAATAGTCCTTGGCAACCAAGTCAGCGAAAATCTGACGGACTCCATGATTCTTCAAGACAAAGAAAAATTCTCAAAATATATTGCGCGCATTCAGGATATTTCATACTATATTGCGAATTGTACGGGAGCCGCTATTTCCGTTTTCGTGCGCTTTTCCCCAATGTTTCCAGGTGCTTCTTTCGATGGTTTACCACAGAGCATTCTGTGGCACAAAAAGAACGGAGAATTTGTTCAGGATACTCTGATTGACTTTCCTGTCTATAATTCTGATTACGACAACAGCTGGTATTATAAAGCGCAAAAGACCGGAAAAGGGGGGTGGACTAATCCTTATTATGATGATGATTTGAATGAATATGTCATTTCTTACGGAAATCCGGTTTACAAAAACGGCGAGCTGCTTGCGGTTGTCGGCATGAACATTGATTTTGACGATATCGCTTCTCTTATCAATTCCATCACGATTTATGACAGCGGCTACGCTTTCCTTACAGATGAGAATTTTGTGATTGCCTATCATCGCTCGATTCCTGCCGGGACTCAGGTTTTCGGTCAGACTCACGATTATAAGCTTGTCGAGCACGAGGGAATCAATTCCAAATTTTATGAGTATACGAATAAAGGCAAGGTATTCCGGATGCTTTACAAAAATCTTGCGAACGGAATGAGGCTTGTGGTGAGCGTTCCTGCGGAGGAAATTGACAGGGCGCGCACGCGTCTCATTTACAGCCTGATTATTTCTGTTTTTGCCATTTCAATAATTGTTTCCCTGTGGAGTGTTTGGGCTTCAGGGCGTTTCACCAAGCCGCTAAAACAGCTTTCTGTATATGCCAGAAACATTATCGCTGGTGACTATGATGTTGACTTCTCTGCATCCGGTACTGACGAACTGAACGAGCTTATGGGAAATTTCTCTTTTATGGCGAAATCCTTGAAGCGGCAGTTTGAATACATCAATTCCCTTGTGTATCTCGATGCTATGACCGGGGCAAAAAATAAGCGTGCTTTTATGGATGTGAGGGACGACATCGATGCCCGTATTCGACGTTCAAAAGCAGGGGGAAAAAAGCTTGAATTTGCCGTGGTTGTCTTTGACGTGAACAACTTAAAATATATGAACGACAATTTCGGGCACAAGGCCGGCGACATGCTGATAAAAAATGCCTGCAATCTGATTACAAAGAATTTCATTTACAGCCCGGTGTTCCGTATTGGAGGCGATGAATTCGTAACGATTCTCACCGACAAAGATTACAAAAACCGTATTGAGCTTCTGACAAAGCTGCGCACTGAAATGGATTATCCTTTTAAGGCTGCGGACAAATCTTTTGACAATCTTTCTCTTGCCTCTGGAATGGCTGAATACAATCCTGATTCAGATGATTTATTCCATTCTGTATTCGAGCGGGCTGATGCCGAAATGTACAAGGCAAAAATAGCGATGAAGGGCGGAAAGGACGCTCCCCGTTGATTTTCCTGGCAAAGTCCAAAAAGCCTGAGATGGATTACATCATCGCAATCAAAGGCGCATGCGTGCCGGGCTTTTTATTGTATAAAAAGCACAAAAATTGTAATATTAAGAGAATTTGAAAGGAGTAATTATGGCAGATACAATGCACGCATTGGAAAAAAATCCTAATTGGAAAGGCCGCCGGGGTCCTGTAGTCCTGGTGATTATGGACGGCGTTGGCTACGGTAAATATGAAGAGGGAGACGCAGTTAAGGCTTCAAAAATGAAGTATCTGGACTGGTTCACCGCAAATTGTCCTCACACAAAGCTCAAGGCTCACGGAACGGCAGTTGGTCTTCCTTCTGACGACGATATGGGTAACAGCGAGGTCGGCCACAACGCAATGGGCTGCGGCCGCGTTTTCGCTCAGGGAGCAAAACTTGTAGGGGAGTCAATCGCTAACGGCTCAATGTTTGCCGCAGACACATGGAAAAAGCTCGTCAAAAACGTAAAGGACAAGAACTCAACTTTGCATTTCATCGGCTTGGTTTCTGACGGAAATGTTCACTCTCACATCGACCACTTGAAGGCAATGATTTCTCAGGCTTCAAAAGAGGGGGTGAAAAAGCTCCGCGTTCACGCATTGCTTGACGGCCGCGACGTTGACCCCACATCAGCTCTTAATTACATCACTCCTCTTGAAGAATTCCTGGCAGGATTTGCAGGAGTGGACTACCAGATTGCTTCGGGCGGCGGACGAATGTTCATGACCATGGACCGCTACAATGCAGACTGGAGCATGGTAGAGCGAGGCTGGAAGGCTCATGTTTTGGGCGAAGGACGCAAATTTGAAAGTGCTACAAAAGCAATCGAAACATACCGCGCAGAAATCCCTGGAATCCTTGACCAGGACATGCACGAGTTCGTTATCGAAAAAGACGGAAAGGCTGTGGGTACAATCGAAGACGGCGACTCAGTAATCTACTTCAATTTCCGCGGCGACCGCGCTTTGGAGATGACAAGAGCCTTTGAGACTCCAAAAGGCGGAGATTTGCCATTTGACCGGACTCGAGTTCCTGCCGTTGAATATGCCGGCATGATGGAATACGACGGCGATGCTCACGTTCCCGCCCAGTATCTGGTAAATCCGCCCAGCATCGACCGTACAATGGGCGAGTATCTCACAAAAACAGGCGTAAAACTCCTCGCAATCTCTGAGACTCAGAAATACGGCCATGTAACATACTTCTTCAACGGAAACAAGCAGGGAAAATTCGACGAAAAACTTGAAGATTACATCGAAGTTCCTTCTGATGTGGTTCCTTTCGAGCAGCGTCCTTGGATGAAGTGTGCTGAAATCACCGACAAGGTAATCGAGGCAATCAAGAGCGGAAAATACGACCACATCCGCCTCAACTACCCCAACGGCGATATGGTTGGTCACACAGGCGTTTTCAATGCAGTCGTTTGTTCTATGGAAGGAATGGACTTGCAGCTTGGCCGTCTCAAGGCCGCAATCGACGAGGCAGGCGGCATCCTTTGTCTTACCGCTGACCACGGAAACTCTGACGATATGTACGAGCACGCAAAAGACGGTTCTGTCAAAACAGACAAGAGCGGCGAGCCAAAGGCAAAAACAAGCCACTCTCTCAACCCGGTTCCGGGAATCATCTACGATCCTGAGTACAAGGGCGAGTATGACAATACCAAGCTCAACGACGGTTTGGGAATCTCTTCTTGGCCAGCAACCCTCATGACTCTCATGGGATTTGTGCCACCAAGCGACTACGACAAGTCAATGGTGAACTTGAAATAGAGTTTTTTGCGATTGCGCGTTTTGCCCGATAATGGCAGAGTATGTCATTATCGGGCGCACAATGGTCATTATCGGGCTTGACCCGATAATCTGATTTTTATTATAATATTTCTACATTTTTTCAAGGAGAATCCTATGAGACTTGCACGACGCTTTAGACCGCTCACAAGCAACAAAACAACACGCGCTAACAGCAAAAAACAGTCAAAACGACTTGCTGCTAACTATGCGCTCCTCGCTTCTTTGGCGGCAACTGATTCTAAATCAAAATAATAAGGAAATCTCTAAAAATTGCAATTTTTAGAGATACCTATAATTTTGAATCAACACAAATCCGTTTCAGCCGAGGCGGATTTTTTATTTTTAAAGGAGTACAACATGGCTTTAAAAGAAGGATTGGACGTAGCTACAAAAGAGCTTGGCGCTTTCAAAAAATTTATTTCCCGGGGAAATGTGGTTGACATGGCTGTCGGTGTTATCATCGGCGGCGCTTTCGGAAAAATCGTCACAAGTCTGGTAAACGACATCGTAATGCCTCTTATCGGTCTTGCGCTGGGAAAACTCAATTTTGCGACCTTGAGCGTCAAAATCGGTGAGTCAGAAATCAAATACGGAGCTTTCATTCAGACCGTGATTGATTTTATCATCGTTGCTTTCTGTATTTTTGTCGTGATTCAGATTTTTGAGAAATTCAAAAAGAAGGAAGAGGCAAAACCCGAAGAAACTCCCGCAATCGTCAAATCAGACGAAGCAATCTTGCTGGAAGAAATCCGCGATCTTCTCAAAAACAAATAAATCAGATTGTAAGCAGAATCAACGCTCCGCCAGCCGGGGCGTTTTTTGCTTTTATGTCGCCGCCAAGGGCAAGAGAGAGTGCCTTGGCGATAGAAAGTCCCAGCCCAGCACCAGAGACATTCCTGTCATGGGAAGTGTCACCCTTGTAAAATCGTTCGAAGGCATGGTTCAAAATCTCCTCTGTAAATCCAGGGCCGTTATCAGAGGCAGAAAGCTCGATTTTTGAACCGTTTTTTCTTGCCGCAAGATTGATTTCGCATTTTTCTCCTGCGAATTTGACGCTGTTTGACAGAATCACCGTAAAAATCTGATGAAGTTTCTGCTCGTCCGTCTCGATTTCTAGAAAATCCGGGTCGGATATGCGTATCGTGCATTCAGGATGGGTGACTTTGAATTCATCTTTGAGTTTCGCGAAAAAATTCGTCACATAGAATTTCTTGTTTTCGATTTTAACTCTTCCGTTCTCAATCCGGCTCATGTCCAGAAGAGTTGTAACGATGGCGTTCATGTTCTCGGTTTCACGGAGAATCGCTTCGATGGATTGCGTAAGCTGGGCGGGGTCGTCCTTTCCCCATCGCTTTAAAAGATTTGCATGGCCGTCGATGATTGAAATCGGCGTTTTAAGCTCATGGCTCACATTGCTGGTAAAGGCTTTTTCCCGGTCGTAATCTTCCTGAAGTTTTTTGAATGCCTTAATTGTGCTCCTTGAAATCAAAAGCGAAAGGGTAAAAGAAAGCAGGAGAATAGGAGCAAGGGAAACGAGGGCAAGGAAGGGAAGGGCAGAAAGCATTTTTGCGGCGGAATCGTTTGCGATGTCGATGGCACATTCTGCCACGAGGGGCTTTCCGGCGAAATCCAGTTTCTTTGTCCGGTAGCGGATATTCAGGTCGCTGTCAGTGAAGAAATCCTTTTCAAAATACGTGCGGCTTTTTCCTTCGGATTCAAGAAGGGGAAGCAGGCTGTCATTCGTGGAAATTACCATGCCACTTTCCTGCTCCCATACGGCGTAGGTGATGTAGTAGGGCAGCTCCAGAAAAGCAAGCTCGTCCATTCCCTTGGAATTGATTGTCTCTGAAATGAGGGATATGCCCTGTGCAAGGTCAGAATCCTGCTTGCGTGTCACTGAGGAACGCAAAAGCAGCACAAAAAGCAGGGAAAGTGAGAGCATTGAAAAAGCGATAAGGAGCATGAAACGGAGAGAAAGAAATACTGAAGGGGAAAGCCTTCCCCTCGCTCCAAACCTGCGGTTTTCCGCTACCCCTTCTCCTGGGGATTCCATCCCCAAGCCCCTGTTTTTCATCATTCTGTCTCCTGCATGATGTATCCCATGCCACGGACGGTTTTTACCACCGTGTCGCCGAATTTCGCGCGGAGGTGGCGGACATAGACATCGACACTGTTTTCCTCGATGTAGTAGTCTTCGCCCCAGACGTTTTTGATGATTTCGTCCCGTGAGAGGATTTTTCCGGTATTTTCAAGGAAGAATTTAAGGAGAAGAAATTCGTTTTTGGACAGCTCGGTGCTTGCGCCTTTGAAAGCAACCTTCATTTCGTCAGCCACCATTTCAAGACAGCCATTTCTAAGGATTGCAGACTTTTTGACAGCGCTTTTTTGTGTACGGCGGAGTACGGCATTCATGCGGGCCAAAAGTTCCTCGATTTTGAAGGGCTTTGAGATATAGTCATCGGCGCCGGAATTCAGACCGTCAACTTTGTCGATTGTCTCGCCTCTGGCAGTCACGAGGATTATGGGAATCTCGCTCTTCAGTTCGTTCTTCACTTTCCGAAGAATTTCAAGCCCGCTGAGCCGGGGTAGCATCACATCCAAAAGGACAAGATCCGGATTTTCGGCATTAATTTTCTCCAGGCCTTCCCGTCCGTCCTGGGCCGTGATGACTTCAAAGCCTTCGTGGGCAAGCTCCAGAGCCATGATGTGGCTCAGTTCCTTATCATCTTCTACAATGAGGATTTTTGCCATTTGTTTTTCCCCCGTGAGTATTTGTAGAATGAATTCGGTTCAAGATTTTTGATTTCCGTCGGATTCATGATTTTTCCGCCAGATGAACGCAAATTGGTGATTCTGATGAAAAATTCTCCTTCAGTTTTCGGCATAGTGAAGCGGGCCATGTGCCGGTTTTTGTTGAATAGGAATTCTGTCTCGGAGGGGAGTCTCCTTTCGTTTATGAAAATATGCTCGGCCCTGAGAGAATTTGTATCCACGGCGGCGTTAAAATAGATGGAAATCGTAAAAAAATCGCCTGCTTCTTCGATTTTAAGGCCAATAATAGAAAAAATCTCGGCTTTCAGAGGAACCTTAGGCACTATGGGATTCCTTTCCCCTTCGTTTTCCAGCATAGCTTGTCGGCGAGCACGGCTCTGGGCGTGGAGCGAATAAAATTCCGCTGAAAAGAGAAAAATCACCATGAAAAGCAAAATTCTTTTCTTCATTTCCTATAGTATAGCACGCAAGTTTCCTTTTTATATGAATTTGAGCTGTCTTTTTTCTGAAAATTCTTTCATTTTCCTTGATTAAAGATGCGCTATAGTTTGTTTTTCTTGCAATGCCATGCTATAATTTGATTTAATGGCAAAAAAGCTTTTAATTGCTTGTATCTTATTCTCATTCTTTCCGCTGTTCGCGAAGACCGTCAAAGTCGGCTATTATAGGGACAGCGGGAATTTTATGTCGGGTTTTTCTCCTGGTGACGAACGGACCGGTTATGCATATGAATATATCCAGACGGTCGCCGCTTATGCCGGCTGGGAATGTGAGTATGTTTATGGCGAATGGGACGTTCTTTACCCGGCCCTTCTCGCCGGTGAAATTGATATCCTGTCCGACGTCTCAAAAACACCGGAGCGTGAGGGGCTGCTTCTTTATCCGGACTATGCGATGGGGCGGGAGACATATTATCTTTATTCCAACGATAAAAACGCAAAGATCAGTCCAGGTGATTTTTCGACATGGAAGGGCAAGAAAATTGCTTTGAATCGGGATTATTATCATTACAGTCTGTTTATGGATTGGCAAAAAAATAAAAATCTCGGATGCGAGTATGTCGTCTTTTCAGGAGACGATGAGTACTATTCCAAGTTTGAGAATCATGAATTCGATATGCTGCTTGAAATTGACACCGTGGCTGAGCCAAACTGGAACCCAATCATCAGAATCGGTTCCTCTGATTTTTATCTTGCCGTAACGAAATCCCGAAAAGACCTGCTTCTGGAGCTTAATGCCGCCATGGCTGAAATCTTTTCAATGAATCCCTACTACAATAACAACTTATGGCTAAAATACTTTACGGATGCTACGGTTGCCAAAAATCTTTCTCAGCGCGAGGACGATTGGCTTAAGGCTCATCCAAAAATCAATGTGGGCTGCATGGTCGATGATTTGCCATTTGCCGCTTTCAATGATGAAAAAAATAAAGTCGAAGGTCTTGTTGTGGAAATGCTCTCACATTTTTCAGATATGTTTTCTGACGGCAAGGCTGTTTTTTCATATATGTTTTACGAGGATACGGATCTCATGTTCTCAGACTTGCAGAATGGCCTGATTGATATGATTGTTCCGATGTATCGAGATTTGAATTATGCCGAGGATTCAGGATTTATTGTTTCCGAAAAATTCTCAGTGATGTCTGTAGGATATGCGACTAAAAACACCAGGCTGCCAGAGCAGACCGATTTTATTGCGGTGCCAAAGCGGCTCCGAATGCCTTTTTATATTAAGAGACTGTACCCAAAGGCAAATGTCCGTTTTTACAAGAGTTATGAGGACTGTGTGAAAGCGGTTCTGGACGGCGAATGTGATGGCGCTGCCTTCAATACATACAAGATGCAGGGCATCATCAATAAGAATAAAAAGTTCCGCGCGCTGAATATTCTTGAATTCCCCACTCCCTGTGAGATTTCATTCGTATTCTCCAAAAAAAACAGGGATCTTTTTTCAATGGTGAACAAACTGATTATGCTTGCGCCCAGCGATAAAATTGACGCCAATACCGATACATACGTCATGAAGGTTCAGGCCTATACAAAGAAGAATTTCTTCATGGAATATTTCCTGTACGTACTCGGATCTGCACTGGTACTGCTGGCCTTACTTGTAATTATTGTGATTGCTCTCAGACGTGTCCGGGAATACATGTTTTTTGACCCGCTTACCCATCTTCGCAACAGGCGTAGCCTAAATTCTATCATTACGAAATTCATTCACAACGCATCAGAAAAAAACGAAGAATTCTCACTGATTCTATTTGATCTGGACGATTTTAAATATCTCAATGACACTTATGGCCATGATTTTGGCGATGAGGCTCTTGTGACTGCCGCAAATCTTGTTAAAACCGTCGTAAGAAAGCAGGACCGGGTGTTCAGATGGGGCGGAGAAGAATTTTTGATTCTTTTTAAGGGCGGTCTTGCTGACGCAAAAATGGTCGCCGAGCGCGTCCGCAGAAAAATCGAAAAAGTCACGCTAACGCATGATTACGAGCTTGTTCATTTCACATCGACGGCCGGTGTCGCCAGCTATCAGAAAGGCTTGTCTTACATAGATTTGTTCCGTCATGTCGATATTAACCTTTACAAGGGCAAAAACAATGGGAAAAATCAGGTCGTAGCAGATGCCATTAATATCCGCAAAAGATAATCAGAAGTTTTAGCGTTGGCAATAAAGAATCAGCCATAACTGCGGAAGCACGACAATTGCGAAAAACACGAGGCTTATCCATGTGAAGGTCTTGATGAAGGCAAATGATTTTCCCGGATATTCTCGCGCATAGAGGCGGAGATTTATAACGCTTGCAAGGCTGCCGATAATCGAGCACAAGCCTGCGCTGTCTAATCCGTATAGCAGTGCCCTTAAATCGGTGGAGAAGGGGTAAAGAACGATGCTTGCAGGAACGTTTGAAATCACCTGACTGAGAAGAATGCTCCACACATACTCATGACCTGCGACCGATTCAGAAAGAAAGGCTGAGATTGCCGGGTGACGGCAAATTGACGATGAAAAAGTGAAAAAGCACAGGAATGTGAGCAGAAGCACATAATCTGTTTTGATAAGAATCTTTCGGTCTCCAATTAAAAGCGTGAGCGTGACCAAAGCGAGTACAAGCGGATAGTAGCGTGTCCTTGATACAATCGACGCGACCACAATCACAAAAAGCAGCAGATACATGATTCTACGTTTGTGATGTAATTTTCTGTCAGACTCTGAGACTTCGCTTTCCTGATTTTCCTGGGCGTTTCCAAAAATCATAATCTGATTATTCTCGCTTTTGCCATGGTCTCTTAAATATAGAATGGAAATGAACAAATATAGAAGAAATACGCTGAAAATCCAAAGGGGAAGCATCATCAGAATAAAATCCGCCGTTGAGATTCCGCTTTTTGCATAGAGAAAAAGATTCTGCGGGCTGCCGAAGGGCATGAGAAGAGAGCCTCGTATCGCGGCGATGTTTTCGAAAGTGAGGACCGGAAGAATGTATTTTTCTTTCCCTGCAGCGCGGAACAAAATAATCGTAAGCGGTACGAAAATAATCAGCGAGACATCGTTTGTGACGAACATTGAAGAAAAAAACACGCAGAATACGAAAAATATTGTCAGCGTTTTTAGTGAAGAAAAATTTTTCGTGCGACGGATTATAGGCGCAAAAATATTCTCGCTTTTAAATCCCTCCAAAACTGAAAGGAGCATGAAGAGCGTGGCGAGAGTGCGCCAGTTGATGTCTGTCAGCAGTTCTTTTGATGGCGGAGTGATAAAAAGAGAAATAACAGCTACAAGAAGAGAAAGTGAAAGCATGATATCTTTTTTGAAAAGATTTTTGAGCCAAAGAATGAATCTGTGCATGGAAAGAATATAGCATAAAGCGGAATCTGTGAAAATTCCCTTGCTATTTTTAACAAAAATATAGTATACTTAATATGATATATTTTAAGGCTCTTGTAAATGAAAGAAAAAGCTCCGCGGAACCGCACGCTCACACTGGAAGAAAATGAAATACCTCTCCTCAAAAAAGAACTCCTCTCTATAGAAGCGTTGCGCTCTTTGAGCGGGGAAAAACCGGCTGGACTTGAAAATTTCCTTAACAAAACGATAAACGCCGATTTGATGGAAGTCCTTCCTCTTCTTCCCGATGAATTCGCCGACCTCATCATCATTGATCCGCCCTATAACCTTACCAAAGATTTTGGCGGCAAGGTTTTTAACGCCCGGTCGGAAGATGCCTATGACGAATATCTTGCGAGCTGGTTCCCTCTGGTCTGCAAAAAACTCAAAAAAACAGGCTCCCTTTACATCTGTGGTGACTGGAAATGCACATCCTCATTGCAGCGGGCTGTTCAAAAAGAGCTTACCGTTCTCAATCGAATCACCTGGCAGAGGGAAAAGGGCAGAGGAGCGGCCTCAAACTGGAAAAACTCCATGGAAGACATCTGGTTTGCGGTCAAGAATCCCGATGATTACTATTTTGATGTAGAAGCGGTCAAGCAAAAACGGCGGGTGATTGCCCCTTACAAAGAAAACGGTGTTCCAAAAGATTGGGAAGAGAGCGAAAGCGGCAATTTTCGCCTCACTTATCCGGGTAATTTCTGGGACGATATTTCCATTCCCTTCTGGTCAATGCCAGAAAACACCGACCATCCCACGCAAAAGTCAGAGAAACTCTATGCCAAGCTGATTCTGGCAAGTTCCCGGCCTGGAGACCTGGTTTTTGATCCCTTTTTGGGAAGCGGAACTGCCAGTGTGGTGGCCAAAAAGCTGGGCCGCTCTTTTTTAGGAGTTGAACTTAGTGAAGAGTATTGCCTCTACGCTCAAAAACGCCTCCTTCGTGCCGAAGATGACAAGTCGATTCAGGGCTATAGCGACGGAGTTTTTTGGGAGCGGAACACTGGCTCGGCTCAGAAAAAAAACAGACGTGAATTCACGCGGCAGGACGCGGATGTTAATCTGTGACGCTAGTCTAATCTGTAGTTTATTATTTTTGTATTTTATCATAAAATAACTTTACGAGGAAAAAAATGGAAAACGCAACAAAATGTATTCACTCTGGCTATGCGCCAAAAAACGGCGAATCTCGCATGATTCCGATTATTCAGTCTACGACTTTCAAATACGACACTTCCGAAGATATGGGAAAACTTTTTGACCTTGAGGCTTCGGGCTATTTTTACACCCGCTTGCAGAACCCGACCAACGACATGGTTGCGGGAAAAATCTGTGCTCTTGAAGGCGGAAGCGCGGCCATGCTCACTTCCAGCGGCCAGGCGGCAAACTTCTTCGCTGCCTTCAATATTGCCCAGAACGGCGACCACATCGTCGCTTCCAGCTCAATTTACGGCGGAACTTTCAATCTTTTCAATGTGACCATGCGCAAAATGGGCGTTGATTTTACTTTCATTTCCCCGGACGCAAGTGACGAAGAGATTCAGGCGGCTTTCAAGCCAAATACCAAGGCTGTCTTCGGCGAGACAATCGCAAATCCTGCCCTCACGGTCTTTGACATCGAGCGATGGGCAAAAATCGCCCACAACAACGGCGTTCCCCTCATCGTGGACAACACTTTTGCCACGCCGATTAACTGCCGCCCCTTTGAATGGGGGGCTGATATCGTAACCCACTCAACCACGAAATACATGGACGGCCACGACGCAACGGTCGGCGGTTGTATCGTGGACTCGGGAAAATTCGACTGGATGGCTCATGCCGAAAAGTTCCCCGGTCTCTGCACTCCTGACGAAAGCTACCACGGAATCACTTATGCTGCCAAATTCGGCAAGGAAGGTGCTTTCATCACAAAATGCACCGCCCAGCTTATGCGGGATTTCGGCTCGATTCCTTCCCCAATGAATTCATACATGCTCAATCTTGGCTTGGAGTCGCTCCCTGTCCGCATGAAGCAGCACTGCGCAAACGGTCAGGCCGTAGCGGAATTCCTTTCAAAGCATCCCAATGTTACATCCGTAAACTACCCCGGCCTTAAAGACAACAAATATTACGCTTTGGCTCAGAAATACATGCCAAACGGTACTTGCGGCGTCGTCAGTTTCTGCATCAAGGGCGGACGAAAAGCGGCTGAGACTTTCATGAAGAACCTCAAGCTTGCCATGATTGCGACCCATGTAGCCGATGCCCGCACTTGCGTCCTTCATCCGGCTTCTGCAACTCACCGCCAGCTTACCGATGAAGAGCTTGTGGCTTGTGGTGTTGCCCCGGATATGGTTCGCTTTTCATGCGGAATCGAGGCTTCCGAGGACATTATCGCGGATTTAAAGCAGGCATTGGATTCAATCTAATCTTGCTTTTATCTTAATTCTCGCCGATAATATATAGAAGAATTTTTATGGAGGCGCGGAAAGTGCCTCCGTTTGAACATAAGGATTTATCCATGAAGAAGATTTTTAAAATCATTTCGGCTTTTTTTTCGGCAGGCATTTTGCTCACAGCTTGTGAACGAATAGATATTGAAGGTATCGGCGAGCTTAACAAAGTTGTATTGTGGTATAGCCCTTATTCAAGCGATGCTGACCCGCTTCCAATGGATAGTGTTCTCATAGACCACGTTGAAAAGGATTTGGGAATTTCACTGGTTGCTGTTCCGCTTCCGCTGGACAAAGCTGAGCAGGAAGCATTGATTATGGATGCTGCTCACAAGAATTCTCTTCCTGATATTTTTATGGTAAACCGTGACATGCTCACAACTCTCGTAAAAGAAAACTATGTCGCTCGTGTTGACCGCATGTATGAGCTGATGCCGGAAAGAACTGCCCGTATGTACGACGAAACGGCAAAAGCGTCTTCTTCTATTGACGGTGTTTCTTACGCGCTTTCTCAGTCCGGTTCAATTGACCGGAACGAGGGCGTGCTTATCCGAAAGGACTGGCTTGATAAGCTTGGCTTGCAGGTTCCGGTCACGCTGGATGATTATTACAATGTAATGAAAGCGTTCACTGTCAATGATCCTGACGATGATGGCTTGAACAACACCTACGGTTATGGCGGCTTTATCGAAATCCGTGCTGTCGAGGATGGCCTTGGCTGCCGTTTTGCGCCTTTCTTCGGTGCCTTTGGCGTTGAAGGAACTTTCAATTCATCAAAGAGCAATCCTGGTCTTAACGTCCACAAGCCTGAGTACTTTGAGGCTGTAAAATACTTGGCCCGTCTCGCATCTGAGCGTCTAATTGATCCAAAATGGGCGATTTATACAAAAAATGAATTCCGTGATGCCTGGAAGGAAGGCAAATTCGGCATAATGCGTGAACAGAATGCCGCTTTTGCGCTGGAAGCAAACTACAAAGACTTTGACAAACGTTTCCCGGAAGGGGAATGGATTCTGATTGATCCTCCAGTCGGACCGAAGGGGCACTCATCTGTCGGTGCTTTCTCTCCTGGATACCGACATTATGCTGTTTCTCGCCGTGCTCAGGAGCTTGGAAAGATTCCGATTATTGCGCGTCTTCTTGAATGGATGAGCACGGATGGTTATATCACGGTCGTCTACGGTGAAGAAGCTGTAAACTACATGCTTGATGATGACGGGCACGTCGTCGTCGACGGTCTGCAGGATCCTGCTCTGGCTTATACGCAGAAAGCGGCCGCGCCTCTTCTTCAGTTGCGAAATCTTGTTTTCCACAATAGTAATGAAGAGCTTGCAGAACGTTATCCTGCATGGATTTCAAAGAACGGCAAAGAAATGAATCCTTTTAAGCTGCTGCGTGAAATGCAGAAATGCACATGGACAATTGGTGTCAATATTCCTGGAACTTCAAAAGAACTCAAGACCTTCTATGAGGATGGAATTCGTGATTTTGTTGCCGGACGAAGAAAGCTTGAAACATGGGATCTTTGGATAAAGGAATTTGACAGGCTTGGAGGAGCTGATTGGGAGCGTCGCTGTCTTTTGTATGCTGACGAAAACGCACTTCTCATGGACAATGTCTATGTTTCTGGAAAGGATGATCAATAATGACAAACGAGGAATGCATGAAACGGGCTATCCTGCTCTCTGAGGAGAATGTTCTGAATGGCGGAGGGCCCTTTGCCGCTCTTATCGTAAAAAACGGTGAGATTGTCGCGGAAGGGACAAACCGTGTCACTGCTGATTTTGACCCTACGGCACATGCTGAGGTAAATGCAATCCGGGCTGCCTGTAAGAAACTTGGAACATTCAATCTGGAAGGTTATTCTGTATTCACGTCCTGTGAGCCGTGCCCCATGTGTCTTGGCGCAATATATTGGGCTCATCTCTCAAAAATTTACTACGGAAACAACCGTACTGATGCAGCTGAAATAGGATTTGACGATGATTTTATCTATCGGGAAATACCCCTGCCTTTGGAAAAGCGTTCTATCCCTATGGAGCAATTGCTTCACGGCGACTCCATAATTACCTTCAAAAAATGGACCGAAAAATCCGATAAAAAACTTTATTGAAACTAAAATCTTCCTTAAATTCTTTTGCAAAATACAAAATCTCTTGTTATAATATATATGAATAGAAGATTCCGTAGCGTTCTAATACTGTTTTTTCAGGAGTTTATATGGAAAAAGAAAACGAAACAGCAAGAGGTTTTAAAAGCATTCGGACAAAACTTGTTTTAACAACAGGGCTGTGTCTTATCGGCTTGTTAACCGTTTGTTCAATCTTCATCTTGTCCAATGTATCAAAACGATTTCGTGAAATTTCAAACAATTATCTGCACGAAATGGCTTCTTATTATGCTGAAAGCACAAAGGCAATTGTCGCTCATGAATATGCCACATGCGCGGCTTTAAAAACAAGTATCGAGCAGATTGACTCAATTCCTGCCTCACAACGTCGTGAATATGTTAACGCGGTTTTGAAGCAGGCTCTCATTGACAATGAAAATTTTGTCGATACATGGGTCGTTTATGAGCCGAATGCGCTGGATGGTCTTGATTCTCAATATGTCAATGCCGAAAACCACGATGCGACAGGTCGTTTCATCCCATATTGGACCAAAGTCGGCACAACCATTGAATGCACTCCGCTTACTGATTACGAAGACGGCTTTTGGTACACAAATCCTCTCAAAAGCCCGACTGGAATCCTCATTGACCCGAACCCATACGAAATCGGTGGAAAAACAATATGGGTCTGTGGTGTCGCCTTCCCGATTCATGATAAAAACGGTCGGGCGATTGGCGTTATCGGTCTTGATATGTCCCTGAGCACCCTTGAGTCTCTCTTGAAGCGGGTAAAAGTCTATGAGACAGGCTATCTCTCGCTTATTTCTGATACTGGTCTTGTTGCCGTTGAAGCAAATTCAGCCAACGAGGGTGAAATCCTGCCTGAATATTCTGATTCTTCAACGTCCCAGCTCTTTGCGACGGGAAAGCGCACTCTTGAGCCATTCGGAATGCATGCAACAGTTGATGGAAAAGACCTGCTTAAATATTTCCAGCCTTTCACAGTTGAGGACGCAAAAGAAGTCTGGTTCCTTGGAATGAATGTCAATGAAAAAGAAATCACGGCTGTGGCACGGCAGGTTTTTGCAATCGTCTTGTCTACTTTTATACTTACGGCTTTTATTATTCTCCTTGTTCTCTTCTTCATTATTCGCGGCGTCGTCCATGAAATGAATAAAGGTGTCGCCGCAATGAAAAACATCGCTCAGGGAGATGGGGATTTGACTGTCCGTATGGCGGTTCACACTGACAACGAGCTTGGCAAAATGTACAAATTCTTTAATCTCACTATAGAGAAGATTCAGGACTCAATCAGGCAGGTCAAGCAGGTCACTAATAATTTGAGCGAGCAGGGAGCTGCCCTTGGTGACAGCATGAATGATACGGCTGCAAGTGCAAATGAGATTACCGCAAATATTGATTCTGTGAACAAGCAGGTTCAGCAACAGGGACATAATGTCCACGAGGCAAAAGATGCTCTCAGTTCAATCAACGCGAGCGTTAATGAGCTTGTTTCCAACATTCAAAGTCAAAGTTCAAGCGTCGTTGAGTCTTCTTCTGCCATCGAAGAAATGGTTGCTAATATCCGTTCCGTCACAGGAATCCTTGAAAAGAACGGTGGAACAATCAAGTCGCTTGAAAATTCTTCTGAAGAAGGACGGGCAAGTATCAATTCTTCTGTTGAGGCTGTCAAGAAAATTCAGGAGCAGTCGGGAACCCTTCTTGAGGCAAGTAAAATCATCCAGTCCATCGCAAGCCAGACAAACATGCTGGCCATGAATGCGGCTATTGAGGCGGCTCATGCAGGAGAAAGCGGAAAAGGATTCTCTGTCGTTGCTGATGAAATCCGTAAACTGGCCGAAGATTCAAACAAGCAGGGTAAAAACATTACCAACAATCTGAAGGTCGTTCTCTCCAGCTTGAAAGATGTATCTGACTCTTCAACGCGATTGCAGGAGCAGTTCAACGAAATCTACGAACTTACACAGGCCGTTGCTCGTCAGGAGCTTACCATCATGAACGCCATGCACGAGCAGTCTGAGGGTGGCGAGCAGATTCTTGAGGCAATCAAGCAGATTCAGGATGTTACGGCAAGCGTCAAAGGCTCTAGCGATGCCATGGAAGATGCAACTGAGGCTGCAAATGTCAAGATGGACAATCTTATGCGACTCACCGAAGAAATTACGGCCAGCATGGATGAAATGTCAATCGGCATTGAGTCAATCAACCACTCAATCAATGCCGTAAACGACATGACCCATAAAAACACGGAGAGTATCGAGTCTCTCGGAGAAGCTGTCAGCAAGTTTAAGGTGTAGTATACATCTTCAATTTTCGGTATACTGTCCGCAATAGGTTCTGCCTTTTGCGGATTTTTTATTTTAGGAGCAATATATGTCACGACGAAGAGTTGTCATAACGGGACTGGGAGTTGTTTCTCCTGTCGGAAATACAGTTGAGGAAACTTGGAACAATGTCAAAAACGGAAAATGTGGAATTACAAATATCACTTTGTTTGACCCGAGCCGTATTCCGGTAAAGGTTGCGGGCGAAGTAAAGGATTTTGACATTACAAAATACGGAATTGATTCAAAAGCCACTCGAAAAATGGCCCGATTCTCAAAATTTTGTCTTGCGGCCAGCGCACAGGCAATTGCCGATTCCGGTTATACGGGCGAATCATTAAAATCAGAGAAAATGGGTGTGATGGTCGGCTGCTGTTTGGGTGGCATGGATGCAACCGAAGCTGGCTTTGTCAAATTCTGCGATCCTGCGGCTGGTCCTGACCGGCTTCCTCCTCTTACGACACCGCTCATGATTTCAAATGAAGCCGCCGCAAATGTCAATATCTATTATGGATTTCAGGGACTATCGTGGACAATCAACACGGCCTGCGCTTCTGGTACTGATTCTCTGGGGCTTGCCACTGATTTGATTCGTTCCGGCCGCTGTGATGTCATGCTTGCTGGCGGAACAGAGGCGGCAATTACAGAGTTCTCAATCTCCACTTTCGTAAAATTGCAGGCTCTTGCATCAAAATTCAATGACAAGCCTGAAAAGGCAAGCCGCCCCTTCGACCGTGACCGGGACGGCTTTGTCATGGCGGAAGGTTCTGCCATGTTCATCCTTGAGGGATACGAGCATGCGAAGGCACGCGGGGCAAAAATCTACGCCGAGGTCGCAGGATTCGGTTCTAGCTGCGACGGTTACCACATCACGGCTCCTCTCCCGGATGGAAGCGGGGCTGCTCTTGCTGTCAAAGCCGCCCTTGATGATGCCGGCGTTTCTCCAGAGGAAGTGCAGTATTACAATGCTCACGGTACATCGACTCATGCGAATGATGTGGGCGAGACTGCCATGCTCAAACTGGCCTTCGGCGAAGAAAACGCAAAGAAACTTCATATCTCGTCAACAAAGAGCATGACAGGCCATTTGGTCGGTGCGGCAGGCGCTATCGAAGCTCTTTTCTGTGTCAAGGCTATCAACGAGGGCTTTATTCCGCCTACAATCAATATTGAGAATCAGGATGTGGAGGGCGGCTGCGATTTGGACTACACTCCTAATAAAGGCGTTTCCTGCGAAGTAAATGTGGCCGCCAGTGCGTCCCTCGGATTTGGCGGGCACAACGGCTGCATCATTATCAAAAAAATCTAAAGTTAAAAGTAAAATTGAAAACTGTTGAAATTTGTTGAAAATTTTGCAAAAATAAGGGGTATGAAAAAAATCATATCCTTTTTTTTGTGTTTGGCATGTTTCTCAAATATTCTTCTGTCGGCTCAGTCTGTAGGCACGGAATCTTCAAATAATGACGTAACTTTTTCAACTCAGTCTGTAAATTCAGAATCTTCCGGATGGCTTCATGAAAATGACGGAAAAAAACACTGGTTTACGGCCGTTGGTGGCATGTTGTTTTTCAATCTGGGCTTATCTTCATATAACCGCTGGGTTCTCGGCTCTGGTTGGGCTCAGACAGGCTGGGATGAGTGGGATCACTTTTGGGAACGGGAAATGAAATACGACCGGGACTGGTACTGGACGAATTTCGTCCTCCATCCCTATCAGGGAAGCCTTTATTACATGGCATCCCGCGGCTCAAATCTGAATTTTGCCGAATCATTTGCGGTTACCCTTCTTGGCTCTTCTATCTGGGAGTATTTATGCGAAACAAATGCTCCTTCAACGAATGATATGTTCTATACAACAGTCGGTGCCTTTGCTGTAGGAGAAATGCTCTACAGGCTTTCCCTTGAAGCCGATGAAGTTTCCAGCTTGTTGGGATTTGCAATTAACCCGATGCGCTTATGGACTCAGGGCTGGACACGGCAAAAACCTCTTGGCTCAACAGGCAATATCCATGAATTGTCCGTAAAATTCGGAGTCGGCTCCGCCCGTACTCATACAGAAATTATAAACGCTCCATATTTTGATAATCGATACAAGCAGACTGAGGTTTACCCTGTCTACGGTTCTGTGATGCTTTCTGTTGTCTATAACGATCCCTACGGTCACGATTCAAATACACCTTACGAACAGTTTGAGCTTGATTTCGGTGGTTTTGCTGGTGTCGGTTCTGGTCAGGGAGCAGCTTGTGCCTATGAAGATTTTGATGAAAAGGTGATGTACGACATCCGAATTAACAGCAACGGCATGCTTTTTGCAAGGAGTCCTAAGGGCTCACTGTTCAAGAATACCGACACGACTATTGGTCTTGCTCTTGAATATAATTTTGACTGGCATCAGTTTTACGAGCTGTCATCGCTGGGACCTGGCCTTGCGATAAAGCAACGTATCCGCTTTGATTCAGCCAATCTTGAGTGGCAGCTTCATGGCGCATGGAATACTCTCGGTACCACGGATTATTATTATTATCACCGGAAAAAAATCAGCGTTCTTACGGATGATGACGGAGTTGTAAGAAATTACAATATCACGACAGGTCCAATGGCTGTTTTAAAAGCGCGCTATATAACTTCTGGCGGTTCTTCATTCAATTTTTCATTCATGGGATTTGGCATGTATGATTTCTACGACCAGCTCCAGGATGATGTAACGGGCTCTTCGGCTGGATGGGAGTGGATTGGACGCGCCGATGCAGGCCTTGAGCTTGCTGTTTCCAAGAAGGTTCGGCTCGGCATCAATGATGAATTCTATGTAAAAAGAGCTTTTTATAAAAAAGTTCCTGATGTATTCCAATATGTTAATTCCGGTAGCATATATGCGCGATTACAGCTAAAATAAATTTTTGGGGTGGGAAATGAAATTTACAAGTACGCGAAATCGATCTGTATCAGTGAGCTTTTCTCAGGCGATTCTTGATTGTATGCCTCAGGATGGTGGTCTGTATATTCCGGAAGAATTTGCCGATTTGCGGAAATGGATTCTTTACATAAATGAAAACACTCCTTTTGCAAGCATAGCTGGAACGCTTACGTCTGCTTGTATCAACAAAGAGTTTTCTCCTATTATTTGCGAAACAATCGCAACGAAGGCATTCCCTTTCTCACCTAAGGTTCGTCGGCTTGACGAGCGTTTGTTCACCCTTGAATTGTATCACACGCCCACTGGTAGCCATAAAGAATTCGGAATTTCCTATCTCGTGAATTGCCTTGAAACGATTCTTACCATGAAGGGCGACACTGCGACTTTCCTTGATGCAAGTGTCGGTGAGTTGGGGGCAAGTTTGGCCCGGGCAATCCGGGGCAAAAAAAATCTGAAAGCCGTTTTGCTGTATCCCCGTGGTTTTGTCCGTGGCCTTGTTGAGGAAGATTTTATATGGAACGGCGGAAATGTGCTTCCGATTGAAGTTGAAGGCTCTGAACATACCTGTCACGAAATTGTCAGGGAGATTTTTAAGAACCGCTCCATAGTAGAAAAATATCATCTCACGGTTGCAAATACGGCGAATATCGGCCGCCTGATGGCGCAGACTTTTTTCTATCCCTATGCATTCAGCCGTATTAAGAATCAGGTAAATGGCGATATTTTTTATGCAATGCCGTGCGGAAATTATTCAAATTTGGTTGCAGGCTTGTACGGCTGGCGGCTTTCACTGCCTCTGAACGGTTTTATCTGCCCGACAACTGATGAAATAAAATTGGATTTGGCTGGAAATTGCGCGATTATGGACAGTATCGTGGATTTGCAGAGTCGTGGGAGCGCAGACCCTGCAAGCCCATCAAATCTTGAGCGGCTGGAAGAAATTTTCGATACCAATTCTCTTATGCTCAAACATTTTGTATATCCATCGGATGTTTCAAAGGAAGAGACCGAAGCCGCATGTCGAAAACTCTTTTTGGACTATAATGTTTATGCGAATAAATCTACGAGCCGGGCTTACGCCTCAATTCTCAAGCGCAAGGAAGTTTTTGAAGAAGATGACGCCTCTGTCGTGCTGGTTATGCGCGATCATCCTGCGTTGAATTCTGAATATATTCGTCACACTCTTGGAGAAGCGCCGGAAATGCCGGAGCGTATTATGGAAGCACTCCGGCACACAGAACTCGGCCGCCCTTGCGTTGCATCGCCAGAAGAAGTATTCCTTACAATGGCGGACGAGCTTTAGCTTATTTTGCCTTTTTGGCAGCCTTTTCTTTTGGCTTGAACTGATTTACGAATTCATCGCATTTGTACTCAGCCTTTTTCTGGGCGCTGTTCAATTTCTTGAAAAGCGCTTCGATTGCTTTCTGCTTGGATTCATTCGCTTTCAGCGAGAGGATCGCTTTGTAGAGCTCAAGCGTTGATTCCATCTTTTCTTTGTTGAACCATCTTGTGCCACCATATTCATTCGCATCGACAAGAAGCCATGAGTCATTGGAAGCCGCGAGTTTCTGTGATACAGCGAGCAGGTCGGCTTTTGCCGAAGATTCCGTGAGTTTTGGCTGTTCACCCTCTGAGAGTGCAAAGAGTCGGTCAAAAAAGTTATAGGATTCCATGCTGCCAATTGGCGTATTGCCACTGAACTCTGCAAATTTCCGCTGCAGGCTCCATTTTCTAGCCCAATTGTCTTCTGCCAGCGGTGCCAACAGTGTGTAAACGTAGAGATATATCTCCTTGTCCGTGACTTTTGAATCTTTTGGAGTTGCGAAAGAAATTGATTTCGGCCGGGCAATTTTGCTGAATACAGGTTTTTCTTTTGAAGCGTCCGCAAGTTCTTTTTCAAGGGCTGAAAGAATTCTTGAAGAAAGTTTTGCCTTTGAAGAGCTTTTCTTTGCTTTCGCGGCGTTTTCTTCTGAAATCCTTGCCTTCTCTTCTTCGATTTTGCCTTCCAAATCAGAAATCTTACGTGCGATGCGTGATTTCTGTTCTTCAAGATATTCTTTTTCAGCAAACTCATTCGCAAGGGAATAGAAATCTTCAAGCGGCTTTTCGACAAGTTTTTTGATGCTTGCCGGACTTGCTTTTTTCAGATTTGCCGCTTTGAGAGCTTTTGCTTCCATTTTTAATGTGCCGAGTGCGACACAGAAATCATTTGAAATGACATCGCTGAATGCTTGATAGAGCCTTCTGTAGTGCAAATCCTGCCATGCCATATGAAGGTCTGGCGTTCCTTTACCATTTAGGAAGTCGTGAAGCTCTTTGAGGGAGCCATCCACATCTTTTTCCTGTCTGATATCCATGAAGATTTGTGTTTCAAAACCGTTAAGAGCGATGAACATGCCATGCTCGCAGATATCCTTTGACTTTCGGATGTACCAGAGATTTGAGCGGTCTTCACGGAAAATCATGTAGTAATCATCTTCGCCCAAAAGTCCGAGTCCTTCTGAAAGGGAACGCGTAACCAGTTTCTTGTCGTTTTCGCCGCTTCCCGTTTTGACCGCATATTCGCATGACTGTTTGATCCAGCCTGTAGCGCGCTCATATTTGTTGTTGTAGAAGACTACTGAATATTCGTTTCCGCAACGGTTCGAGTATGCGAATACATTTTCGTTTACCGTGCCATTGTCCCAAACATCATAGAAGAGGAAATCCTCAACGCCTGCAAAGAGATAGCGTTTTTTAAGGAGGGGGAAAATCTCGCGCTTGTGACGGTCGATGAGATACTGGTCTGGCTGCTCGTCGCGATAAGCCCGGGTATATTCCATGCCGTATTTTTCTTCAAAGCCTTCGATTTGGCCGTGCCCGAACATTGGGAGCCCAGGCATTGTTGCCATAAGGGTTGCGACACCAAAATATTTGTCGCCTTTCCCGAACTGAGCGACGGCAGTTTCCTCGTCAGGGTTGTTCATGAAGTTTACGTATCGTTTGAGAATCTGTGGGTCAAAGTTGATTGTATTTTTGACCGTCTGACGGTACTTATAGTTCTCTTCTTTTTTGAGCATATTCATGAATGCCGAGTTGTAGACACGGTGCATGCCAAGCGTGCGGGTAAAGTAGCCTTCCATCATCCAGAATGCTTCTGCTAGAAGAAGGGTGTCAGGAACTTCTTTTGCGACACGGTCAACGACTTCTCGCCAAAATTCGTTTGGAATCGCGGCTTCAAACTGCTGTGCCGTAAGAGCGAACTCCGAGCGGGTAGCGATGTCGCCGCCCTTTCCCGGTTCTGGATACCAAAGTCGCTTGATATGTTTTTTTGCCAAAACCATGGCCGCATCAAATCGGATAATAGGGAAATTTCGTGCTACATGGAGAATTTTTTGCATGACCTCTTCTCGGGCTTGAGGATTCAAAAAGTCAATTTGGGCAGTATCATTCCATGGCATACCTGTGCCGTCGTTTCCGTGATAGATGTATCTCGTGTCCCCTGTGGCTGTGTCCACACGCTTGAACACGACGGCGCAGTCTGACTTTGAATAATAATGGTCTTCGAGATATACGGCGACACGACCATCGTGGCTCAGATTTGGACCGTTGAATGTGTATGAAGGGAATGGACAGTCGCGACGCTGAACGAATAAATCTGGCTTTTCAACAACCCAGCGAGCATCCATACCTGTATGGTTTGGAACCATATCACTTGCAAGACGGATTCCACGCTGCCAGAGCCGGCTGCGAAGGTTGGACAGCGCATCCCAGCCACCCAGATTCCATGCAATGTCGTAATCATCGAGAGAATAGGCGCTTGCCGCGGCTTCCGGATTGCCGCAAATCTGTTTGATTGTGCGGCTGGCTGGGCTTCGCTCCCAGAGACCGATGAGCCATAAGCCTGTGAATCCCTCGTCCCGGAGCAAATCCAGCTCTTCGTCAGGAATCTGGTCAAGGCGGTTGATTTCCCTGTTGTATTTTTTTGAAAGCTGATAGAGCCAGACAAGAACGGTTTTTGCCATGAGGACAACTCGCGGCATCCATTCCTGATCTGCACTGAATCGCTCGTATTCCCTCATGAGATAGTCGTAGTTTGGAGGTGCCATGTCCGCGTCTCCGCCGTTTGTCGGGTGCCAAGCCGCCTTCCACTCTTCTGAAAGCAGATCGCTTCCGCTTAAAAGGCGGCGGAGCCAATAATCCTCGCCTTCACCATCACCGGGAACGAGCAAGTCTGCCCAGTGGGTGCGGACATAGTTGAGCTGCTCCTGCAAGTTGTCAGGAGCGTAGTTTACGGGTTCCCGCAGAAATGTGATTAAATCATGTCCGAAGGTTCCCCAATAGGGAAGTTTTTTGAAATATGACTGAATCTGAGTCCAAATTGCTGACCAGTCGTATTCTTTGCTCTGTGAAAGTTTTGAGTCGTCAAAGAGAGAAATGAAAGGCCTGAAAGCCGGGTTCTCGTTATCGAGGTGAAGCATCACCAATTCTTCGAGGGTCTGTTCCATGTTTGTTCGGACACGACCTGTTTTTCGCTCTGTAAGCTCTGTGTTTAAGTAATCTTCTATTGTAATGTTACCTTTATAGACTTCTGTCGGGGGAAATTCTGCCGAGAAATCAAGAATCATCTTACGGATGGTTTCTTCTCCGAACGAAGCGTTTAAATCTGAGAGCAGCTCTTTGAAAGCATTGGGGTATTTCTGTCGACGGTATGTGTAGCAGGCGAGGTGAAAAATCTCATCCAGCAAGCCCATCGCATTGAGAGTTCCCGCCGATATTTGTGTAAGATTGTGAGCTTTTAGATAGGCGTTAAATTTTATCTGAAAATCACGAACGGCTTTTATGTTCGCAAGAATTACGTTTCCAGACGATGTGTATAGTGATTGTGAAAAATTACAGGCATCACGGACTGTTTTCGCTATATGAAATTCGTTGTATGAATAAATCAAAACAAACCCCCAGATATTTTAAATAGATATTCTTATTATAGCATGTTTCATGAAGTTTGCACGAGAAAACTTGTTTATTTTAAGAAAAGATACTATTTTCCATAATTTGTGGCAGAAAAGTGAAAAAAATGATACATATTCAGACCTTTTTTTATTCTTTACCGACTTTTTTCTTTATTATGTGAGTGTTTTGTGTTATAATCAAAAAATGATTGTTAACAAGACTGGTGTTGCCGTTCCATTGTCGGCACTGCGTACAGAATCTTCTCCCGTTGTTGGGGAATTCATTTCTCTTATCGAGTTTGCGGATTTTGCATCTAAATCTGGCCTTTCCGTCATACAGCTGCTTCCTGTTCTGGACACCGGCATGCAGAGTTCCCCGTATAGTTCTCTTTCTGCTTTTGCCCTTCATCCAATGTACATTCATATTGAATCCCTTGATGAATTTAAAATCTGCTATGAAAAGGACGCGGCTTTCAAAAAATGCTACGAATCTTATCTCCAGCATAAAAAAGACGAGCGTTTTGACTACGAATTTATCGTCACGACTAAAGATTTCCTTCTCCGAAAAATATTTTCTCTCCTTGTTCATTCTGCCAGCGAAAAAAATGCAGTGAATATGCGCAAAAAACTCAGCGCATTCATTGCTGAGCATAATGATTGGCTTCCGTCTTACTGCGTTTATAAATATTTAAAATATAAATTCATGCAGGCAAGCTGGAAGGAATGGGACAAATCTTTTCAGAAGCTCTCAAAAGAGCGTATCCTTGAGCTCTGGAACGACAAAAATCTTGAGCAGGACATGCTGTTTTATGCATGGGAGCAGATTATTGCATTCAAGCAGTTTGGTGAGGCCAGCGCTTACATCCGTTCTCTTGGAATCGTGCTGAAAGGTGATCTTCCAATTCTCTTGAATGAAGATTCATGCGATGTGTGGTCTTGTCCCGAAGTCTTCAACCAAAAACTGAAGGCCGGCTCCCCTCCTGATGGCGAGAATCCCACCGGACAGAACTGGGGATTTCCGTGCTACGACTTTGTTTCTCAAGAAAAAGACAATTTTGCCTGGTGGAGGCTCCGGATTCGCTTGGCGTCGCTTTTCTTTGACGCTTACCGTCTTGATCACATTCCGGGATTTTTCCGCTTGTGGACAATTCCTGACGGAGAATCCACTGCGGAAATGGGTCACACGGAGCCTTTTGCGCCTATAAGCGAGTCGCAGCTTTTAAAAGCCGGCTTCTCAAAGGAGCGAATCCGTTGGCTCAGCCAGCCTCACCTTCCGACAGAAGATTTCATCCGGCTTATCGGTAATCCTGACACAACCAGGGAGATTCTCGGCCTGCTTTGCGACCGTATCGGCTGGGAAGAGTTATGGCTTTTCAAACCTTCAATCAAAACCGAGGCCGACATCCGGAAAATCAATTTGGACAAGTACGGCATTGACAAGTCAATTCAGGTCGAAATTTTCAATCGCCTCACTTCATGGTGGAAGAACCGCACTTTGATTGAGGTCTCAAAGAATAAATTTGCTCCCCTCTGGAAATATTATGAGTCTCGGGCATGGAATAGCCTTTCACAGGTCGAAAAAGATGTACTAGGCAGGATTTTTTCAGAGACAAATCAAAAGCAAGAGGCTTTATGGGAAACTCAGTCCAAAAAAATCTTTTCTGCTCTTATCAGCGAGTCCAAAATGACCCCATGCGGTGAAGATTTGGGCGTTTACATTCCCTGCATGGAGCGCGTTCTTGATGAATACGGAATCTGTGGCCTTAAAGTTATCCGTTGGTGCCGAAAATGGGAAAAATCAAACCAGCCATTTATCAGCCTGCGTTCTTACCGAAAGTACAGCATTGTAACCACCAGCGTTCACGATTCATCGACGATGCGAGAGTGGTATGATGAAGAAATCCGTCGTATCGGGCGGGCAGCTGACAGTATCGGGCCGAATCAATTCTTTGAGCAGGCTGATATTGATTCTTTCGGCATAGACTTGAGTACAGTGCATTTTACCCAATCACTTGAACCCAAAACAGCACAGCTTCTCTTCGAGACTTTTGCAAAGACAAGCGGTGCATGGTTTATTAATCCTGTTCAGGACTGGATGTATCTTGACTCAAAGTATTATGCCGCTGATTCAAAGTCAGAGAGAATCAATGTTCCCGGAAGCGTTTCAAATTTCAACTGGACGTGGCGAATGCCTGTCGATGTCAAGCAGCTCCTCGAGGACACGGGCCTGAGTGAAAAAATCAAAAGAATCGCGGAAATACACGATTCTATAGGCGCTTTCTAGCACCAGCCGAATTTGTGATGCCAGATTGGTCGCGCCAGTTTATAGCTGAATGGTTGTTTCTTCTCAAAATCAGGCAACCATTCGGTGTCGGCGCACAAATCCTGATAAAACAGATAGTCAAAGTCGTAGGCTTCGATTAAATCCCTTAAATCATTGTCCTCGCTTTCACTTACGAGACGGTTTTCTATAGAAGAAAGGGCTTTTTCCCGCTTGGCAAGGTTTTCTTCGCTATCCTTGAAAGGAACCGGCGTATACTGGCTCATAAGGGAGATGATTGCTTTTCCATTGGCGTTGCCTTTGAGCCATTCAAGTACGTCGGCGGTCTCGAAGAATCTTCCCGGCAGGAAGAGATGGCGTACAATTACGCCTTGAAAAATTTTATCCTTTTCTATGATTTTTCCTTCGATTTCCTTTTTGACTGAGGTGAGTTTTAGAGGATTGTGGGAAATCATCCACTTAATCGCTTCTTTTGCTTTTTCCGGATAGTCGGCCGCGGCGCAGAGGGAAGAGGACAACTCGGAACTGAGGGTCTTTAAATCCGGAAGCCAGATTGTAACCAGCCCTTCTAGCATTTTAAGGGATTCGACGGAATCGTATCCGCTTGAATTCCAGCAGATTGGGATTTTAAGCCCGTGTTTTTTTGCTTCAGCCAAACCTTCTGCCAAGGCAGGAATGTGGTGGCTTCCCGTGACGAGATTGATATTTTCGGCTCCGGCGGCCTCAAGACGAAGGCAGATTTCGGCGAATTCTTCTTTTGAGACGGCCGCTCCCATTCCCTGCTGGCTTATCTGGTAATTCTGGCAGAAAGCGCATCGCAGGTTGCAGCCGGTCAGGAAAATCGTGCCACTCCCACCGTGGACAGTAATCAGCGGTTCCTCGCCAAAGTGCAGGCAGGCGACGGCAATGCGGAGCGATTCAGGTTCCTTGCAGAATCCCAGAGAAGAAGCTCTGTTTATGCCGCATTTTCGAGGACATTGAAGGCAGTTTTCGTAAATTTTTTTCATCTTTGTTTATCTGCTTTTATACGTGCTCAAAATTACGATAAGGCCCCGTTTGCGAGGATTAAGCCCATCATGTCCTGGAGGGCATCCAAATCGAGAGTTTCTGCTTCATCGTCGACAAAATCCCTCAGTGTTTCCCAATCATCAGCGGTGAGGGCTGAATAATCTGCTTCGGTGTCAGAGTCACAGAAACTCTGGAAAGCCTTTATCCGGGCGATGTTTTCTTCGCTGGGCTCTTTTTCCAAACTTGGGGAAGGTAAAATGTAGGTGTTGAGCCAATAATCGCTGATTGAGACTGCAAGAGAGCCGAGATTGCGGTTGTTGTTTGCGAAAAGTTTTGCAATCTGAGAGCAAGCCCGCTTGGCATCGTAGTGGCCGCCGTTGTTTGCACGGTCGTATTTGATAGCTTTTTGAATGTCTGAAATAAACTTATCTATTGAATTCATAGCCTTATTATATCGAAAAAATTGCCCTTATGATAGCTTTTTTCACTTGACTTTTGCCGTAAGGAAATTTACACTTGTTGTATGGACTTAAAAACAGTATTAACACCTGACACAGTTGAATTGCACCTCAAAGGTAAGACAAAAGAAGAAATTATCGATGAGATGCTTGACATTCTTATCAAGGCTGGAAAAGTAGCAGACAAGGCTACGGCTCGCGAATGTGTGCTTGACCGCGAACGCAAAATGTCTACCGGCATGAAGCACGGAATTGCTATTCCGCACGGCAAAACTGACACCGTCGCTGATTTGGTTGCATGTATTGGTATTTCTGACAATCCGGTTGATTTCGATTCTTTGGATCAGGAGCCATGCCGCATTTTCATCATGACACTTTCACCAATTAACAAAACTGGTCCGCACCTTCAGTTCTTGGCTGAAGTAAGCCTTCTTTTCAAGAGTGCAGAAAAACGTGCACAAATCTTGAATACTCAGGATAAAGCTGAAGTTATCAAGATTCTTACGGAATAGAAACTGCTTCTTGTTTTATTTGGGTCCCCGTGCTTATGCGGGGATTTTTTGTTTTTGGGGATGAAATTAAAAACCGAAGAAGAGAATTCCCCGCAGAGTTAAAGTTTTGGAATAGATTATGAAATTAGAGCGTTTGTTTGAAGTAAAAAAACATAAATTATACACGATGTCAGGCGAGGAAATCTCGTTTGAAGGCAAGGCCTTCCCGGTCAAATGGAGCAATGTTGAAGCTGGTCCGGAAGAATACAATGAAGATTTTCTTGCAAAATTGCGAGACGATTTGAAAGCATTGGAAGATAAAAACGAATTTGTGTTTATTGAGCCGGTCTTTGACAAGGACGCCGGATGCGAGCAGTTCACTGCCGCCATGAAGCACTGCGCGCGTCGAATCAAGGATTGTCTTTCGGTAATCGGTTTTGCCATTCCTGATGCGGTTTTTGACCAACGTTCATTTTACGTTGACGAACTTTCAGCGAAACATGGACAGTATTGCTTCTTTTGCAAGAAAGATGCTGGAAGTGATATTGTTTTATATTAACCGCGTAATTTTTATAAAAAACTATGATTTTTGCGAAAAAACGTAATAAATGCGGAAAAATCAGTTAGAAAACACAAAATTCTTTGGAAATTCCATTGACTGAAAATATTTTTTTTGCAATTATTATCGCATGAATTCTTTTAATGCCAAAATTTTCGGTGGAACGCTAGCGTTGAGTTCTCTTCTCTTGGCAGTTTGTCTGCTTGTGTTCACGCTTATTCCATCTGCCGCCGAAAAACAAGATGAGCCGGTAAGAGATATTCCAGATTTTAATATGCTCAATAGCATGGATTTTACAGAGGAATATTTTGCAGAGGCTGGCTTTAAGACAGAATATTCTGATGATTATTCTCCGGAAGATGATGAGGGATTGGCTTTGTATCGTCAGCCACAATCTCGCCCTGCTGTCGAATGGTTTTATACGCACGTTACAAGCAATCGTGAAGTTGCCCTTGCAATCCTTGAGAACGCTGACAAAAACGATATCCCGCTTTCGCTGGCTTTTTCCCTTGCTTACGTTGAAAGCCGCTTTAAGGCGAATGCAGTCAATTCGAACACAAATCACACGATTGACAGGGGATTGTTCCAGCTTAACAGCGCGTCATTCCCAAAACTTACAGAGGGTGAATTTTTTGATCCGAAAGTGAGCGCAAAATACGGAATGAGCCACCTGCGTTATTGCATGGACATCGCTGGAAACGAAATTACAGCGCTTGCCATGTACAATGCCGGTACTTCCCGCGTCAAGCAGAATAAGACGCCTCAGCATACGCTCAACTATGTGGCAAAAATCTCGAATTATCGCGTTCATCTCGAAAGCAAATTTTCAACGGAAGTCCTTGCTTTCTATTCAACGGGTTCGGGAAACACTGTTTTGGCCAAGAAATAATCCACAGATTTACACAGATACGACACAGATTATATAAAAAAATGAGGCTTCCAGACAAGCACGAAAACGCAAGTGCTTGCGTGGAGAACCTCATTTTTTTTGCAATATCTACCTAAGATAATACTTGTTGCAGAAAAAACTATCCGCGTTTATCTGCGAAAATCCACGTCTAATTAATTCCTAATTTTCTTTCTTGGGGCGACGACCGCAGCATTTGCACTTTTATGCGCCAACCTCCTGTTGTCGCAAAAAGTGGCCGAGTTTTGTCGCAACGAAGTTGCTTAGCCAAAACTCGCTGGGCTTTTAGCCACATCCTTGTGGCTATTGTTTTTTCGGGCGGCGACCACAGCATTTCGTTTCGGTGCAGAAGCCTGTAACATCGCACTTGGGAACGAAAAGATTCTCGCAAATCCACTTCCACTCTTCTGAATAGTCGCTCAATGCTTTTTTGATTTCGTTGGCCATATTTCGGATTTCGATGTAGGCTCTTGTGCACAGGCGCTGATTCATGAGATTTATCATGTTGCGGAGATTCCGCTTGTCCACGATTTTAGTCATCATGCCCAGGGGAAGGATGTTCGCCGCGTCTTCCTTTGAGACGCCTTTTTCCATGAGGACGGCATAGCTTTTTCGAATCTGCTCCATGCAGTCTTCGTAAGCCTTTTTTGCCTCTGCTGACTTTGCGGCGGTGGGCGGAAGGTAGTAGTCGAATTTCTCGCAGTTTACATAGCGGGTTGATTCCTGCAGGCGGGTTGGGCCTCCGCCGATGTGGGTGTAATACTCGCGGATGGCGCGGGCAGAGTAGCCTTCTATGCAAAGCTCAATGTCCACATATTCAAGGACGCGGCCGTGTCCGCTGGTGATGCAGTCTTTTGCCCGCTTGATGTTCTTTTCCGCTGAGTCAATAGGGCTGTTCCAGCAAACTCCCGCCATCTTGCCAATTTTCTGCAAGGGGAATTTGTCTGTTGTGTCAAAGATTTGAATCATAATTTATTCCTAAATATTTCTCACAGAGGACACAGAGTTCACAGAGAGATTTTCATAATACGAAAGTCTGTAGCTCAAAAAAATCGCTAAATAAAGGACTTGATTGTGATTTTTTCTTCTGAGAGAATGAAATCTCTGTGTCCTCTCTCGCTCTGTGAGGAATTTATATTTTATTTCTTTGCCTCTGGCAGTGTTACGATTGTGCCGGCGGCTGTTAACGGGACATATTCGGGAACCTGACGGCCGTCCCATTTCTTTGCTTTTTCAAGCTCGATTTCAAGCTCCTTGAGTTTGATTTCGACCTGATAGTTCTGGGCGACCTTTGCGTTGTAGTAGGCAAGGGCATCGGCCTCGACCCGCTTTGCCTCGGCGGCTTTCTGGGCTTTAATCAGCTCTCCTTCGGCGGTCTGCTCGGCGGCCTTTTTCTGAGCCTCTGCCTCGGCGACCTGCTTCTGGGCGTTGGTTTCGGCCAGCTTCAAATCCTGCTCGGCCTGACGAACCTGCTGGGTGCGGTTCATGGTTTCCTTGATGTTCTTGTCAAAGTCGTCGCTCCAGTCCCAGTTTGAGATTGTGAGCTGGGTGACTTCGATGGGGTATTCGGCAAGTTTTTCCTTGAGGGCAAGGCTGACATCGCTGGTGATTTTATCCTGATTTTCCACAAGCTCGTAGATTGAGTATTTTCCCACTGATTCTTTTACGCTGGCAACAAGGCTTCTGGTAATTGCGTTTTCAAGGATTGATTCGCTGTATTTTTTTACCGCGTCCATGATTTTGGCTCCGTCGTAGCGGTAGAAAACCGTGATCTGAGAGCCGACGGTCTGCATGTCCTTTGTGATTGCGCCGTCCTTTCCCACAGAGAAATTGACATTCATGCCTTTTGGAACGATTGAGTATTTTTTAATGACGCTGACAAAGGGCGGATGAAAGTGCATTCCCGGCTCCAGAACTTCGCCTGTGACCTCGCCCAGCATGACCTGAACGCCTCGCTCATTGGGGGCGACAACTGAATATGATTCGTAAGCCGTGAGGACAAGAAGAGCCAGCACGATGATAGTGACCAGAGATTTTTTCGCGATTTTCTTCATAAAGGAACTCCTTTAAAGTAATAGTATAAATATAGTAAAGATTGCTGAAAAAGCAAAGATGGATTAAAATAATTTTATGTATCATTTCATCGTAAATGTCCACGGGGGGAGCGGAAAGGCTTTTCTCAAATGGAATAAAATCCGCGCGTTGTTGAACGAAAAACATGTTGAATTTAAAGTGCGCGTTCCTCAGGGCGTGGGGGATGCCTCACGAATCGCCAGGGAAATCTCGGAACTGCCCGAAGATGACATCAGAATCGTGGTGGTTGGCGGTGACGGAACCATTAACGAGGTTTTGAACGGAATCACGGATTTTTCCCGCGTTAAACTTGGGCTTATCCCCACCGGAAGCGGCAATGATTTTACCCGCGGGCTTAAACTTCCCCGCCACAATCCAAAAAAGGCTCTGGACATTGTTTTGAACTCAAAGGGCGACAAAAAAATCGACTTGGGAAGGAGCACCGTGCTTTCTACCGGGGATTCGCGGATTTTTGGAATCAGCTCTGGTTTTGGCTTGGACGCAATCGTGGGAACTGGAATCAACGAGGCGAAAATCAAAAAAATCCTCAACTGGCTGCATTTGGGAAAGTTGAGTTATGCCGTCCTTACGATTCAAACGCTTTTTACGATGAAGACTTATGAGGTCAGCCTTTCTTTTGACGGAGAGGAGCCGATGAAATTCAACAAGCTGATTTTCCTCGCTGCCATGAATTTTAAGGCAGAGGGGGGCGGCGTTCCCATGTCTCCGAAGGCCCGGGGGGATGACGGAGAACTTTCGGTTTGTATGGCGGCGGGCGTTCCCAAAATCCTCACTTTCTTTAAATTTCCACTTTTGTGCATGGGACTTCACGGAAAATCAAAGGGATTTTATCTTCGTAACTGTAAGACTTTGGAATTGCGCTCAAATGAAAAAAGCATCCTTCACACTGACGGAGAGCTTGTGGGGAATGTTGACAGCGTGAAATTTGAAGTTTTGCCAGGAAAACTTGCGGTTTTGGTTTAAAATTGACGCGGACGAAGGCAGATGCACACAGATGAATTAGTTAAAAATATCCGCGTTAATCTGCGTAAATCCGCGTCTGAAATTTATTTCATTAGTTTAGCGTATTTCTGGGCGAGCCGTTTAGATTTGACAGCCGCCAAGCCACAGTAGTTCGCCTGAGAATTTTCGCAAGAAAATTCTCGTTACGAATTATTGCGGTTGTTATCAAGACATACTTTCTTATTTGATAAGTTCCTTGTATTTCTGAGCTAATCGCTTTGATTTTACAGCCGCAAGTCCGCAATAATTCGCCGGATTCTCAAAGAAGGTTGCCGGATTTTCGATTCCCAGTTTTTCGAGCTGGGCGGTGATTTTTGCGAAGGCTTCCTCGTGCGTTTTGAGGACTTCAAAGAAAGTCTTGCCAGATTTTTCGGCTTCCAGGGTGATTTTTCGGATAACTTCGTGGCCGTCGTTGACTCCGGCTTCTCCCAAGAGAATGTAAGCTGGCTCAGCGAGGACTCCGCCCTTGACCTTTCCGCCGGCTCCCTGAAGGTTTCTTGCCATTCCTTCTTTATCGGCCTGCAAGCCCTTTACGACAGAATTCATGCGGGCGACTGCCATCGTAAAGCCTGAAACATAGTCTGCGATGAAGCGCTGGCTTGCCGAATTCGTAAGGTCGCGCTGGTGCTCTGAAATTTGATCCATGTAGAATGTGATGACGCGGGGACACATTGCCTTCCACAAAGATTTGACATGCTCGCTGTTCCATGGGTTTCGTTTTTGCGGCATTGTCGAAGAGCCGACCTGAGTTGATGCAAAATACTCGAAAACCTCACCGATTTCGCTTCGCTGCAAGTTGCGCAAATCGTCTGCCAGGTTTGCGATGATTCCGAATGCAACGTTCATCTCCAAAAGAAGGCGGAGGACATGCTCCGGCTCAACAAGCTGGTTTGAATATTCAGAAGGTTTAAGTCCCAAGAATTCCGTGTAGATTCGCTCAAGCTCTTCCGGGTCTTTTACAATCATTGAAGGACCGTTGTAGCTTCCTACCGGGCCAGCCAGTTTTCCCACCAAATCATTTGAAAGTTCTTCGATGCGGAGGATTGATTTTCCAAGGCGGGCGACGAATTCTGCGATGCTCCAGCCGAAAGTGATTGGAACCGCGTGCTGACCGTGAGTTCGTCCGACCTGCGGAGTGGCACATTCCCGCTCGGCGATTTCGCAAAGATATTTTTCAAGCTGCTTCAATTCTGGAAGAACGACATTTTTTGTGACATCTCTCATTCGGCAGCTCAAGGCTGTGTCCAAAATATCCACTGAAGTTGCTCCCAAATGAATGAGAGGCCCGATTTCGGCATTGACTTTTGTTTTCATTACATTGACGAGGGCGCGGATATTGTGCTTTGTTTTTTCTTCCTCGGCGTAAACTTCTTCCGGGTCGATGTTGCTAGCCACATCGTCAAGAGTTTTAGCCAGCTCGTCAGTCAAAGAACCGCGAACTTTGAGATGGGCCTTAACCAAAGCCGCCTCACATTTTGCGCAAGAGCGGATTGAAGCCTGCTCGCTGATATACTGTGAAAGTCCGTCAAAAGCCGCTTTTTCTGAAAGTGAATAGCGGTGGTCGATACAAGAGAGATTCTCAAAAATGTTTCGTGTTTCCATAAATAGAATTATAGCGAAAAGCAGAAAGAGTGAGAAGTTCAGCCCGAAATCATTTCCTCGGTAAAATCTTCCGCATTGCCCTCCCAGACTAATTTTCCCGCTTTAATAAGAATGATTTTATCGCTCACGGCCTTTGCCTCGCTTATGTCGTGAGTGACCATTATTCCCGTAAAGCCGAATTCCTTTTGAAGAGAACGGATTTCTGCGGCAAGTTTTTTCCGCAAGGGGGCGTCAAGGGCGGAAAGTGGCTCGTCAAAAAGAATAAGTTTTGGTTTGACAATCAATGTGCGGGCAAGAGCCACTCTCTGCGCTTCTCCGCCCGAAAGTGTCTCCGGGGCGCGGGGACCGAATCCTTCAAGGTTGAATTTCTTCAAAAAATCAGCGGCTTTTTCCCTGCTTTCCTTTTTTTTCATTCCGGCGCAGCGAAGACCGTATGCTACATTGTCGTCCACCCGGAGATGATTGAAAAGATTTGCTTTTTGAAAGACCATTCCCACACCCCGCTTGGCAGGCTTTTCTTTTGTGATGTCTTTTCCGTCAAGGGTTATTTTTGTTTCCGGAGCCGGTCTTTCAAGACCTGCAATCAGACGGAGCAGGGTGGATTTTCCGCTTCCGCTGGGGCCTACGATTGAAGTCATGGTGTTCTTCGGGCAGGATAGGGACAAATCAAGGTGAAAATCTTCCCAGTCCAGCTTTACATTATCAGCAGAAAAATATTCCATAAAATCCTCGCTTATTTTTCTTTGAGCCGGTTTGCGGCTGCAAAAACAATGGCACAAATCATGCCGAGAGTCACACCTGCGGCGCAGGCTTCATGAAAACGATAGGCTCCTGCAAGCCGGTATGTGAACAAAGAAAGAGTTGAGAAATTTGGAAGCGCGAGCACAAGGGGGAGCGTCGTGTCTCCTGCGCTCAGGGCAAAAGAGAATCCTGCGGCGCTTAAAATTCCCCGCCATGCTGACGGCAGATAAATTCTGAAAAGTAAATCGCGTCTTTTGGGACTTAGGATTCTGGAAGCATCAATGGTTTCCTGACTGATTTTTGACAGCGATGCGTATATTTGTCTGAAAGCAAGGGGAAAGGCTATGAAGCTTTGTGCCGCAATCAGGTGAAAGACATTGCCACGCTTGACAAGCATTGTTATTATCACTCCGAGGATTACGGCTGAAATTGCCATCGGAATCATGGGAATAAGTTTCAGTATTGTTATCCGTCCTTCCGAGTCAACCGTTCTGACAAAACTTGCATAGAAAAAGGCAAGGATAACGCAGAAAAGGGCCGTTGCCGATGCAACGAGAATCGTGTTTCTGAGGGAAGGTAAAAAAGTCCGCATTTTCAGCACATGTATGATTGTTTCAATGGTGAGAGGGTTTTTCGCAGAAGAAAATGCATTGTAGAGAATTGATGCGAGGGGAGAAGCAAAAAATAGAAGAATTAAGAGAAAGACGATAAATGCAAAAAATCGTTCGGCTGGAGCCTTGATTTGTGCTGTGCCGGTATGCCTGTAAAACGAGATTCCCCGATTGGAAGAGGCTTTCTTTTCAAGAAGATTGTGGAGAAAAACAAAAAAACAGGCGAGAAGCGTTTCGCTGATGGCAAGCCGTGCAGTTTCTGAAAAATTAAGGGTAGCCCGTGCTGATTTGTAGATTTCGACTTCAAGGGTAGTACAGCCGATGCCTCCGAAAAGCAAGATTATAAGGAAGCTGAAAAAACAATAGAGGAAAACGAGCATGAATGAAGAGATAATTGCCGGCAAAAGCTGAAAAATCGTGACTGTGCGGAAAATTCTCAATTCATCGGCACCCAAAAGACGGGCGGCTTCACTTTCGCCAGGGGGAATCCGTCCCCATGCGTCGTGGATACTGGACATGACCAATGGAAAATTGTAGAAGCCCTGCGCAATCACAATTCCTGTAAAAGAATATAAAAAAGTAACCGGGGACTTATCAAGGCCAAGCAGGAATTTTAATAATGTGTTCAGCGTGCCGGACATTCCGAAAAAAGACACGAAGCCAAGGGCAAGGAGAAGAGACGGAAGACAAAGTGGAATCGCTGACAGAGAAAGAAGCAAGTGTTTGCCGATAAAATTTCTGTTAGCAGTGAAAAATGCGCATGAGATACCGATGATGAGCGCAATCACCGTGGAACAGAATGCCTGAAGCACGGTGAAGGCGCTGACTGAAATTACTGAGAACACGCGTTATTTGAGAAGGGAAGCAACTGTTTCTGCTGCTTTGTTGAGAGTTGAAACGTCAATCGAGAGTGTTTTTGCAGGAAAGACCGCCGATTCCCGGTAACATTCAGGAAGCAGGACAGAATTGTTCACAGGATACATCCATTGGGTAAGGGGAAGAACATTTTGAGCCTCTTCGCTGATAAGGAAATCCATGAATTTTTTTGCGCCTTCTTCGTTTTTGGCATTTCTGAGGATTCCTGCTCCTTCTACCTGCATTATATGACCTTCTTCAAAAATCAGTGCTTTATAGTAGTTGATTTTATCATATTCAAGGTTTGCGGCAGGACTTGTTGTGTAGCTGATGACAAGCGGAGCCTCATTGTTTGTGAAAAGACCATAGCCTGCGCTCCAGCCTGGTGCCATTGTAAGGATGTTATCTTTGAGGGATGTCCAGTAGTCGTTGAAAGCCTGTTCTTCAGGAAATACGGCTTTTGTCCATGCGACGAAACCAAGCCCTGGAGTGCTTGTGCGTGGATCCATGAGGATAATCTTGTTTTTATAGATAGGATTTGTCAAATCTGTCAGGGATTTTGGTTCGGGAAGATTTGATTTTGTATTGAAAATAAGCGCGAAGTGGCTGTAGTCATATGGAATGAGCTTGTCCTGAGTTCCAAGCTGATTCTGCAAGTCAGGATTGATGATGATGTCTGCGTCTTTTGGGCGGTATGATTTAAGAATGTCTGCGTTGAGGGCTTGTTTTGCCGTGTTATTGTCGATGCCGAGGATAACGTCGGCCTGAACATTGTCTTTTTCGAGGATTGCCCTGCTTAAGAGCTGAACTCCGTCACCGCAATCTACGAATGTTGCTTTGAGACCTGTTGCCTTCTCGAATTTCTCGGCGATTTCTGGACCGGCGCCCCATTCGGCGACGAAACTGTCATAGGTGTAGATGATGACTTCTTTTGAGCGATTGTCATCGGTTGTCTTGTGACAGCCTAAAAATAAAGAAGATGCCAATAAAATAGGATAAAAAATGTAGATAGACTTTTTCATGTCTTCCTCCGCCGGTATTATCCGGATCAGGTTGGAGTTTCATGCGAAACTCTGCGGGTATAATCTCAGCTCTGTTCTAAGAGCACCCCGGATAGAAAGTATTATAACGTTATGCGTTTGGAAGGGCAATGCAGGGCGTTGCGGGGACTTCCGCGGAAAAATCACAGATTTTTCCGAGACTCACTAAAAACTCACCTCGTGAGTTTTTGCCCTGCTTCGCAGTGCCGTTCGCTACCTGCGAACTACCGGGTCTTAGGGGCTGTGCCCCTAGGAGAAGGGGTAGCGGAAGACCGCGCAGCGGGCTGTAGCGAGGGGAAGGCATTCCCCTCCTTCTAAAAAAAATCAAAAAAAATCCTTAAAAAGTATAGACCATATCGAAGATTTCCTTTATATTCGCTTTTACATCATTATTATTTTGCTGCCATGCAAGGATTTTGACTTGCGGAATCACAGTTTTAGGTGGTATTTCATGTTCAATCGTGAGGACTACATTTCTGATTCAGAATGGAATCGATTTCTTGAGTTTTCAAAGGATTTGGAGACTCCGAATGTTGTGATTAATCTCAAACAGATTAAGTACAATTTTATCAAACTGCGTGATTCGTTCCCTTACGCTCACATTTATTACGCAATCAAATCAAACCCTGGCGAACCAGTCTTAAAGATGCTCGCCGATCTTGGCTCAAATTTCGATGTCGCTTCCCGCTATGAGCTTGATAAAATCATGGCTCTTGGCGTAAATGGCGACCGTCTTTCTTATGGCAACACAATAAAAAAAGCCAGGGACATTAAATATTTCTACGAAAAAGGCGTGCGCATGTTCGCCACTGACTCAAAGGACGACCTCAAGGCAATCGCTGAGAACGCTCCTGGCAGCCGCATTTACGTGCGCATGTTAATGGAAAACACCCAGAGTGCGGACTGGCCTCTTTCCCGCAAATTCGGCTGTCACCCGGACATGGCCTACGATTTGCTTGTTATGGCTCGGGATTTAGGGCTCACTCCCTATGGCGTTTCTTTCCATGTAGGAAGCCAGCAGCGGGATATCGGTGCATGGAACGACGCAATCGCAAAGGCCTCTTATTTGTTCTCATCCCTCGAGGAAGAAGAGGGCATCCGCCTTTCAATGATTAACATGGGCGGCGGTTTCCCGGCTCACTACATCCAGCCAGCCAACGAACTTGAAACTTACGCCTCAGAAATCACCCGCTACCTGCACGATGACTTCGGAGACGAAATCCCTATGATTATCTTGGAGCCAGGCCGCTCTTTGGTGGGCGACTGCGGAATCCTTACCAGCGAAGTAATCCTCGTAAGCCGCAAGAACAACACCGCCCTGCAGCGATGGGTCTATCAGGATTCTGGAAAATTCAACGGTCTTATCGAAACTCTGGATGAAGCCGTAAAATATCCGGTCATCTCTTCAAAGGATGGCCCCGGCGTAAAAGAAGGGGAAGTAATTCTGGCCGGCCCCACCTGCGACAGCGCGGACATCATGTACGAGGACATCAAATACAAGCTGCCCCTCTCCCTTAAAGCAGGTGACAAGCTCTACTGGCTCACCACGGGAGCCTACACCAGCACCTACGCCAGCGTAGAGTTCAACGGCTTCCCGCCAATTAAAACATACTTCATGTAGGGAGCGACCCCGAAGGGGGCAAAAGTCGTGAGACGACTTTTGAGCGAGTCTCGGAAAAATCTGTGATTTTTCCGCGTCAGGGAGCGACGGCGAAGGGGGGCAATTTAATTGAAAACTTTTGCCAGCCGCTCCAGTGCCTCCTGTAAAAGCGGGCGGGGAGTGGCTATATTTATCCTCTGATAATTTTCGCCCTCGCTTCCGAACATGGTTCCGCGGTCGAGCCAGACTTTCGCCTTATTCACGATGATGTCGTCAAGCTGGGCGTCGCTGTAGCCGTATGCCGAAAAATCAAGCCAGATTAAATATGTGCCCTCAGGCTCAATCAAGCGCACGCGGGGGAGCCTTTCTTTGAGAAAATTGCGCAAGAAGGCAAGGTTTTCTGCCAGATGCGCTTTGAGAGCGGTCAGCCATTCTTTTCCCTGCTCGTAGGCGGCCTGTGCGGCGACAAAGCCCATGAGACTTGGCTCATCATAGCCGGTTTTGTCCCGCTCGTCGTGGAATTTTTTCTTCAGCGCGGGATTTTGGATAAAATTCGTGGAGAATTGAAGGCCTGCCAGATTGAAAGTCTTGCTGGCAGAGGTTGAAACCACGCAATTCCATGCCGCTTCTTTTGAAATCGTCGAATAAACTATGTGCTTGTGGGGCGGAATTATAAAATCATTGTGAATTTCGTCCGCAAAAACGATGACATTGTGGCGCAGGCAGATTTCTGAAAGCTTTGTAAGCTCCTCGCGCGTCCAGACCCTGCCCACCGGATTGTGGGGGCTGCAGAGAATGAAAAGTTTTACCTGATTGTCGATGATTTTCTGCTCGAAGTCGGCGAAATCAATCTGCCACTTTCCGTCTTTTTCAAAGAGAGAAGAAGTTACCAGCTTGCGTTTGTTTGCCTCAATCATGTTTTTGAAGGGATAATAGACCGGCGTTTGAATGAGCACGGCCTGGCCTTCGCTGCTAAAAGCCTTGATTGCGCAGGCAATGGCGAAAACCACTCCAGGAGTTGTGACAATCCAGCGGCGTTCTATGTCAAAATCATGCTCTTCTTTCATCCATTTTGCCACGGCATCGTAAAAACGCTGGTCGGGAACGGAATAGCCGAAAATGCCGTGATTGATTTTTTCGTGCAGGGCTTCAAGAATCGCCGGAGCTGTGGGAAAGTCCATGTCGGCGACCCAAAGTGAAAGCACGTCGGCGGGTTTCCCTCGCGCGACGGCAAGGTCATATTTTATGGCGTTGGTGTTTTTGCGGTCGGTAATTTTGTTAAAATTGTAAGTCATCTGAGTCTCCTGAAAATAAAACCTAGTGAATTGCTAGGTAATAGTTTATCTTAATTTTACCTATTTGGTCAATGGGGAAAAGTGGGCTCAGATGATTTTCCCTTAATTCATTTTGACGAATTCATAGCCAGCTTCTTCGATTGCGGCTTTGACTTTTCCTTCATCGACTCTTGCTCCCTCTTTCAGGGTGACTGTCGCCTTTTTCTGCTCGTGGCTTGCGCTCGCTGACTCCACGCCATCCAAGGCTTCCAGTGCTTTTTTGACATGCATTTCGCAGTGCTGGCACATCATTCCATTGATTTCGATTGTTTTTTCCATTTCTGACTCCTTATGGTTAATTTTGTTTTTGTGCATTTTGAAAAAATTGAGGCGGAGGGCGTTTGTGACCACGCAGAAACTCGACAGGCTCATTGCCGCCGCCCCGAACATGGGATTGAGCTTCCAGCCCAAAGCCGCCGTAAAGACTCCTGCAGCAAGGGGGATTCCAATCACATTGTAGAAGAAAGCCCAGAAAAGATTTTCGTGAATGTTTTTCAGCGTTGCCCGGCTCAGGCGGATTGCAGCCGGAACATCTGAAAGTCGGCTTTTCATCAGAACGATGTCCGCCGCATCGATTGCCACATCAGTTCCTGCTCCGATGGCTATTCCAATGTCAGCACGGGTAAGGGCCGGCGCGTCGTTGATTCCGTCTCCCACCATGGCAACACTGCCGTTTTTCTGCAAATCCCGAATCACGCTTTCCTTTCCGTCGGGGAGAACGCCAGCAACCACTTGGTCAAGTCCAGCTTGCTTTCCGATTGCCTGAGCTGTTTTTTCATTGTCGCCCGTGAGCATGACCACGCGGATTCCCATTTCCTGCAATTCTTTTACGGCACGGGGACTGTCTTCTTTGATAGTGTCTGCCACCGCGATTATGCCGAGGATTTTTCCGTCACAGGCAAAAAAGAGAGGCGTTTTGCCCGATTCTGCAAGGGCGGTCGCTTTTTCTTCCATTTTCATTCCGGCGAAAGTCGGAATCTCATTTTGCATTTCTTTTATGAAATCCAGCTTTCCTCCGGCAAGAACTTTTCCGTCCAGCCTTGCTTTAAGTCCCTTTCCGCTCAAAGCCTCAAAATCAGTCACATCTTTTGCCTTAAGATTTTTTTCCTCTGCTTTCTGAACGATTGCTTTTGCCAAGGGATGCTCGCTCTTTTTTTCAAGGGCATAGGAAAGAGAGAGAAGTTCTTCCTCGCTCACTCCTTCTGCAGGAAAAATATCCGTGACGCGGGGAGAGCCTTCTGTAATCGTGCCGGTTTTGTCCAGGGCGACGATGTTGATTTTTCCCGCCGCTTCAAGGCTTGCCGAAGTTTTGAACAAAATGCCGTTTTTGGCTCCCATGCCGTTTCCCACCATGATTGCCACCGGGGTGGCAAGTCCCAAAGCACAGGGGCAGCTGATTACGAGAACCGCCACAGCACGAGTGAGGCTTGTTCCCACATCGGCTCCCAAAAGAGACCAGACGATGAATGTAAGAAGAGCGATGGAAATCACAAGAGGAACGAAAATGCCTGAAACCTTGTCGGCGATTTTTGCAATGGGGGCTTTCGTTGCCGCCGCGTCGCTTACCATCTGAATAATCTGAGAAAGAGTCGTGTCTTCGCCCACCCGCACGGCCTGACATTTTAAAAATCCAGAAGTGTTGGTCGTGGCAGCCGAAACCTTATCCCCCTCCGCCTTATCCACTGGAATGCTTTCGCCAGTGAGGGCAGATTCGTTTACCGCGCTGCTTCCTTCAAGCACTATTCCGTCCACTGGAATATTTTCACCGGGGCGCACGAGGAAAACATCACCTTTTTTAACGCTTTCAATGGGCACGGTCTTTTCTTCGCCATTTTCGACAATGACCGCTGTTTTTGGCGCGAGCTTCATCAGTCCTTTTAAGGCATCGGTCGTCTTTCCCTTTGATTTTGCCTCCAGCGTTTTTCCCACGGTAATCAGCGTGAGAATCATGGCCGCCGTCTCAAAATAAAATTCGTGCATGTAATTCATGACGGCTTCTTCATTCCCTGCGACCACAGCTCCTGTCATGGCAAAAATAGCCCAGACACTGTAAATAAAAGCCGAGGCCGAGCCTAGGGCCACCAGAGTATCCATGTTGGGCGCCCTGTGCAAAAGGGATTTAAATCCGCTCACAAAGAATTTCTGGTTTATAATCATGACGATTGCAGAAAGCAAAAGCTGAACCAGGCCCATTGCCACATGATTTCCATCGAAAAAAGAAGGCAGAGGCCAATTCCACATCATGTGCCCCATAGAGACATACATGAGCGGAAGTAAGAATACAATAGAAGAAAGAAGCCGTTTTATGAGAAGGGGGCTTTCCCGGTCGCGGAGGGCTTCTTCGGCATTTGAAGATTGCCCCTTTTGCCCGCTAGAATTCTTTGAAGAAGAGTCTGATTTTGCCTGAGATTTTAGGCTTGCTCCGTAGCCCGCATTGACCACGGCTTCAATAATTGCCTCGTCGCTGGCATTTCCTTCGATTCCCATGGAATTTGTCAGAAGACTCACCGAGCAGGAAGTAACACCCGCCACCTTTGAGACCGCCTTTTCCACACGAGCCGAACAAGCCGCGCAAGACATTCCTGTTACATTAAATTGCTTCATAATTTTCCCTGACTGTTTCTTTTATAAATATAATAAATTTTTTTCTTTTCAACAGTGATTTTGTCACATAAAAGCAGAAGGCTTTAGTCTACGACCTTGACCTGTCCGCGAACCATTCCCATCCAGCATGTGTACTGGAAAGTTCCGGCTTTTTCCGGCGTGAATTCAATCACATTCCTGCCATAGCCCATTTCGTAGGAAAAGCCGAAATCCCGGAAAATCATCTTGTAGTTACAGCCGTTGAGGGCATTTTCCGAAGCTTCAATTTCCCAATGAAGTGGAATTCCTTTTTTTACGGTAATCGCAGGGTAACGGTAGGGATTGAGGGTGGATTTTACAATTTGCTTTCCATCCATCATTTCAATTTTTCTTCCGTCCTGCGATTTTTCTTCACCTTTAGGACTGGACTTCTGCTCCAAATCCTGCAATACGAGTTTTTTTTCTCCGCCCGATAGATTCTTGCCGCCAAAATTCCAGCCGCCCAAAGCAAAACCCTGAGACATCATCGAAAGAGCCATGGCCACGACGATGACTGCACCGATTTTCATAACGGCCTCCTTATATTTTTTTCCAAGAATTGAGACAAAAGAGCCAAGCGCGAGCATAAGAGGCGTGGTTCCAAGACTGAAAGCAAGCATGGAAAACGCGCCTGAAAGAGGATTTGCCGCTGCCAGTGAGACAATCCACATGGCCTGTAAAGGACCGCAGGGCATAAATCCGTTTAAAAATCCGACGATAAAAGGTCTTGCATTCTTGACCTGAGCCGAAGAGACTTTCCCTGCAAGAAAAGCCGGCAAGTGCGGTGTGAATCGGCGCAGAAAAGGGAAAATCCCTAAAAGTGAGATTCCCATAAAAAGCATGAAAAGGCCTGCTATAATCTTCAAGATTCCCTGTAAGGAAAAAGGAAGGGCAAGTCCGTCAGATTTTCCTCCGCTAAGGAAAAATCCTGCCGTACCGAGCGCAAGTCCAATCAGCGTGTAAGAAGTTACCCGTCCAAGATTGTAAAAAAGCGGCTGAAAAATCTTCCTTCCGACTTTCTTGTTGTGATTGTCAGGCAGACTTTGAGATAAATTTATTCCCCCGCACATTGCCAGGCAATGCACTGATGTTAAAAGACCGGTCACAAACAAAAGACCGTAACTCATTTTTGACGAAGCCAGAGAAGAAGGAACCAGAATGTTCAGCAGGCCTGTATTTTGTAAAATCATAAAAAGAAGCGCGATAAGGACAAGATAGAAAATCCCTGAAAAAAGCCGGCTTTTGCCTTGCTTTTCAAGCACTTTGTAGCCGAGCTTTTCGATTTCTTCTTTTATTTCGTCAAGGCTGATAAGGCTTTCATCAAAAGAAAGCCCCGCTTCTCCTTTTTCCCAGCTTACATTTGCGCTCAGAACGCCCCTAAGCTTTTGCAGCCGCCTTTGGATTTTTGACTGGCAGTTGATGCAGGTCATTCCGCCAATCTTAATCATTGTTTTAGCGGTATTCATAATATCTCCTAAAAAAACGGATAAAACATTGTTGTGTGCAATTAAAGAACTACCTATTAAACAGCTAGGCTGCACTAAGGATACAAGTTATCCATGGATTTTTTTAGGAAATTTAGATAAGAAGAGCTGAAATACAACTTCTTATTGCTTCCGTACCTGCTGTGGCCTTTGCGGTCACTGGGGGGGCGTTACGGGGGTAGCCCCCGTAGAATGGGGTGTGACGCAACGAAGTGCGGCACAGGGGAAAGGCTTTTCCCCTTATCCTATTGCCTGCTCTAAATCCTGAATCAAGTCTTCTGAGTTTTCAATACCCACGCTCAGGCGCAAGAGGGTATTCGTGATTCCCCTGGCATTTCGCTCTTCTTCTGGCACATCCACATGGGTTTGGGTGGCGGGATAGGTAATCAGGGTGTCCACTCCGCCAAGACTTTCGGCAAAGTGAATGACTTTTACGCTTTTTAAGACCCGTTCAACGGTTTCCACGGAATCCACATAGAAAGAAATCATGCTGCCAAAGCCTTTTGCCTGTTTTTTGCTGATTTCATAGCCCTTGCTCTGGGGAAGGCCGGGGAAGAGGATTCCTTTGACACGGGGATTTTTCTGCAGGGCGTCGACGATTTTGAGGGCGTTTTCACAGTGACGCTCCATGCGGACGGCCAGAGTTTTGATTCCCCGCACGAGAAGGAAGGAGTCAAAGGCGGGAAGGGCAGAGCCTGTGGTTTTCGTGATGATTTCAAGATTTTCGGCGATTTTTTTATTGTTCGTGGTGACAAAGCCCGCCAGCGTGTCGTTGTGGCCGCAGAGGAATTTTGTTCCGCTCTGGACAACTATGTCTGCTCCGAGGGAAAGGGGCTGCTGCAAATATGGCGTGAGGAAGGTGTTGTCTACTATTAAAAGAGCGCCTATTGAGCGAGCATATTCTGCCGTGAGGGCAATGTCCGTGACTTTCATCAGGGGATTTCCCGGAGTCTCGACGAAGATGATTTTCGTGTTCTCTTTTTTTGCTGATTTTATGTTCTCAATGTCCGAAGTGTCCACATAACTCGTCTCAAAGCCAAGTTTTTGCCCGATTGTGTTTAAAAATCGCTCCGTGCCGCCGTAAAGGTCGTCCGAGCAGATGACATGAAAGACCTGGCCTTTTTTTTCGTTCAAGATGATTGCGTCGAAGAGGGCGGTGATTGCCGCAAGGCCGCAGTTAAAGGCAAAGCCGAATTCAGCTCCGTCCAGACTTGCGACGAGTTTTTCAAGATGGTCGCGCGTCGGGTTTTTGAGCCGGGAATAATCGTAGCCTGTGGATTTTCCCAGTTCTGGGTGGGCGAAGGTCGCCGACTGGTAGATGGGAAGGGCGATTGCTCCCGTTTTGTCATTTGCCTCGTAATCAGGCTTTCCTGTGACACAAAGAGTGTCGATTTTGTATTCAGCCATTTTTTCCTCTTTTAGATGAAATAGTCGTAGCCGTTGAACTGACGGTTTTTTTCTGCGATATGCTCCAGTGTGTTTGAATCCACGAAATTGTTGATTACATCGTTGAATTCATTCCAAAAATCATCGTTGCCCACGGAACTGAGAGTGTTTGATTCGCTTGGGGAGCGGGGATTTAAATCTCCTTCCATTGCCCGAAGAATTTCTCCCACCGTGTAGTCCTCTGCTTTTTTTGCCAGCTTGTAGCCGCCGTTGTTTCCCCTAAGACCGATTACAAGCCCTGACTTACTGAGCTGAATGAGAATCTGCTCCAGATATTTTGTGGAAAGATTATGCCGGTGGGAAAGAAGCTTGAGGGGAATGAATTTGTCCTGCTCGCTTTCGGCAAGTTCCGTCATGATGAGAAGAGCATACTGTCCTTTTGTCGAAATTTTTAGCATCTGATTCTTCCTGTTGAAAAAATAAAACCTATCTTTTAACTAGGTAATGGTCATAATAACAGGTTTAACCTAGTTTTGCAATAGGTAAAAATTTTACAACTACCCATTGACATAGTAGGTAATAATCATAATAATACGATTACCTATTGAATAACTAGGTAATTATAAAAAAAAGGGGTACGTGCAATGGCAAAGAAACTTCGACAGATAGCAATTTACGGAAAGGGTGGAATCGGAAAATCCACCACCACTCAGAATCTTACGGCGGGACTTCTGGAGCTTGGAAAAAAAGTTCTGGTAGTCGGCTGTGACCCGAAGGCAGACTCAACCCGTCTTCTTCTCGGCGGTCTTCATCAGAAAACAGTTTTGGACACAATCCGCGACAACAAAACTGAAATCCAGCTGGAAGACTTGCAGAAAGTCGGATTTAAGGGCGTTCGCTGCGTTGAGTCGGGAGGACCGGAGCCTGGAGTTGGCTGCGCAGGACGGGGAATCATCACTTCTATTTCAATGCTGGAGAATCTTGGCGCATATACGGAAGATTTGGATTATGTTTTCTATGATGTTTTGGGCGATGTCGTCTGCGGTGGCTTTGCAATGCCAATCCGCGAGGGTAAGGCTCAGGAAATCTACATCGTTGCTTCTGGTGAAATGATGGCTTTGTACGCCGCAAATAATATCTGTAAGGGTATTGCCCGCTATGCCGAGCGTGGTGACGTTCGATTGGGCGGAATCATCTGTAACAGCCGAAACGTTGACCGGGAGCTTGATTTGCTCCGTGCCTTCACGAAAGAGCTTAACACCCAGCTCATTTACTTCGTGCCGCGAAACAACATCGTTCAGCAGGCGGAAATCCGAAAGAAGACCGTAATCGAGTACGCGCCGGAAAGCTCACAGGCTCAGGTTTACCGGGATTTGGCTCAGGCAATCGATGAGAACACGAATTTCACGATTCCGACACCAATCACCCAGGAACGCCTTGAGGAAATCCTCATCGAGAACGGCATGATGGAGCCGGAAGGAAACTACTCAATCTAAATAAAATCTCTTATCCTATACTTTACGCCGAGCTTTTGACATAAGGCTCGGCATTTTTTTTCATCTTCGTGTGTTATTGTCGTAGAAACCGTGGTCATAGTGACATTGGGAACGAATTTCGCGGCATTTTTGGCAAATTCAAGCATGGCTCCATGAGATTCCTGCCCGAACTTGGGACGGCAGTTTTTCTCGTAGATTTTCGGGTCGCTTGAATTGAGGCTGATTGAGACTGAATCGATTAAGCCTTTGAGAAGCGGCGTGATGTCTTTTTTGTTCACGAGATTTCCAAGCCCGTTCGTGTTGATTCGCACAGGCTTTTTGGTCTTTGATTTGAGAAATTCTGCCGTCTGCAAAAGCACGTCCAGAGCTTCGGTCGGCTCGCCGAATCCGCAGAAAACGAATTCGCTGTATTTTTCCAAATCTTCGGAAAGAATCGCGGCTTTCACTTCCTCAAAAGACGGCTCGTGCTCCAGCCACAATGGATTTTGCTCGTACACGCTGTCGTTCTTCTGGCGGATGCAGAAAGTGCAGGCGCAGGGGCAACGGTTCGTGAGGTTGATGTACAGCCCGGAATGAACCGGGTAAACGATAGTCATTTCTTTTTGCATAAACGCTCCCTAAAATCAGCTTAGCTCTCAAGAACGGCGACGGCTTCAATCTCGACCAGCGCGTTTTTCGGCAAGGCGGCGACTTCAAAGCAGCTGCGGGCGGGTTTTGAGATGAAATATTTTTCGTAGACAGCGTTAAAGGCTGCAAAGTCGGCGATGTTCTTTAAAAAGCAGGTTGTTTTAACGACTTTTGAAAAGTCCGTGCCGGCTGTCTTTAAGATTTCACCGAGATTTTTGATTGCCTGCTCGGCCTGCTCCTCGATTCCGCTTCCTTCGATTGCACCAGTCTTCGGGTTCAAGGGGATTTGCCCTGAAGTGTAGACAAATCCGTTTGCGACGATTGCCTGTGAATAAGGTCCGATTGCCTCTGGGGCAGATTTTGTTTCGATTGTGTTCATTTGTTGTGGTCTCCTTATTACCTATTGACAAAATAGGTTGTTTTAAAGTAGTTTGTCAAGACTTTATGACGCTCTGGCAGATAAATATATCCTTTGCGTGGGCGGACAGTACACAGGAGTAAAAAAATGAGCAAATTACTGGATTCAATCAAAAAGGCTGGTGTGTTTTTCGTGGCGACGGCGGACGGGGATGAGCCTCATGTCAGACCGTTCGGCGCAGTCGAAGAAATTGACGGCAAAATCTACCTCGTGACGGGGAACAAAAAAGCCGTTTTCCGTCAGCTCATCGCAAATCCGAAAATCGAATTCGCCGGAATTTACGAGGACGGCTCGTGGATTCGCGTTTCGGGAAGAGTTCGCAGGACAGACGACATCAAACTCAAAGAAAAATACCTTGAACTTCGACCGACATTGCAGAAAATCTACAAAGCCGATGACGGCATTTTCGAGGTCTTTGAGCTCGTCGAGCCGGTCGGCTACATTTATAGCGGAACGAATGTAACAAAAATCGAGGGGTAACCCCTGACTTGTTTTTTTGATAAAATTTTAATCAGTGCCTTGTGCGGACTGCTGAAAGACTGCAACATCCTCCTCAACGGAAAAGTCTTTCGACAGTCCGTTTTTCTTTTCGGCTTTTCCATAAAAAAATCCTATAACTCTCATAAAAAAAATGTATTAGGCGTAAGTTTTGAAATTTAATATACCTACTACATCGCTAGGTTTTAAGCCTGCGAGGAGGTATTTATGAAAAAAAATCTTTTGAAAATCGCTTCTGTCGCCACCCTTTCTCTTGTCTTGGCTTTTGGTATGCTTTCCTGCAAAAAAGAAAAATCTGATGTAAAGACTGTCATCGTCGGCACAGGCTCGGACAGCAAGCTTTACTGTTATCTGGACGAAAAAGGAGAGCTTGCGGGCTTTGAGATTGATGTAATGAAGGCGATTGACGAGCTTTTGCCCCAGTACAAATTTGAATTTCAGACCTTCGACTTTAAAAACATTCTTCTCGCACTCTCTGCAGGAAAAATCGACATCGGCGCTCACATGTACGAGTCTAATCCTGAGCGACGAAAAAATTATCTTTTCACTGAGTACGGTTACAATGACTTCTCAAAATACATTGTTGTTTTGAAAGACAATACTGAAGTTCACTCGCTTAAGGATTTGGTAGGAAAGACAGCTCAGGCTTCAACAGGTTCTGCAACAGGTGCAATTCTTCAGCACTGGAACGAGGATCATCCGAACGAGCAGATTAACGCTGTTTTGACAGGTTCACTTACAACAGAGCAGATTGTTGCGGCAATGAAGAACGGAACTTACGATGCTTACTTTACGAACATTCCGAGCTTCAACCAGACACAGAAAGAATACGGCGGAATCTTCCGTCTCGTAGAGGAACCGATTTCTACATCTCCTTCATATTTCATCTTCAATCTGGACAATCCACAGCTCAAGGCTGACGTTGACGGCGCACTCAAACAGCTCATTGATTCCGGTGAACTTGCAAAAATCGCTATCCGCGACCTGGGTTCTGACACCACGAAGAACATCAACAAATAAAAGCGTATGGGTGAATTCTTTTCATGGCAGCGGCTAATCACGAATTTTCCGATTCTGATTGTTAAGCTGCCAATTACATTTGAAATCGTGGCAGTTGCGTTTTCGTTCGGATTCGTACTTGCGCTTCTGATTGCGACTGCCCGGATAAAAAAGATTCCCGTGCTGAATCAGATTCTGACTGTTTTCATTTCTTTTGAAAGGGGAACGCCGCTTCTGGTTCAGATGCTTGTGGTCTATTACGCGCTGCCGATTCTGCTGTATTCGCTTTTTGGAATCGACACGCGCCGCTGGGAAAAAATCATTTTCGTGGACCTTGCCTTGATTTTGAATCAGGGTGTGTTCTTGGGAGAGATTTTCCGCGGGGCAATCCTTTCGATTCCGCGCGGTCAGAGGGAAGCGGCCCTTGCCTGCGGGTTCAGTGATTTCAATGCCTTTGTGAAGGTTGTTCTTCCACAGGCGGCTCGGGTTGCTCTTCCTGCAACGGGACTTACGCTCATCGGGCTTTTTCAGGAAACTTCGCTTGTCTTTATGATTGGCGTGATTGACATTATCGGGCGGGCTTCGGCTCTTGGAGCTACGACCGGGCACAATCTTGAGAGCTATCTGATCATTGCATTCCTTTTCGTGATGATAAACTTTGCGCTTACGGCAATCACCACGAAAATCGATAAAAATCTGACTTACGGCGCAAAATCCGTAAGAACGGGGGCAGCATGAAATTCAGTTTTGAATACTTGTGGAAATGTCTGCTTTCGGGCGTGGTCTTTATTCCTGTCACGCTCAAACTTGCTCTCATTCCGCTTGCGATTGCCCTCGTGCTTGGAACTCTTATTGCCCTTGCACGGATTTTCAAGATTCCTGTGGTCGAAAAAGTCTTCAAAATTTTTGTTGCGATTTATTCGGGAATCCCTGTCATGGTAACGCTGCTTATCTTCCATCTGATTTACCTAAGCTGTTTTAAGCCGGGAAAAAACGGAACGATGCTGCTCGCGTATTTCACTTTTACGCTCGGACGAACGATTATCGTGAGCGAGTCTGTGCGAGGTGCGTTTCTTTCGATTCCAAAAGGTCAGTATGAGGCGGCTTATGCGTGCGGACTTTCGACTTTCCAGACTTTGAGGAAAATCGTCATTCCGCAGATGATTCCTGTTGCGCTTCCGACACTTACGAACAACACGCTCGGTTCCATAAAAAATACTTCTATTGTAATGGTTCTTGGAATTGTGGATGTTCTGAACGGATCGACCATTCCGTGTGCGGACACTTACAGTTATGTCGAAGGCTATGTGGCGGCGGCAATCATCTATTGGGCAGTGAACGCGGTTGTGGAATTCCTGCTCGTGCGGCTTGAAAAACATTTAGCGAAAAAAAGGTGATTTCTATGATTAAAGTTGAGCATGTGAAAAAGAATTTCGGTCATCTCGAAGTTTTGCATGATGTGTCGCTCACGGTCGATGACGGAAATGTAATCGTCATTCTCGGACCGAGTGGCAGCGGAAAAACAACGCTCCTGCGCACGATAAATTTTCTGGAGCGGGCGGACAAAGGCACTCTTACAATCGGTGACACGACAATTGATTTGCACGGCGCAAAGAAAAAGGATGTGCTTGCAGTCCGAAGAAAAACGGCGATGGTTTTCCAGAATTACAATCTTTTTGCAAACAAGACTGCGCTTGAAAATATCGTCGAGGCACTGGTTACGGGACATGGAGTTCCGAGGGCGCAGGCAGTTGAGCGTGCAAAGCTGGAACTTGAAAAAGTCGGACTTAGTGATAAAGAAAATTATTATCCGAGCCAGCTTTCAGGCGGTCAGCAGCAGCGGGTGGGAATAGCGAGGGCGGTGGCCTTGGATGCGGAGGTGATTCTCTTCGATGAGCCGACCAGTGCCCTTGACCCGGAACTTGTAGGGGAAACTCTCGCCTTGATTAAGCAGGTCGCGAAGGAAGGGCACACCATGATTGTCGTGACTCATGAAATGAGCTTTGCCGAAGAAGTGGCGGACAAAGTTGTATTCATGGACGGCGGTTATGTCGTTGAAGAAGGAAATCCGAAGGATATTTTTTATTATCCGAAAGAAGAGCGGACGAAACAATTCCTGCGAAGGATTCTTCCGCCGACTGATTTATCATCAAATCTATAGTAAGCATAAAAAAAGAAGAGGATTTTATGGCGAAACAGATTCAGGACACAATCCGGGACAGCCATCCGAGTTTTGCGGATGTGCAGGTCGGAGAATCGCAGTCTTTGCGTGAAAAAGCGCAGAAGCACTGTCTGAAAAATGCGCACAGGACTTTTGAACAGGGCATCCAGTGCGTACAGGTAAACAGCATGAATGCGCTCGTGAGTTTGCAGGACACGGTGATGGTGATTCATTCGCCGCTGGGCTGCTCAGGCTGTGCCGCGTTCGGTGCGATTGACCGTTTGAATGTTTACAAGCATCACCGTGGACGTGATGATGCTCCCGACAGCCATGTCATTTCTACGGCTCTCGGCGAAAAAGAAGTCATTTTGGGCGGAGAAAAACGCCTCGAAGAAACAATCAAAAAGGCAGTTGAACGCTACAATCCGAAAATCGTGTTCATTTTGTCGTCGTGCGCGGCGGCAATCATCGGAGACGACATTGATGCGGTTGCAGAGCGTATGGAAAAAAGATACCGCCGCATCGAAGGAAAGGACATTCTTTTTGCTCCGGTTCACTGCGAGGGCTTTAAAAGCCGGAACCACGCCACGGGCTACGATTTGGCTCTTGCCACCCTCCAAAATTATGTAATCCGCGAGGCTCGCCCTCCCAAGCAGAAAGGGCTTATCAATCTTTTTGCGACACATTCTTTAAGCTGGGCTGACCAGCAGGAAATGAAGCGGATGCTCAAGGCAATCGGGCTTGAAGCGAACATTCTGCCCTACAACGCTTCGTATGAAGACATCATGAAAATCCCTGCGGCTGAATATAATATCTCTGTCTGCCAGATTTTCGGCGACGAATACATTAAATTTCTGAACGAAAAATACGGCATTCCCTACGCGGTAACTTGTATGCCAATCGGAACGAGAAGCACAAACCGCTGGCTCAGGGCGATTGCAAAACTTGCGGGCAAGGAAAAGGAAGCGGAGGCATTTATTGAATCAGAAAGCGCCACCGTAGCAGAGGAAGTCGAAGCCATCAGGAAAAAGACGGACGGACTTCGAGCCTGCCTTACTGCTGGAACAGGGCGAGGATTTGCGGCGGCAACGCTCATCGGAGACTACGGCATGAAGCTTCTCTGTATGCACACTCCTTACTACGATGAGGCCTACATCGATGACTTCAAGCGGCTGGAAGAGCTTCACGGCTCGGACTTTCTTGTGAACATTGCGGACATGCAGCCCTACGAGCAGGTCAATCTCCTTAAAAAATTCAAGCCCGATGTCTTTATCGGCATGTCTAACTGGGTGAGCCGCCTGGGAATTCCTTCCCTCCACATTCTTGACTCAAAGCGACCGACCTTCGGCTACAGGGGAGTTCTTTATCTGGGGCGAAAAATCGAAGATGCGCTGGACAACAACAACTTCAACAAGAATCTCTCGCAATTTTCAAAGAACGCTTACCGCGAGGAATGGTACAAAAAAGACGCGTTCAGTTATTTGCAGATGCCGGAGGATGCGTTATAGAAAGCACATCCATGTACTTTCTATAACGGCCGAGTTTTTGTCGGTGACAAAAACTCGCGAATTCGTTGCATCCATGCAACGCCACTAGCGTGGTGCTAATTAAGGAGTAAATAATGGAAAAATGTATAGAACGACCACGAAATTTATGCTCGCTGCACGGTGCGCTTGATGTAATCGGGAACATTTACCGCGCGATTCCGATTCTCCACGCAAGTCCCGGATGCTCGATGCAGGCTTCCAACAAAACGAACCTGTATTACCTCGGCGGATATCACGGACTTCCCAGCTCCAACGCCTATGAAAAGGAAGTCGTCTTCGGCGGAACAAAACGTCTTGGAGAGACAATCAAAGGAAGCCTCGAAATTATGGACGGAGACTATTACGCTGTCCTTACAGGCTGCTCAATGGGAATCAACGGCGACGATGTTGAAAGCGTCATCTCGAAATTTGAAGATTCGCCCTATCCGCTCACAAGCATCGACACGGCGGGATTCCGCGGTGACACTTACACCGGCTACAACATGGCGCTTCTTGCGACGGTAAAAGCTCTCGCCAGAAAGACAAAGACTGATTCACGCCTCGTGAACATCTACGGACAGCCGCCAAGCTCGGACATCACCCTGCGCGGTGACTTTGAAGAAATCACACGGATTCTTTCAAAAATCGGCGTAAAGGCAAACACATTCTTTATCCGCCGGGACGGAATCCAGCAGTTCAAAAACTCAGGAAATGCCGCGCTCAACATCAATCTTTCTCCGTGGCTTGCAAAAAATGTAGACACCTACTACAAGCAGAACTTCGGAATCGAAACGCTCACTTTGAACGGCTGGCCGGTCGGTCCGAAAGATACGGCTGTCTTTTTGCGCACGGTCGGCAAAGCCCTCGGCATTGATCCGAAAGTCATCGAAAAGGCTGTAAAAGAAGAAGAACTGTATGTATATGAGTACTTGGATTCACTGTTCGGAAACTTTGAGCGGCACCGCTTCATTCTGGTGGGAGAAAGCGCAAAGGCTCTGGGACTTGCCCGCTTCCTCGTGAACGTGCATGGTCATATTCCGCTTGCAGTGATTCTGACCGATTCAGTGCATGAAAAAGAGCGGGAAATAATCCGCGAAGAGATTCAGAACCTTGACTGTTCACGAAAAGCTGACGTCTATTTTGAAAATGATGTGTACGACATCGAGCAGATTGCAAAAAAATATGAAGGCCGCGCAACCCTTTTCATGGGAAGTTCCTACGAAAAGAAAATCGCGCAGAAGCTCGGCGCATTCTTTGCAATCACTTCAAATCCGTGTCTCGACAAGGAGATTTTGAACCGCTCGCATATCGGCACTCACGGCTGCATTTCGCTCGTAGAGGATTTGTATAACCACTTCTAATTATCCGAAAAATCTACTATATTGATAGGTATATGGATTTTGCGTTTATTCAAAAAGTGATTCCGATGTACAGAGAGGCGGCTCTTTTGACGCTTCAACTGGCTGTCGTCGGAATCCTTTTGTCTTTTATGCTTGGACTTGCGTGCGCGCTCGTCAAATATTTTAAAATTCCTGTGTTGCGGCGGATTGTAGGTGCTTATATCGAGCTTTCGCGCAACACGCCGCTTTTGATTCAGCTCTTTTTCCTGTATTTTGCCTTTCCCCGCATGGGAATCAAACTCACTTCGGTTCAGTGCGCTGTAATCGGCCTTACTTTTCTTGGCGGAAGCTACATGGAAGAGACGTTCCGTGCCGCACTTGAATCTGTCTCACGGATTCAGATTGAAAGCGCGCAGTGCATCGGCCTTACCCGCCGTCAGGTCACTCAGTATGTAATTCTTCCGCAGGCTGTTTCAGTCTCGATTCCCGGATTCTGTGCGAATGTAATGTTTTTGATAAAGGAAACTTCGGTCTTTTCAGCCGTTGCTCTTGCAGATTTGATGTATGTGGCGAAGGATTTAATCGGATTGTACTACAAGACAGACGAAGCCCTTACATTGCTCTGCGTTTCATATTTTATCCTGCTTCTTCCTGTTTCAGTGATTGCGGCATTTGCCGAAAGGAGACTGCGTTATGCTCAGTTCGGAAACTAGTGTTGATATGATAAACGCAATCATTACAGCGTTCGGCGTACTCACAAAAGGAACGAATTTCATCCGTCTGCTCGGCGGTCTGTGGGTTACAGTCTGGATTGCCCTTGTTTCAGTCGTCTTTTCAATCGTACTCGGAATCCTGTTCGGTATGCTTATGACGCTCAAAAACCGTGCAATCAAAATCATAAGTAAAATCTACCTCGAAATCATGAGGATTATGCCTCAGATGGTTCTTCTTTTTATGGCATATTACGGACTTACGCGGGCTTTCAACATTTCCCTGAGCGGCGAGGCGGCAAGCATTCTTGTTTTCACTCTCTGGGGAACCGCCGAAATGGGTGATCTCGTGCGCGGCTCACTCGAAAGCGTTCCGAAACATCAGTATGAAAGCGGACGGGCAATCGGCCTTACTGAGCGGCAGGTGTTTTTCTACATAATCATTCCGCAGACTTTGCGCAGCCTGATTCCGCTTTCCATGAACCTGATTACCCGCATGATAAAGACAACTTCGCTTGTCGTGTTTGTCGGTGTAATCGAAGTCGTAAAAATCGGTCAGCAAATCATCGAAGCAAACCGTCTTACAATTCCGACTGCAAGCATCGCGGTCTATTTTGTAATTTTCATGATGTATTTTTTTGTCTGCTGGATTTTGAATCTCGGCGCAAAAAAACTTGAACAGACGCTGTAGGAGAAAAAACATGGCACTTTTGGAAATTAAAAATATAAAAAAATCTTTCGGCGAAAACGAAATCTTAAAAGGAATCTCGCTCAATGTTGAAAAGGGTGAAGTCATCGTCATTCTGGGCCCGAGCGGCTGTGGAAAATCAACCTTGCTCCGCTGCATTAACGGACTTGAGACGATTCAGGGCGGTGAAATCTTTCTCGACGGCGAACTGATTTCAAACCGTCAGAAAGACATGCACTTGATCCGCCAGAAAATCGGCATGGTCTTCCAGAGCTACGACCTTTTTCCGCACCTCAATGTAATGAAAAATCTCCTGCTCGGCCCGAAACACGCGCACGAACTGAACCTTGACATGAAGGAAGTTCAGAAAGAAGCCGAAATGTGGCTTGAGCGGGTCGGTCTTTTGGACAAAAAGAATTCATACCCGCGCGAGCTTTCCGGCGGACAAAAACAGCGTGTTGCAATCGTGCGAATGTTGTGCCTGCACCCGGAAGTCATGCTTTTTGACGAGGTAACTGCTGCCCTCGACCCGGAAATGGTCCGTGAAGTCCTCGATGTTATGATGAATCTTGCAAACGATGGAAAAACAATGCTTATCGTCACACATCAGATGCAGTTTGCCCGTGCCGTTGCCGACAAAATCGTCTTTATGGACGGCGGTGAAATCGTAGAAGTCAGCACTCCTGAAGAATTCTGGACGAATCCAAAGACAGAACGCGCAAAAAAATTCCTGAGCAACTTTGAATTCGAAGCAAGAAGAAAATAAGAAAATACTATTGACATAGTAGGTAAGTAGGTTGTATAACAGTGTCATCTTAAAAACAACGAGGTGACTCTATGAGAAAATCTATCAAAACTATTATCGCTCTTTCGCTTGTCGCACTTGCGGCAGCTTCTGCATTTGCAAAACCAAAGGTAAAATACCGCACTGTCGAGCAGATTAAAAAGAGCAAGACAATCAAAATTGCCGTATTCAGTGACAAAAAACCGTTCGGATATGTTGACGAGTATGGCAAGTATCAGGGCTACGATGTTTACTTCGGCGACCGCATTGCAAAAGACCTGGGCGTAAAAGTAAAGTATGTTCCTGTTGAGGCTGCAGCCCGCGTTGAAGTTCTTGAAACCGGCAAGGTTGACCTTGTTCTCGCAAACTTCACTGTAACACCGGCTCGTGCTGAAAAAGTTGATTTCGCACTTCCTTACATGAAATGTGCTCTCGGCGTTGTTTCAAACGACAAAGACCTTATCACAAAACCGGAAGATTTGAACGGAAAGACATTGATTGTTTCAAAAGGAACAACTGCTGAAACATATTTCACTGAGAACTATCCTCAGGTAAATCTTTTGAAATTCGACCAGTATTCAGAAGCTTACAATGCCCTCCTCGACGGACGTGGTGCAGGACTTTCTACAGACAACACTGAAGTTCTTGCATGGGCAATCGAAAACCCTGGCTTCTCAGTCGGAATCGAATCTCTCGGTTCTCTTGATACAATCGCTCCAGCAGTTACAAAAGGCAACGAATCGCTTTTGAACTGGCTCAACGATGAAATCAAAACTCTCGGAAAAGAAAACTTCTTCCATGCTGATTATGAAGCAACTCTCCGTGCCGTTTACGGTCCGAAATCTGATGCAGACTCTCTCGTAGTAGAGGGCGGTCAGCTGTAAAAGATCCCTTTTAATCCCGCTGGTACACTTCCGGCGGGATTTTTCATTTACATCATTTACAATGTTTCACAAATCCAAAACCGTTGACATGACGGAGGGGGCGATTCTCCCTCAAATCATTGCTTTTGCGCTTCCGCTCTTTGTGGGAAATCTTTTTCAGCAGCTTTACAATACGACTGACTGTTTTGTTGTGGGAAAATTCCTCGGTCGTGATGCGCTTGCGGCAATAGGGGCTTCCTCTCAGTTTGTGTTCACGGTAATCGGCTTTTTCAACGGCTTTTCGACGGGCGCGCAGGTTGTGATTTCCCAGTCTTTCGGGGCAAAAAATATCCGGCGGATGCAGGGCGCGATTCACACGGCGATTGCAAGTGCTTTTGTCATCAGCGCGTTTATGACCGTGTTCGGTATTTTTGTTTCTCCTCTTGTACTCCGTGCGATTTCCGTTCCTCAAGATGTTTTTGATCTGGCGGATTCCTATCTGCGCATTTATTTTTCGGGAATTGCATTTCTGATTCTTTACAATGTCGGTTCGGGAATCCTTCGTGCGCTGGGCGATTCCAGGCGGCCGTTTTATTTTCTTGTCTTTTCATCGGTGGTAAATATTGCGCTTGACCTGCTTTTCGTCCTCGGTTTGGGCTTGGGAATCAGAGGGGCGGCATGGGCGACAGTGATTTCTGAAGGCATCTCGATTGTGCCCGTCTTTTTTGTGCTGATGCGGGGCGACGAACTGTTTCGTGTCAGAATCAAAAATCTTAAAATTGACATTGTTATCCTCAAAGAAATTTTACGTATCGGACTTCCAGGTGCGATTGCATCTTCCCTTACGGCATTTTCAAACACTTTTATCCAGAAATATGTGAATCTGTTTACTTCGTCCTGTGCGGCAGGGTGGGCTGTTTTTGTGCGGCTTGACCAGTTCATGCAGACTGCGATGATGAGCATAGCTTTTTCGGCAATGACTTTTGTGAGCCAGAATTTCGGGGCAAGTAAAACTGAGCGTATCAGACAGGGAATAAAATCTTCGCTTTCACTGAAGCTTGTTTTTATCGCTTTTCTCGCGTTAATGCTGTTTATTTTTGCCGGATCTTTGACTTCGATTTTTATAGATGATGAAGAATCAATACGCTATGGTTCGATTTTCATCAGGTGTACGGCACCGTTTTATCTTCTTTGTGCCGTCTGTATGTTTTTCGCACAGGTTCTGCGCGGGCTTGGGGATTCTCTTGCGCCTACAATCATTACATTTTCAGGATTCGTTGTTTTGCGCCAGACTTTTCTGTTCATTGCTACACGGCTCACGCCAAGCTTTTATGTCGTGTCGATGGCATATCCCGTCGTGTGGATTTTTACCTCAACGACGATGACATGCTATTACAGGTTCAGATATTCAAAGTTTGAGCTTAAAGCTTAATGATTTCAGCTCCTTTGTGGATTTCTGCGATTGCACCGAACGGACGGACATGAGGTGTATCCCCTTCAGCAGTGGCGATGTAAAAAACGCCGGCTCTTTTTACTTCATCTAACAATTTGCTCATAGCATGCTTCTTATATTTTTATATTACCTATGAGATTAAGCAATACTATTTTCTGATAGCTTCAATAGGATGTTTATATTTCCTGATGGTTACGCTCTTTTGTTGACAGCTGATGAGATTCTGACTAATATTTCCCTATTATTCTACTAGGTAATAAAGGGGGCTTATATGGCATTTTCAGCAGGAATTACAAAAATACGACATGCAGGGGCCGGTGATGTCCGGAAAATTGCGGAAATCGAAGGAAAATGTTTTCCTGTTGAAGAAGCGGCTTCTTTGGAATCAATTGAAAAGCGCGTGAAAGCCTTTCCGAATCATTTCTGGCTTTTATTTGACTGTGATGAAACGGGCGGAGAAAGGGAACTCATTTCATTTATCAACGGACTCGTGACGAATCAAAAAGACTTGTGCGATGAAATGTATGACGATGCTTCAATCCATGATGAAAACGGCGAATGGCAGATGATTTTCGGCGTGGACACTGCTCCTGAATTTCAGCACAAAGGATTTGCTTCTCAAGTGATGCAGCAGGTTATTTCTGATTCAAAGCGTGACGGACGAAAGGGAATCGTCCTTACATGCAAAGAAAAACTCCGCACATTTTACGAAAAATTCGGATTTGTAAGCGAAGGTGTCTCTTCTTCTACACACGGCGGCGTAGTCTGGCTCCAGATGCGCCTTATATTCGGCTGATAATCAGCTGATCCTGTCATTTCAATTTTCCAAACACATTTAAAAAAAACAAGCACTGGGTTAAGGAGGTATAATTCAGAACCCAGTGCTCTTTTGGTAAGTTTTTTTGGTTTTCTATTTTGAGTTCTGGAAGAGGCACAGATACTTTTCAAAAAAGAAACGTTTGTCTCGCGAGAACCTACCGATGAAAGTTATAAAATATTTTTCAAATCCTTGCTAATACTTTTTCTCGATAGCATTTATAAATTTTTCAGATACATATTTTTTCCTGATAGCTTGCATAGAAATTTTATATTTCTCACGATTTTACAATTCTGATATAAACATAGTATACCAGTAGGTAATAGCTTTCGTTTGACGGGAGCATCTAACAAAATCGTATGGAGGAAAAACTATGAAGTTAAGTGATTTAGAAAAAAAGATTCAGGAAAAGGTTCACGACTTTTTAGAAATGATGGCGTTAGGTGCTTCTGCCTGTCAATTGTCAGCTCACAATACTCTCACGACATTTTATGCATATTATTGATTCATAAAGATGTTGTAAAAGAGGTAAAAGATGAGCGATGCAGTCATAGAGATAAAAAATCTTTCTTTGTCTTATAAATCTGAGAACACGACTTACGAAGCGTTGCGGAATATCAACCTGACGATAAACCGCGGTGAATTCATCTGTATTGTCGGTTCCAGCGGATGCGGTAAAAGTACTTTGCTTTCTGTTTTGGAAGGTCTGAATCTTCCGACTTCCGGCAGTGTAAAAATAAACGGACAGGAAGTTACTGGTCCTGGTGTTGAAAGGGCCGTAGTTTTTCAAAGCTATTCACTTTTTCCGTGGATGACCGCATTGGAAAATGTTGCTTTTGCCGTGCGTGAAAATTCGAGAAAAACAACAAAGATTACCAAAAGGGAATCTTTTGACATTGCGCGTACTTTTTTGCGCCGTGTTGATTTGACTGCTTTTGAAGATAAGTTGCCGGGTGAACTTTCAGGCGGTATGCAGCAGCGTGTTGCAATTGCCCGTGCGATGGCGTGTAACCCTGAGATTCTTTTGATGGATGAACCTTTCGGTGCTTTGGATACCAAGATTCGAGATAATTTGCAGGGGCTTATTCTCAAACTTTGGGGCGAGGAAGAGAAAAAAAAGACCGTCGTATTTGTAACCCATGACTTGAATGAAGCCGTTCTGCTTGCGGACAGAATCGTATTTATGATTCCAAAGCAGATTTATTCAATAGTAAATATCAATCTGCCGAGACCTCATTCTCATCCGTCGGTAAAGGAAAGTCCCGAGTATAAAGAATTATATCAGAAGCTGCTGAGACTTTTTTACAATGATAGTTCTGAATTGATTTATGATGAGGGGGCAAATATATGAGCACTAACAGAATAGCAGAAAAATGGTCAATCAAATCAGTTCTTTTCAATTTGCCGAATCTGCTTTTTATTGCGACATTGCTTTGTTTTTTGTTGCCGAGTAAATATGCAACAGAGATGCGTATTGGACTTAAGAGTGCTTTTGCATTTATTGTTGTTCTTGCCCTCGTGGAGATTGTTTTTTTAATCAAACTTCAAAATCCTCGGAAAAGATGTTCTGTACTTGATGTTTACGCATTTATCTTTGGGGTCCTGCTTGTTTGGGAACTGTGTGTCTCTCGTCTAAATCTGCTGCCTTATGTGTTCATTCCTGCTCCTGAAAATGTGTTTAATGTGTTCATTCAGGACTGGAAGACAGTTCTTTTGGGATTTTTTAATTCTATGTTTTTGATTTTTGTCGGAATGTCTGTCGCTATGGTTGCTGCTGTAATTCTAGGTACATTGGTCGGCTGGAACAAAAGGCTTGCAAGTACGATATATCCGATTGCCAAGGCTGTTTCAACGGTTCCTGCGCTTATTTATACACCGTACATAGTATTGATTATGCCGAACTTCAAGCTTGCTTCTTTGTTCGTTATTTTTCTCAGTAATTTCTGGAGTACATTTATGGGCTCAATCAATAATACAGCTTTTGTTGAGGAGCGCATCATAAATTCTGCCCGTGTACTCAATCTTTCAACTCCAGTTATTTTGTTCAGAATTATAATTCCGTTCAATTTGCCCCGCATTATAAACAGCCTTCCGATTCATCTTTCTTCTTCGCTTATGACGCTTACGGTTGCAGAAATGCTTGGCGCGAACAGCGGCATGGGATATTTTGTTCGTCTGGCACTAAACTTTGCGAATTATACAAAGGCTATTGCCGGAATTATCTTTATTGGAATCGTTGTTACCTTGTTGAATCTTATTATTGATGCGGCAAAAAAGCGATTCATTAAGTGGAATTATTAAAAATTTAAATTATAGGGGAAACCCTAAAAAAAATAAGGAGCATTTATGAAAAAATCAGTAAAAAAAGTGTTGTTCACACTCTCCGCAGGAATTGCCGTTTTGTTTGCAACGGCATGTTCAAAAAAAACGGCAAGCGTTAAATATACGCTGAATCTTGCAAGGTCAGTTTCTGAAACGGCAGGAAATCCGCTCATTTTGATTTCAAATGAAAACAATTTTTATGCGGATAATGGACTTGAACTTCAGTTTACTGGTGTTGAAAGAGCTGGTGCTACAGAGGCCGTCAGTATTGGTAAAATGGACGGACAGTATTTGTACCTTGTTCCACCGCTGGCAGAGGGCGGACAGGGAGCTAATATTACAATCCTTGCAGGTTCGGTTTCTGGTGGAAAGGCTGTTCTTGCACGCAAAGAAGTTGTTGATAAACTGAGAAATGTCAATGACTGGAAAGGTGCAAAAATCGGTCTTAAGCTATATGCAATTCCGGATATGATTATCAAAAGTGCTCTGAGTGAGGATTATGGATTCGATTTGGAAAAAGATGTCGAGTTCAAATATTATGACGGAGACGAAACTACAGTTGCCGCACTTCGAAAGGGCCTTATTGATGTAGGTACAACATCAAGTTCTTATGTTGAGGTCGCAAAATCTCTTGGAGTTGAATATTTGTTCCCTCTGACAAAATTGAAACCTAACTATGTCTGTTGTCGTCAATCCGTTAATACAAAACGCCTTGAAGAGGACAGAGAGGCATTCAAGATTCTTGTTAAAGGTGAAATCCTTGCCTATAAAACTTACAAAACAGACGAAAAACTGGCTGTTTCAATCTTTTCTTCGGCTATCGGACAGACTGAGGAATGGACTTATGATTATCTGTACAATACTGAGACTAATCAGGAAATAAACTTCAATCCAGACCCTAACTACAACGGAACGCTTGGCGTTTATACAATTTTACAGAATTCCGGCTACATCGAGAACGGAAGACCTTTAAATGAATTCTTCAATATTGAACTGTATGCTGAGGTTCTCAAGGAAGTCATTGCAGAAAATCCTAACGATCCTTTCTACAAGGATATGTGGTCATTCTTCGTTAAAAATAACAATAAATACCCTAACTTCAGCTCAACATATAGTTCTACAATCTGACATAGCGTGAGACAAGATAAGAAGAGGTAAAAAAAATGGTTGAGAAACAGATTCCTGAGACTATTCGTGACACGCATCCTGGTTTTGTTGATGCGACTGTTGGAACATACGAAGAAATAAAAGGAAAAATAGAAAAAAAATGTCTTAAAAACGCGCACAGAAAGTTTGCGCAGGGCATTCAGTGTCTGCAATATAACAGCGTAAATGTACTTTTAAGTCTGCAAGATACGGTAATGGTCGTTCATTCACCGCTTGGTTGTGCTGCATGTGGTGCGCTCCGTGGAATAGAGCGGCTTAATGTCTATAAACATCACATGGGACAAGCTGATGCTAAAGAAAGCCGCATCATTTCTACGGCATTAGGTGAAAAAGAAGTCATTCTAGGTGGAGAAACCAGGCTTAAAGAGACGATTGATGAAGCTGTTGCAAGACACCATCCGAAAATCGTATTTATTCTTTCAAGCTGTGCCGCCGCAATTATCGGTGATGACATAGACGCAGTCGCAGAAAAAATTGAGAAGAAATATAAGTCGGAAGGAATCTTGTTTGCTCCCGTTCATTGTGAGGGTTTCAAAGCAAAAAATCATGCCACAGGATATGACCTCGCACTTGCTACGATTCAAAACTATGTCATTCGGTTGGCGCGTCCGCCGAAAAAAAAGGGACTTATCAATTTATTCACACCTCATACTGTAAGTTATGCAGATCAGCTTGAGATGAAAAGAATGCTTAAGGCTATCGGCCTTGATGCAAATGTCATGCCGTATAATGCGACTTATCAGGATATTATGAACATTCCTGCTGCTGAATACAATATTTCGGTTTGTCAGATTTATGCTGATGATTATATGCGCTTCCTCAAGGAAAAATACGGAATACCGTTCGCCAAAACATGTATGCCGGTTGGAACCAGAAGCACTGACCTTTGGTTGCGTTCGATTGCAAAAATTGCTGGAAAAGAAAAGGAGGCTGAGGAATTCATAGCAAGGGAACGCGCAGCCGTCATGGATGAGATTAACGAGATAAAAAAGAAAACTCAGGGTCTGAAAGCATTCATAACGGCTGGAACAGGCCGAGGTTTTGCTGCGGCAACAATAATCGGTGACTATGGTATGAAACTTCTTGCAATGCACACACCGTATTATGAGGATGCTTACATCGATGACTTTAAACTCATTGAAGAACTTCATGGCTCCGGATTTTTAATCAATGTAGCAGAAATTCAGCCGTATCAGCAGGTAAATCTTGTCAAAAAATACAATCCTGATATTTTCATCGGGCTTTCAATCTGGACATCCCGTCTTGGCATCAATACAACACATATCCTTGACCCGAAAAGATTTACTTTCGGATATCGCGGAGCATTGTATTTGGGAAGAAAAATATCAGATGCGCTTTCCAACAATAATTTCAACAGAAAGCTTTCAAAGCATACACGCCTTCCATACCGAGACAGCTGGTTTGAAGACGATGCGTTTAAATATGTCGAATTTCCAGAAGAGTAGAGAAGGGGTACTTATATGAAACATTGTATTGAGCGACCGAGAGAATTCTGTTCGCTTAACGGAGCTATTGATGTCGTCGGAAATATTTACAGGGCAATTCCGATAATTCATGCCAGTGCTGGATGTAGTCTTCAAGCTGCAAACATGACGAATTTGTATTATTTGGGCGGATATCACGGACTTCCCAGTTCAAACTGTTATGAAAAGGAAGTCGTTTTCGGAGGAACACAGCGGCTTCGTGAGACAATACAGGGAAGTCTGGATGTTATGGACGGCGATATATATGCTGTCCTGACAGGATGTTCCATGAGCATAAACGGTGATGATGTTGAGAGTATAGTCAGTGAGTTCAAGGATGCTCCATATCCTGTCGTGACTATTGATTCAGGTGGATTTAGGGGTGATACATACTACGGATATCAACTTGCATTGCTCAAACTGATACAAACACTTGCAAAAAAAACGGAACGGGATCCTTTGCTCGTAAATTTGTACGGTCAGGTACCTAGCACTGATTTTACTTTGCGGGGTGATCTTGAAGAAATCGCCAGAATTCTGAGTAAAATTGGTGTAAAAGTGAATACATTTTTCATCGAACAAGACGGAATTCAACAGCTGAAGAATTCTGGAAATGCGGCACTCAACATAAATCTTTCACCGTGGATTGGCAAGAATATCGATGCGTATTATAAGACTGCATTTGGAATCGAGACGCTTGAATACAATGGCTGGCCGGTAGGTCCGACTGCTGTTGCTGATTTTTTACGAAAAGTTGGTGATAAACTTGGAATTGATAAAAATCAGGTTGAAAAGGCGATTGCAGACGAAGAAAAATATGCATATCAATACTTTGATTCTCTTATGGGTGATTTTGAGAGACATCGATTTATTCTTGTCGGAGAAACAACCGTTGCTTTGGGAGCGCTGCGTTTTCTTGTAAATGATTATGGACACATACCGCTTGTCGTCATTTTTACAGATACCGTTCCAGACAATAAAAAAGCTGTGATAGAAGATGAGGTTCGTGCGCTTGAGTATAACGAAAATGTAGACATCTATTTTGAGGATGATAATCATAATATCGAGCAAATTGCGCTCAAATATAAAGAACGACTCACTGTTGTACTAGGAAGCAGTTATGAAAAGCCTCTTGCTAAAAAAGTCGGAACTTTCTTTGTGAATGTTTCGGCGCCTTGTCTTGATAAAAAGACATTGAATAAGTCCCATATTGGAATTCGTGGTTGCATTACCTTCATCGAAGATATGTATAATCACTACTGATAAAAAACTTAAACTGAAGGCGCATTTTGATTTTTCAAATGTGCCTTTTTTCTTTTAGAAAATTACCTCACTTTGCAAACTAATATTTTTTTCTGATACCTCCCATAGAAATTTTATATTTTTCACGATTTTACAATTTTGATATAAACATAGCATAACAGTAGGTAATACGGAGGTTCAAAATAATTATACGACATAAACGAATTTCTGGATTCCGAACATAACAAATCAATTTCAAAAAACAGAGGAGAAACAGTCTATGAAAAAACCATCGCTTTTATCAAAACATTTGCTGAAAATTGCGCTCGTGCTTCTTTCACCCATGCTGATTTCGGTGCTTTCGTGCAATGGTAAAAAAGAATCTGGTGCGAAAGTAGAGGTTAGAAAAATTACGGTTGCGGTTCGACAGGATTATATTCCGTATGCCTATGTCGATGAAAGCGGAAAATTAACAGGCTATGAATATGATATTCTCCGTGCAGCAGAAAAATTTCTTCCTCAGTATAAATTTGAATATTTTGCAACTGGACAGGAAGACGCTTTGCTTGGTCTTGAAACTGGTAGAAACCAGATTGTTGTGAGCGGTTTGTTCTCCAATCCGACTCGTGTAGCGAAATATGGAATCCCAAAAAATCCTGAGAGTGCGACTGTCACCGGATTTTATGTGAACGCAAAATACAAGGACAAATTGCAGGGCTGGAACAAAGAGGACGGCTATTCTGATATTTTTTACAACAACCTGAAAGTTGCTCCGATTTTTGGTGCTGGTGGAATTCTTGGAATTGCAGAGGAATACAACAGAAAAAACCCAGATCGAAAAATTTCGTATGAGACTGGCTCAACTAGGATTCCGAGCACTGAGTTTTTTGCGTGGGTACTAGAGGGGCGCTATGATGCTGTTCTTGGAAATGAATCAAGTTTCTGGCAGACCTACAACCTTGATGGAAAAATCAATTCTAGTGGTACACCAGATCCGAATTACAAAGACAAGCTTATTTTTGTTCCGACTTACAGCATTGGTGTGTGGCCGTTCTTCAACAAAAACGAAACACAGCTTATCGAGGACTACAACAAGGCTTTTGAGGAATTGTATAAAAATGGCACTGTAAAGACTCTTCAGGAAAAATATTTTGGAAAAGAAGTTCTTTCTGGACTTCGTGAACATGAAAAGATTCGCTTCTGATTCAAACTACATAATGAGGTACAAATATGAAAAAAATAGTCATAAAAATTACTGCGATACTGTCTATATTGTTTGCTTTTTCTTCATGCAATAAGAAATCTTCAAAAGATATTACCCGCAAAGTTACCGTGGCATTAAATCAGGCCTATGTGCCGTATGCCTATGTTGATGAGAATGGAAAAATCACGGGTTATGAATACGATGTTCTTCGTGAAGTTGAAAAGCTTCTCCCGAAATATAAATTCACCTATGTTTCTACTTCTCAGGAAGATGCTCTTCTTGGTCTTGAAACCGGACGAAACGACATAGTTTTGAGCGGAATGTTTAAAAATCCTGTTCGAGCAGAAAAGTATGGAATTCCGAAAAATCCTGAATGTGCGACTGTTACTGGATTTTTTGTAAATGCTGCATATAAGGACAAGCTGAAAGGTTGGAACAAAGAAAGCGGTTATTCTGACATCGTTGAAAATAATCTTCGGCTCGGACCAGTGAATTCTGCGACTGGATTGTACGGAATCGTCCTTGAATACAATGAAAAAAATCCGGATAAGCAGCTGCAATTTACCACTGTAACTCAAAATATCCCGAACACTGAAATGTTTGCATGGGTTCTTGACGGCCGGTACGATGCGTTTATCTTTAATGAACCGTCATTTTGGCTGACATATAACAGCGATGCAAATATTACTCCTAATGGAGTGCCGAATCCTACCTATAAAGACAAGCTTGTTTTTGTTCCGACTTACAGCATTGGTGTGTGGCCGTTCTTCAACAAAAATGATACTGAGCTTATCGAGGACTACAACAAGGCTTTTGAGGAATTGTATAAAAACGGCACGATTGCAAAGATTCAGGACAAATACTTCAGCAAAGATGTTCTTTCGTTGCTCCGAGAGCATGAGAAGGTTCGCTTTTAGAAAACAAAATAAGAAACAAAAGGAGTCGGTATGAACAGAGAGTTTTCATTCGAAATTATTCCGAAACTTGCGCTGACATTTCTGCCTTTCTTGAAAGTGACGCTTCTGACACTTCTTCTGGCTCTTATTTTCGGGACGATAATTGCAACCGTTCTTGTAAAACTTCGTCTGAGCAAGAGAAAATTACTGAATACCATTGCATATACATATATTGCTGCGATTCGTTGTACGCCTGCCGTTATTCTGATTTTCATAGTGTTTTACGGGCTTCCGTTTTTGCTTCAGCTGATTGGAATTGACATCATTGCTTTTCCGAGGATTTTTTTCATCACGGTCGCATTGTCGATTTCTTTTTCAGCAACTTTTTCGGAAGTTATGCGAACTTCTTATCTTGCCGTGAACAAAGGTCAGACTGAGGCGGCCATCGCACTTGGATTATCTGGATTTCAGGCTTTTTATCGTATCGTTCTTCCGCAGGCATTTGTGTATGCGCTTCCAAACTTCGGCAATTCTCTGATTATGCTTTTTAAGGAGACTTCGCTTGCATATACGATTGGCGTGGTTGATTTGATGGGAAAAATGAACCTTTACATTTCCTACAAACATGGAAGAAATGGTCTTGAGGCCTACATTACGGTTGGGTTGATTTATTGGGTGTTCGTTCTGCTTTTTGAGCGAATCTTTACGCTGCTTGATAAGAAAAATTCAAGGGGGCTGAGATGAACTTTTAATCCGTTTCTGATAATTTCATCTCAGTGAGAGTTTGGGACTATTTCGCCAAACAGATGTCATGAGCAGCGATGAGAAATTTAACGGGTGTTTCTCATGGCTGTTTATGGCAGTCACTAAGAAGCCATTCTGCAAAACAA
>JAFUFU010000004.1 GCA_017469785.1 Treponema sp.
TGATCTGCACCCCCAAAAAGTAACACATTTAAAATCGACTGGTGCCAAAAAGGTGACAGTTTTGGAGGACAAAATGGAAAGCGGAAGCGTACCAGTCGAGACAAGAATCAATGCAATTCTTGATTATGAAGTAAGAAATCTGAGTAAAAAGGCGATAGCCCGTAAGTATGGAGTCGGAGAATCCACCGTCAGGGGATGGATTCATACCATGGATTATTTTGTGAATAAATGTCAGGAGATTGCTAAAATAGCCTCAGAAGGAAAATTGAATTATTTTCTTGATGAGGAAGTAATGGAACAGGAAGAAGAAAATCCAAAAGATCTTGCAAAACAGGTAAAGTTTCTGAAGCAGAAAGTTGCATATTATGAAGCCCTTGCAGAAGAATGCGGTCTGAAAATAAATGAAGTATCAAAAAAAAACGATGCAGAGCAATCAGGCGTGCAGCAGAAAAATCAGGAGGAAAACTGACAGTTTACTGCAGGATAGCAAACGTAAACCGAAAAAATTACTACGATTTTCTGAAACACACTGACGAACCGGAAGATGAAGAAATTCTTGAATTCATAAAAGAAAAACAACTCAGCCGTAATTACGGAATCGGCTATAGGCCGATGACTAATCTGGTTCGTCAAAAGTTCGGGATAGAAATAAGCGGAAAGAAAATTCTTAGGCTTATGAAAGAAAATGCTCTGCTTTCAACAGTACGCAGGAAACGCTTTACGCCGGAAGAATACAACAGGATGAGGAAAAACAGGGAAGAAGTCCCTGAAAACCTTCTGAAACGCAATTTTTTCGCCCTGGAAAGCAATAAAAAGTATGTTTCAGACCTTACATACCTTTACGGGAAGGAATGTGTGAAGTACTTAAGCCTGATAGAGGATTTGTACAACGAAGAAATCGTAGCGTGGAAGATTTCTGAACATCCTGATGAAGAACTGTGCGAGAATACATTGGATTTTCTGGCAGCTGAAAGAAATCCTGAAGGAGCAGTCTTTCATACAGACCAGGGATCAACTTATCTTTCTCCAAAATTCAAGGAAAAGATAAAGTCCCTTGGAATGAAACAGAGCTGCTCTGCAAGGGGTGTCTGCTGGGACAATGCAGCAATGGAAAGTGCAAATGGTGTAATAAAAACTGAATGCCTTTACAACAAGTTCGGAAAGTCAAAGTTCAAGAACAGACAGATTCCCATCGCTGATGTCGTGGCGGAAGTTGAACAATTCATTGAGTATTACAACAATGAAAGACCTAAGCAGTCTCTTGGAGGATTGTCACCGGTGCAGTTTCGGGAACAGAATCCGAAAGGCACCTACCTGATGGTCATAAAAGATTGACAGAAATAAGGATATTTGAAATGATAAAATCTGCATCCGTTCTGGAACAGAAAAATAAATTCTGTCACTTAAACGGTTGCAGTAAAATGAATATGCTGTGTTACAGCTAAATCTTAAATTAAAAAATGTCACCAATTCGACACCAGTGACTTTTAAAACTGTCACCTTTTTTGGGTGCATATCAACTATATGATAGTAACCCTATTAGCATGAGATTTCAAGACAATTTTTAGCATTTCCGCTATAATTATTGATATGCCTGAACCATTTTACAAAAACGGGCTTCGCTTCGGTTGCAAGCGCTGCTCGTTCTGTTGCGGCCACTCGCCGGGATTCGTTTATCTTTCTTTACGGGATTTAACAGAATTGCGCACTTTCCTCAAAATGAGCGTCACTGAATTCGTGGGCGCTTATTGCCGCTGGGCAGATTATTACGAGGGAAAGCAGGTTCTGGCCCTACGAGAAAAAAAGAACTACGACTGCATTCTCTGGGAAAACGGCTGTTCCTGCTATTCCGCCCGCCCTGTCCAATGCTCTACCTATCCTTTCTGGTCATGGATGATTAAGGACGAGGCCATGTGGAAAGAATGCGCCGAAGATTGCCCTGGAATGCGTAACCAAGAAGGGAAGCTCTGGACTTTTGCGGAAATTGAGGCCAACAAAAATGCCTACGATGCAAACACGCCCCTCACCCGTCAGGAAGTCGAAAAACTCATGGCCGAAGAATCAGCTTCGCTTCGCTAATTCATACAGAATCGCATTGCAGATTGCGGCGGCGACCGTGCTTCCGCCCTTTCTGCCCTCGTTCACTATGTAAGGAATTTCTGTCGACATAATCATTTCTTTTGCCGCAACCACGTTTACAAATCCCACAGGAACGCCGATAACCGCAACCGGAGAGAATCCTGACTCAATCAGCGAACAAAGCTCTACCAAAGCAGTCGGCGCATTTCCCACGGCAAAAACAAGCGGCTTGGGTAGCTGACTTGCCTTTTCCATGCTGACGGCTGCCCGCGTCAAATTCCGACGCTTCGCTTCTGCGGCAACCTGCTCATCCGCCATAAAACAATGCACTTCGCCGCCGAACTGTCCAAGAGCCTTTTTATTAATTCCAGAAAGAGCCATGTTTGTATCAGTGACAATATCAGCCCCAGAACGAATCGCAGACTTGATGATTTCCAGCACATTGGGTGAAAATTTCAGCGTCGACGCATATTCAAAATCAGCCGTAGTATGAATCACACGCATGATGACCGGCGCAAGCTCTTCTGGAATCTTAATTCCTGATTCAGAAAGTTCCCGCGCAATGATTGAGAAACTTGTTTTTTCTATATCAGCAGGAAGGACATGCTCCAGAGTTGTCATGTTTAGTCCCCGGCAAGCCAGCTAAGGAATTTATCGTTTTTTTCGGATTGGACTGAACCCGAGCCAGAGCGTGTCCCGCCGCCAAGAAGTTTTTCGACGTATTTTCCGATTATGTCCGTCTCAAGATTCACCTTATCCCCAGCTTTTCTTGACAGCAGGGTTGTTTCCTGCCCCGTATGAGGAATCACGCTCACCGAGAATTCTGTCTCGCTTATACCGGCCACAGTAAGGCTGATTCCGTCGATTGCAATTGAGCCTTTTTCAACGATAAAGCGCAAAAGCTCTCCGCCAGCCTTGATATGAACCCAGACAGCATTTTCTTCTGCCTGTAAGCGGGAAATGATGCCCGTGCCGTCAATGTGGCCACTGACAATATGACCGCCGAACCTGCCATTTGCCGCAAGAGCACGCTCAAGATTCACATGACTGCCTGAAGAAAGCTGACCAAGTGAGCTTCGGCGCACAGTTTCAGCCATAACGTCAGCCGTAAAAGAAGAGGATGTCTTGCTTGTCACCGTGAGACACACTCCGTTCACCGCAATTGAATCGCCTACAGACGTTCCGTCAAGCACTTTTTTCGCCATGATTTCAAGGGAGCCGGAATTACCACCTAATGAAATTTTTTTTACCGTACCGATTTCTTCAATGATTCCTGTAAACATAAGCCGCCTATTTTCGATATTCGAGAAGAACATTATTCCCGAAAAATTGTACATTCTCAAGTTCAAATTGATATGCTTCACCGGGAAGATTTACGCCTTCGCCTTCCACCGGGGATTTTGCCTTGCCACCGAAGAATTTTGGAGCAACAAAGGCATAAATTTTATTGACGATTTTGCTTTTAAGCGCAGAATAATGAATTTCTGAACCGCCTTCAAAAAGAACGCTGTCAATGTTTTTTTCGCCCAGAACTTTCAGGAGCTGGGGCAAATCGACACGGCCGCTCTCCCCACGGTCAGACGGCTCCAGTACAAGCACTTCCACTCCCAGCGATTCCAGGTCACGTTTTTTTTCATCAAAATATTTTTGGGAGCCGGAATCCCGGTTCTTTGCCAGACAGGCGACAATAGTCGGGATTTCTTTCGCCGTTTTGACGATATTTGTCTGAAGAGGAATCTTCAAGTCACTGTCACAAATAATCCGTATAGGATTTCTGCCGACGGACTTTCCGTTTTCGTCAGTAAGCCGGCAATTGAGCATCGGATTGTCAGAAAGCACGGTCCCGATTCCAGCAAGGATAGCCGAATAGCGGTTTCTGAGGACATGGACATAAGCCCGGGCCTCCTCATTCGTAATCCATTTTGATTCACCGGTTTTAGTTGCGATTTTCCCATCCAGCGTCATCGCGTATTTTATGGCAACATAAGGAGTCTTTGTTGTGATATAATGGAAAAAAATCGGGTTGAGCGCATCGCATTCCGAGCGGAGAAAATCTTCCTCCACAGTGATTCCATTTTCCCGGAGATACGCATTTCCTTTTCCATGGACAAGAGGATTCGGGTCACGGCTACCGACGATTACTCGGGAAATGCCGGCTTCAACAAGGGCCTGCGTACAGGGCGGCTGTTTCCCGAAATGACAGCAAGGCTCCAGCGTTACGTAAATCTCCCCTCCCTTAGGACTCTCGCCATTTTGGTAACAATTTTTCAACGCTTCACGTTCGGCATGCAGGTCTCCGCAGGCGTGATGAAAACCTTCGCCAATGACACGCCCGTCTTTTACGATTACGGCACCGACAAGAGGATTTGGATTTGTTTTGCCTTCGCCCCCCCGTGCGAGAGAGATTGCACGGCGCATGTATTGCTCATCAGTCATTATAAAAGAAATTGAACCTCATTTAAAACAGTTTCATTTTAGACGGAAGTCAGAAGATTGTAAATCTATCGGCTCCCCTAAAATTTATCAAAAATCAAAAAAAACATTTGACTCTTCCCGATTCTGATTTAGACTATTACGAAAAGAATAAATTGTTTTTCATAAATAAAGGAGGTTAGTTTTTATGAAAAAGGTTATTTGTTCTGCGGTCGCACTTGCTATCGCCGCTGGAACTTTTATGAGTTGTAACAATGGAAACGGTTCGAAGGTATTGAACAAAGACAAGCCGTTGGTATTCTTCAATCGTCAGCCATCAGATCCGTCTACAGGCGAAATTGATATGAATTCAATGAACTGGAACGACAAGACATACTATGTCGGTTTCGACGCTGCTGGTGGCGGCGCAGTTCAGGGTAAACTCATCGCAGACTTCCTTTCTACGGCAGATCCTGCAGCGATTGACCGCAACGACGATGGAACCATCGGTTACGTTCTCTGTATCGGCGACGTCGGACACAATGACTCAAAAGCCCGCACAGAAGGCATCCGAAAAGCATTGGGAACATGGGACGGTTCTACCGATCCTGGAAAAGTTAAAGAAGGAAGCATCAAAGTCGGCGGAAAAGAATTCAAAGTCGTCGAGCTTGAAGGCAAAGCAATGACAGGAACCGACGGTTCTACATGGAACGCAAACGCTGCAACTGAAGCTATGGGCGGTTGGGCTACCAAGTTCGGTACAGCAATTGATATGGTCGTTTCAAACAACGACGGTATGGCTATGGGCTGTCTCCAGGCTTCAAACTACCCGGCAGGCGTTCCAATCTTCGGTTATGACGCTAACGCAGACGCAATCGAAGCAATCGGAGCCGGAAAACTCACAGGAACAGTTTCACAGAACGTTGACGCTCAGGCAACAGCAACACTTCAGGTTCTCCGCAACCTCCTCGACGGTCTTTCAGGACGCGATGTTGTTGAAAGCGGAATCGCTAAGCCGGATAAGTACGGCAACCAGATTTCTGCAGCTGTCGACTACATCCCGGCTACAAAAGCACTCCTTGCTCAGAACACAGGCGTAAACGCTTCTAACTGGAAGCTCTACACAGCTGGTCAGCGTGATCCTCTCGTAAAACAGACAAACGCTCCAGAGAAGAAAGTTCTCCTTACAATCTACAATTCTGCAGACAACTTCCTTTCTTCTTCTTATCTCCCAGCTCTCAACTACTATGCTCCGCTCCTCGGACTCAAGCTCACAGTTGTTCAGGGCGACGGTCAGAACGAATCAAGCTGTCTCGACAAATTCACGAACTTTGGCAACTATGATGCATTCGCAATCAACATGGTTAAGACAAATTCTGGACGAGATTACACTGATAAGCTCAAATACTAATCTACACTAACTATATGCCCCACATTTTTTGTGGGGCTTTTTTCTATAAGGAAATTTATGAGCGAATTTGTTCTACAAATTAAAAACCTGTCAAAATCCTTCGGCAAGAATAAGGTTCTCGATGGAATCAATCTTGAAGTAGGCGAAGGTTCTGTACTCGGTTTGATGGGTGAAAATGGTGCAGGAAAATCCACCATGATGAAATGTCTTTTCGGCATCTATGCGAAAGACGAAGGGCAGTTCCTTCTCTGCGGAAAGCCCGTTAACTTTAAGAATCCAAAAGAAGCACTTGAAAGCGGTGTCGCAATGGTCCATCAGGAATTGAACCAGTGCCTTGACCGCTCAGTTGCTGATAATCTATATCTAGGCCGTTATCCAAAGAAATTTGGAGTCATTGATGAAGCAAAAATGCTCAAAGACAGCATCAATCTCTTTGCTTCCCTCAATATGAACGTAAACCCGCGCACAATCATGCGCTCTATGTCAGTTTCACAGCGTCAGATGGTCGAAATTGCAAAGGCGGTTTCCTATGACGCTAAGATTATCGTTCTCGACGAGCCGACATCTTCTCTCACAGAAAATGAAGTTCAGAAACTCTTCTCTATCGTAAGCGACTTGAAGAAAAAGGGAGTTTCTTTTGTCTATATCTCGCACAAAATGGACGAAATCTTTCAGGTATGTGATCAGGTAGCCGTTCTCCGTGATGGAAAAATGATTATGCAGAAGTCGTCAAAGGAAACGGAGATGAGTGAGCTTATCACCGCCATGGTCGGACGCTCCCTCGACAAACGTTTCCCGGACGTTGACAACACTCCCGGCGATTACTGTCTCGAAGTCAAGAACCTCTCCACAAAATACGAGCCGCATCTTGAAGACATTTCATTCAAGGTCAAAAAAGGCGAGATTTTCGGCCTTTACGGTCTTGTCGGTGCAGGTCGCTCTGAGCTTCTCGAATCGCTGTTCGGCGTACGCACGATTTCAACAGGAACGATTTCCTACGCAGGCAAAAAACTGCACTTCAACAACAGCAAAGACGCTATGGAACATGGTTTCGCCCTTGTCACAGAGGAACGCAAACTCAACGGAATGTTCGGAAAAGACACGATTAAATTCAATACGGTCATAACGAATCTTGAAAGCTACAAAACGGGCGGAATCCTTTCTGAACGTAAAATGGCAGAAGCCGCTGAGCGCGAAATCAAGCAGATGCACACAAAATGCGTTTCTTCCGAGGAACTTATCACTTCCCTTTCCGGCGGAAACCAGCAGAAAGTCATCATCGGAAAATGGATGGAGCGAAGCCCGGAAGTTTTCCTGCTTGACGAACCGACCCGCGGTATTGATGTCGGTGCAAAATACGAAATCTACCAGCTTATTATCCGCATGGCAAAGGAAGGAAAGACTATCATCGTCGTTTCAAGCGAAATGCCGGAAATCTTGGGCATCACGAACCGAATCGCCGTAATGTCTAATCATCGCCTTGCCGGAATCGTAGACACGAAAACAACCGATCAGGAAGCATTGCTTAAACTTTCTGCAATGTATCTGTAAGACCCGAAATTCGGGATGACAAAGGAGAATCTATGGAAGATAAAGAACTTAATGAATACTCAGAGCGACTGACAGAACTCCGCAAAGACGGCGTGAATCTGATTTCTGCGCTCAAACAGGAAAATGCAGCCGCAAAACGAAATCGTCTTCTTTCTGCTGAAGAGCGCGAAAAGCTTGTCGTTAGCAATAACGAAAAAATCAACGCCGCGAAAATCGTGGCCGATAAAAACAAGGCAGAAATCGCCGAAATCGTCAAAAAAGCAGTTGCAAGAAACAATGAGATTTCCAAAACTGAAATTGCCCGCGTAAATGCAGAGCAGAATGAGGTAATCTCAAAACTCAAGGCCGAATACGAGGAAAGCGTCTCAAAAATCGAAAGCGCAACATTGGCCCGCAAAAAGGAAATCATTGCGTCATACGCCGGCAAAACATCACAGAAAGACGTGGCAGATTGCAAGGAAGACCTGCGCGTGGCCGAATACGAGCACAAATCGGCCCTCTTTGACGCAAAGAATAAATTCAACTCAAACGTTGATGCCGCAAAAGCCGTCAAAAATCAGGCTTACGTTGATTATGTTCAGAAAAACCGCGCATTGCGCAACGGCCAGACAAATTTCAAGGAAGACTGTACGCTTGCAATCCAGAACTACATCAACAAATTCAAGATGTCTAAATTCCTTCTCGATAACGGCCTTTACCTTGCCATTATCGTTTTCTTCATCGTATGTATCATTCTCGCGCCGCTTTCCGGCAACGGAAACCTGCTCTCGCTCCCGAACATCTTTACGATTCTGGAGCAGTCTTCAGTCCGAATGTTCTACGCACTGGGCGTTGCCGGCCTGATTTTGCTTGCAGGTACGGATTTGAGCGTCGGCCGAATGGTCGCTTTGGGAGCCGTCATCACAGGTCTTATCCTGCATCCGGGCCAGAACATCGTTACTTTCTTTGGTCTCGGTCCATGGGATTTTACCGCCCTTCCGACCTTCGCTCGTCTTGGCATGGCTCTTGGCCTCTCAATCATTCTTTGTGTTGTGTTCTCTGCATTTGCAGGCGTATTCAGCGCAAAACTCAAAATCCACCCCTTCATCTCAACCTTGGCAACCCAGTTGATTATCTACGGTCTGCTCTTCTTTGGAACAAGCGGTACTCCGGTCGGCTCAATTGACGCTGATATCAAGGATATGCTTGGCGGACGCTGGATTATCGGAATGCTGAACGGTGAGCTTATCACATTCCCGAAATTGATTATCCCGGCAATCATCGCAATCATCGTTGCATGGTTCATCTGGAACAAAACAACATTCGGAAAGAACATGTACGCTGTCGGCGGCAATGCCGAAGCTGCCAGTGTTTCCGGTATCAGCGTATTCTGGGTAACAATGGGCGTATTCATCATGGCCGGTATTTTCTATGGATGCGGCGCCTTCCTTGAAACTTTCAAAGCAAACGCTTCTGCAGGTACAGGTCAGGGCTACGAGCTTGACGCAATCGCGGCATGTGTTGTCGGTGGAATTTCATTCAACGGCGGTATCGGTAAAATCGGCGGTGCGGTTATCGGTGTAATCATCTTCACCAGCCTTACCTACTGTCTTACCTTCCTGGGAATCGACACTAACTTGCAGTTCGTATTCAAAGGCTTGATTATCATCGCTGCTGTCGCTCTCGACAGCGTCAAGTACCTCAAACGCAAGTAATAAAATAACCAGGGGTTATTTTCCGCATCGGAAGCGACAAAAGTCAAAAGTTTCCGGTGCGGATTTTTTTTGCACTAAAAATTACTCAAGGATTCCCTTTTCAAAACTTACAGAGAACATGGCCGAAGAATCTGCCTGCGACCAATTTTCCATTATACGCTCAGTGACATTGCTTACATTCTGAAGAGAAGTTTCAGGCAGAATCACGATACACTGGTTCTTCCCGCCTTGAGTGATGATGTCGCTCTGGCGCAAAGATGAGGAAAGCACCCCCATAAATTCATCCACAGCGTCTTCAATAGGAATCGCAGCATTTTCCTTTTCTTTGAGCGTGAACAACAGCATACTGATTTCTTTCTGATAGTTCATGTTGAGCCGCGACAAGAACTGATATGCCGTGCGGAACTGGTCAAATCCAAGATTGAAGGCTCCCCTGCCCTTGTTTCTTTCGCTTAAAATCTTGACCACGGCGCTCAAGTCAGTGCTCTGAGACTCTTCCTTTTTGCCGTCCTCAGACAAATCCGTATAGAACATATAGCCATGCTTGCCGTTCTGCTTGACAGTGTACAGGGCCTTGTCCGCTTTTTTGTGCAGGGCAGCAAAATCCGTTCCCTCTTTCGGAACGAAAACGCAACCAATCGAAGCCCCCAGCGGAATCGTCATATCTTCGCCCATGAATTCCTTCGCGGCATCGAGGATGTATTTATTGATGAACCGGGATTTTTTTTCGATGACAATATCTTCGCTGACATTCTGACAGAATGCGATGAATTCATCCCCCCCCAGTCGCCCCACCACATCAATCGGCCGAACGACAGCTTTTAAAATCTCCGCAAAACGAATGAGAATCTTATCGCCCATGTCGTGACCGTACATATCATTTACAAGCTTGAAGCTATCCAAATCAATCATCATAAGAACGCCGGAAGCATTCTGGCATAGCCCGGCAATCTCATTTTCTGATGAGGATTTATTCAGCAACCCGGTCATAGGATCCATGACGGCGGCCATTTTCAAGCCCTGAATTTTTTCAACCGTCTGAAGAATATTTCCAACGCGTTTGAGCAAGACATCAGCACGAAAAGGCTTGTGTATAAAATCCATGGCGCCATTTTCAAAGCCACGGCTCTCAGTCTCCTCATCAGTGTCGGCGGTCATAAACATGAAGGGAATCCCCTCATTAAAATCTTTTTCCAATGCCTGCTGAAGCTCATATCCCGACATTCCCGGCATCCTCAAATCCGAGAGAACCATGTCAGGCCTCTCTTTCTTGAACAGTTGAATCGCCTCATCGCCGGAAGATGCGCAAACCGTCGCATATAATGATGAAAGAATATGATTTGTCATAATCAAAGAAATTTTTTCATCATCAACAATCATAATCTTTTTCATGAAAAGCACCCCTCAAGAATTTTAAAATCCCGCAACATCAAGACATTTTGAATTTTAACACGACAAAGTGAATTTCTCAAATAAAATAAAAAATCACAATTTTTTGCCGCTCTCCTATAGACAAGACCGACCAAATTTGATATAGTATTTTCATACATCAGCACTGTCTGCGGGGTTAGCTCAGTTGGTTAGAGCATCACGTTGACATCGTGGGGGTCAGTAGTTCGAGTCTACTATTCCGCAAAGAGTGCTGATGTTTTTTATTTTAAACGGGCGAATTTTCTTCTCTTCGGGTCTTCCGAAGCTCGCTCACGCTCGGTCGATTCTCGACCGCCCTTTGGGCGCTTCTCCACACCCGCGCCTCATCCCCTTTTCAATTCGTTTTTTTCGCATCATTCCACTTTTCTAATTTTTCCTCTATCTCGGCCAGATCTTTTTCATATCCTTCGATTTCAACGCCCAGTTTTTCTTCCCGCTCATAATCAGTAGTCACAAGCCTTTCCCTGTTTGCCTCATCCAGCATGTTTTCAAGCTCCAGACGGCGTTTTTTCATATCCGTTATTTCTTTGGGCGGACGTCCGCCTTTTTTCCCGTTTTCCTTGCTGGCCTTCTGCTTTGCCCGGCTGGTGGATTTTCCGTTGTAAGAATAAAGAGAGCCAATCCAGAAACGCAGGCTTTTTACCTGCTGTGCCATCTCAAATTCGATATTCTCGAGATGACGCCTCTCCTCCTCCTTTTCCGCCTCTGAAAGCTCGGAAGCGCTTTTAGACTTTGCAAGCATATTTATGATAGAAAGCTCTTTCTGCAGGCCTTCAAGAGCGGAAATGGCCTTGTAAATCTGTTCGGTTTTCTTCGACATGGCATCATTTTAACCCAAGACTTTCGGTTTTTGCAAGAAGATTTTCTTTGCTTTATGGAGAGTCCTCGTTTACAATAAAGAAAGATTTTTTATCAGAAAGAGGTACACTATGGCACAATTCTTTAAATGCAAGAAATGCGGGAAAATCATCGAAATCGTCAACAAGGGCTGTCCCGTCCTGGTCTGCTGCGGCGATGAAATGACAGAGCTCAAGGCAAACACCACCGACGGCGCAAGCGAAAAACACGTTCCGGTAATCGAAACAAACGGAAACAGCGTCACAGTCAAAGTCGGCTCTGCCGTGCACCCCATGGAAGCAGACCACTATATCCAGTGGATTGAAATCGAAACCGACAAAGGCGTCCAGCGCAAATACCTGACCCCTGGAGAAGAGCCGAAAGCTCAGTTCACCCTGACAGGCGAAAAGCTCCTGGCCGCCTACGAATTCTGCAACAAGCACGGCCTTTGGAAAGCAGACGCATAATTGTCGGCAGTATTCCGTGATCTCCACTTCTGGCAGGCTATGTCTGTCAGAAAAACAAAAACGACATTCTGATTGGAAATCTGTTCTCGCAAAAGACTCTGAACTGTATGCATACAAGTATTGTATAACAGGCAATGCTAATATCCTTTCAGACTGAGAATCCGCAAGACACTCTCATCCAGACGGTTCTGTGTGATTCGACCTGACTTCACTGCTTCCAGAACAGCCTTGTAGGCCTCAGGGAAATTTTCAGGCATGAGCAGAATGTCATTTCCTGCCTCAAAAGCAAGCACGCTGGCTTCCCCTGAGCCATAATTCTTTTCAATTGCCCCCATATTGAGCGCGTCAGTAAGAACAATGCCTTTATAACCAAGCTCACCGCGCAACTTTCCTGTAATCAGTTTTTTTGAGAGGGAGGCCGGATATTCTGAATCAACATCGACAAAAGTAACATGAGCAACCATCACGCTGTCGGTATTCTGGAAATTCTCAGTGAAAGGCACAAGCTCACAGCCTTTGATTTCATCCCATGTTTTTGTGACCGCGACATACTCCGCATGGGTGTCTCCCTTTGTATCTCCATGGCCCGGGAAATGCTTGATACAGCCCTTTACTCCGGCTGAATGGAGTCCGCTCAGAAAGGCCTCGTCCATCTCGGCAACGAGTCGTGGCTCAGAACCAAAAGCCCGGTCTCCGATTACGATATTCTGCGGATTTGTGTTCACGTCCGCTACGGGCGCAAAATCCATGGTAAAACCGTAGGAAGCGAGGTAAGAGCCGATTATCTGGCCGGCTCCTCTGGCATTATCAGGATTTCCGGTCCGTCCTACCGAAGCCATGTTTCCGAATTTAGGCAGGAAAAAATTCTCGTGACGCCCGAGCCTGGCAACCCGCCCGCCCTCCTCATCGACGGCAATGACAGGCGGAATCAGACTTGCCTTTTTGAGGGAAGCCGTAAATTTTCTGAGCTGCCGCGGATTTTCGATGTGACTGGCAAAAAGAATGAATCCCCCGACAGGATATGCCGAGAGTTTTTTTGAAAAAGCCCTTGAAGTCTTCGTAACTGACTTGGAATCAATCTGCTCAGGAACAATCACGAAAATCTGGGCGACTTTTTCTTCAAGAGACATCTGAGAAAGAATCGTCCGAGCGTCGGAAAAATCATATTTTTTTTCCCGCGGATAAACAGTCGCCGAGCTTGCACATGCAGAAAGCATAATCGCAGACAAAGCCAGTGATATGCAGGCTGCAAAAAAGAATTTTCTTTCCATATTTACATTCCTCACTCAAAGATATTTATACTCACAAAGAATCGTAGACAGATTTAAGCGATTCATAGGCTTTCCAGCGGACGTCCTCCATGTTGCCGGCGGCTTCCCGCTCAGCTTTTCGCCTTGCGTCATCAACCATGTCATGCACAAGGCTTTTCCACTGCGCCCGGCTTACTTTTTTATCCAGCCCCAGCAGAATAATCTGCGGAACGAATCCGAGAACCGCCGACTGATAGAAATTTCCCTCAAATTGATTGGCCAGCTCCTTGCCCTTGACCATCGGAGTATTGATTTTGTTTGTAAGATATACAATCACAAGATTCTCCTCGGGCTCAATAAAAGCAAGCGTACCTGTAAATCCCTGATGACCGAAAGCCGCGCTTGAGCAGAGCGTACCAAAATGCTTGACTGTCTTGAACTCACCCTGCCTCCACCAGCCCATTCCAAAATCAGCGTAGGGAAGGCTCTGCGGAGAAACAAAAACATCCAGCACGTCCCGGGAAAAGAAGGAATGCTCCCCATATCCGCCAGTCAGCATGACCGATGCCAACCGCGCTAAATCAGAAGCATTCGCAAACAACCCCGCGTGTCCGGAAATTCCCCCCATGGCATGATAGGCGTTGCTGTCATGAACGCGTCCCTGAACGACGTCCGTACGCTTGCCTGAGAAATCAATTTTTCCTGACCAAGTGCTGCCATAGGGATCCGTCGCGGCACAGTCCGACTGCTCGAATCCATTTTCAAGGGGATTATAGGAAATCCTTGAAAGTTCCATGGGCGACCAGAATGTCGCTTTCAGGAAACTGTCCATGCGACGACCGCTCACTTTCTCAACGACGAAGCACAAAAGCATGTAGTCAATATCACTGTATGTGAGATTCGTGTGAGGCTCATACACAAGGGGGGTACGGAAAATCTGCCTGAGGGTCTTTTTACGGGTTTCCTCGCTTCCGTCCGAGCCAGAATAGAGACGGTTTTTGTTGGAACCGACATTGAAAGCACCTGAGGCTATGTCATAATTGTCATTGAAGTACGGATATCCTGCGTCAAAACCCGCCGTATGGGTGATAACATCGCGAACCGTAATGTTTCGCTTCCATTCTTTTATCTGCTCAAGGGGTATTTTTTCCTTATTTTTGAACTGAATGCTGATTGTGTCCTCTGCGAATTCATCCCCGAGAATATCGATGATTTTTGTATCCAGACTGAGAAGGCCATCCGTAACAAGGGACTGTATGGCATAGTTCACCGTGAACATTTTTGAGACCGACGCCAAATCATACAGCGTCTCATTGTCTGCCTTCCGCTGATTCTCGACAGGCCCATTTTTCCCGTATGCAAGGACCGCCCCCCAAGCATTCTGATACACGAGCCGGCCGTCCTTGATGACAGCAAGCTGCGCGCCGGTAAATCCGTTTTTGATGTCCGATGAAATAATCCTGTCAATGAGGGCAAGGGAGTCCTTTGAAATCCCGGAATCTTTGACAGGGCCTTCCTGCACTGTCGGAAACGGAATCTGCACCCGGACGGCGTTCTTGGCCTGCGCCGGGATGATGTCAGACACCTGCAGCGTGTTCAAGCCGTCGCGGGTATACTTTGAGATATCCACAGCGTATGTTTTCCCGCCCCTGAAAGATTTCGTCTTTATCTTGCTGTCGTTTATGTAAAGAGAAAATGATTTGCACTCTTCGCTGACCGTCAGGTAAACAGTTCCCTGCCCGTGATAAAACCGGAATGAACGGGAATTGTTCGCCGCAAAGTTCGCGTTGGACATCCAGTCTGGAAAGGTGACGTCTGCCTGCCATTTTGAGCGGGGCCTGTTTTCGCTGTAAAGAAGATAGGGTTTTCTGGATTCCTTAAAAGCCTCGCAACCCTCTTTCCATGCTTCCTTGATTTTTTTTACGTCGGCGGCTTTGGCAGACTTATACGCATCCAGAAGATATGAAAGCTGGATTCCCCCATCAAGAATCAAGTCAATCGGACGGGTGAGAAGGTCAACTTGCAAGGAAGTATTCTCAAAAAAGCAAGTCGGGGCATACAGATAGACAGAGCGCATATCTTTCAGATCCGGAGATGGAGCCTTAATCAGCGGATAGCGGACAGTGTGAGTGTAATTCCTGCATGGAATAACGGTCAGGTCACAGGCATTTTTTCCTTTTGAAAGCCAGCCCTCGCCGTTTATCATGCGGGCAAGCTCTCCAAGCGTCATGCCATACACCACAGGAAGGGGGAGCTGTCCCTCGCTTGAATGGGAATCAGATTTCAGGACTTCACCGTCAACATAAAATCCATTGGGATTAGGGCGGTCAAGGATAATGACAGGCTTGCCCTTCGCGGCGCAGGCATCCATCAGGTAATACAGGGAAATGTAACAGGTGTAATAACGCAGCCCCAGGTCCTGTATGTCAACAAGGAGCACATCGAACCTGTCCATATTCTCTTTGGACAGCGCATGAAAGGAATCACTTTCAGGGAGGGGAAGCAGGGGAACGCCCGTCTTTTCGTCCGCAGAAGCCTCGGCAAGGACGCCGTCATCATCCGTACCGCGGAAACCATGCTCAGGGGCAAAAACCACGCTCACGGAAATACCGCGGGCAAGAAGAAAATCAAGGATATGCTCTCCGTACTGGACGGCATTTCCATCGGCATCGCTTCCGAAAGGAATCACAGACCAGTCACTTCCGGCAGGAGTGTTTTCAGGTGAAAAGCCGCCGTACTGAACGCTGCCGTCAGACAGAATTATCTTGTCCCCAACGATTCCAGAATGATTCACAAAGAGAGCGACACGCTTGCCTTTAAGAAGAGGCGAATATTCATCAAACTGCTCGTCCCCCAAAATCACGCGCTCCCTCTCAGGGAGAGCACCGCCGTAAACCCTGTCCTCCCCGCGGCATTCCGGACAGATAAAAAACATCAATGCCGCCACAAGGGCATATCCTATGATTTGAGCCCTTCTTCTATCACCGGGCGAACACGCTTGTCTCATAAAATTACCTAAAAATCATTATACCATCTTTTCCCCGCCAATTCCACATTCGGCACGGGCTTGATTTTAGTAACAAATTTTCAACGCCGCAGAAATATAAAAATTCGTCTACAAATTCATACAACATGGTAACAAATTCTCAACGGAAATGAACAATAACGTTCGTTAGGAAGATTTTACGGAATAATCAGGGTTTTACATCCCTACCCTAGCCTATTCTTTACAGTATCAGGAATTACCATAGTAACAGATTTTCAACGCCGCAGGGGAAAAGGAAAATTTACCGAACGTTAGTAACAAACTCTCAACGAAAATGCGTATTTGGTAACAGATTTTCAACGGACCACAGGACGGTAACAATTTTTCAACGCCGATTGTTTCTCCTAAATCGCAATCAAGTCACAAATCTTCCACGAAAATCAACAAAATATATAGAAGAAAATAAAAAAAGTAACCGAATTTCAACGATTACCAACAAATTCATGTGGAAAAAGAAAAAAAAAGTAACAGAAATTCAACGCTATCAAAAATCGCTTTAATTTGTTTCTACAGAAAGAATTATCAACCGTAATCAAAATTCCAGGTCACAAATCTTCCACGATATCGTCACAAATTCACAACTTCTTCTATATAAACAAATAGAATTCAAATAGTCTATTAAATTTATAACAAATAGTAGCAAATGCCGAAAAGTGTATTTCCGTTGAATTCCTGTTACCCTACCCTTTTTAAAGATTTGAAGTCACCAAAACATAATGCTTGTCGTTGGGAAGGATTACAGGCTTACTCTTAGCGAGAGTGATTCCCGAATTGTCCTGTGCGACAGACACGTTAAGGTCAGGATAATACTTCTTTTTGATTAAATTTATCTGCTCCTTGATTGTGTTCCAGTTGACCCGTTCCTCAGACTCATAGCTTTTTTCCTTGACGGGCAAAAACTGATTAACAAGGGATTCCCTGGAAATGAAAATCGGCTCGGTGATGCTGTTGTTTCGGTAAACGAACCATGCGTACAGGTCTTTTCCCACGACGCTGGAGATTTCCTTGTAAACACCGTAATCGATGGGAACAGAGTGGGCCTTTGACAGCTTGGTGAATTTGTCCGAAAGCACGATGGTCAGGCCTATGCTCTTTTTTTCCTTGCCGTTCTCGTCAATGTCCACATAGCTCATTGACTCGAAGAAAGGCACGATTCCGCTGGAATTCCATGTCGCCGTGACCTCTGTTCCAAGGTTCTCGTCCTCGCTGAAAAATTCCTTGAAGAGATATTTCTGGGTTTTCTGCACCTTTTTCTCCCGGAAGACGAATGAGGCGCCAGAGAAGCACTCAAGCTGCTCCTTGATTTCCTTGCCCCTCTGTTTGGGAAGCTGCAGCTCGTCCAACAGCTGCTGCAGGGAGGTGTACTGCAAGACCACTGGATTTTCCGGGTTCGCGTCTTTGTCCAAGACGGCGTGGGTGGTCATAATCGTGAGCAGAAGACGGCCGTTCTTTCCGTAGGGGACTTTTATGTCGCTGGTGAGCTTGAAGTTGATGTTGTTGTATTTCCTCTCAAAGACATTTTTCTTGACGTCCTTGAGGGGAAGAGCCGCCGCGATGAAGGGGCTTGCTATGTAGCTGCGGAATTTCCTGACTATTTCCTGCCTGGTCTCTTCTTCGGGGAAAAGCTCCTGCAAATATTTGTTCTCTTCGTCCGTCATATCAGCTTTCCTTGCGCTTGTATGAGTGGGCCGAGAGCGAGACCTTGCCGTTTTCAAGGTCCTCCTTGAAGTAGTCCATGGCGCACATGACGAAGTGATTCATCGAAACGTTCTGCATGGCACAGAAGGCTTTGAAAACGCTGCGCTCCCCTTTTGACATGGAGACGAGGAATTTTTCCTTCACTTCCCTTCTCGCCGGAGTTTTTGCCTGAATAGGATTTTCTGGGCTTGATTCTGCAAAATCGCTGCCGTTGGAAATTTGTGACTGTTCCTCTGGAATGGCGGCTGAATTTGACTTTGGAAGGGTATTTTCACCAGATTCCGCCCTTGCGCCTGCTGAAAGCCCTCCTCGTGCCTCTGGAGAGGGATTTTCGCCTGCCTGGCGGACTGAGCCTTTGGGTGAGCTTTGCGACGAACTTTGGGATGAGCCCTGCGAAAAATTACTGTTGATTGCCGCTTCCAGGGGATTTACTTTTTTTGTCGCGCTTGCCGTGAAATTTGCGGGAGCCTTCATTTTGTCATCTCCTTGATGATTGCGCCGATGGCGTCGGTTGTTTCCTTTCGGGCGGTGATTGATTTGTCGGAAATCGCGTTCTTCAAGATTTGAGCCTTGACGAAAGAAGTGTCCGTGGGAATGGTGAAGAACTGGGTGTCGTCGAAATTTTTCATGAAGTTCTCGGCGAAGAGAGACTGGAATTTCATTCGCTTGTCCTGCTGGTTGAGGATTACGAAGGAGATTTTCTCCAGCAAGTCCTTGCAGCGGATTTCCTTTGTGGTGGTGATTAGGTTCTCGATGAGAGTCTGGAATCCGTCGGCGGAGAACTGGTCAAGCTTGAGGACAGGAACGATGGTGTCGGCGCAGTTGGCGATTCCTTTCTCAAAGTCGCCGAAAGCCGGTGAGGTGTCAAAAATAAGGTAGTCGAAATCCTTGAGGGCTGGGAAAACCGAGTCCTCGAAGGCGTAGTAATTCCGGGTGCTGGAAGCGAAAGCCTGCAAGCCGCCGTTGATTGCGAATGTGGGCAGGAGGAAGAGATTCTCGAAGTGGGTCTGGACGAGACAGTTTTCAACTGTGACTTTGCCGGTAAGGACATCGGAAAGCTCGTACTGAAAATCTTTGGCCAGCCAGGAAGAAGAATTCCCCTGGGGGTCGCAGTCGACCAGAACGGTCTTGAATCCCTTGCGGGCAAGCTCGATGGCGCAGGTTACGGAAACGCTGGTTTTGCCGGTGCCGCCCTTGCGGTTTAAAAAGACGAATGATTTCATGAAATCCCCTCTGTTCACGAAATGTGAAAAAAACTGAAAAGTATATATTTATATTTATATAGCATTTTAGATATTAAATCAACTATGAAAATATAAAATAAGATATTAAAAAGCATATATATAATGCTAGTATAAAAGATATATAAATATTAAAAAGTATATATTTATATAAATATAGCGCAAATATTGAATTTAAGGCCCCTCTAAATTTTCAGGCGATAAGATTGACGATTCTTCAACAGCGAAGCGATTTTTGCTTTTTTGAGAAAATGCCGCACCGCTATGGAGCCCCGCCGCAGGCGTTCTGTAGCGAAGCGGAAGAATGAGCGTTAGTGAAGGGCGGAACAGCGGCAGCGAGTTAAAGTTGCGCCAGAATCTTACCGATAATAAAAGTCCTATGGAAAACAAGACAGAACGAACATTGTATAAAATCCGCTATGTGGGCGAGGCCTGTGATTTTTTTGAGAGGAACAAGATTTATCTCTGCGTCGGCGAGGTCGTTGACGGCCCTCAGAAAGGCTCTCTCTTCGTAATCAACGAGCAGGGCGTTGACTATCTTTACGGCGCCGAGTCTTTTGAGAGGGTTTAGGTAAATCCCGCTTTGCAGGCTCCTCAATTATTGATGCTGTGCAGAGAGAAAAACTTTAAATTTCCTTTATAAATTCTAGAATCCGTGTTATAATTCAAGTATGTCTTATTTCACAAACGTGATTCTTTCTCATCTTCCTTGGTTCTGGCTTGCCGTCATGGTGCTTGGCCTTGTAATTGAGGCGTTGACTTTTTCGCTCACTACAATCTGGGCGGCGTTCACGGCTTTTGTCATGATTTTCGTCAGCCGGACGTCTCTTCCGCTCAGGTGGCAGTTTCTGATTTTCTTCCTTATTACAATTCTTCTCATGGTCTTTACCCGTCCTTTTGCGGTCAAAAAACTCAAGTTGGGGCGGGTCGCCACGAACGTCAACTCGATGGACGGTCAGGAAGTCCTTGTGGTCAAAAAAATCACTCAGTTCGAGAAGGGCGAGGTCAAGGCCGCGAACGGCGTGATTTGGCAGGCCGTGTCCGAAGGGGCAGGGGAGATTCCTAAAGGCAGCGTCTGCGTGATTTCCCGTGTTGAGGGAAACACTCTTATAATAAGGGAAAAATAAAACAGCCCTGCGAGATGTCAGGGTGAAAAGGGGGTTTGTATGATGATTCCAGTTCTTGTTGTCGTGCTCTTTGTCGTGTTCGTGATGATTGTCGCGAACGTTCGCGTGGTTCCCCAGTCACGGGCCTGCGTTATCGAGCGGCTTGGAGCTTATTGCACTACATGGCAGGTGGGCTTCCATGTAAAGTTGCCCTTCATCGACCGGATTGCAAATTCCATGTCCCTCAAGGAAAAGGTCATGGATTTTCCGCCGCAGCCGGTTATCACGAAAGACAATGTAACGATTCAGATTGACACGGTAGTTTACTGTCAGGTCACGGATCCTAAACTTTACACTTACGGTGTGGAGAATCCGAATTTCGCGCTGGAGAATCTCACTTCAACGACAATCCGAAACATCATCGGCGAGCTGGAGCTGGACGAGACTCTGACCAGCCGCGATGTAATCAACACTAAAATGCGCAGTATCCTTGACGAGGCCACTGACCCGTGGGGAATCAAAGTCACCCGTGTCGAGGTGAAGAACATCGATCCGCCCAAGGCAATTCAGGAAGCGATGGAAAAGCAGATGAGGGCAGAGCGTGAGCGCCGCGAGCAGATTCTGATTGCCGAAGGGCACAAGCAGAGCGCAATCCTTGAGGCCGAGGGCAAAAAGCAGGCCATGATCCTTGAGGCAGAGGCTCAGAAAGAAGCCGCTGTCCAGAAGGCGAAGGGTGAGGCCGAGGCAATCCTTGAAGTCCAGAAGGCAACGGCTCAGGGTATTCAGATGATTCGCGAGGCAGGGGCAGACGAAGCTGTCATAAAATTGAAGAGTCTGGAGACTTTCGCGGAAGTTAGCAAAGGCGAGTCAACAAAGATTATCATTCCTTCTGACATTCAGAACATGGCGGGAATTCTTGCGAGCGCGAAGGAGCTTCTCAAATAAAAATCGAATATAAAGGGAAAAAGATGAAAAACAAAAAATACATGTCACTTCAGAGCGAGCTTTTGGTTGGAACAATCGGTTCAATGCTGATTGTCGCGATTTTTTTGAGTGTATCATACATTTTTGTCCTAAAGAACATTCTTAATAAATCAACCGTCAATTCCGTCAATCAGACAATGGAGACTCTGGACAAAGAGATTTCAGGAATTCTTGGCGAATATAACGACATGGTCTTGAATCTCTCGAACGTGATTCCGGCCCTGGACGGGGACAGGGATTTGATGAAGGCTGTCATCCAGAACATGGGAAAAAACCTGCCTTCTGAAACGCTCCTTTACTATGCAACTGCTGAGCAGATTTGGGACGGCGGTACTCTTATTTCACACTCAGGCTGGGAGGCTCCGGGAGATTTTGACATGCAATCCCGTCTCTGGCACAAAAATGCCGTCTCAAACCGCAATAAAATCTGCTACACTGAGCCATTTAACGATGTCAACACAGGAAAAATCATCGTTACGATAAGTTACCGTGTCCTTGATAGAAGCGGCAGCCTTATCGGAGTTTCTGCCTTTGATATCGTTCTTGACGGACTGAGCGAGGCTGTGAAAAACATCAGTCTTTCAGAAAACAGCAAAATCAACATCATTACCAAGGACGGGCTTTTCCTTACCAACAGGGATACTTCCGCCATCATGCGAAAGAATTATTTCGATGGCATTTCATTCAGCAAGTACACAAAATCATCTTATCTTGACGGTCTGGCCAAGTCATTTATTGAAGGCGATTCTTTTTATGGTGTGCGCCAGATTGAAGGTACGGACTGGTTCATCGTGGCTGACGGCCCTGTTTCAGACTTCTCCCACGAATACATGGTGCTCGTAATGCAGGTTATCGCGACCCTCGTGGTCATGATTGCTGTCATGATTGTGGTGGATATCCTTCTTTCAAACCGCGTTTCAAAATGCTTCAAGATTATCGCAAACGGCTGTGACGCAATTGCCCACGGTGACTTCTCAAAAAAGTATCCTGACTTCTTTACGAAAGAGGCTTCAATGCTTGCCCAGGGATTCAACACGTTCTCCCAGCGGCTTCAGGGCATCATAGAGAGCATGAAGCAGTCCAAGGTCTCCCTTGCAAAAGCGGGAGATGCCCTTAAGGACGGAACGAGCAACACGCAGGCGGCGATTACCCAGGTTCTTTCCAGCATAAGCGGAATGAGCGGAAATCTTAAAAAACAGAATGATAGCGTGGAACGGACTACCGGAAGCATGAACTCGGTGCTCAAGAGCATCCGTACTCTGGAAGGTCTGGTCGAAACCCAGTCCCAGTCTGTGCAGGGGGCTTCCGGCGCTGTTGAAGTGATGATTTCAAACATCGGAGAGGTAAACAGCTCTGTCGATAAAATGGCATCATCTTTCGCGCTTATCGCAAGTGACGCGGAAAGCGGCGCTAAGACCCAGAACGAGCTTCAGGGAAAAATCAGCGAAATTGAAACCCAGTCTAAGCTTTTGAGCGAGGCAAACACTGTAATCGCAAACATCGCGAGCCAGACGAATCTTCTCGCAATGAACGCGGCAATCGAAGCGGCTCATGCAGGCGAGGCAGGAAAGGGCTTCGCTGTCGTAGCGGATGAAATCCGAAAGCTTTCGGAAACTTCTACGACCCAGTCAAAGACCATCGGCGACCAGCTTGACAGAATCCAGAGTACAATCGGTCTGGTTGTTGAGGCAACCCAGCGCGGAGTTCAGGGCTATGCACACCTTGCGTCGGAGATTCAGGAGACGGACATGCTCGTTCAGCAGATAAAGGCGGCCATGGCAGAGCAGCAGGAAGGCTCGGCCAAGATTACGGGCGCGCTCCGCACTTTGAACGACAGCTCACAGCAGGTTCAGCAGGCTTCCCAGTCAATGACGTCAGAGGGCCGAAGCATCATTGAGCAGGTCGCTTCTCTCCAGCAGGAAACCGGCGCGATGAAAACCGGCATGGACGAAATGAGCGCGAGCGCGGAGCAGATTAGCGAGACAGGCTCTGCATTGAGCGATATTTCTTCTATTATGGAGCAATCTATTACGGAAATCGGCCGTCAGGTCGACCAGTTTCAATCATAAATCATAAGGGAAAAACTATGAAAAAATTGTTGCTTGTAGGATTTTTTTTAGCCTCTGCCTCTCTTTTTGCTCAGGTAAATCGCGGGGAGCTTGAGGCGGGACAGAGCGAGGCCGTTCAGTTTGAGAACTATGTCGGCACACACAAAGTCATTGATTCTGCGGCGGCAATTGTGGGTATCGGAACTGCGCTCGGAAACGAAGTCGCTTCCGATATCGAAAATCCGCTTTCGGTGCAGCCTTACGCAAAATATTCAGTCTATCATGTGGTAGGCGGCATGGAAGAGCAGGGGCTGGATGCGGATATCCTCTTTTTGAACGAAACTGCCGGCGTCGATCACATCAACAATTTGCGCCGGATTATCACGGGCTATCTCATGGCGGCTTACGGCTATTCAAATGAAGAGGCCCAGACGCTGGCAATTTTCATCACTGTATACAATGCGGTTTATCGCGGAAATCTCTCCAATTTCAGCGGGAAATACAAGAGCTCGGTACTCACTTATCTTACGGCGGACGCTGTGGGTCTGAGCACGAACTGGGAGGAGTGGGCCGGCAAGACGCAGATTGTCATTCCTCTGGGAGAAATAGCCGAGGGAACGGCTTCCGTGGAGACATCCGTCATCAGCGACGACAAGGTTATTGAGGCCCTGCGCGCAGAAGACGACAAGAGCGTTCCGACCCGGGAAAAGCTCACTGACATAAAAGAAAAAGAAGCCGGAAATGCCAGCGAAAAGGCAAAAACGGCTCAAAAAGAAGCGGCTCAGGCGAAAAAGGACGGTGACAAGACCACCGCCGCCGCAAGCGCAAAAGAGGCTAACGAGCAGCAGCAGATTGCCGACCGCAAGACTGAGGAAGTAAAAGCAGAACGCGAGCAGATTGCAAAAGACAAGGCCGAAGTCAAGAAAGAGGAAGCGGCGAAAGCTTCTGCCGGCCAGAATCAGAATTATCTCACCAGTCTCTTCGTGGTAGATGCAAAGAACCGGCTTTATTCCCTGATGACTGTCAATCCTGATAACGGACAGATTGTCAAAAAGTCAGCTTTGAGGCAAATCCGTGAAAAAACGATTTTCCCGGTGGCAAATGTAAGCGTCCAGAATGATGACGGCTCGAAAGTGAATCTGCCGGAAGCCTTTCTTGCTGTTTGTGGCGTAAACGACAGTAAATCACCCATAAAGCTATGCCTCATTGACGCGGTCACTCTTGAAATCAAAAAGCAGTGTGAAGAGACTCTGAGCGAGAATTCACCCCTTGTGCAGAGCGGCGACACTTTCTATGTGATTGTCGCAGAGGGCGGCAAGAATTACCTCGCTTCGTTTGACAAGGAGCTTGCACTTAAAAAGAAGAGCGATGTCGCGATTAACGGCGCAAGTCCCCTGAATTTTTACAGTGAGGGGATTCTGGTGACAGACGATAGCGGAAATCCCGTGCTGCTTTCACTTCCAGCCCTTGCTTCCGTGTGGAGTTCTTCCGCAGCCGGAAGTAATACGCGCACATCTGATGCAAAATAGGATCAAGAGCTGAAATTCAGCGTTGAGAATTTGTTACTTCCTCGGCGAATTCAGTGGGACGGATTCCCGTGACTTTCTTGAACACGTTGGAGAAATAGTTCGGGTTCGAGAAGCCCAGCTGGGAAGCGATGTCATTCATGCGCAGGTTTCCGTTCTTTATGAGGTTTTTTGCCTGCTCGATTTTCAGCAGCTCGTGGAGAGTCTGCGTGCTGTATCCTGTCAGCTCCTTGGTGCGCCGTGTAATGTAACTCTTGCTCATGCCGAAATAGTCCGCCATTTTGTTGAGGTCACACATTTCGTCAATGTGGTCAAGGAGATAATCCGTGATTCCTTCCACCGTGAGTTTTCCCCGCCGCGAATTTTTTTCTGAAATGGTGATGGGAATGCGTTCGGCGAGCTCTTCCCTGTTCGTCACCATGAGAGGTTGCGTTTTTGTCCTTCCTTCCTTTATGAAAAGCCGGTAGAGATTCTGGCTCAGCACTTCCTGTAGGCCTTCCGTTGAGAAAGGATTCTCATTTTTCATGAAGATGTAGGCATATCCGAGATATTTTTCATTGTGTGAGAGCACCGCGAGGGTGACTGAGAAAATCTTGTTTTTTGAGAAAACCCGCTTGGGGAAGAGGGCCGGACTTCGGACTTTCATCGGAAGCAAGGACGCGAATTCGTTCTGCAAGTCCGGCATTACAATCTCAATGTTCACGGAATTCAGCGAGGAGGCCAGAACCGGAGACAGGCAGAGAATGATTCCCGGAAAACCGAGAAGGGGCAGATTGACGCGAAGGGTCGAGGCTAGGGATGAAATGCTGTCAGCGGAAGAGAGGTCGGATGCAAAACGCATCATGCTTGCCGTGTTCTGGGAATTCCGCTCCTGTGAAAGCATTTCATAACGCTCATGAAGGGCAAGCAGTTCCCTGAGGGCGTGAAAAATATTTTCGATTTGACGGGCATTCTTGTCTGAGCAAAGGGGAAGGAGAATCTGCCTGAGGGAAGACACGTCTTTTGAGCAGGGAAAGGAGCTCAGGCTGTTTTTCGGTGATTTTTCCGAATGATGCTGAAGAGAAAGTTCCCTTCTGAACCATTTGAGGATATTTGAATGGGGGGGGGTACATTTGTACCGTATATATCAGAAAGACTTGCCGTTATGAGCGACTTGATGCGTTCCGTGCCTATTTTGCTGAAAGTTTTTTCGAAGGAAGAGCGGAGATATGTACGGACTTCAAGCTCGCTTTGCAGGGAATGCTGCTCTAAGGCTGAGCCGCATCCTGATGCGAGAAAAACAGATTCCTCAAAGCAGCCGCAGCTCTGCCTGATGACCAGGGATGTGGGAACGCGATAGGAAAGCGGGGCATTTTGCGGCGCCATAATCCTGTCAATCAGGATTTCAACGGCCTTGTAGCCGCGGTTGAAGTAAGCGAGGTCGATTGTGGTGACAGGTGAGGGGGCCGTAAGGCTTGAAAGCTGGTTGTTGAAACCGGTGACGGCAACGTCATCAGGAACGCAGAGTCCTCGCTTTTTGAGCGAAGAAATCGCCTCCTTTGCGATTATGTCGCTGGCCGTGATGATTGCGTCGATGGAAAGGTGGTTTCCGATGCCGTAAATGCTCAGAAGCTCGCTGATTTTTGAGTCCACATCCTGCTCGCCGAGGGAATCCGTCATAAAAACCATGTTGTCGTTTACGGGGAGATTGTGCAGGGCCATGGCCTTCCGGAACATTTCCAGGCGAGTCCTGTGGGGTATGGCCGAAGACGAGCCTAGGAAAGCGATTTTCTTGAATCCGTGGACCGAGACAAGATGCTCCACGAGCAGGGCCACGGACTGCTGGTTGTCAATTCGGATGCTGGGAACCCCCGGAATGTCCAGGTAGCCGATATCAACCATGGGAAGGGGAGAGAGGGATGAAAAAAGCCTCTGAATTTCGGATTCTTTCATGTAGTCGTGCAGGGAAGATGCCCAGGTGATAAGGCCGTCCAGAAGCGGTCCGTGCATGAATTTTGTTTTTTCGAGATATTCCTTGAAGAAAGTTTCTTCCATGAAAAGGGAAGGCCTGAAAGTGCTGGCAAGATTTATGAAATTGATTCCGTACTGCTCGCAGGCGTGCATGATTCCTGCCAGAAATTCCTGACCTATGAGCGACGAAAAGTCGGCGATTGCCGTAAAGCCGAAGGAAAGAGGAGAAGAGCGTTTTTTGAGAAAATTCCGCCTGTGGGCGAACTGGGAATCCATGGAATCATTGTAGCACGAAACGGGGATTTAGCAAATCGGCAGAAAAGGATAGAGAAAGAACGGAAAATAACAGAAAAGTGCAAAAAAGACAAAATCTTGTATTAAAAATAATCGTATATTTTATGTATATCAAAGAAATCCTCGTTGAAAATATATCCATAACCAGAAAAAAATGGAGGATTTCTATGAAAAAAATCTTGAACAGGCTGGCACTCTTGCTTAGCATGCTGGCTGGATTTGGATTTATCTTGGCGTCCTGTGCCGTGCATGGCAGCGGTGGCGCGTTTGATAAAGATGAAGACAATGGCAACGGAGGCGAATTGACCGATGCCGAGATTATCGAGCAGTATCCGAATCAGTTCATGTTCAGATATAACGGCTCAAGCTCAGACCAGTTTAGCGATGACGCTCCGTATTCCATAACGGATTTCGGCAAGCCGGATGCGACGACAGGTTTGGCAGGCGGCGGAGTATTCCGATATTACCCGACGGCAATTGACTTGAGCGCAGACACGGCAGAGTTCAGCGCGGTTGTAAAGCCGAATGTCGATGAAGGACAGCAGGGTGTCGGTTTCGTTCAGGTCTCAGACGGAAAAGTTGTCGGCTGGTGGCTCGTCACGACACACAACAAAATCCGCTATTGGAATCCGAATAACGCGGTCGAAAGTTCAAAGACAAGCGAAAACGGTTCAGGCTGGGATGCAGGAACAAAAAAAGATATCACTTCTTGGACGACGGGAACTGAGTACACAGTAAAAATCAATCTCAAGACTCTTACAGGAAGCACCGGTGATACGGGCGAAAAGGGATTTGAGGTTCTCGTTTATGAAGGTGACTCAACAACAGCCGCATACGAAAAATATGCGAAATACGGCCGCTGGTTAACCCCGGACGCAAATTCAAAAATCTATTTCGCAATCGGAACGACAAAAAACGACTCTTCGAACACAACATGGTCAAACATCACGGCCAAAGTCAATGACGGCGAAACCTACACGATGAAGAAGATTGTTGATGTGCAGGACCAGAGCACGATGAAATTGGCAGATTCTGACGGCAATGCTGTTACAGCAGTGATTATGTCTTCTGGTGATACTGTTACATATACTTACAGCGCAAAAGACAAAGACGGTGGAGACGTCGAGCCGACTGTTTCATGTGATAATAATCTGGTTACAGTAACGAAAAATCCAACTGCGAAAACAATTACGATTACTGCTGGGGCATCGGCTGGAAGTGCAACTGTAACAATTTTAAATGAAGAGGGAACCGGAAATCCGAGCGTTGAGGTTTCTGTTACAGTTCTTGTTCCTGGAACAATCAAATTGGATGGAAATGTAAAAACGGACGATTTTGTTACTGTATTTAATTCTATAGCTTCAGATTCTGATGATCATACAATTACGCTTGGAGTCGGCGGTTATGTGGTTCCGGTTGGAAGCGCTCTTGAATATACAGGAACTGGAACGCTTACTATTGAAGGTGATACAAGTACAGAATATGGCAGCGATGTTTTGATTGTCGGTAATCCTAACAATAATACAGAAAGTACACGAAATCTTCTTTATTTGAAAGGAAATGGAAATTTTGTACTTAAAAATATCACTGTAAAAAATATTTACAATCTTTCTACTGATAGTCAGGCTGAGGCCCTTGCGTCAAACGGTACTGGTAAAATTGTTGCTTATAACAGTTCTTTCCTTTCACATCAGGACACAATCCGTACTACAGGAAAGGCATGGTTCTATAAGTGCTACATTGCTGGCGATGTTGATTTCTTGTGGATGGAAGAAAGTGGAATTGTTGCTCTGTATGAAGAGTGTGAACTCCACATGCTTGGAGACCGCGCAAAATCTGCATATATCGTGGCACCTCGTGCGACAAAACAGACTACGATAGGTCTTGGTGTTGTCGTGTTAAATTCAAAAATTACAATTGACGAAGGAGTGGATGCATATCTCTTCCGAAATCCATGGTATTCAAGCGATGCGACTAAGCTTGCTGATGCAAAAGCAAAATATTACAATCAGGCAGCTTTTGTCGGTACAACGGTTGCTAGCAGTAGCCCGGCTCAGCTCAACACAGCTCTTGAAAAGAGCGGGGCATTCGGTGTTGGCGATGAGAGCGTTGTCGGTTGGAAAACAGACGGCGTTTTGACTGCGACGGGAGTCGGTACAATTGCTGCAAGTGAACTTACGACTGGTGGCGCATATTCTAATCGTGGTTATATCTTGAACAAACTCGTCAAAATCGACAGCGATACTGAAACTGCAGTTTACAAGAGCGATTCTACAATCTGGGATGTATCGTCATACAATTTTGCAACGGGTACAGAAAACCCTGAACCAGAAGCCTTTGATGAAACATGTGCAATGGTCACATGGAATTTTGAGGATATTGCACCTGCATCAGATGGTACAACTCTTAACGGAGGAGTAAATACCTTTGCAGGTACAATCGCAAATTACAGTGGAGATAAATCTGTCAATCTTGATGTTCGCTTTGGACCTGAGGCATGGGGTACAACTAAAATAAAGGCCTGGGACTCAACAAACAACCGTGCAGAGAGCTACAATGTAATTCTTACTGTCCCTGTTACCCCGGGCGCAACACTTACGATTCCGAATACGAACGGCAGTTCTGGATTCTTCTATAACAACGGAACTACAACAGAGCAGCTCGCTGCAAAGGGAACTCTTTCATGGAAGAACAGCGGAACTTCAACTGTAAACGTAGTAGTTTGGTCAACAACCGATAAATCTTACTTCTCAACTGTAAAACTTGAGGATTATGACCTTACACAGACTGTTACTACAACATCGGCAGCAAGATTCATTGCGATTATCGTTGGTTCTGATTCAATCGCAGCAAATGCTGAGGCATCTGTTGTCGCTCGCGTAATCGGTTCTTATGGATTTGATTCTACATCTGCAACAGCAAATTTGACCGCAAGTGGTGCTAACGCTACTTTAACCGACGGAAAATTGGCAGGAGATGGTTCAACAACGGGAACTGCAACAATTACTGCTACTTATGAAACGATTTCTGATACGAAAGAGGTGACAATTACAGAAGCTTTGTCATGGGATTCAGCGGAGTGGTATTTGTTGACAGGTACTACTAGTGCAATTTCGGAAAGTAATTATGTTGGAACTGGGAGTGGCCAGAATGCAGATATTTTCACTATAGCAGGTAATGGAGCTACAACTTCTGCAGGGCGTTCTTTCTCTAATCTAGCTGGTACGAGTATAACTAGTGTCGGATCAATGAAAGGCGATGGTTCATCTTCTATTTCGTTTTTCTCAGATTCTGCGGCTACTGTTACAATTATAACTTCAAATGATAAGGTTATTGCACCTAGTTTTACAGAAGGGGAAGCGACTTTTGTGAGTGGAACTGCTCCAGCAGCTGCCGATTCAGGCGATTCACTGACCACAACGACGTATGTATACACAATTTCAGGAGGAACTTCTTATACGATTAAACGTACTGGTTCTTCTGGACAATGCCATATTGTCTATGTCAAAGTCGTAAAGAACTAACTCCCTTTCCTCGCGCCGTGCCGAGCATAAATCGGGAACAACAATGCTTGTTTCCGTGCACGGTAGATTTCTGTAGGCAAAAAAATCCCCTGTAAAGCCACTGTCCTCGGCGTGCAGGGGCAGGCGGAAAGTGTAGCAAGCGCTTTCTGCCACATAAAAATCCGCGCATAAGCGCAGGTTTTAGCGGCAGGTAGAGCAAGAGCCTGCCGTTTTTTTGCCCGCTGCAAGCTCTGTTTCAATCTCCTCCTTGAGCGCGAGAACTTCCTCCAGCGGGAGTGAGCAACCTTGTGCAATGATATTTGATTCAACACCGAGTTTTAGAAAGTTCTTCGCATTCTCACGGGTTTTTGCATGAGCACCTTCGATGAGTCCATCTTCAAAGGCTTCCTCAGCGTGAACTTTAAGATATGCATCCCAATCCCATTCGCCGAAAATCATAGACTGCTCCTCCTTGCTCAAGTGCGCGAAATAGTCGGTGAGGATTCCCTTCCGCCTGCTCTCGCTGAGGGCGTAGGCAATCGGATTTTCTTCACCGTTCTTCTTTCCTATTCTAACATACTCGGTGAAATTTGAATAGCCGAGCATGGCCTCGCATTTCTGCTATATGTATTTGCAAAGAAAAGTCATTTTTGGCAATTTGCAGGCGAAATTCGTGTAAAAATCTCCCTGCTTGCAAAATTTCCCCATAATCAGCATTATTAGGTTATGCAGATTCGACTTGAACATCTAAAAAAAACATATATTTCAATGACAGGCCCTCAGGAAAGTGAGGTTCATGCTGTTGACGATGTTTCCCTTGAAATCCCTGAGAATACGATTTTCGGCATTATTGGAAAGAGCGGAGCGGGCAAAAGCTCTCTGGTACGTCTCGTGAGCATGCTCGAAAAGCCTGATTCTGGTGCTGTTTACTACGGGGAAAGGCGGGTGGACAATCTCTCAAAAAAAGAGCTGATTCTTGAGCGGCGGAAGATTGGCATGATTTTTCAAAATTTCAATCTTTTTTCCTCTCGCACGGCTGGAAAGAATGTCGCTTATCCTCTTGAAATCGCTGGCGCGCCCAAGGAAAAAATCCGGGCTAAAGTCAAGGAAATGCTTGAATTGGTGGGGCTTTCCGACAAAATCAACGCGCCAATCAGTACGCTGAGCGGAGGGCAGAAACAGCGTGTGGCTATTGCCCGTGCCCTTGCCACCGCGCCGGGAATCCTTTTCTGCGACGAGGCTACCAGCGCCCTCGATCCGAACACAACGCGGCAGATTCTTTCGCTCATCAAAGAAATCCAGAAAAAGATGAACCTCACTGTGGTCATGATTACCCACCAGATGGAAGTTGTTCGTGATGCCTGTGAGAGTGTTGCGGTCATTGAAAACGGGCGGGTAGTGGAGTGCGGAAAGGTCAAGGAGATTTTCACGAATCCCAAAACCCAGACTACCAGGGATTTTATCAGGAATATAGCCTCTTCTTCTGACTCTCGTAGCGGTGATATCGTAAAATGGACAAAAAAATCCGGCACTTTCCTCCTTCATTTTATCGGGGAGGCCACTGGCGAGCCTGTTTTGAGCAGGATGTCAAAGGAATTCAATGTCAGCTTCAATATCCTTGCGGCGGGAATCTCTCACCTTCCGGACGAAGACGTGGGCTACATGGAAGTTGACATCGACGGCGAGGATGCTGAAATCGCCAGGGTAGAGCAGTGGCTTCTGGAAAACAAAGTTAAAGTGCAGAAAATATAAATCACAGACTGATTTTGGAGAATTTTTATGGAACAGATTTTGATTCTAGTCGGGACTTCAACGCTTGAGACTTTGCTGATGGTCTTCTTTTCGACGTTTTTTGCGATTCTGATTGGTTTTCCTCTCGGAATCCTGCTAAATATCACGAATAAATACGGAATCACGCCAAAACCGGTCTTTAATCTCGTGTTGAGCCGAATCATCGACGTGCTGCGTTCTTTTCCTTTCGTCATCCTTATGATTGTGCTGCTTCCCTTTACGCGCCTGATTTTGGGAACTGCAATCGGCACGACGGCGACCATTATCCCGCTTTCGATTGCGGCTGCTCCTTTCGTGGCCAGAATCACGGAGACGGCCCTGAATGAGGTTGACCCTGGCGTGGTGCAGGCTTCCAGGGCTATGGGCTCAACGAACGCGCAGATTATCATAAAGGTCCTGATTCCGGAAAGCCTTCCTTCGGTTGTTTCGGGAATTACCCTTACTATCATAAATCTGGTGAGCTACTCTGCCATGGCAGGAACTCTCGGCGGCGGCGGGCTTGGAGATCTTGCAATCCGTTACGGCTATCAGCGTTTCCGCACTGAAATCATGATTGCGGCTGTCGTGGTGATTATCATTCTTGTCGCCCTCATCCAGTTTGCCGGAACTTGTCTTACGAACAAAATATTGAGCAAACGCTAGTTGACACAAATTTTATTTAATTGTATAACTACAAACATACCAAGTTACTAGGTAATAAAAATGAAACTAAGGAGAACACTATGAAAAAAATTCTTTCATTTGTTGCAATCGCTCTCGCTGCAACATCGGTTTTCGCCCAGAAGTCACTCAAAGTTGGCGCGACTCCTGAGCCGCATGCGGAAATCCTCAATCTCGTAAAAGAGGATTTGGCTGCAAAAGGCATCGACCTTCAGGTTGTAGAATTCACTGATTACGTTACGCCTAACGACGCTGTCGAAGCCGGCGATATCGACGCTAACTATTTCCAGCACATTCCTTATCTTGATTCTTTCAACAAAGAAAAGGGATATCACCTCGTAAATGCGGCTGGAATCCACGTTGAGCCTTTCGCCCTTTATTCAAGCAAAATCAAAAATCTTAATGATTTCAAGAAAAAGGCGACAATCGCTATCCCTAACGATCCGACAAACGAAGGCCGCGCTCTTCTCCTTCTTCAGGAAGCCGGTCTCATTGAGCTCAAAAAGGATGCGGGAATCACGGCCACTCCGCTGGACATCAAAAAGAATCCGAAAAAGCTCAAGTTCAAGGAAATCGAAGCCGCGTCTCTTCCGCGTGTTTTGGGCGATGTTGACGGTGCTGTCATCAACGGAAACTACGCAATCCCGGCTGGTTTGAGCGCAAAGAAAGACGGTCTTTTCGTTGAAGGCTCTTCTTCTCCGTATGTGAATGTCATCGCAGTCAAAGCCGGCAACGAAAACAAAGAAGAAATCCAGGCTCTGATTGAGGCTGTCAAGAGCGAAAAAGTCCGAAACTATATTTCTGAGCGATATCCGAACGGTGAAGTCGTAGTGGTATTCTAGGAAATCCTGTTCATCTAAAGCAAACGCGGTAAAGGTTGATTCTTTTGCCGCGTTTTTTTTCTTTAAAAAAATATAAAAAATCTATGAATAGTCCAAGAAATTCCGATTTGTGAAATATTCCGATAAAAAGTTGGAATTTAGGACAAAAAATTGATATTTTTCTGCCACCTCCTCATAAATAATAATGCCATAAGAAAAAAGACCTGCTATGAAATGTCAATTAGGTGATAGAGATTTAATTGCTTTTTCAGCAAGTTTTGAGACGTCAACGTCAGGAGGAAAAATAGGAACGTAATCAATATTGTTTTTGAGAACAGTGAAGACAACATTGAGGA
>JAFUFU010000054.1 GCA_017469785.1 Treponema sp.
CCCCGTATACTTTTGTCAATATACTTATTTTATCTTTCTAAGTGTCAACTGAAAAAAAAGGGGCTTTTAGCCCCCGAAATTTTATTTCTCAATGGTAATCGACTGGTCAGCGGTAAAGCTCTTTCCCGGTTCAAGGGAAATCAGCGCCGCCTTTTCTTCCCACTCGTGCTCGGTGTTCTCGGCATCAGCGGTTCCGTACCAGGGTTCGATACAGTTAAAGCCGTTTCCGTCGATTCCCGCTGCTCCCTTTCCGCCCTGCCAGACCATCAAGTAAGGATAGCCGGCGCAGTTTACTTTTACCAGAGAACCGTCTTTTTTGTTGCGCAAGCCCACCCAGTTTGATTTGAATGCGGTAAAGAAGTGACCGTTTCCGAATCCGTCGCCGTTAATCGGGATGATTCCGGCTTCTTTTTCACCGTAGGCTTTTGTGCATGGAGCCGTTCCTTCTTCGTCAACGGCAAGCTGGGCGGCATCGTTCAAGAGAACTGTGGTAAGAGGCTCCCGGCGCTCGAATTCATACTGATAATCGGCGTTTGTCGTGCCTTTTGGGTCAGTGTTGCGCGGGCAGCAGAATGCGGTGTGGCTTCCCAAAGAGAAGAGCATTGTGCTTGAATCCGTGTTTGTGACCGTCGTGGTAAAAATCAAGCCGTTTTCTTTTAATTCGTAGTGAGTCTTGAGGCTGAATTTCCAGGGGAATTTGTCGGCAGTCCCGGTATTTTCGGTAAGCTCAAATGTCGCGCTGGTCGCAGTCTGCTCGATGATTTTGTGCTCCATGTCCCGGCTCATTCCGTTGTTCACGAGATGATATTCTTTGTCGCCGTAAGTGTAGAATCCGTCCTTAATGCGGCCTACATGTGGAAAGAGAACCGGCGCATGGAATTTCCAGACTTCCTCCGGGCCTTCAAAAACATATTTCGTGCCATCTTTTACTCCGCGGAAAGAATTGATTTCTGCTCCGTGGGTGCTCAAAACTACTTCGTAGTTGCTGTTTTTTAGTGTGATTGTCATGGATTAAGTGTAGCACAATCTTCTATTCTTATCGAGCATTTCGGAACATATGAAAAAAACATTTCCATACCAGAATACGATTGACAATCGGAATAAGGCAAGCCAAAATATTTCTAACGAAAAAATGCAAAATTCTCAATTGGCTTTTTCAAAAATTTTCTCTTTCTGGAAAGATTTGACTCCTTCCCAGGCGGCGATTCTTGAGAATTCTGCCCGAAGTGAAACTTTTTCGCCCGGCATGTTGATTCATCGTTCTTCCGGAGATTGTAAGGGCGTGATGGCTGTTATTTCGGGAGGACTGCGCGTTTATTGCGTTTCCGAAGAAGGACGGGAAGTTACTCTTTATCGGGTTGAGTCGGGGGATGTCTGCATTCTTTCGGCCTCCTGCCTCATGGATTCTTTGGTTTTTGATGTGGTGATTGAGTCGCTCGGCCAAACAAAAGTCTGCCTGCTTCCCTCACCAGCCCTTCATAAAATCGAAGAAGAAAATCCTCTTGTAAGTCTCTACATCTATAAAAACGCCACCGAAAAATTCTCTGAAGTCCTATGGACGATTCAGCAGGTTCTTTTTTTGAAAATTGACCAGCGGATTGCAAATTTTCTGCATGACGAGTCTCTGCGGCAAAAAAGCAGGACGCTTTCCATTACCCATGAGGAAATCGCAAAAGAAATCGGCAGCGTGCGGGAAGTCGTCACAAAAACGCTGAAATATCTTGCGGAAGAAGGCAAAATTTCCTTAGGTCGCGGAAAGATTGAGATTCTGAAATAAGAGGCTTAACGCTACTTGTCAGATTTTCTTCTATTACATTCCCTACAAAGCATCTGACAGTTTTCAAGATTTGTTTTACCGCCCTGACTCCACGGAGTTATATGGTCGGCTTCCATTTCTTCAAGCTCGAAATGTTTACCACATATTTTACAAATTCCGTTCTGCTTTGTATATGCCTGCAATTTTTCATTGTCGGAAAAGGAACGGATTGAAAGATACTTCTCATTTCTTGTAAGTACATAGGGATAAATTCCCGATTTTTTCGTCACATCGTCGTCGAGTATCAGTTTTTTGATTTCATCTTCCAATTTTATAGTATCGAATTCCGCATCCTTGTATTTGTTGTAAAGTTCGCCCCAGTTTATGCCTTTTGTATATTTAGGTCTTTTTGTCGGGAATACGGCTTTTACCCAGGCGATTACTTTCTGAAAATAAACCCACAGAGCGGAAGCGTTTTCGTCATGCTGATGAATTCCCATGTACTCGTCAATCTGACCGTTTGAAATCCAGTCAATGGCTGTTTCCAAAATCTCCTGTCTGTTTGCAGTTCCGCTTACATAATCGCCACCGAGCGAAACGGCAGGACAGCCAATTTTTGAAAAATATTTTTTAGCGTCCGAAACCCACGAACCACAATAAACTGCATTTCTCAGCTCTTGAGGTGTAAGTTTTTCGCCTGCAATGTTTATACGCTCGAACCATTTTAATTTCTCGCTGTTCGTTCCACTACAGATGTAAACATTAAGTTTATAATCCAGGATTTTTTTCTGCTCGTCGTCCTGCAGATTGTTGAAGAAACGCATTATATGCGCGAAGTCGCCGTTCACATACTGGCAGATTGAAATTGTCCTTTGCTGACCGTCAATTACTTCAAAAGTTCCGTCGCCACGGTTTGCCCAATACATTACATTGAGCGGAAAATTCTGCACGACTGAATCTATTACGGCATCACGCTGTTTTTCCTTGTAGACGAATTCTCTTTGATAGGGTGGGCGCACGTCAAGCTTTCCACCGTATGCCACAACACCGCCTTCCGCATTGTCTGAAAAACCGTCTGTAAGTTCACGGATTGTAATTTCAGTTTGCTTTATTTCCATTTGCTTTCCTCCTCGTATATTAATGTTATTGAATTATCTTATTCGATTTGGGATAGTATACCCGTGACATATGACCCGATAACCCGTTTTCTCCTTGGGGCTTTCCCCGTAACAAAGACTGGGTTTCTTGCTCTGGATGGCAGTACAC
>JAFUFU010000055.1 GCA_017469785.1 Treponema sp.
AATTGCAATTTTTAGAGATACCCATAATTTCTAGTCTCTTGAAAACAAATCCCTTGTGTAGACCTTGCTTCGAGAGTCTTCCAAATCCGGGCTTATCCTGTTCGCAAGGATGACATCGCAGCTTGACTTGAATGAGGCAAGGTCATTGCAGACCTGATACTTTTCAAACTCAGAGACGGAAATGGTCGGCTCGTAAATTATGACTTTTACGCCCTCGCCCCGAAGGATTTTCATGACATCCTGAATGGAAGACTGGCGGAAGTTGTCGCTGTTTGCCTTCATTGTAAGGCGGTAGATTCCTACGACATTTGGTCTTCGCTCAAGCACATGACGGGCTATGTATTCTTTTCGGGTGCGGTTTGACTCGACTATCGCGCTCATGAGGTTCTGGGGAATGTTCGCGTAGTTTGCGAGAAGCTGCTTGGTGTCTTTTGGAAGACAGTAGCCGCCGTAGCCAAAGGAAGGATTGTTATAGCCGTCACCGATTCTGGGGTCAAGGCTTACTCCCTGAATAATCTGCTTGGTGTCAAGACCATGCATCTCTGCATAGGTGTCAAGCTCGTTGAAGTAGCTTACCCGCAGGGCAAGATATGTGTTTGCAAAGAGCTTTATTGCCTCGGCCTCGGTTGGCTGGGTAAAGAGCGTCGGAATGTCCTTTTTTATCGCTCCTGCCTGTAACAGCTCCGCGAAAGTATGGGCCGCGTCCTCAAGTTTTTTGTTGTTTTTCGGGTACCCTACGACTATTCGGCTCGGATACAGGTTGTCGTAGAGGGCATGTCCCTCCCTTAAAAATTCCGGCGCAAAGAGAATGTTCAGGTCTGAAAAGCGTTTGCTGATGTCCTCTGTGTAGCCGACAGGAATCGTTGATTTTATGACGACGACAGCATCTTTATTATATTCCTGAACGAGAGTAAGGACGGATTCAACGGAAGACGTATCAAAATAGTTTTTGTGCGGATCGTAGTTTGTCGGTGTAGAAATGATTATGAATTCCGAATCCGTGTAGGCCGTTTGTGCGTCCGTTGTTGCCGTGAGATTAAGATTCCTGTTTGCAAGATAATCTTCGATTTCTTTGTCGACAATGGGAGATTTTTTGTTGTTTATCAAATCGACCTTCGACTGAATGACATCAACAGCAAAAACCGTATTGTGCTGTGCCAAAAGTATTGCGTTCGAGAGTCCTACATATCCGGTTCCTGCTACTGCGATTTTCATGATTTCCTCTTGTTATTATGTTCTTTGATACTTTGAGACATCAATAGGCTCAAGAACTGTTTTTAGAGATGCTTTTACAGAAGGATTTTCTGTATTCAAATATTCAATTGTTGCCTTGTAGTTTGTTTTAAGCCCAGTTATAAATTCATCTGCCCAAGAAGGAGCTAAAACTTTTACTTTTGCAAAATCCAATGATATTGTATCTTTTTCTGATACATTTTCAAATATGTATGCCGAAGCTCCTAAAAATGCCTCACGCCCTGCAGGCCGTGACATCAGCATTTCTCCAAATGAAGACATATCAACTATCATAGTTGCGCCTCTTTATTTGATAAGATACAGAAGCATCCGTTATGGTAATAAGCGGACTTCTCAAAATAATAACCATTTTTATCAGCTTTGCATACTGCATATCCTGATTGAAAATACAAATGCCAGTTGTTTTCAACAACAGAACTGATGACAAATTTGAGGCCGTTACCTCTCAATTCTGGGGCACGGCCAGAAATTGGTTTTGTGAATGCCGTTTCTATTGCTTTTTCATCGCTGTCAATTTCATGTACAACTCTTGAAAGAGTTGTTTTTAAGCCAGCTCCAAAATCACATAAAAAAATATATCTTGAATCTGATTCAGAATCAAAAAACAGTCCCCTTGGAAACTCGGAGCGAAACGCAAAATTGTGATCAAACGTGTTTGCTCCGATTTTTCCAATCACAGCACCTAAAAGCCAATTTTGAGAGTGTGCGGTATAGGTTGCTAGACGGGCATCAAAAACATCTCTGGTTTTTGAAAAAAAATCTGTGTTTGCATTTTGCCTTAGTTTATCGATTTTATGAATAAAATCGACAACAACTGATTCTGAAATCAAAATTACTCCTGTTATTTTTTGCCTTTTAATTTCTTTGCAAGGGAACGGCAAGCGCCCACAATACTTTCAAGTATAGTGAAAACAGCGGGCCAATGCAATTTGAGTTCAGCCAGCGTAAAAATGAGGGGAGACTGCAAAATCGGAATAATCCGCCTGTCGTTCAAAAGATGAACTTTCGTGAACTGGAATTTCGGATTCAAAATCATTTGCTGAATGTCTTCTGGAATATCCCCGGCCTCTTTTATCCGTTGCTGGACGCTTTTGTCCGCCAGCTTGTAGTAGGCGATATAGTTTTTCCCCGCAGCCTCGCTTGAAAAATAGTGGATGATTTTTGCGTGCTCAAGGAAAGCAAGGCCGCCCTGGCTTATCTGACAGTTCCATTCGCCTGAAAGCTGGGTGTCCCCGAATCCGCACTGGTAGAAAGCCTCGTTGAATGCCCCCTGATCGTGGTGGTCGTGCTTTACCCTGAAAGAATATTCCCAAAGCTCATGCCATTTTTTGAAAAATTCCCGGGATTTTTCTCCGTCGCGATACAAAATGACCCCGCTGTTTATGTGGAAACCCTGATTTTTGGTTCCCGTGTAGCCCATTTTCTTTTCCCGCTTCAAAAAATAATCCCTGTGCTTGTGCTCAGAAAGGGGAACATGGCCGTCAAGGACCGCGGCTACAGGATAATCAAGCTTTTCGATGTCGGAAAGGCTTTCGCAGATGATTGTGTCGCAGTCTATAAAGAGAAAATCACCTTTTACATGCTCCGGGATTGTCGTTTTTAAGACCCGCGAGCGTTCCACATTGCCGGCCTCTGACGGAAAATCCACCGCAACGACGCTGCTTGCATATTCCTTTATCTTGCTCCAGTTTCCTGAAAAAGTTGCGGCAGTCCTGTCGTCAGTCAGGATTATTATTTCTGCTTCGCTCATATAGTGCCGCAGTGAAAAAACAGACATGAGGCACTGCTCGTAATAGAGGTCTTTTTCGGTCGAGGTTAGCACATATACATATTTCATGGATTTTATTATACTGTAAATATGGCTGACATTAAAGAGAGAAGTTCTAATTTTGAACTGTTAAGAATTATTGCAATGTTTGGAATCGTCTTGTTCCACGCATTTTATTTTGGTGTTCATCCTTCTGTTTCTTATAAGCCGACTGTTCTTATGAATGCGGCAATAGGAAATTTTGCAGGAGATTTTAACAACTGGATTTTTATATTGATTTCAGGGTATTTCCTTTCCTGTGCCCGATTTAAGAAAGAAAGACTTCTTAAGATTTGGTCTCAGGTGTTTTTCTATTCTGTTGTTATTGGGCTTGTTTTCTTTATTTTTAAAATTGCCACAGTTGGTTTTTATAATGTGGATGCGTATAAAGCACTTGGATATGAGTCAGCTGCAAAGCCAATCGGTAAAATAGAACTTATCCGCTCCTTCCTGCCGACATTAATGGGTAATAACTGGTTCGCCACTTGTTATATACTATTCTATCTTTTTACCCCCCCCCCCCTATACATTTTAATAGATAATTTAAACCGAAAGGAACATTTAAATCTTGTTCTTTTAATGTTCGTTGCAGGCTGCTGTATTTCAATGCTGCCGGGACAGAATGTTTTACATGCAAGCCGTTTTTACTATTTTATATTAGGCTATTTTGCTGCCTCGTATATAAAAAAATATGACCCTCCTGTTTTAAATCACACAGGTTTGAATTTTATTATTTCAATTACGATTATTGTTTTTTTAGCCGCTTGGAAGGTTTTACTTATAGTTCTTTCAGAAAAAATTCCTTTACTAAAATCTGATTTTGTACGATTTTTGTATCTTGGCGGAAATATTGATAAAGCACCTGTTTTTTTGGCAGCCTTGTTGTGTTTTTGTGCGTTTAAAAATATAAACATACCTCATAACAGGGTAATAAACTTAATCAGCTCAACAACATTTGGAATCTACCTGCTGCATGTAAACGGGCACCTAAAATACTTTATCTGGCATAGAGTTTTCCGTTTTGATGAGCATGTTGGATCCCCGGACTTTGTATTTTATGTACTTCTTTCATCGCTCGCTGTATTTTTTGCCTTTTCAATAACTGACCTCTTGAGACAGTTTTTTGTTGAAAAGGCTGTACAGAAGTTTTTTTGCAGAAAAAAGTAATTCATTCCGCACTGTATAAAATACCGCTTGGATATTCTTTCTTTGAGTATCCAAGTTCATGAAGTTTCTTATATATCCAAGTGTCCCTGACGTTTTCTTCATCATTCTTTCCCTCGTATCTTCCTCCGTTGCTTGGATTTTTTGAATCAAGGAGAATCACATAGTCCGGGAATGGATTTTTCGGGAATTCCTCATAATAGGCCTGCAGGCGAACGTCATCAAAAAAAGTTCTCCATGTTGTCGGTGCGCTGCAGTGTAGATTCGGAAATGCCGTGTAAGCCCATGTTGCGGTGCCCGCGATGAAAACTGATTTTTCAGGTTCCGCTGTATCATTGCTTATATTCCTTAGGAGTGAGAGCAGGTCATCGTAGTAAGCCTTGTTTTCTTTTGTCGTGTAAATTCCTTTGACCGGACCTGCTTCAATTCTGCTGATTCCATTATTGAACTGTGGTAAAAATAAAACATGGGGAGCAAGAGCTGCATCGCGATAGGGTGAATTTATGCGAAATAAAAATGAAAATGCGACAAGAATAAAAAACGGTGCAAATGTCAAAATCCGGCGTGGCACAGTATTGCCTGAAAAAGATGTTTTTTTGAGACATCTTTCAACAATGAGAATCTCACCCACCGCAGCAAGGGCCATTCCGACGGCACATACACCAAATCCCGTGTCAGAGGCGAAGCAGAAGAAAATGGCAAGGATGAGTCCGGGAATCACGAAATAAAGCAATTCATTTTTATATTCCAGCAGGAAGTCTTTGAGTTGTAAATCTGAAAAGAGGAGAACTTCAAAAATCGTAAAATGAAAGAATGTCATTACGGCAGCTCCGCAGTCTTTTCTTACAAAACAGTTGGCAAAGAACAACACAAGGTTCAGCATGTGCATCAAAAACTTTTTACGAACTGTCAGCTGAATTTTTTTTATTTTGATTAAGCCACAAAGAGCAATCATTGGAAGCCATGTAATGATGTAGGGAAAAATCAGCAGGCGTGGCATTTTGTAAAGTCTCTTTATTGTAAGAATAATCGTGTGCTTGTAAGAGGGATCGTTGTAAGTGTAATGCAGTCCTGAAAGAATATCAGACAGCGAATTGCCCGCAAAGACAAAAATCATGTAGATGATTCCAGAAGCTACGCTTCCCAGCCAGACCAATGCGATTTCCTTGATGTGCTTTCGGCTAAGCGGAAGAATCAATGTAAAGATTGAAACTGCAATATACGGAAAGACGAGGAAGGGATTGCAAAGAATTGAGGATGCAAAGAAAATCCCGGAAACAAAGAGAAAGGCCCTGCTGCAGGACAAAGAGAAAAAGGCATAGAGACAGAGCAGGGCGATAAGATAGCTTTCAAATCCGATTGTGTAGTAAGAAGGACCATTAAGACAGGCCCTTGAAAATGAGAGCACAATGAGGGATGCGAAACACGAGGATAATGCTCTGTATCTTTTTGAAAGCAGGGAATATGCAAAAAAGGATGCAAGAGACTGAAAAATGATTGTCGCAAACCTGAAAAAAAGGAAAATTCCATCAGTTGAACCGGTAATCTTTATAAAAAACGCATATAAAGGATAAAGAAGCGGCTCGTAAAACTGAGTGGGTGTCCAGTCATCGATTAAGAATCTGTCTCCAGAAAGGTATCTCTGAACATTGGAAAGATACAGGCCTTCGTCTGTCCATGAGAATCCGTAGAACATGTTGTTGATGAGAATTGCCGAAAATACTGCAATTATGGCATAGGGGAGAAGAGAACAGTATTTATTTTTCATTTATTTTTTCCATTATAATTTCTTCCGCTTTTGTAATATCGGCTTCATGCAAAAGCCGGTAGCTTTGCAAAAACTGCTCAATGGGGTAATGTTCAAGTATTGTAGCAAAAGAAATATTGTTTTTCCACTGGCAGAAGGCGAGGGCAAAACCTGTCCAATATTCGGCCTGAGGATAAAAGGGCTCCTGAATGGACTCTTTGATTGCTTTGGATAAATCCATTTTTGGCAGTGCTAGCATAGCAAGCTCGTAGCCGGATTTTCCGCACAAAAAATCTGGATTCGCAATTTCTATCTGCCCAGGGATTGTCGAGTTCAAGAAAATTTTCTGGGCCTCTTTCGGAGAAAACTCCATATTATGAAGAAGCAGCTGAAAGAAAAAGCCCAGATTCTTCTGAACATCGCTTAAATACATTTCATCATAAGTGCAGGCCATTTAAAAGCTCCGGGTTACGAACAATATCAATTAAATAGGTCGAAGAATCAGGTTTTTGATTCCGCAGGTTTTCAAAATATGATTTTCGCGCGCCTGTGTCTCGTGTAATGTATTTTGGATAGTAAATTTTGCAGTCAGCTCTTTCTGCGTTTATAAATGCAAGACTATTAAAAGCTTTTTTTGATTTCAAAACAACTTGCAGACCGAGACTTCCAAGTTTCATGGATGACGCAAGAGACTGAATCGGTATGATGTTTTCCAGAAAATCACTGGCGAATGAAAAATATGAGTCGTTTGCCCTGTAGCCGATGATGATGTCGTAGTCTGAATATGCAAGGTTATAATGCGAAGTAAGAAAATCAAGATTTTGCTTTCCCAAAGGGGATTTTGGTGAAAATACCCGGTTCTGCATGAGAATTGAAAGCCAGTGGAGGATACTGAAATTGGAATCTGAAAGGTCAAGTATTGAAAGGCCTTCTGCCTTCAGCTCGTAATAGTTTGCAAAGCCGTCCTTGTTTTTCTGACAAGCCCATTCCTTTGCAAGTTCACTGGACTTCGTGCAATAAAATCCCCTGCCGTAGTCGTTCCTGGGATTCCCGAACCCGAACTGAGGACTTTTGATTATGCATTCTGAACCGTGAAAAATCTGCAATTTAAAACTCCCACTTTGCATCGAATCCCAGAATCTTCTCGCACTGCACGTTCTTTATCATGTTCATCTGGGAAAGACGCTTTTCGCTGAATCTATTGTCGCACTGCACCGTAAGCGGAGTCTCCCGGATTTCCTCCACGCATTTTTTGATTTCGCTCGTGAGGATTGCCCGGGCGGGAGCGACATAGTCGCTTCCGATTACAGGAGGCCGCTTGGAAAGATATTCGTCGAAGTCGAGCTCCCTTCCGTCCGGGGATTTTCCGAAGTCGAAGCCTTCCTCCGCAAAGGGAACGAAAGCCATGTTTAAGTCGAAGCAGGGATTCAAAACAGTGCGCTCAAATGTCTCGTTGTTCACGAGAAAGCCGAAGTTCCCGAAGTGGCGGTCGGAATTGAGCGTTATGCAGTCGGCCACGACCATGCGGCGGAATGCGTCCTCGCAGTTGAATTCGCGGTAGATTTCAAGCAGTTTCGGAAGCGTCAGTTTGTCTTTGTAAAACAACGCAATCGGACGGTAGCCGAAGTCCTGACTTGTGAACAGCTTGCAGTCTGAAACTACGCGGCCGTCAAATCGCCTGAGGCTATATTTTATGCTATTGCAGATTTTCTCAAAAACCTGGCTTGCAAGCACTTCTCCGTAAGGCTCAAGACCTGTGTTTCGCGCTCCCTCGCTTCCCGTCTTTATGAGGTGGATTCCGTCTTTTTCGTTGAGCCAGCATTTGTCGTAGGCTCCGTCCGTGGTGAGCTCCGGGGAAGTCGTGGACATCTGGATTCCAAAGAGTCCGTTGCCATACGCTGCTTCGCATCGTTTGCATGAGAGGAAATTATTTAAGTCGCCGCATTCTGCGGCTTGCGCATCGAAACTCAACTTGGAAATCACTTCGTCAAAGTTGTTTTCGTATAGGTTCACCTCGCGCCATGTTACGTTTTCCCGGTCGCTTTTGACCCAGAGTGTGTCAGTGAGGGAAAGACAGTGGGTGAGGGCGATGAAGCCGCTTTTTGTCTTTCCTCCGCACATTTCAAGGATTTTGTTCACATGGCTTCTGTGTTTCGCAGAACTTCTGTTCGCAACCCATGAATCAATGTCGGCGCACCAGAAGGGCAGGCTCTTGTATTCATTGACGATTTTGCAAAGTTCAAGTTCGCCTTCGCCTTCGATGACAAAGTCGCAGAGAGGAGTTTCCTTGTTTATGAGCGTGTAGAGGATGCCGGACATATTTACATTATAGCACAATAATTGTTTTAGTGCCGATAGTTTTTATTTATTAAGGGTATCTCTAAAAACTCG
>JAFUFU010000005.1 GCA_017469785.1 Treponema sp.
GTCTGGGCCGTATCTCAGTCCCAATGTGCCCGCTCACCCTCTCAGGCCGGGTACCCGTCGTAGCCCTGGTGGTCCGTTACACCGCCAGCAAGCTGATGGGACGCGGGCCGCTCCCCCGGCGGGGCCGTAGCCCCTTTCCCCGCGCGGCTCCAGCCCGCGCGGCCGTATCCGGTATTACCCTGCATTTCTGCAGGCTATCCCCGTCCGGGGGGTGCGTCACCCACGCGTTACTCACCAGTCCGCCGCTCTAGGGCGCCCGAAGGCGCCTTGCCGCCCGACTTGCATGCTTAAGACGCGCCGCCAGCGTTCGTTCTGAGCCAGGATCAAACTCTCCATGATTATCCTAAGGCCTCCGAGGAGGCCAGGGTTTCGCAATCACGGACAGCGGATGTCTCCGGCTGCCTGAACGCGCCGCCCTCCTTCCGGCCGGGCGGCCGCTCGCTTATGTCATTAAAAGACTATGTTTCGCTCCGTCACGCGCGGCATGAAAAACGCGCCGCGCGTCACCCTCTTCCCTTCACTGCAGGAGTTTTCAAAGAACCCCGCCGGCCTGCTTGCCAGCGGGTGAGAATGAATATACCACGCCCCGCTTTTTGTGTCAACACTTTTTTTATTTTTTTTCAAAAAAAATTCTTTTTTTCCCCACGCCCTGCGGGACGGCCCCGCAGCCGCCGGGCAGGTGACGCCACGCCATGGAGCGGTGGCGCAAGCCAGCGGAGGCCCCGGGCCTCCGCCGAGGGCACCGAGCCGCGGAACGGCGGAGCTCGGCATACTGGCGCCGGATTAAAAAAATCAGGAGGCCCGCAAGACCGGCAAAGGCCAGTAGAAAGGAATCGGGGCAGGCATTATCCGGGAGCCAATTTAAAAAAAGGCTGCCCCTTGTTGAAAATAATCAACATGAAGGACAGCCCCGTCGTCAGTTTCAGACTAGCTTACGCCTTAGTAATAAGTAATGTCTTTGTATCGAGTTTGAGCCCGGTATCAACGTTTTTCTTATCATGAATTTTAAGAACATCAACACTGACCACATCTGTTTTCTGGTTCAAATGAAGAATTGCTGAGAAATAGCACTCAAGGGAATCAGGGACTGAGTCAGAGAGCTTATCGCCATCAGCTGTAGAAGCTCCCCAGACAGTAACATTTTCTTTTTTTGCATATTCAGCAACTGCTTTTACATCGTCCTCAGAAACTTTTGCGAAATCAATTCCATCGAGAATTACGCCAGAAACAGCGATTCCGCCGGCTTTGAGAGCATTCAAAGTATTTACGACTTTAGAAAGAGAGAAGTTATCGAGAGAGAAGTTGAGAATCGTTCGTTTTGAAACGATAGACTCTTTGAGCTCCTGTGCGTTTCCAACATTCTTCTTTTTTGCAAGCTCAGTGAAAATTCCGTCATACCAAGAGATGACGTTAGAAGAGTGCAAGTCGAATGTGACATGAACGAGCTGCTTGTCCTGCAAGAGTGTGTCCATACCAAACTGAACGAGCACTGATGTTTTGCCCAAGCCTTTTTTTGAAGTGACGAGACCAAGCTCACCAGACTTCAAGCCGCCTTCTGTAGCAGCGTCAAAAAGACGAATCGTGCTTTTATCGTAAAGATCCTGTTTGACCATATTGGCTCCTTGGATAATTTTTTTTCGCCGCGTAAAAGCAGCGGTAAAGAGCGAGTTTTCAGAAAGAAAACTCGCGACAAAAGGAAATTACACGGATGCAACTTCCATTTGATTATTTCTGAGCTGCTTTTCGCTCTTCCTGATACTTTTTGATGAGCTCGTCAGCAACATTGCCCGGAACTCGTCCGTATTTAAGGAATTCCATTGTGAATTCTGCTTTACCCTGTGTTGAAGAACGCAGGATTGTAGAGAATCCGAACATTTCTGAAAGCGGAACCTCAGCGTTTACTGTTGACATGTTGTTCTCATCAGTAGATTCAAGGATTACGCCACGGCGCTGGTTGATAAGACCGAACATGTTACCCTGGAATTCTGTAGGTCCTTCGATAGAAACCTTCATGATCGGCTCAAGGATAACTGGCTTAGCCTTTTCGTAAGCTTCGCGGAATGCACCGATAGCTGCGGTCTGGAATGCGATATCTGAAGAGTCAACCGGGTGATACTGGCCATCGTTGATTGTACATTTTACGCCAACGATTGGAGCACCGATGAGCGAACCTTTTTCCATTGCTCGTTTGAAACCTTTGTCACAAGAAGGAATATATTCGTTAGGAATAGCACCGCCCTTGATTGCGTCTACGAACTCGTAGTCTTTGTCTGCCAATGGCTCCATGAAGCCGGCTACTCGACCGTACTGACCAGAACCACCAGTCTGTTTTTTGTGCGTGTAGTTGAAAGAAGCCTGTGCTGTGATAGACTCTCGGTAAGCTACTTTTGGTGGAGTAACTTCAACTTCGCACTTATATTCACGCTTCATTCGCTCAACATAAACGGCAAGGTGAAGCTCACCCATACCCTTGATGATTGTCTCGTTAGACTCTGGATCAAGCTCTGTCTGGAATGTCGGGTCTTCTTTTGTGAAGCGGTTGAGAGCTTTAGCGAAGTTAGCTGCCATTGATTTGTCTTTTGGTTTAACAGCCTGTGAAATAACTGGTGTCGGAACGAACATTGAAGTCATAGCAACGTTGATTCCCTCGCCACAGAATGTATCGCCAGAAGCACAGTCAACGCCGAAGAGAGCACAAATATCTCCTGGCTCGCCCACTGAAATATCTTCCATTGCGGCAGAGTTCATGCGGACAAGACGACCGACCTTGAAGCGTTTCTTTGTGCGGACGTTTGTAAGCTCAGCGCCTTTTGGCAAGCGCCCCTGATAAATACGGATGTATGTGAGCTGACCAAACTGACCGTCATCGAGTTTGAATGCAAGGGCAACGACCGGCTTGTCCGGAACATTGAAAAGCTCGACCTGTTCCTCGTTTTTGTCGAGGTCAAGACCATAGTTGTGAACCTCAGTTGGGTTCGGGAGATATCGCTCAACACCGTCGAGAAGTGGCTGGATACCTTTGTTTACGTGAGCTGAACCACAGAATACGCCGACGAACTGCTCAGAGAGAGTACCAGCGCGGATTGCTTTAATAATCTGCTCTTCCGTTGGCTCTTTTTCTTCGAGAAGAACTTCCATGAGCTCGTCATCGAAGTTAGAAACAGCGTCGAGAAGCTCTGCGCGGTATTCAGCAGCCTGCTCCTTCATGTTTGCAGGAATTTCTGCGATGCGGAGGTTTTCGCCGTTTTCGCCGTCGAAGTAGATAGCCTTCATGCCGACCAAGTCAACGACACCTTCGAGTTTGTCTTCAAGACCGATTGGAAGCTCGACCATATGAGAGTTGAGGCCGAGCTTGTCGCGGAGCTGATGACAGACGCGGATTGGATTAGCACCCTGGCGGTCACATTTGTTGACGAAAGCGATTCGAGGTACATGATAGCGTTTGAGCTGGCGGTCAACCGTGATTGACTGAGACTGAACGCCTGCAACAGCACAAAGAATCATGATAGCACCGTCAAGGACGCGGAGTGAGCGCTCTACTTCGACTGTGAAGTCAACGTGTCCCGGTGTGTCAATCAAGTTGATGGTGATGTCTTTCCATTGAACCTGAGTAGCTGCTGACTGGATAGTGATTCCGCGTTCGCGTTCCAGTTCCATGTTGTCCATTACAGCACCGACACCGTCCTTACCACGAACTTCGTGAATCGCATGAATCTTGTTACAATAGAACAAGATGCGTTCTGATGTGGTAGTCTTACCAGAGTCAATGTGGGCACTGATACCGATATTACGTACTTTGGTAATATCAAAAGCCATATTGTTTACCTCTCAAAAAAGAATTTCCAATAATTGTAGAATTATAAAAATATACAGTAAAACAATCCCTTGTTCAATATCAAAACGGCAGTGCAAGTCCAACTTTCAGTGATGAGCGTATATATTTTCGCTTCAATGAATAGGCTATACTTGCATCAACCTGTCCCGCCGTCCTCTCTCCGTCCTTAAATGTCATGCCAATACCGCCCTGCAGAGTCATTCCCCATTGCGGCAAAGCAATTTTTATGTCAGTTGAATACACTTCTTTCAGTTTGTCCGATGAATCATAACGGGTGTAACGCATGTAGGAGCTTGAGGAAGATAATTTTGCATGATTTCCGGCAAATGAAGATGAAAAGCCATACGAATAATATTCTTCCGGCGCAGAAGATTTCGTGGGTGGCTCTCCCTCAAGCAGGATATTTGCATGAGCCCAGTCAAGGCACAGCGAGTAAAAACGCGATTCATAGGCCACCGCTCCGCGGACTTTCATTGTATTCAGCTGGACGGGAGTATTTGTTGAAGTGACTTTCCAGTTTTCCAAGGCAGAAAAGCCGGCACGGATTGATGAGGCTGATTTATCATCAAACAGTAGCAGGATTTGAGGATTTACAGATGCCTGCTCTACAGTTCTGCAAATCGATGAGGAAGCGCCAATCAAGGGAGCGACCCTCGGAGCCTTTTTAGAGCCAGGAACTGCAAAATACGATGCGTTGAGCATAAGAAAACCCAGCGATGTCCTCCAGTCAGTTTTGAACCACCAGACTGTATTTTCGTATGGATTTTCATGAAAACCTGAATAAAGAGCACATTTAACAAGGGGAGACTGTATGCAGAATTCAGCCAGGGCACAGCGAAAGAAAGCGGAATCAAAAGCGGCGTTGTTTTTCTCAAGGACTTTTGAATTATTCTCAATATAAAAGCGGCCGAGAGAAAAAGCCGATTGAAGCAGAACGCTTCTTGAGAGACAGCGTTTCAAAGCAATCGTTGCCGCTGTATCACGGTCCTCAGTGGCAAAACACTCTGCCGACAACTGCAAGGGAAGAAGGGTTTCCCCCGTAAAAGCCGAGACTGCGCATGAAAGGGGCTGGCTGCCCGACGTGAGGGTTGGCAGGGCTGCTCCAATGCCTGTTGAGAATGCAAAAGCCTTTACCAGCGGATTGGCCGATGAAGATGGATTTGGATTTTTCAATCGGGAGACCGAACGAGAAAATGAATTCTGCCCGATTTTGACTGAAATCGGAACCGTCTTTCTGAAAAGCGACAGTCCTGCGCCCAGACGAATGTCGTCCAGCAAGGCAATTTTTTCTGGAAGGCCGTCGGTGTCAGAAATTGTCTGGAATTCTGTTTTTTTGAGCGTTAAGAAGCCTCGGATATCCGCATCTTTGAAAGAAAGCCGCAAACCAGCGTTTCCTGATGCAGATTTTTTTTTGGCGGCCTCTGCAGGAAGGGTCAGCGTAGATGCAAATTTGAATTCAGCGAAATTGAAAGCTTCTTCGCAAAACATGGCGGGCATCGCGCAGGAAAACAATAGGATGGTGAAAAGAAGTCTGGGAAATGACGTTTTATTTTTACAAGATTTTTTATTTTTTTCCATGCATATTAATAGCGGAAAAAAATTCATTTTTGGCAATTTGTCACGAAAAAAAATAAAAAAACCGGACTTTTTCTGTCCGGTCTGAATCATAAGCGATATTTTTAACTTGCAGAGGATTTTTACTTAGTTAATCGCAGTGTTGACAATCACGCTTTTTGCCGAAGCAAATTTATCAATCATGCCGATTCTTGTCTGCCAGTACTCGGCCTCACTTTTTGTGACGTAGGGACCTACACGGACGCGGTAAAATGTCTTTCCGTTGGAGTCGGTGAAAGTGAAAACCTCGCTTGGAATTTTATTCGATTCAAGCGTTGAGCGAGCCTCGTCAGCATTTCGCTTGCTTGTGTAAGCCGCCGCCTGTACCCAGAATGAATCCGGAGCCTTTTTTGCGCTTGCGGCGACTTTTTTGGCGCTCTCAGCTTTTGAAGGAGTTTTTGCGACAGAAACGCTTTTCTGAGCCGTGCTTTTCGGAGCCGGAGTTACTTTCGCAACAGGTTTTGCAGCGGCTTCCTTTGCGGGAGCGCTTTTTGCCACAGGTGCCGGAGCGTAATAATTGTCTGCAATTTCATTTTTTGGCTCCTGAAAAGCCTGCGGCTGAGAAGCCGGACGCTGCATCTGTTTTTCCGTGAAATCATTTTTTGCGACGCTTGAAGTGCCGGAAGAAGCCTTGAGCGAATTCAAGTCAATCGTAGTCGTCTCGTTCGAATATACTGTAGCGTTGTCAGAAATAACCGTAACTTTATCAGCGCGGACTGTATTGTCAGGGACGTTGTTCTCAAGAGAGGTGAACGGGGAAGGAGCAAATTCAGATTCAGTACGAACCGGAGTTTCATTATTGAAAGTCAGGGCCGACTCAGGAACGGGGGTCGCGCTTGTTTTTGTAGAGCTGATCCAACCTGAGGCAGGATCAAAACCAGCCTGCAATCCTGAAGACTGATGCAAAGATGGCGAATAAAGAATCAAAGCAGCACCAACAACCACGAGCAGGAAGATTCCTGCAGCAGCTACAATCCATAATGTTCTTTTCTGTTCCATAAATAAAATCCTCTTATGCATTCAATATCGGATTTTAAGGAAAAATGTTTAGTGAAATTGGAAATTTGAAAATTTAAAGTGACGAAAAGATATCTTTCATACTAAAAATAGTTAATTTTTAACAATCTCGACAGGGATTCCCAGAGGAGCGGCGGCGGCTTTGTAGGCTTTCAGGAGATTTTTTTGATTTTTGAACCGGGCTAAAATCTGCGCGAGGGGAAGGCCGTCACGCTTTCGGGCTCGCCGGAGTCTGGTGAAGAATCCAGAAGTCACAAAAAGGATTTTTTCGCACTGAGAAAGCAGTTCCGGGGTCTTGAACAGCACGGTGGCGTTAAGAATCACTGATTTTTCGCGATGTTCTTCTATAAATTGATTTGTGAGCTGGATTATCTTGGGGTAGACAATTGATTCCTGCCTGGCAAGAAGTTCCTCGTCAGAAAAGACAATCTGACCGAGAGCGCGCCGGTTCAGGCTTCCGTCTTCATTAAGGAGGGGAATCCCGCGTCTTTCAGCTTCGGAGGAAAAGGACGAAAGGATTTCATCCCTGCAAAGGGAAATGGCAGCGTGAGCCGTTTTGTCCAAGTCTATGGAGATAAAGCCGTCTTCTTCCAGCAGAGAGCAAATGTAGTTTTTCCCGGCGGCCATTTGTCCTGTGACACAAAGAATCTTGGGAGAGAATGCGTTAGAGATTGTAGCCCCGGAGTTGCCGCTTGCGGCAATGAGCGTTAGCGAAGGGCGGAAAGCTCGACCGCCGCGAAGCGGCGGGAACGCCCGATTTTGTTTCTTCATTTATATTTTTCCGTTTAGTGGAATTTTCCCCAGTTTTTGTCACACTCAATGGACACACGGAGGGGAACGCGCAACTTTACGGCATGCTCCATCTTGTCGCGGATAAGGGCGATTGTGTCGGAAACGGTCTGCTCATCGTCAGGGCACTCAAAAATCAGCTCGTCATGCACCTGCAGGAGGAGTTTCGCCTTTGAGCCGGTAGCCCTGAGCGCATCGGTGACGTCAATCATCGCTTTTTTTACGATGTCGGCCGCGCTTCCTTGTATTGGGGAATTTTTTGCGACACGGACAGCACCTTCCTTTTCCATACGGTTCTTGCTGTTTATTGCGAGAATTTTTCGGCGGCGACCAAAAATCGTCGTGATGAATCCATTTTCTTCGGCATGGCGCACTGTCTCGTCGAAGAAATTTCTGACTTCACTGTAGACGCTGAAATAGTTGTCGATGAATTCCTTTGCATGGGAACGACTGATTCCCAAATCTTTTGCCAGGGAAAATGCGCCCATTCCGTACATGAGACCGAAATTCAGCGTTTTTGCATTCCGCCTCATTTCACTTGTCACTTCGCTCATGGGAACTCCATAAATCAAGCTAGCAGTTGATTTGTGAACATCAACTTCGTTCTCAAAAGCCGCACAAAGATTTTTGTCACCGCTCAAGTGCGCGAGGACAACAAGCTCAATCTGGGCGTAATCCGCGGAAATCAGGACATGGCCGTTTTCGGCCGTGAAAGCCGTCCTTATGCGCCTGCCCTCTTCGCTCCGGACGGGAATATTCTGCAGGTTGGGGTCTTTCGAGGAAAGCCGGCCTGTGGCTGTTCCCGTCTGCATGAAAGAAGTGTGGACACGCCCCTCACAGTCTGCCTGAGACGGCAGGGTCTCAACGTAAGTGGACAGAAGTTTGCTGGTCGCCCGGTATTCAAGGATTTTTGCGGGGAGTTCGTCAAGCTCGGAAAGTTCTTCAAGCACGCTGGTGTCCGTCGAATAGCCGGTGCGCGTTTTCTTGCCGACAGGAAGTTTTTTCTCTTCAAAGAGGACGGTTCCCAACTGCTTGGGAGACGCGATGTTGAATTCATGCCCGGCAAGGGAGAAAATTTCCTTTTCGGACTGCTCCAGCTGCTTTTTCAGGCTCACTGAATAGTCTCTGAGATAGTCGGTGTCAATGTGGATTCCGGCGCTCTCCATTTGCGCGAGAATCGGAAGGACTTTCATCTCCATTTTGAAGAACAAATCATGGAGATTTTCTTTTTTGAGGCGCTCTTCAAAGACATTCCAAAGCTGGAGAGTGAAGTCAGCGTCTTCGCCGGAATATGATGCGGCAATTTCCAGCGGCACATCTGCGAAAGTTCCGTTTTTGGGGACAATCTCTTCAAATTCCGTTCCCTTTAAATGCAGGTGCGTCTCAGAAAGATACTCAAGCGCGTAGGCTGATTTTCCGCTCCTGTCGCTTTCCAGAAGCCAGGCGGCAATCATAGTATCCGCAATGTGCGCTATAGCGGCAGCATCATCGGCTCCGACCCAGTCACTGATTTTGATAAAGCCCTGGGCATCCAGCACTTTAAGGTCAAACTTGGCATTGTGCATGATTATAACGCAGCGCGGATTGTAAAAAAGCCTTCGCAGCTGCTCAAGGGCATCAGTTTTCTGGACACAAGCCAGCGACGAGAACAAATCAAGGTCGGCAGACTGGGGAACATACACGCCGCTTCCTTTTTGAAAGGAGATGGAAAAACCGAGAAGATTGGCTTTGGACGTGTCGAGGGAATCTGTCTCCGTGTCGAAAGCAAAAAGAGGATTTTCAAGGGCCAGAATCTCGTCCACACAGGCTTTCAACTCGGAGAGGTTTGTAATAGTCCGGTAGTTTCCGTGATTTTTCTCGATTTTTGGCTCCGCTGACAGGCTTTCATCAAGGGACGATGCCTCAGACTGAGAAGCATCTTTAATGATTTCATTTTTGTTTTCCGGGACGGAACTTTCTCCAGATGCATTCCTGTAATCACGGGCGATGGCTCTGATTTCAAGGTCTGAAAGTTTCTGGGCCGCGGCATTCAGATTCAGATTTGAAGCGCAACAGTCTGAAGGAGCCTTCAAATTTGGAACATCGGTGCAAAGAGTGATTAGTTTTTTTGAGAAAAAAGCGTTTTCCTTATCATCACGGATTTTCTGGCCGACGGCTCCCTTGATTTCACCGGCGTGCTCATAGATTCCTTCGAGAGAGCCGTACTCTGAAAGAAGCTTTACGGCTGTTTTCTGCCCGACGCCTTTGACGCCGGGAACATTATCCGCAGTATCGCCCATCAGGGAAAGCAAGTCCAGAAGCTTGGCGGCAGGAACGCCCCAATCACGCTCCACACCGGCTTCGTCAAGCTCCATCCACACCTGCTGCTTGTCTGGCTTCATGCAGTGAATATATGAATTTGTGAGCTGTTGCAAATCCTTATCCGCGCTTAAAATAACGCAATGACGGCCTTCCGCCTCACATTTTTTGGCAAGGGTTGCAATCACGTCGTCAGCCTCAAAACCATCGCGGCGCAAAACCGGGATTCCAAGCGTTTCAAGGATTTCTTCAATCCATGGAATCTGAGCGTGCAAATCTTCCGGAGTCTTAGGCCGTGTCGCCTTATAATCCGCGTAAAGCTCATGGCGGAAGGTGGGAGTCCTGGAATCCATGGCGGCTACCATGTAAGACGGAGAATATGTTTTCAAAATGGTCAATAGATTCCTGAAAAAGCCGAATACGGCCGAAACATTCTCCCCCTTTGAATTGGTCAGGGGACGGGAAATAAATGCAAAATATTCACGATAAATCAAACCGTATGAATCCAGAATAAAAAGCGTATCTTTGTCGATGAAACTTTCCATGACGCAATTATAGTGTTTTGACGAAGGCTAATCCACCGTCAAAAAAAAATTTTAAAAAAAATTTGACATTCAGAGGAAGTGTGCTATTCTTTTAAAGGTTTATCGTTAAACTGCAATAAAAAAGGAGGCTTTTATGTCAAAATTGAATCTCGGAGCGGCTCTTATTGGAAGCTGCGCCATGCTGGCTGGAGGATTTTTTATGTCCTGTTCTGAATCGTCCATCGAAGAGGCTGTTGCCACTACTTCTCGTTCGGCGGAAAATGTAATCTACGCGTCAAAATTTGACGATCTGGCAAATTCACGGGTTCACGCTAACGTGAAGGGATATGCGAGCTCCAATCTGCGAAACGGAAGCACAATCCCGGTTTCAGTCGGAAATCTAACTGATGGTGCTACATCTGTTACTTCCTACATTATCGCAAACACGACTGACAGCAGCGCTCCGGATATAAATCCCTGGTTTGCCGTGGATTTGGCAAGCGCCCAGAGAGTCAACAAAGTCCGCGTGGTTCCGGGAGCAGGTCAGGATTCGGAAGGCGACAAGAATTATCAGAACGCCTATCCCACGAAATACGAAGTTCAATATGCAGAAGAAGCCGAGGATATTGAAGATCCGGCTGATTTGAATGCACTTACATGGAAAACTGTCGCTGCGGTGGAAGACGGAACTCTTTCGGCGCGGAACATTTCCTTTGAAGCCGTGACTGCCCGTTACGTGCGAATCCTTGTCAGTGAGTACTATGACGAATACTGCGCGCTTCTGGAGCTGAGTGTGTTTGCGCCAGATACAAGCACCACTCTTGAAAGCCTTGGAGATGAAATCAATGTGCTTTTCATTGGAAATTCTCTCACCTACTACAACAATATGTGGAGTATTTTTGAAGGTCTGTCCCTTTCTCGTGGACATCACGTTAATGCGACGGCTGTCACTTATGGCGGAAGAACCCTCAATCAGCATGCAAGTGCTCAAAATACGGAAGCAGCCCTCAAAGGGGGAACTTTCGATTATGTCATCATTCAGGATAAATCAAGCAAATGGGTAAACGACGATACATTTGGGGACGGCGTACAGCGTCTTGAGCAGGGAGCAGCTGCCATCGTACCGAAAATCAAAGAGCTCCAGCCGAATGCAAAAATTCTTTTTTATGGAATCTGGCCTAATAAATCTGAAAGCGCTCACACAAGAGAGGTTACCGCCGCATATCTGAAAGAGGCGAAAAAATATGACACACTGTTTGCACCAGCAGGAGAAGCCTTCTATGATTTGATTCAGCAACGGGAGTATGATTATTATGAAAGCGATGGAATCCATCCGGAGCCGGTCGGTTCATTCCTTTCTGCAAGCTGCATTTACTATGGCGTTTTCGCGGATGAGAAACCGATTTCACAGCTTACAGTCAGCCGCTACAATATGCTCAACACTCTCATCAATTCCTATGTTGCTGTCAGCACAAAAGGAATCAAGGAGCGATATTATACTGACGTACTCACGCTGATTGACGAACTGGCCTACAAATACACAAGTGAGGCAAGAACGGCACTGGCAAAGGCAGAGTCAGAAAATGACATCGATTACATTTCTGTAGTTGACCGCTAAGCAAAAGAAAGATATTTTCCCGCGCTCACTTTGGACGCGGGATTTTTTTGTCTGTTGAGCCAAGTTTTGAATTGTGCTAATATCTTCTATAAAATCAGTGCCCTTCGCGGCAAGAATTGAGGAATTGCAATGAAACTGACTTGTGGTATCGTAGGTCTTCCGAATGTCGGAAAGTCTACTATTTTTTCTGCTTTGACTAAATCTCCGGCTCCTGCCGAAAATTATCCTTTCTGTACGATTGACCCGAATGTGGGCGTGGTTGAGCTTCCCGACGAGCGACTTGACTTTATGGCCAGCGTTTTCCAGCCCAAAAAGAAGATTGCGGCAACAGTTGACTTCGTTGACATCGCGGGCCTTATAAAGGGAGCCAGCAAGGGCGAGGGCTTGGGAAACCAGTTCCTTGCCAATATCCGCGAGACAAGCGTAATCGCCCATGTCGTACGCTGCTTCGACAATCCTGACATTCAGCATGTGCGCGAGGACGCAAAGACAGACGCTTCAATCGACCCGGAAAGCGATATTCTCACAATCAACTACGAGCTTTGCCAGGCTGACATCGACACAATCACCAAGCGTGAGGACAAAGTTACCCGCCAGATTCGCGCTATGGGAAAGGCCGAGGAAAAGAAATTCGCAGGCTACAGAAGCGCAGTTGATAAAATTCTGCCTCTCTTGCAGGAAGGAAAATGCGCCCGACAGGCTGATTTAACCGAAGATGAAATGGAAGGAATCTACGACCTCCACTTGCTCACGATTAAGCCCCAGCTTTTTGTCTGCAACATCGATGAAGACACAATCGCCGAGGGAACCAACAAGTACGTGGAGCAGGTCAAAAAAATCGCCGCCGAGGAAAAGAGCGAGGTCATCGTAATCTGCGGTAAATTCGAGGCTGATTTGGCCGACATCACTGACGAAAATGACCGCAAGGACTTCATGGAAAGCGTAGGTCTTAAAGAAAGCGGACTTTCTGTCCTTGCAAAGGCCGCCTATCATCTTATGGGATTGCGAACCTTCTTTACGGGCGGCCCGGATGAGTGCCGCGCATGGACGATTCACGAGGGCGACACCGCACCAAAAGCGGCCGGCGTCATCCACACGGACTTTGAGAAGGGCTTTATCAAGGCGGAAGTTTATTCTGTCGAGGATTTAAGACAGTACGGAAGCGAGGCTGAAATCAAGGCTCACGGAAAATACCGCCAGGAAGGCAAGGAATATGTCGTTCAGGACGGTGACTGTATTTTCTTTAAATTCAACGTCTAGTAAACGGAAAGCTTAAATCGAAGAGTTGAAAACTGATGACATTTGATTTTCAGATTCAACTCTCATTTTTCAATTTTTTAGATTTCCAATGTACCGACGACCGTTGAATCTTCTTCCTTGGGTTGTTCCCGACGATTAAAGAATGACGGTCGTTCTGTTTTTTCTTCGGATTTGCTTGAGCTTCGTTCAGAAAGATTTTTTTCTTCTTTTTTTACATTGCGCTTGCCTTTTGGCACCACCAGGAAGCCGAACATTGAGCCGCACAAACCGCCCGCAATATGGGCGACAGTGGAAATATTCTCGGCTTTCGGCGCGTTTATCAGTTCCCTTCCCAAGTAAATGGCCACAACAAAAATAAAGGAAAGAGGAATGACATTTTTATCCAAAGTGGTGATTGAAGCAAGGATTATCAGCATAAAGACGATGCCGCTGGCTCCCAAAAGAGGATGGGGAATCAGGCAGACATTGATAACGCCTGTGACGAAAGCCGTAACCACGAACATAAGGGCTACCATTTTTGAGCCATAGCGCTCTTCCATGAGGGGGCCTAAGAGCAAGACAAAGGCAAAATTCCCCAGCAAGTGATTCCAGTCAGTGTGACCGAAAATATGGAGAAAAAGGCGGAAATAATCAAAAGCATTTTTATAGTTGAATCCGATATTTTTCGGAGCGGATTCTGTTAGGATTTTCGTTCCGATACGTGCAGGAGCGGTAAAAAGAGCCGGAATCAGGTGTTTTCCCAAAAGAAAATCATTCATCAAAAGAATTAGGACGCACATGATCGCGAATGTAAGCGTCACCGGGGCATTGTAGGTTACTCGAAACTTTTTCTTCATACTTGATTATCGGCATTTTTCTTAAAGAAGTAACCACAGATTACACAGAAGTCTCAGATTCATTGAGCAAAGCCTTTTATATCTATATACTTGTTTTCATGGAAAATATAAAATGGATTGTGCTTGCGATTGCGGTTGCTATGTATGCACTGGTAATCGCAAAGCAGGACAAAAAGATTATTTTTACGACGGTGGCGGCAATTCTCGTCATTATTTTGGGAATTGCTTTTCCGGGAGCGATTTTTACCACGGGCAGTGAACGGCTCTACGCCCTCACCCACGCATTTTCCAGTCTCGTAAACTGGAATGTCTTGATGATTTATGTGGGCAGCATGACGATTGCGGCCCTCTTCCTTTATTCAAAGGTGCCTGCCAAAATCGCCGATTGGATTGTACGCGTAAGCCCTTCAACGGGAATCGCAATCGTTCTGATTCTTGCCATGACCGGCATAATTTCGATTTTCGTTGAGAATGTGGCGACGGTTCTTGTTATGGCTCCAATCGCCCTGTCTCTCTGCAAAAAGCTCAAGATGAATCCCACCATGTTCATGGTCGGCCTTGCGGTTATGTCGAATCTTGAGGGAACGGCAACTCTGGTAGGAGACCCTCCCAGCATGATTTTCGCAAGCTATGCAGGCTACACTTTCAACGACTTCTTCATTCACTCTGGAAAACTCTCGATTTTCTTCGTAGTTCAGACAGGCCTCTTGGCAGGCTGCCTTTTCTTCTATGCCGTATTCCAAAAATTCCGGGACAAAACCGAGGTCGAAGGAGAGCCAGTCATCTCCGTGGTTCCGGCAATCCTTTTGCTAGGCCTTATTTTCGGTCTGGCGGCGATTTCTTTTATCCCGAATGAGATTCCCTTCCTTTCAGGCTCTTTCGTCATGGTGCTGGGCATTTGCGGAGTTCTTTGGTATCTTCTTTCGCAAAAAAAGACTGGGGGCGAGACATGGGAACTCATCAAAGGCTTGGACTGGGAGACAATCGCTTTCTTAATCGGCATTTTCGTGGTCGTGGGCGCAATCAGTGAGACCGGCCTTTTAAAAGACTTCGCCGACTTCCTTTCAAAAATCACTGGCGGCAGCAAGTTGGCGGGCTTTGTTCTCGTACTTTTGGTTTCGATTTTGATTTCCGGCTTCGTGGACAATGTTCCATACATCATCGTCATGCTTCCGGTTGCTGGCAATATGGCCTCATCTATGGGAATCAACCCGGAATTGTACTTGTTCGCCCTTTTGATTGGCTCATGTCTGGGCGGAAACCTCACTCCCTTTGGAGCGAGCGCCAATGTAGTTGCAATGGGAATTGTCAAAAAGGAAGGATACCCCATGAGTTTCGGAAAATGGCTCAAACTGGGCGGCACTTTCACGCTGATTACAACAGCCGCCGCCGCAATCGTTCTCTGGATTTTGTGGGCATAAATTTTGACGCAGATTAACGCAGATGGACACAGATACAATACTAAAATCCGCGTTTATCTGCGTGCATCCGCGTCTAGCTATACATCAAGTGAAAATACCGCACCGGCTTCGGGGGCGGCTCCTGCCAGTCCATAACCCGTGGCCTGCGCCACCTGAATATTTGTCTGAATCTTTGACTGCGTGCTCTGAATGAGCGCGTCAAGCTGAGAGTCGTCCATATTCTCCGGGGCAATATTCGGCTTCGGCTGGCTTTTCATAGAAATCAGCTGATTCAAAAGAGAATTGAGAATCTGAATCTTTGAGATTGAAACGCCTTTCTGGTTCGGTTTTGCGGCAACTCCCGTAACATGGTCAAAGTGAGCGTAAATTACATTTGATTTCGCGACTGGAACATACAGCTTACCGTGTCCGCCGTTTGAAACGACACCTGAGTAATTGAAACTGTTTGCGTTTAATGAAATTCCGTTTACCATAATCTCACCTCCGGACTCCCGCCCGTACTTTTTATCTGCTTATAGTATCGGAATTTGAAATGGTTTTATTAGATTTTTTTAGTTGAACTGATTGCGCCATGTCGCGATGCGTTCGTCAATGGATTTGACAGCCGCATCGGAATCAGTGCCGGTAATTTCAGAGAGATATGGAATAATCACGCGCTCTTTGAGACTTTCCCAACGAGACGGAAGCGCGAGGGGGGCGACCAGAGAATCTTCCTGCGGCATTTTTCCGAGCAAAGTCTTGTAAAAACTTGGGAAAACGCGCTCATTCACGCTCTTAATTGACGAGAATCCGCCGCAGATGCCAAAAGTCTGGGTGTCAAGATTCATGCGCATAGAACGTTCAAGAAGATTTCTTTGCGTTGATTCAGAGAGGAACCATTCAATGAAGGCGTAAGCCGCACGGGCATTTTTTGACTTGCGATAGAGGCCGAGACTCGTGATATCATCATTTACGAAGATTTTTTCGTCTTTTGCAAGCCAATGAAATGAAATGTTCTCAGTCTGCTCGCTGGGTATGTCAAAAAAATCGCCACTCTTGATGTAAGCGAACAAACACCTGTCAGAATCGACAAGTTTCTGCTTAGGGGCATATAGATATTTGAAGGAAAAATCCTGTTCCGCGCTGGTTCCACCGTTCTTGCCCTGAGACCAGTCTTTAAGATAAGTCACGGTTTTCGCAAGAGAAGCATCGTTCCATGAGAAAGCGTTTCCCTTCTCGCCGAATTCAGCGTTTTCACTCTTTGCAATCTGGTAAATGAAATTCGCATCCCAGGAAGGGGCATAACCCATTTTTATGAAAACATCTTCCTTGGACTTCTGATTAAAATTTCCCGCCACATCACGGATTGTATCTGAATCAATGAATATGGATTCCGGAATCAATTCCTGATTTTTTTGCGAGAATATTATGGTAGGAATATTAAAACTTACCGGGATGATATACTGGCGGCCATTGACTTTTCCGTAGTCAAGAAGAGGACCATACAATGACGATGGATTTATCTGGCTCCGGTTGAAAACACGGTCCACGGCTGCAAAATTCTTTTTGATACGGGAATTGCGCAGATATGAGCCGATTACGATATCGGGATTTTGCTCGTCCTTTGCAGGCGGAAGAGGCACAGCCAGCTTTTCCTTGTAGACAACCACTGCCTTAGCCTTGTTCTGGGCAACATTGAAAAATTCAACATAGGAAACGATTTCCGGCCGGTCAGTCCAAATTATGACAGGGGAAGAAGAGCCACAAGATGCAAGGAGAATTACAGGGAACAGACAGAAGGCAGAAGTGAGCAGTTGTTTTGCGATAGAGAATATGTTTTTCAATTTTGGATGTCCTTTTTATGGGGGAATTATAGCATAAAAGGCTGGGGTACAAAAGAGTGTTAAAATCTTGAAATAACTGCACTTTTAGGCGTTTAAAATGTTGAAAAAACTGCACTATTTAACTAAAATAATTTTGAAAAAAGTGCACTGTTTTGTGTATAAAATTCTGAAATAACTGCACTAAATGGAGGCTCGCATGTTCAAGAGAAAAGCAGAGGATGCTCTTAAAAACTGGAAAGAAAACCTTGCTCCAAACTATGCGGCTATTCTTGAAGGTGCAAGGCGTGTAGGAAAATCTACAATTGCAGAAGAATTCGCAAAATCAAATTATCGTTCCTATATAAAAATTGATTTTGCCAATATCACAACAGAAGTCGAAGATGTTTTCAAGGACATTGCAAGCCTCGACCGATTTTTTTTACGCTTACAAACAGTCAGCGGAGTCACTTTATACCAGAGAGAATCTGTCATCATTTTTGATGAAATACAGCTTTACCCGAAAGTCCGCCAGGCAATAAAATATCTGGTCGCCGACGGAAAATATGATTACATAGAAACAGGCTCGCTAATCAGCATAAAGAAAAATGTAAAGGATATAGTCATTCCATCAGAAGAACATAAAATCCCAGTCTATCCTATGGATTATGAAGAATTTATGTGGGCGACAGGGAATGACACATATAACAGTCTAAGAGACTTATACACCCTTAATGAAGAAGTCGGCAACGGCACGAACCGCAAGCTCATGAAAGATTTTCGCACATACATGGCGGTTGGTGGAATGCCACAGGCCGTAAAAGCCTATGTTGACGGCAAAAATTTTTCTCAGATTGATTCAGTAAAAAGAGAAATCATAAATCTCTATGTAGATGATTTCAAAAAGATAGATTCATCAGGCCTGATAGGAAAAATGTACAAGTCGATTCCAAGTCAGCTGGCAACACACAAAAAAAGATATGTCATTTCGCAGGCAACACAAAAACGAAAAGTCGCAAAAGATCTGGAACGGCTCTCGGATTTGCTTGATTCAAAAACCGTCATTCCATGTTACAACACATTGAATCCCAGCATTACACTTTCCCTCACAAAAGATGAAGATACATTCAAATTGTACCTATCGGATGTCGGCTTGTTCACGACAATGCTATTTGATTCGGAGCCGAAAACAGGAGAGAATATTTACAGCAAACTGCTTGGAGACAAACTTCCCGCCGACCTGGGCTATCTGTACGAAAATATGGTCGCCCAGATAATGCGGGCAACAGGCCGGGAACTTTATTATCACACCTGGAACAAGGAAGGGAGCACCCATTCTTATGAAGTTGATTTCCTAATTCAGTCAGGCAAAAAAATAGTTCCGTTCGAGGTAAAATCTTCGTCAAGAAAAACACACGAGTCAATAGATGCATTCAGCCAAAAATATGCAAAGTTTATTTCACACGCTTTTTTACTGTCGCAGAAAGATGTCGCTCAGGAGGATAATTTGCTCTTCAAACCGGTTTGGATGCTGCCCTTTATTCTGGAGGAAGTGTAGGTGGGGAAAATAAAAACATCTTGTCTTAGGATATTTTTTATAGAAGATTTACTGACAAATAAAAACTTCTATAATAAAATAAAGGTGAGGTAAGAAAATGCCATTACTGAGTGAATTTAACGGAATAAAAATTTATGTCTATTGGAACGACCATATGCCACCGCACTTTCATGCTGAGTACAATGGGGCAGACATTCTTGTAGATATAAACTCAGTTTCTGTTCTAAAAGGGGTATTTCCAGCAAATAAACTCAAACTGATTTTGGCATGGGCGGAAATTCACAAAGATGAGCTTTTAGACAGATGGGAAAAGGCAAAAAATAATAAAATGCCTGAAAAAATCAAACCTTTGGAGTAGTCTATGGAAGTTGTACAGGTTTACCCACAGGACAATTACGATGTCGTTCTTTATTTTGTTGACGGAAAAATCAAAAAATACAATGTTTCTCACCTTGTCGGGCAGGGGGTTTTTAAGTGCCTCGAAGATATTGATTTTTATAAAAATAATTGCACCGTGCTGAATCATACTCTGGCATGGACACTCGATGGCAAATACGATTCTTCCAATTGCTTAGATCTGGATCCTTATGTTCTCTATAATGAAGGAATCGAAATAACCGACCCCTTACAGGAAATTGCGTAAGGGAGGGGGGCTTACCGTCTGCCATGCGGCAGCCGGGTCGGGCTTTCCGTGGTTCCGTGCTTTCGCACTCCATTGTGGGCAAGCCCGCAACGGCTTCGCCGCCACTACAATCCCTAAGCCAAGGAGATAATTTAAAGATTTATTGTCCTTCTTTGTTTTGTCGTCTTCGTTCATCATAACGATAAATTTTTATAAAAATACATTTTTTCAATTCAAACTCATAATCTTTATATTTTTTATCCGTTGTTCCATGAAAATAGTTAAAATCATTCCATAATTTGCAGAAATTTAAATCACAATCTTGCAAGTGAAAACAAGCTTTTTGATATTCGCTACTCTTATCACCGTTATCTGTTCTTGTGTTTTGCATTTCTTCAATGTGTTCAACTATTTTACAATATTCACATTCATCAGTAATAGAATTTAAAATTGGTTGCATAATATTCTGCAATTTTTTTTTGCCATATTTAGACGAATAATATTTTGTTCCTTTTCCTAAGCCTTGAATTCGATATATACTAATTCCCAAAGCACCAAGAAAAATTGTAAAAACAGATTGAAATATATTTGGTGCATATTCTAAAGCTTTTTGCAAAGAAAACTTACAAAATGTAAATCCGTAAGCTATCGATAAAACAAAAGAAATGACAGAAGCTAATACTATCACTATCCAAAATGTTTTTATCGTTATAGGAATTTTCTCTCCATCATTCGTTATTTCCATAATCATCTCCTCACGCAAAAATTAACTCTCTCCGATACCCCGCCATGCCAAATGGCACGGCGAAGCATTTTTAGTTACAGGTCTTTTGCCCACTCGGTGTATTCATCAATGGACATAATAGGTAATTCAACTTTCAATTTTCCACCCCCATAAGATGTTAGTTCTATAGGTTTGACTAAAAGTTCTCCATCATCAGGTATTTTTGATAATGATATTCCCCCAATGTAACATTTTTTGAACGGTTCATCATTAAAGTACATTTTTTGAGATTTTAAATTATCAATGGAAATATCTCTCTGTTCTAATCCCCATGCATCATCAGGAACTCTTTTTTCGGTAATACAATACCCAGTTTCATCAAATAAGCCAATTTTCAATTGATAAACTGAAGAAGAAAGAGTATTAGGAACACAATCACCCATACGGCGTACCCAAAGACGATTAGCATTCTGAGGATTACTTTTAATTTTGTCCCATTCATCATGAATTTTTTTTGCAACAAAAAGAGCTTTTCTATTTGGTATAATTTTTATACCAGGCATAATCGAAAGTGATATGCTATCTCCACTCGAATCTAATTTACTCTCAACTTGTGAAAAATCATAGACAATTATAAATGCATTCGCATAACAATAGTTATAAAAATCAGTCCTTATCTTTTTCCATTTTGCTTCCTGCTGTTTCTCATATTCTGCTTGTGCCTTCAAATTCGCAATAGCATTTCCAGAAACAGTGCCATTCGTTCCTAAAATGCTATTGATTCCTGCACTCGCCTCTTTCTTTGTCGCACCATTTTCCTGTGCTTCCGCATAGAATGCAAGTGCTTCAATCAGATTGTCTGCTTTTTCTGCGGCGGCACCTTTTGCAAGCGATTTTGTTGCGTTCAGGGATTTTTTGTCGGTCTTGGCAAGCTGGGCTTTTTCTTTTTCAGACAATCCAATTCCAAGACCATCTAGCAATTCTGTGATAATCGCACGAATGCTTGTGCCGTCCTCAATTTCTTTTGAACCAGCCCTATCGTTGTAAGCAGCCTTGATTTCATTCGTGGTAATGTCTATTGCACGGAAGTTCAGCTCATAGGAAGACGAAAGTGCCGTGATTGAACCAAAGACTGCATACTGTGCGTTTGTCATCTGTCCGAGCTGTACGGCATTTTCTTCCGTATAAAAGCCTGTTTCCCCAAGTTCCTGCTCTGCCTTTGTCAAATCTTCGTTGGCACGGTCAAGAACGGTCATTTTTGAATACTTTGCAAGATTTCCCGTGATTGAATCTTGAAAGAACTGTGGCATCCAGCTTTCGCCTTTTCCACCATTGCGTACTTCCGGTGCAGTAACGGCAATCACGAGGCCTGCACCTTTGTATAAATTTTTGTCTGATTTCGTTTCTTTTACAGATGATGATTTTTCTGTCGTTGGAGCAGTCTCACTTACTTCCGCAGTTGAACCACACGCAGACAAAAAAATCATCATCACAGAAAATAATGTGACGATGATTTTTTTCATTTTATTCTCCTAATTGAACAAGATTGATGCTGCAAGAGCCTCGGCATCAGCCCATTCTTTGTCTGCACCAGTTACAGTTGCCGCAGACTGGTAAACAGGGCTGCCAGAAAGGTAAGCCGCTTTTGTCGCATCTGCTACAGCTTCCGTCTTTTTTACGCTGGCATCAGCTGCAATTTTTGTACGCTCTGTCTTTGCGTTCTGCATGATTTTTGCAAGTTCCTGCTCTGCTGCGGCTTTCTGCTGTGCCGGTGCAAGCGAAGCCTGAACATCAGCCATCTGCTTATTGATTTCAGCTTTCTGTTTTGCTTCTTCCTGACTCATAACAGTCGGGAATCGGGCATCATGCATCATCTCGCTTACCAAACCTTTTACAAAATCTTGCTCAGGACTAAGTTCGTCAGCAACGCCACCCAAAACCTGTTTGACATATTTCGCAGTTGTCTGCGCCCATGTATTTGCTGGAATCTGGTAAATCTGATAAACAATATAGCTTGTCTTTTTCTCACCAGAAACAGGGTCAACTTCAACAACCTGCTGCCAGTATTCTGTGGCTTTCTGATGTCCTGTTATCTCTGCATTTGACTGAGTTTTTGTGACTTCCTCAATCGCCTGTCGGGTTGCATCACTCAAATTGCCAGAGCGAGCCTGTTCTGCCGCATAAACATTGACTGATTGCTGAAGTTCTCGTGCAATCGTGCGAGCATAAGCCATATCCGCTCGCATTGTTGCAGAGCGAACATCCGCACCAGTTCCAGTTGAACGACGGAAGACATCGCCGTCCTTCTTTTTGAAAGCAGAAATATACGAAGAAAAATCACCTCGAACAGCAGGAGCAAGCCAGGCCGGGGTCGCTTCTGTTCCGAGAGTTCGTCCATCCCAGTCAACAACGACAGTCTCTTTTCCCGCAACAGTTACGCCAGAGTTTGACGCAGTTTTTATGCTGCTATTTGAAGTCACATTGCTTGTACTTCCGCAACTTGTCGCCATAATTGCCGTAATAGCAGCAAATCCAATCAAAATTTTTTTCATTTTTTCCTCCAAAATATTTTATGCCGTTAAAAGGCTAGTTCACTTTGTAAAGATTTTTGAATCTCTTCTGCAACTGCAGAAAAAGCCCGTTGTTTTGCAACAGCTTCGTTCTTTGCACCGATTTTTTTAAGCTGCCTGCTTACCGAATAAATCACTTCGCCAGCCTTTTCAATTTGAATCGTAAAAGATGGCGTGAAGAATGTTCCAGCAGGGAGAGTTTGTGTGTTCTCAGAGATTTCTACAGAACAAAGATATTCTGCGTTTTCATTTAGAGTTTTTATTCCAATTTTTGAGAAAATTTCTTTGACAGATTTTGAAACCCGATCCTCGTAATCCGAAGAAACTTTTACAGAAACAGAAGAACTTTTTGCTATTTTTCGGATTGCAACCTCAATGTCAGAGATTTTGTTACGAGTTCCACTATATTTTTCAGCACGGTCAGGATTCAAAATCATTGCAAAATCTAGTTTTTTAATCAGTTCGCTTTGTTTTGCTTCTTTTGAAGCCCTTGAAAGTCCGATGATTTTAGAAAGGTTCTCCGATTGAGAAATTGCATTCGAATAAAATTGCTCAAAACTCTGCACGGAATCCTCAATTTTCGGCTCATAAATCCGCCACGCTTCCTCACGGTCAATGTATGCCGTCACTTCGTATTGTTTTTGCTTTTTGTCAAACCTTGGCTTCGTATAATGAACCGCAAAAAGTTCAGTCTGAGAATTGACAAAAACATCTTCTGTCATCGTGCTGTTCGCCCCAGCGTTTGTAACAGTCGTTCGTTCCTCAGCCTTGACTTCTATGTTCATCTGAAAGAACTTTGAAATTGCAGCAAGAGCGGCATTCTCAGCAGACTCTTTTGTTACCCCGTAACCAGTTTGAGCAATGTAAGCTGGATTATTAAGAAAATCTTCCGCAAATGCAGAAAGCCCCGAAATCAAAAAGGCTGCCAGCATTATAAGAGAAGTTGTAATTCGTTTCATTTTTCTACCTAATTTTTCAAAGTTTTCTTTTTCTATCCCAAAAAAGAAAATCAATTACAAATCATCAAGGCCATCGAGAGTATTTTCTTTATATTCGTTATATGCATCATTTTTAAGATTTTCCTCAGTTCTTAATAGCCGTCCAAGGAAATCTTCAAACACTTTTTGAACTTTCTTGTAGTTGCCAAATTCAAGCAGCGTTTGAAGGCTCAGACCTTCGCTAACCTGTCCTTCTGGTTTCTGAATAATCATAATGCCGGATGATATTTCTTGCTTTTCATCTACATAACGCAGTTCCAAACGAGTTCCAATTTCAGCATACGGATAAAAGTCGAATATCATTGATTTTGCCTCACCTGAATCCGTATACTTTCTATATTCCAAATGAACAGCTTCGCTTCGTTCTGGTTCTTTTGAGTTCCGTGTCCGAGGAATTATATACGAACCAAGATAAAGTCGTATCTCATATCCATCACCTTCATACATTCTGCTATATTCTGTCGCCAAATAATTATCAAGCCCTTCCAATAAACTTCTATAGCAAGAATCTAAATTATATTCGCTGAATGGTGAGTCTATTCCAGCTTCATACAAGATTTCTTTCGATTCCTTTTCAATCTCTTCTGAATCATAAGCAGCGGTAAATGACAATGGGCGGGAGAAAACATCAAGCCATTTTTCCATCAATCGATCAAAAATTTCCATGTCGTCACTTTTTAGTTTTGCAGCTTTCAGAACATGCTCTGGCATAACATCACCGAGATTTGGAAGATTTTTTATCTTCTTTTTTGGCTTTTGCTCACCACCATTTTCTTTTTGTTCAGTTTTCTTTTTTTCTCGAGCCAAGCGTTTAGCTTCTTTTGCCGCAGCAATTTTTTCTGAAATATCAGACTCTTCTTTTATAAAAAGCTCTTCAAATTGTTTTGAAATCTTATCAAAATCAAAATCTTCTCTCGGCTCATCAAAAACTTGCTGAACTTTCGTAGCAAAATCAGTGAAATATTTTTTCTTATCATCAGAATCCCAAAAAGCAAGGAATCTCTTTTCAGATTCAGATGACAACGCATAATTTGCGGCAAGAAGTGTCACAAGCCTTAAATCCTGCTGATTTTCATCTAACTTATTTAAAACATAAAAAGGCGTACCTAAAAAAAGCTCATATTGATATTTATAAGGATTTAAAAAAGATGCAAGTTTTTGTTCAGTTTTCAAAGTCTCTTTTGCACCTTTTTCACAGAAAACCAAAATAATATAATTCTTGTCGGCACTGTCAAACGCTTGTAATTCACGCCCTGTTGATGGATGAACAAAAAAAGTCTTACGCTGTAAATTATATTTTTGAACTAAGATTTCCGTTAATTTGACAATTTTATCTATATTTTCATCATTGTTTTTAAAAACAATGAGAATTTGAGAAAGTAAAAAGCCTTTGTTTTTTTCAAGTGAATAAGAAAGACGAAGCGATTCAACAGGGCAATCAAAGAATGACGATTCAGTATTTCTAAGAACAACAGTTTCAAGATTTTTTCCAAAGAGTTTCTCTTCAAAAAAAACATTTGTCACTTTCCAACCAAAGCACCGTAGCTTAAAAATATTATCAAATATTCCACTACCAAACTTCAAGCCAATGAAATTGTCAAAATCAGAAAGTTCCGTTTGAACAGGAAGATGATTTTGTGTAATTCTAGTATCAAAATTTTCTAATTCATTATTCATGTCGTATTTTTCCCTGATAATCTCTTAAAAGCTATCCAACGCATCAAAAGCATTCTTCTTAGACGAATCATAAAGATTCTTTGAATACTCATATTCAGCAGATAAAATTTTCTCTATAAAGTTTTCAAATGGCTTTATTAGTTTTTGATAACCGGCCATTTCAAAAACAGTTCGATAACATAGACCATCATCAGTCTGCTGGTCAGGTCTCTGAACAATCATTACCCCGGAAGTCAAAGTATTATTACCATTTTCGAATGTAACAGCGAGTCTTGTTCCAAGATTTTTGAATGGAGCAAATTCAATGGATAACTTTTTATCCAAATCTAATTTATTTGCAAAATTAATAGAAAAATAATCGATAATCCACGGATCATCTTTAAAATCTTCATGCATAATAGGAACTATGCCCTTCAAAACTGAAAAGATGCTCTCGTCTGTTTCAAAGAATTTAGTATATATCCCATTTGGATTATCAACAGAGAAATTATTATCATCTTGTTCTTTCATATCAATTATGTTTATCTCTCGTGAAAAAATCTCTGCCCATTTTTTCATAAGTTTATCAAACAAATCCATATCATCGTCCGGTAACCGGCAAATTTGCGGTATAACTTCCAGTTCTATATTTTCAGCAGAAGGGATTTCTTCGTCTTCATCCGGACCTCTGAAATAATCAGGTTCTATATAATCTTCATCGTAATGAAGAAAATGCAATTTTTTTGTAAATTTCATAAATAAAAGCTCCTTCTCGTATTTTTTTTCTTAAAGCCCTCTCAAGCCGCTTCGCTCAAGACTTCTAATTTTCCATTCGCTGTCAATATCACGATTGTTCTTTTGAAGAAGAAAATCACCTCTATTGCGATTGATTTTTACAAGAGAACTGTCAGCGGAGCCGTCAGAAACCAAAACGAATTCCAATGGCATATCAAGCTGAATCATTTTTTGAGCTGAGGCCGGGGGATCCCAAAAATTATCTGTCATCATTTCGCTATCAAAAATACCTTTATCAGGATTCCATTCATATTGGATTCCAAGGCCTTCAGGATTCAACTGACAAAAAAATGCCTTGTCAAATAGCAGATTTCGTATTTCATCGGCTGATGTAGTGCTAATTTTGTGAATGGGTAAAAAAGAATCTTTCGCAATTTCTTCAACGGAAACAGTCCCTCGGCTTCTTATTCCCCTTTTCTTTCCATCTATAATCGTAAAACAATAAGTTCCGTCTTCTTTAATTTCAAGGGCGATTCTTTCAACTACAGGGCGTGAATTATATCCCCCGCTGTTAACTACACAAAGTTCAGAATATCTTCCTACCAAAGCCGGAAGGTTCTCCTTCGTCAGTTTTTTGCTTTTCCCAAAACAGGAGCAAACTGAAAGAACAAGAACTGCCAGTCCGATCACTATAAACGAATTAATTACTTTTTTCACTTTAACCTCTTGCAAAGCCTTTAAGACTTCTTAAACAATTTCTCATAGTCTATAAGCCTATATAAAGAAAATAGTATCACCCTAAAAGGCAATATGTCAACAAAAATCTAGCCTATAATAAAATTAAGGGCAAATTATGACAGAAAATTTCTTTGCAGACCGACTGCGCTTCTTACGAAACGAGCGAAATATTTCAGCACGAGAAATGAGTCTTGCACTTGGTCAAAATGAATCCTACATCAACAAAATTGAAACTTGTCAGCGTTCTGTTTCGATGTCAGCTTTTTTCAATATCTGTGATTTTCTTTCAATAACTCCGTCTGATTTTTTCAATGAAAACATCCACACAACAGATTTCAACTCAGAAACATTTCTTTCTATTTATAAGCAACTTCCCCAAACGCAAGCCAATCATATTTTTGCCATAATGCAGGACTTATTGAAAAAATAAACTCCAGGGATATTTCGGAAAATAATATAGAAAGACTCACATGAAGAGTGCAGAAAGTCCAAAAAGTTGACGAAACTGCAATAGCAGTGTATAGTAAAAGAAAGCGGGGACGCTTGCAAATGAGCGACCGCCTCCGTAGCAAGTTGTTAAAACCCGTCCGAAAGTTGTCAGCTACAGGGCGGGCTTTTTTATGCTTCTAACCTATTTTAACAGGAAAGAGAGCAGATCTATAATCAGTGAAATGATTGTAATAACAAGCATTACAATTTCATAAAACGTCATACAGACGGCCTCCTTCATTCATGAGAAATCGGAGGCAAGCCGCCGCAGATGCAAGCATCCCCTACAAGATGTATAGTACACTATCTAAACAAAAACGACAAGTATTTTATAAAGGCACGCAGAAACTTGTTTTGCCAAACAAAAAAAATCACACGGAGCAAGTCCATGTGATTTTCACAAAGCCAACGGGCTAGGGATTGTAGGGGCGGCGAAGCCGTTGCGTAGGAAGCAAAGCGACCGAAGCAATGAAGCGGTAGCGGAACCCCGAAAAGCCCGACCGCAAAGCGGTAGCCCCCACCAGCTTTCAGCTTTCCACTTTCAACTTTTTACATCTCTTCTGCAGCGGCGTAAATCGCAGAATAGACCTGATCGATTTTGTCTTCGTCTACGGAGCTGAAGGCCACGCGGAGAGTGCTTTCGTCGATTGAGATTGTGCCAATCTGCTTTTCATGCAGAATCTTGAGACGCAAATCTTCGGCATTGCACTTGGTCTTGAAGCTCATGAAATAGCCAGAATTAAACGGAAGGGGCTCCAGAACGCTTGATTCGTGAGAATTCACAAAAGCCCGGACTTTTTTGTAGCGTTTTTCCAGCATATCGCGGAAAGCTTTTTTCTCTTCTTCGATTTTTGGCTCGCTGAAAGCCTTGAGAGAAATTGACTGGCTGGGCGTTGACGAGCAGCTCACAGAAGAACGGATTAAGCCCATCAATTTTTTCTCAAGGGCGAGATACTGCTCGTCACTGATGCCTTTGCCGGCAAAGGTGAGGAAACCGCAGCGGAATCCCCATACAAAATCTTCTTTGGTTGGACCGTCAACCTTAACAGCAAGGACGTTCTCGTGAAGGTCTGCGAATTCAGCGAAAAGCGACTGTGGATAGATGTCTTCCTCGTAGTTGAGACCAAAATATGCGTCGTCGTCCCAAACAATGATTTTAACACCACGCTCAGCAAGTTCTTTTACCACGGCGACAATCTGCTTTGCCTCTTCATTTGTGGGAGAATAGCCGCTTGGATTCTGGGGAAAATTGAGCAGGACACGGACCGAGCCAGATTTTGCCTCGATTTCCATGGCTGTTTTGAAGGAATCAATGTCGAATCCACCATTATGGAACATGTTGAATGTGTGAAGCTCAGCCCCTCGGCGAGTCTCCACGACAAGAGAATAATTGTCCCATGAGGGATTTGCCGCTAAAAGCGGGTGATTTGCATCGATGAAAAGGTCTGAAAGATATGAGATGCCTGCCGTAAGCCCCGGAACGACCACCGGATTTGACGTGGACTTGCCCGCAAGGCCAGGGTTCTTTTTGAGCATGAGTTCTTTCCATTTTTTGCGCAAGTCAGGATTTCCGGCAGTCGGAGCGTATGAGACGAATTCCGCAGAAGAAAGCTCCGGCGCATATTTTTGGACAGATGGAAGAATAGCCGGTTTGCCAGAGATAATCGTGGTTCCGATTGTAGCGTTGGCGACTTTTCCGAACTGCTTGGCCTCGCCACCCTGAGAAATAATTCCGCGCGGGAAGAAAATGCGCGTTCCCAAATCAGATAAAAGTTCACCCGCAACTGTGCCACGGAGTGTGTCGTTCAATTCTTGTGCTAATGGATTTAACATGGTACATTATTCTATCTATTGAAATATTCAGTGTCAATCAAAATTATGCATAAATATTCATAAAAATTGCATATTCTTGCATAAAAACGGGGAATAAAATGAACGAAAAATTCACGGAATATAAAAATCTTATCGGCTCAATAAAATCAGAGGCCGCAAAGAGAATCGTCGGGCAGAATCAGGTAATCGACGGAATTCTTACAGCCCTTGTCTGTGGCGGTCACATTCTCCTTGAAGGCGTACCGGGTCTGGCAAAAACTCTGGCTGTCAAGACTTTTGCTGAAATTTCAGGATTAGATTTCAAGCGCATTCAGTTCACTCCGGATTTGCTTCCAGCCGATGTAAGCGGAACCTTGATTTACGAGCAAGGAAGCGGCAAATTCTCCGTGCGGAAAGGACCTGTCTTTACGAACGTTGTGCTGGCCGACGAAATCAACCGCTCGCCCGCGAAAGTCCAGTCTGCGCTTCTTGAGGCTATGGCAGAAAAACAAGTCACTATCGGAGAAGAAAGCCATGCCCTTCCCAAGCCATTCATCGTCCTTGCAACCCAGAATCCCATTGAGCAGGAAGGAACATACAATCTTCCCGAAGCTGAGCTTGACCGCTTCCTTCTTAAAGTCATCGTTCCCTACCCCACGCCTCAGGAAGAAGTTGCCATCGTCAAAAGCGCGGGAAAAGCAAATGAAATTCCCGTTCAGCAGCTTCTTTCCGCGGAAAAGCTTGAAAAAATGCAATCTCTTTTGAACGAAGTGACCTGCGATGACAAACTTACCGAATACATCGTTTCACTTGTGGGCGCAACCCGTCCGTTGCAGGGGAAAAAACAGGCAAACATTGCAATCCGTGCCCTGCCCAAAAAAGACGATGTTTCACGCTACATCTCTTTCGGCGCTTCTCCCCGGGCAGGGATTGCACTCCTTCAGGCAGCGAAAGCACACGCGCTCTTCAACGGGCGTGATTTCGTTCTTCCAGAAGACATCAAAGAATCTGCACTTTCGGTTCTCCGTCACAGAATCGTGCTTTCTTACGAGGCTGCCGCTGACGGTGTATGCGCCGACGATTTGATTCAGAAGATTTTGGAATTAATGCCTCTTCCGTAAAAATATGAACACGACCAGACTTGCACAAAGAGCATCATCTCTCAGGATTTCTGCCATCTCTCTTGCGGAAAATATGCGCAACGGGAGCTTTAAATCCCTGTATCGCGGGCAGGGAATCGAATTCAGCGACGTGCGGGACTATCTTCCCGGGGACGCGGTGCGCTCAATCGACTGGAACGTGACGGCCCGCATGGGGCGTGCATTCATCAAACAATACGAAGAGGACAGGGAACTTTCGGTTTTTCTGATTCTCGACTGCTCGCGCTCAATGGGCATCGGCTCTTCCCAGACAAGGCTCAGTGCCGCCCAGGAAGCATCCGCCCTGCTTCTTCTGGCCACCGAACACAATGCAGGTGCCATCGGGGCAGTATTCTTCGACGGAAAGATTCAGTTCGCCTGCGCCCCGAAATCCGGCCGGGAAAACACCATGACGATACTCTCAAAACTGGACAAAATTGACACCCGCCCAGAATCCGAAATCGCAAACGGTTCTGTCCTGCCGAATGCAATAACAGGAGCCGCAAAGCTTCTTAAAAAACGCTCGCTGGTTTTCATTCTCTCGGATTTTCGTTCCAGCCACTGGGAAAAGCCATTTGCAACTCTCGCGCAAAAGCATGATGTCGTTGCCGTGAGAATAACCTCTCCCAATGACAGCGAGCTTCCAAACATGGGAACGGTTCCCTTCTACGATACGGAAAGCAATCAAAAAAGCGTTTTTCCCACATTCTCAAAGCGATTCAAATCAGAATGGCGTGAGGCTAACCAGAAGCGCATAGATTACTGGAAGGAATTCTGCACAAAACACGGAGGATTTCCACTGATTCTTTCGACGGAAGAAGATGCAGTAACCTGCCTTCAGAGATTTTTCAAGCAACGCGCGAGGTTTTAGCATGAAGCGCTGTCTCAGTCTCTCTCTCCTGATTTTCTTTTTCTGTATCGCACCGATTTTTCAGGCATCTGGCGAAAATCTGCAGATTGTCATGCCTCATATCATTTACATTGGCGACACTGTAGAAATCCGCTATATGTTTCATTCAGACGCCAAGCTTTTTGATGATGATTTTGACAAAAATCAGGCGGCTTCAGTTTCCCTGAATCAGGAATACGATTTTTTCCGCGCACAAGAAGAATCTTTCACCGTAAAAGCCGCGTCTCTCGAAAAAATAAACTCGGATTACACCCTGAGCCTTTCAGTGATTCCATGGAAAACAGGATTGTGCCAGATTCCGCCATTCAACCTGGTTTCCCTTGTGGCACAGAGCAGAAACAAGGCCCCGGTCAATTCACAGGCATTTATCATTTCCCTGTCGCCCTTTGAAGTAAAATCCCTGGTGCAGAAAACCGGAACCCGCTCTTTTTTACCACAAGCGCATCCCCTCATTCTTCCGGGAACCACGGCGATTCTTGTCGTGGCGGCAATTCTCGCGCTTACAGCATTTTCCGCGCTGCTTTTCGCGTTGCTGCATCTTCCAAGGGTTGTCCGCGCCTTGGAGCAATTCGCTTACATCTATTCGCTCAAAAGAAACTCACGGAAAGCAATCAAAAGGCTCCGCTCGATTCAAAAAAAATCGGAAAGCGTTTCCTCGGACAAGGAGTTTTCAGCTCTTATCCAGCTGGCAATCCGAGATTTCCTGAACGGCAGATTTGGATACAATTTTTCGGCGGTTACAAGCAGCGCGCTTTATCCGGCATTTCTTGATTTGTGCGGCGGGAGTCTGACTCCGCATCAGGAAAATGCCGTTGAACATCTGCTCTCCCTGTTCAACAGAATTGATTTTGTACGCTTTTCAGAAAATGCGGTTCTTCTAAAAGCGGATGAAAACAATGGTCAGGATGAGCGGGACTCTTTATGCGAGAAGGCCATTATTTTAATAGAAGAATTCGATTCTAATGACGATTCAGAGAAGGAGGAATCATGATTCACTTTGAGAATCCTCAGGCATTTTTATTCCTTTTTGCAATTCCACTTCTCTTTCTGCTGAGAAAACTGGGACTTTTTTCAAAAATATCCTTTCCCCTCACAATTTCAGACTGGGGCGGAAAAACTTTCTCATACAAGGAGACAATCGCATCAATTACGTCGGTTTTCTCCAAGATTCTCTTCGGCTCGGCCTATATTCTGCTTGTAGTTGCCCTGGCAAACCCCGTCATCCGTCATCAAGAAAAAATCTACACATCCAGGGGAACTGACATCCTTTTTGTGCTTGATACAAGTCCCTCCATGGCAGCCCGAGACATCGCTCTGGTCGGAAAGCAGATAACCAGGCTGGATGCCGCAAAAATCGGAATCAAAACCCTTGCTTTCTCAGAAAATGGCGCAAATTACGGGCTTGTAGCAATGGCAAGTGAAGCCGCCTGTATCGTCCCCCCAACAAACGATCTGGCGTTTTTTGAAAAGCGGCTGGACGCTCTTTCTGTGGGGGAATTCGGCGACGGTTCTGCAATAGGCATCGGGCTGAGCACGGCAATCTATCATCTTGAGGCGAGCAAGGCGCCCAAAAAATGCATTGTCCTGATTACGGACGGTGAAAACAACGCCGGTTCTGTCCATCCTGAGACTGCGGCGGAGCTTGCCCGTGAAAGCGGAATCACCCTGTACACTTTTGGCATAGGAACAAAGGGCACGGTTCCCATCGAATACATCGAGCCGAAAAGCGGGAAAATTCACTCGGGATTCTATGAATCTGATTTTGACTCGACACCCCTTGAGACAATCGCTTTGCAGGCCGGAGGAACATATTTCGGAATTGAATCCACAGCTGCCCTTTCCAGCGCCCTGGATAAAATAGCACAGAGCGAAAGCACGGTTCAGACCTTCCATTACAGGACTTCTGACAAGAGCTGCTACTCCACTTTTCTGTTCATTTCGGCACTGCTTTTCGCCGCTGTCTGGATTATCCGGCGGATTTTTCTTTCCGAGGTATTGTGATGCATTTTGAATCTTTTTCCATCGGCCGACCGCAAATTCTCCCCCTGGTACTGCTTTTTATTCCGGCCATTCTTTTCCTGCAGGCTCGTTGCAGAAAAATCACCAGAGCCGTCAGTTTGTCCTACACGGAGCAGGAAAATTCCTCTCTCATGAAGCCACTGCGAAGGGCCTTGTTTGCCAGAAGCCTGCTCCGCTGCCTTGCATGGATTTTTGCCGTCCTCGCGTTCTCGGAAATTTCATGGGGAAACAAAAAGATTCCCGTGCACAAGAGCGGAAGCAATGTCACCTTCGTCTTCGACATTTCATACTCGATGCTTGCACAGGACGGCCCGAACAAGATGACCAGGCTTGCAGGAGCAAAACAATACGCCTCATTTCTACTAAAGGAGCTTTCTTCCTCTTCTTTTTCGGCCGTCATCGCCAAGGGAGACGGTTCCGTCGCGATTCCAGAAACCGAGGATTCATCGCTCATGGAGACAATGCTTGAGAATCTGTCGCCTCACTTAATGACAAGCGCAGGCTCCTCCATCGGAAAGGGAATCGAAGCCGCTCTGGATGCAATTCCGCGCAACTCAGCGAAATCCCAATACATCTGGGTATTCACCGACGGCGATGAAACTGACAAGCAGCTGGGAAAAGCATTGGAGAAGGCCGTAAAATTCGACGTTCCTGTAAGCATCATCGGATTCGGCTCCGAGCAGGAATCGGAAATCACAGCAGGAGACGGAAAAACACGGGTCAAAACGGCATTGCGCTCAAAAAAAATTCAGGAAATCATAGAGGACGTTGAAAAGCACAATTATCAGTTTTTTTCATCCAAAAGCACAGAATCAATCCGCTTCATTGATTCCGAAAGCACTGGCTCCGCATGGAAACTGCTGAATCAAGTCCATAACTCTTCGAACAGGGAAGAAAGCCAGCTTTCATACGAAGTGCAGAACATAAACCACCACACGCTCTTTGTCTTTCTTTCCCTGATTTCATTTGTCTTTTCATTCGTAGCCGGAGAATTCTCTCTTTCAGGATGCAAAAAACTGCGCACCCTGCTTGCGGCCACACTGATTTTCTCCGCTTTTTTCAGTACGTCATGCTCATCTGAGAAAAAACGCATTCTTGAGGGAAGCTGGGAATGGTATGGGGGCAAATATACTGCCGCGACTGCGGATTTTCTGAATTCCGTCCATTCCTCACGGCCAGATTCGCTGGCCAGAATCTATGCCATTTTCGACTTGAGCGCGACTTACCTTTCGATGGGGGAGCTGGAAGCAGCAGAAGAGCGTCTCTCACAATTGAATCTGGACGACGGTCAGCTTCCGGCAGAATTGCGGAGCAGCGCATTCTACAACAGGGGGCTGATTGCGGCCAAAAAAGACGACTATGCCACGGCGGCAACATTCTTTAAAAAAGCAATCAAGGCAAACGGAAAGAACACCGACGCAAAAATCAATCTTGAGCTTTGTGAACGGGAACTGACAGAACGACAGGCAAAATCTGCAAGGGCAGAGATGCAGGGCGTCAACGAGGAAAAGGCAGAAAAATCAGACATGAAAAGCGAGATTTTTACCGTAATCCGCGAAAATGAAGGAAAAAAATGGCGGAATATGAGCGACGGCGGGGAGAAAGAAAATGACGAACTTGACTACTGACATCACGGGAACAGGCCGCATGAAAAAACGCTGGATTTTCTTTTTGCCGCTGCTTTTTCTTTCGGCAGCAATTTTTGCATCTCCGTCGGCAAGGGATTTGCGGGATTTAAAAGTCCGGCCGCTTTCAGAGGTTTTCTTCACCCAGATGGAAAATTCATACATCCTTGAGATTCCGGACGTGCTTCCGTCAAGGGTACAGATAGATTTACCTGAGCTTCCGCCGGGAATTCATTTCGTCTATTCAAAGAAAGAAGAGTGTATCTGCAAAAACGGTGAGCGGGGCACCCAGATTACCCTCTGGTTCACTTTCTCTGAATCAGGGCAAATCTCTCTCTCGCCTCTCTTCACGAAAATCGACGGGAAAAACCATTATTTTGAATTTGAAAGCGTTACGGTCTATGAGAATCCGAATCTGATTTCGCCAAGACTCGAAGTCAACATTCAAAAACCTTATGGAATCAAAAGCGACAAAAAAACAGGCGCAAAAACGCTTAAAGTCAAAAAAGGAGAACTTATCCAGTTTACCCTGAGCGCGCGCTATGCGGTTCAGATTCTAGAATTCAAATGGACGCTCCCGAAAGATTCCATTTTCAACGAAACGGAGCGTTTTGATTTTGCAAGCGGAAGCGAACGGGTTACGACCTTCTCCGCAGATGCAAAAAAAATCGCCTCGTTTGAATGGCAGATTCTTAAAGAGGGAACATATCATTTTCCGATTTTCACCATCGAGGGAATCGCATACAATGGGAGCAAAAAAAGTCTCTACCTTGCGGATAATCTGGAAATTGTCGTCGCCGGTGAATCCGAGAATAGGGGTCCAGAAAAAAAATCCGGCAATCATTGGATTTATCAGGACGCGTTCACAAAACCAATGGAAGAAAATCCCCAGCAGAAAGAAGATATTTCCAGGGCTGATTTTAAAAAACAGGCTGATTCAATGAGTCTTACCATATTCCAGAGGCTTTTTGCCCGCAAATATGCCCTTTTCGCAGGCGGCGTGATTTTTTCAATTCCAGAAGAAAAATTCGCCGGACAGAATTTCAGCGGAGGGCAAAAAGTACGGATTATGGAGCAGGCAGGAGGCTGGGCTTTCATCGAGTGCAAGGAATTTTCCGGCTGGACAAAAAACGAAAATTTATTTCTAATAAGATAGAATGGAGTTAACTATGGATTTTGGCGATATCTTGGACCAGTGGTCTGACATTCAGAAAAACGAAAAAAAAGCCGCAAAGGAAAAATCAAAAATTCCCCAAACCTCACATAAAATGGCCAACGCACCGACCCCGGAAGAAAAAGCAGCCAGGGCAAGGGCAAAACTTGCGGCAGAAGGCAGGCTTTATGAAGCTCAAATGGAAGAGGATGCGAAAAAAACGATAAATCCCATGGAATTATGGCTCCGACGCTACGGCGTGACGGACAAGGACAAGGCCGCCATGGAATACGAAGAGCGCACAAAAATGGAAAGCCGTGAATATTTGCGAACAATGCGCCCGGAAGCACGGCTGGATTTGCACGGATTAACCCGCGATGAAGCCTGGAGCCGGCTCAATTCCTTTGTGAACGACTGCATTCGCCGGGGATTAAAAAAAATCCTGATTATCCACGGAAAAGGCAACCATTCCCACGGAAGCGATCCCGTTCTCGGCCCCATGGTGAAAACCTACATCGAGCAGAATAAAAGCCTCGGAACATCAGGCCATCCCGACCGCAGCATGGGCGGAACGGGGGCTACATGGGTCATAATCAAATAGCTACAAAAATGAACGGCGGCCAGCACGATAGTCAAGGGGATTTGTTCCTGTAAGCGAGCGAAAACAACGCCCGAACTGGGTGAGCGAGCCGAATCCACATTCCATTGCAATCTCAAGCACCGAGCGTTTTTTGTCGGCAAGGAGTCGGCAGGCCTTTGTTATCCTGAGGCTGTTGATATACTCAACGAATCCGAAATGCGTCTCTTCCTTAAAAGAACGGCTCAAATGGCTGGGTGACAGCTTGAATCGCTGAGCAACGGAAGCAAGGCTGAGGGGCTTTGTGTAATTCACGTTCAGATAATCAATGACTGCGGCGATATGCGCATTCATTTTTTCACTAGGCTGCAAGGCAACTCCGGCCTTTGTCTTCTCGCGGCTCACCTTCACGATGATTTCAGACAGATAAGCCCATGCAAGCTCTTCCCAGCCAGAGTCCTTTGAAAAAATCTCAGTGCCCATGCAGGCAAACAAAGTCCTAATTTCTTCCTGCGCTTCAGGCAAGAGGGCAACGCAGGGTTCCATTTGCTGGAGAATCGGCACAAGGGATGAAAATCTGGCGTTATTCTCTGACAGGGGAACTCCATTGTCTGCAAAATAAACGTTATAAAGGGAACAGACTTCTCCCTCAGGATTTACCGCGCGGTGAAGGATTCCGGGAGCGATGCACAGGAAAGTTCCGGCCAGAATATGCAGGGTACGGTTGGCATAAAAAAAAGTCCGCTCACCACTCTCGATGTACAGGATTTCCCACCATGGATGAAAATGCCGCACGGGATTCGTGATTGCACGGGATTTCTTTATCAGCGAAAAACCGCATCCTGTTGAAGTGAGACGATAGTCTTCCGGCTCCTTTGTCAGAATCATAGAAAAAGTATAGCACAAAAATTGCACAAAACAAGCAATAAATAGCAAAAAGCGTACAGATTTTATCCTGCAAATCAATATAATAGACTTATGAGCCAGACGATTCAATTAAGCGAAAAGGAAAGCCGGCGGCGAAATATGATTCTGTACGGCGCGCCGCTTCCGACTATTTTTTACATAGCGCTTCCTCTCGTTTTCTACAACAGCCTGCATCAGGTTTTCCAGCTGATTGACACGCTGATTGCGGCAAACATGAGCGCGGGCGTTGTCTCAACCGTCTCCTTTGTATCCCAGATTGAGACAATGCTATACGCAATAGGTTCCGGACTTTCCGTAGGCGGCTCGATAATCATTTCGCGGAGTTACGGCGAAGGTGACATGGAGAAAGTCAGCTCGCAAATCAGTACGCTTTTCTTTTCAGGGATTGTCATCGCCCTGCTCATTCTCTGCCTGGCCCTTCCGCTGTCCTACCCTTTTCTCAGACTCCTCAGGATGCCAGAAGACTTAATAGGTCAGGGAACCTTTTATTTCATGCTGGCAATCGGAGCAATAGTTTTTCAGTTCATCAATGTAATTTATCTTGCTACTGAAAAATCACGGGGAAACACCAAGATCATCATGTGGTGCAACATTCTGGTCATGGTAGCGAAAACAATCCTGAATACGGGGGTAATCACACTGATGAAATCCGGCAAGGTCTCTCTCAATACGGCCATGCTGCTTCTTCCAGTGGCA